>NZ_JAIZQG010000022.1:0-115127 GCF_020419965.1 Burkholderia sp. AU39826
AAGTGGACGGGTTCCCGGCACGATTGGAAGAGCGCCATGACTCAGTTCGCACTGCTTTACCCAGAACGATTCAACATTGGAGTCTGAATCTCAACCCGCCTCACACACTAAATTCCGGATACCTCCCGCCGGTCAAGCTCGCGGCGCATCCCGTGTCGCCGCGTACGGGCCGCGTGCATGTGCCCGATGGCTACATGCCGCGGGAGAAGCCGCAAGCCGCCGATCCTCCCCGAGCGGAAACGACGGCCGCTCCTGTCGGTGGTTACCGGCTCACCTGACACACACCGCCCGCACCGCCTCCCGACTTCACATCCCCGTCGCACGGTTCGTCCTTGCAGCGGTCCTGCCGACATTTCCGGCAAGGCCGTCGCACGTCCCTTTCCTGGAGAACACCATGCGATATCCATTGCAGCACGCCGACCAGGCCGCCGTGACGCGGCGGCCATCCGAACCCGAACCGCACGTACCCGTGCCTCGAACGAATGGCGAGGAGGGGTGAGCCATGAGCACTGAAGCACTGACCCCGCTGCTGCGGCAGCTTGCGGAGAAGCGACTCGGACGGCCTCTCGAGCCCGAAGAACAGGCGTTGCTCGAGCGGCTGCCGAGCCGGCAGGGGAACCCGCCGCCGCCCGCCGGCGGCCCGGCCGCGCAGGCGGGCGCCGCGAAGCCGCCATTGCCGCAATTCAAAACGCGGCAAGAGGCGCGTGAACAGATCAAGCATTTCCTGCAGCTCAACCAGCAAAAGGCGTACGAGAAGATGCGCGGGATCCTGCAGACGATCGATACGCAGAACGAGACGACCCTCAGCATGCTCGCGTCGGAGCAGCGGAAAGTATCGGGCGTACTCGACGCGCACGAGCCGGCGGCCGACGCGCAGGCATCCGGCGCGGTCGAGATCCAGGACAGCACCCGCGAGGCGCTGACGATGATCGGGGAACAACTGACGGGCCTGATCCGGCAGGAAATCGAAGCATGCTTCCGGCAATACGGCGATGCGCTCGCGGAACGGCTCGCCGGAGGGCTCGCCGAACGGCTCGCCGTCAGGCTCGACGCGATGGAGGACCGGTTGCGGAGCATCGGCGCCGGCCCGGCCGAACCGGCCGAACCCACCGCTGCCGTTCACGATACGCCCGGCGCAGCGTCCATGGAGTAGCACGCGGGTCATGCGGCCGAACGCGAAACCGGCCGGCCCCGAAGTGCGACCTCTCAACTACGTGAACCAAGGAGCAACAAATGGCTGATACGTGTCAAGTGTGCCAGGTCAATCCCGCGATTACCGATGCGGTCACACAGGTCAACGTCAAGGTGGTCGCGGAAGCGCCGGCAATGGCGATGGGCTCGCTGTACCAGGCCCAGAGCCATTCGCTCAGCATCCTGTTCGAGAACGCGGTGCAGCAGCAGTCGCAGGCCGCGATCCAGTCGCAAACGTCGACGAACGTGGGGACGATGCAGCTCTACACGATCGGGCCGGAAAGCGCGGGCGCGGCCGCCACGGAAATCGGCGCGAACGGGATCATTTCGATTCTGGCCGACGTGATCGCGATCGGGAAGGCAGTCAAGGGCTGACGCGCCATCGCAACGCCGTGGTCGAGCGGCGGCGCAAGCGGCGTGAGCCGCCCATGCCACCGCCGTGCCGCGAGTCGGCAGCATGGCCGCCGGCGCCTGAACAGCGGTGCCGCGCGGTGTTCCGGAGCAATCGACAGAACGGGCAGCACCGATTCGATGCGGCGCCCGTTCGCCAATCAGGAGAAATACGATGGCAAACGACGTAGACGATCCGAAAGACCCCTGCAACTGCACGACGTGCGCGGTCAACGCCGCGATCACCGACGCGGTCACGCAGACCAACGTCAAGGTGGTCGGCGAAGCGCCCGCGATGGCAACGGGTTCGCTGTACCAGGCGCAGAGCCACTCGCTGAGCGTGTTGTTCGAGAACGCGGTGCAGCAGCAGTCGCAGTCCGCGGTGCAACTGCCGACCTCGACGAACGTGGGCACGATGCAGCTGTACACGCTCGGGCCGGCAAGCGCCGGCGCATCCGCGACGGAAATCGGCTCGAACGGCGTGCTTTCCGTGCTGGCCGACGTGCTCGCGCTCGGCAAGGCGCTTGCCTGACGCATCGCTGGCGCGGACGCCGGGCGGCGGCTCCCATCGGGTGCTGCCGCCCGGCGTCGGCCGCCGTGTCGACACGCCCGCGCACGCGGGCCCCAGCGGGCGCATCGGCGGCGCCGTGCCGCGCGCGGCAGCGACCGACCCACTGATGCTTTCGCCGTGACAGCGCGTCAGCGGCGAACCAACCAGGAGCAACGACATGCCGGAACAGGTTTCTCCCGCGATGACCGATGCGGTCACGCAAGCCAACGTGAAGGTGGTGGGCGAAGCGCCCGCCGTGGCGTTGGGCACGCTCATGCAGTCGAACAGCCATGCGTCCGCGATCCTGCTTCACAACGCGGTGCAGATGCAGGCGAACCAGGCGATGTCCAACCTTGCCGCCACGACCGTCGGCGTCATGCAGCTCTATGCCGGGTCGCCGGCGGCGGCGGCCGGCGCGGCGCGCTCGGCGAACGACAGCTTCGTATCGCAACTCGCCGCCGTCGCGCAGTTGATGAACGCCCTCGGTCACGGGCGCGGCTGACCTTCACCGCGCGCCGCATGACCCGGCGCGCATCCCGCCCGCCCGGCGGCGCTGCCCGACGCACGCGCTTGCCGCGGCATCAATTGGCGTCGACGATGGTCCGGAGCTGCTCCGGTTTCTGAATCGTCACGCCGTGTTCGTGCAGCCGGATCAGGCCGTCGCGCTGCATCTTCCGCAGGCTGCTGTTCAGTCGCGGCCGGCTGACGTTGAGCATCGCGGCGAGGATGCTCTGGTTCTCCGGCAGCGGCACCTCGAGATCGTTCCCTTGCATGCGGTTCAGCAGATGGCGCGCGAGCCGTGCTTCGACCCGGTACAGGCATGCCGACTCGACGAAGTCGCTCAACTGGTGAATGTGCCGGCACAGCTGCTCATGGATGCGCCCCATGAATTCCGCATTCGCCAGCAGCGGCGCGAAGTACTGGCGATACAGCAGCGAAATGCGGCAGTCGGCGCTCAACTGGGCGGTGAAACTGCGCCGGTGCGCGCGAATCAACGTGTTTTCGCCGATGAGTTCGCCGGGCATCGAGTGGCCGAGAATGATCTCGCGCCCGCCGGGTTCGTGCAGTGTCTTGTAGACGCGGCCGCTGTGCACGAACGCGACGAAATCCCCCGGATCGCCCTTGAAGAACAACAGGCGATTGCCGTGTTCGGGCCAGGGCGTGACGTGCCGCTCGATGTGGGCGAGCAGGCTTTCCGGGAGGCCGGCGAGTATCGGTATATTGCGCAGCGTTTGAGCGTTAGCAAGGGCAGGCATGGTTTCCGCGCGAGGTTGTTTGACGATGCGGCCACCTAGCGAAAAACGCTGCCTTCGGCATTGCGTGAAAAATGAATAATGAAAGTATTGAAATAATCGGCAAGCAGTCCGGACAGGGCGGCGCTCCGGCGGCAAGCGCGCTCGATCGACCGACACGGGAAGCAGCATGCCGACGCACGGACGCATCGCGGCGGTAGTCGTTCTTGTTCATCGCAATGCCGTTATTCAGTCAGGTCCGGCGGCGCACCTGAAACGACGGATCGGGCTATGCCGGCTAATTAAAATTTCCGTTCATAATAATCAAGATAATTTACTGCGCCCGATTATCGTTATATCGGTGTTACGCGGGTAACAGCGCCATTCCCGGCGTCGAATCGATTCTGTGTTTTCCATAAAAAAAGGAAGACACGGGATGACAACCTCGAACCAGCACGCTGCCTCGGCGCCCGAGTCTCCGGCGCAGCAGCTCGACCGCGCATGGCGGGAAATGCAGGGGAAATTGCGGCGCCGTGCGCGCCTGTTGTGCAAGGGTGATATTCACCGCGCCGACGAACTGCTTTCCGATACCGCGCTCAAGGTCCACATTTACCTGCAGCGCTCGCCCGAGCGCGTGCGGAATCTGACGGGCTTTCTCTTTCTGGCGCTGAATCACGCGTTCCTCGATGGCGCGCGCCGCCGTGTGCGCGAAAGCGGCATGCTCGAATTCGACTCGGGCTGGGACGACGATCACGCGGTCGAGCTCGCCGGCCACGCGCCGTCGGTGGAGCAGCAACTGCTGCTGCGGCAACAGCTGCTGCGTCTCGAACAGGCGCTGTCGATGCTTTCCCCGCAGCAGCAGATGCTGTTCACGCTGAAGTTCGAGGAGGACCGGCCCTATCTGCACATCGCCGCGACGCTCGGGATCAACGAGCCGCTCGCCAGAAAGCGCGTCGAGCTGCTGCGCAAGAAGTTGCGCGAGGAACTCGCGTGAGCGCGTTCACGAATGCCGGCACGCAGCGTTCCTAACGGCATGCGCGGCGTCGATGGCCTGCCGGCCCGCCCGTTCCTTCAACCGCATGCCGGAGCCGAGATCCGAGGAGGCCTCGTGGCAGACACAGTCAATGAGCAGATTACCGACGCGGTGACGCAGACCAACGTCAACGTCGTCGCGGGATCGCCGGCCCAGGCGCTGGGCATGCTTTACCAGATGTTCAGCCAGGCCGTCGGCATCTCGGCGCAGAACATGACGCAGCAGCAGGCCGCGCTGAACCAGATTTCGAACGCCGTGGTGTCGAAGGCCGTGGCCATGATCCTGTCCGTCGAAGCGTCGCCGAAGCCGGCCTCGGGCGGCGCGTCGCAGCCGGAGGCCGGCGCGCCGAAGACGGGTTCCACGCATTAGTACGCGATGACTCTCGGGATACCTGAATCATGAACATGAAAGGTCTTTTGGGCGGACGCGGCGACGGCGCGACGTCGGCACCGGACGATGGCGCGGACGCCGCGGCCGAAGCAACGACGGCGGCCGATGTCGCATCGCACGCCGCTGCTTCGACAGCCGGCACGCGCACGTGGCCGGTCAACCGGCAGCGCAGGTTCACCGACGCGCTGAAGGCGCCGGACCAGATCGCGGGGGCCACCGGGGCCGCCTCGTCGGCGCTGCAGACCGTGCAGGCGATCAACGCGGAGGCAGCGTCCTACGCGACGACGCAGATCGCCGTCGGCCCGAACATGATGATCACGCAGGCGGGCGGCATGGTCGCGCAGGCGGCGGCCAACTACTTCGAGGCGACGACGTCGCTGGCGATCGCGGGCAAGAGCGTGTTGATGAAGGATCTGGCGCAGAAGACCATCGACGAGAACGTGAAAGGCATGGCGATGGATGCGGTGGGCCTGCTGTTGACGGACTTGTTCGTCGCGACCGCGGCGATCGTCGCCGGCGCCGCGGAGGCGATCGAAGGAGAAGCCGCGAGCGTCGCGCTCGACAAGATCGACGAGAGCCTGCAGAGGTATCAGGCGCTGCTGGACAAGAAGGGCACGTAGGGCGCGCCGGCGGCGCATGACGATGCCATCGCAGGCCGCGCCCAGCACACCGACGACGGTGCGGCGTGCTCGACCGGCATCGATCGACACGACCCGCCGGACCGTCGGGCCGGACGGGATGTGAGCGGCAGGCGCGACGCGCGTTCTTCGTCGAATACGTCGCGGCCTGCTACCGGCAGTGTTGTCCAGTCATGTGAGGAAACCCATGTCCTACATCATTCAGAACGTAAACGGTCCCGCGCCGCTGGGGGTTGGCGAGCGCAAATGGGGAGATGCGACGGAAATCGATTTCGGCGCGATGACGAGCTGCATCGCGCTCGTCGAGCAAACGCCGGGTCAACCGACGTTGGTGCGCGGCATTCATCTGTCGATCGTGAGCCCCGACGGCACGAATGTCTACGATCCGGCGGCGGACGTTGCCGGACAGGTCGAGACGATCATGCAGCAGCAGGGCAACATGCGCGCGTGCCTCGGGCGCATCGATCTCTGGCAGGCCAGCACGTCGCAAGAGCTGCAGGATTTCTTCGTCGCGTTGATGATGAGTCTCGGCATGACCGAATGGGTGCAGGTGCCGGACGGCAACCTGCGGGTGCGGCTCCACGGCGGCGTGATGCAGTATCAGCACGGCACTGGCGCATGGACCAACGTGTAGCCGAAACGATCGGCTGAAGCCGGCGCCCGCCATGCAGGTGGGCGCCGGTGCAGTGTCGTTCGACGGTATCGGTGCTGCGCGCCGGTACGGCCGGCCGTCCAGGCCGTCCCCAGCTTTTTTCTCGTCAACACCAACAAAAATCATCATTTCGCCCCCGGCGGCGTGTCAGCAGAATGTCTCCATTCCAGCTCACGCGACAGCACGCGCGTCGCACCGAGCCGCACTTCAGAAGGAGACAGCCGTGGCAGTCGAAACAACTTCAATCGATACGCTCGTCGTCGGCGCCGGGCAGGCCGGCATCGCGATGAGCGAGCATCTGGGCAAGCTGGGCGTGCCCCATCTCGTGCTGGAGCGCAGCCGCATCGCCGAGCGCTGGCGCACGGGGCGCTGGGATTCGCTGGTCGCGAACGGCCCCGCGTGGCACGACCGTTTCCCGGGGCTCGAATTCGACGGCCTCGCGCCCGATGCGTTCGCATCGAAAGACCAGGTCGCCGACTACTTCGAAGCGTATGCGCGCAAATTCAACGCGCCGATCCGGACCGGCGTCGAAGTGAAGAGCGTCGTGCGCAACACCGGCAAGCCCGGCTTCGTCGTCGAGACATCCGACGGCACGATCGACGCGAATCGCGTGGTGGTCGCCACCGGCCCGTTCCAGCGCCCGGTGATTCCGCCGATCGCACCGGACGACGCGCGCGTCGTGCAGATCCATTCCGCCGACTATCGCAACCCGGGCCAGCTTCCGGAAGGCGCGGTGCTGGTGGTCGGTGCCGGCTCGTCGGGCGTGCAGATCGCCGACGAACTACAGCGCGCGGGCCGGCAGGTTTATCTGTCGGTCGGGCCGCACGATCGCCCGCCGCGCGCATATCGCGGCCGCGACTTCTGCTGGTGGCTCGGCGTGCTCGGCGAATGGGACAAGGAAGTCGCGACCCCGGGCCGCGAACACGTGACGATCGCGGTGAGCGGCGCGCGCGGCGGCCACACGGTCGATTTCCGCGCGCTCGCGAATCAGGGCGTGACGCTGGTCGGGCTGACCAAGGCGTTCGACGGTGGCGTGGCCACTTTCGAACGCGATCTCGCGATCAATCTCGCGCGTGGCGACGAGAACTACCTGTCACTGCTCGACGCGGCCGACGCCTACGTGGCCCGCAACGGCCTCGACCTGCCGGAAGAACCGGAAGCCCGCCGCATCCTGCCTGACCCGGCATGCGTCGCGCATCCGCTCCTCTCGCTCGATCTCGCCGCCGCCGGCGTCACGTCGATCGTGTGGGCGACCGGCTATGCGGTCGACTACGGCTGGCTGAACGTCGACGCATTCGCGCCGAACGGCAAGCCGCAGCACCAGCGCGGCGTGTCGAAGGAGCCGGGCATCTATTTCCTTGGCCTGCCGTGGCTGTCGCGGCGCGGCTCCAGCTTCATCTGGGGCGTGTGGCACGACGCGAAGCACATCGCCGATCACATCGTCACGCAGCGCAAGTACCTCGCGTACCACGACGCGGCGCAGCACTGCGCGGCCGCGCACGCGGCACGGCCCGAAGCCCGCGCGCTCGCCGAAGCGGCGAACTGACCTCCCGACCCAGTCCGCCGCGCCGCGACCGCTTCCGGCGCGGCGGGCGATCATACCGACACTCGAAGGACTTCGATGAGCCAGCCTACCCATACGCGTATCCGCATGTTCAACACGAAGGATACCTACCCGAACCAGACGCTCGACAACGACCTGTGCCAGGCGGTGCGCGCCGGCAACACCGTCTACGTGCGCGGCCAGGTCGGCACCGATTTCGGCGGCAACCTGATCGGCCTCGGCGATGCACGCGCGCAGGCGGAGCAGGCGATGAAGAACGTCAAGCAGTTGCTCGAGGAAGCCGGCAGCGACCTCACGCACATCGTGAAGACGACGACCTACCTGATCGACCCGCGTTATCGCGAACCCGTGTACCAGGAAGTCGGCAAGTGGCTGAAGGGCGTCTATCCGATCTCGACGGGGCTCGTCGTCTCGGCGCTCGGCCAGCCGCAATGGCTGATGGAGATCGACGTGATTGCGGTGATTCCCGACAACGGGCAGCCGAACCGCGCACAGGAGGCGACATGACTTTCTCCATCGTCGGGCGTTGCCCGGAGACGGGCCAGCTCGGTATCGCGATCAGCTCGTCGAGCATCGCGGTGGGCGCACGCTGCCCGTGGGTGCGCGCGGGCGTCGGCGCGGTCGCGACGCAGAACGTCACGCTGCCGGCCCTTGGGCCGCAGACGCTGGACCTGATCGAGCACGAGCAGCTCGCGCCCGCCGCCGCGCTCGACCGCGCGCTGAGCGCGAACGGCTGGAGCCAGTACCGGCAGGTCACGGTGATCGACGGGCAGGGGCAAACGGCGTGTTTCACCGGCAAGGAAGCGCTCGGCACGCACCACGCGGTGCGCGGCGAGCAATGCGTGGCGGCCGGCAACCTGCTGGCTTCGCCCGACGTGATCGGCGCGATGGTGCGCGCGTTCGAGCAGGCGTCCGGCTTGCTCGCCGATCGTCTGCTGGCCGCGATGCACGCGGCGATGGTAGCCGGCGGCGAGGCGGGGCCCGTGCATTCGGCCGCGTTGAAGGTGGCCGGCGACGTGGTCTGGCCGATCGTCGACCTGCGCGTCGACTGGGCCGATACCGACCCGATCGGGCAGCTCGATGCGCTGTGGCGTGCGTATCGGCCGCAGATGCAGGACTACCAGACGCGCGCGCTGGACCCGACCGCCGCGCCGAGCTACGGAGTGCCGGGCGATGAATGACACGTCGAGCCGCGCGTTGCTCGAACGGCTGATCGCGTTCGCGACGGTCAGCCGCGATTCGAACCTCGGGATGATCGGCTTCATCCGCGACTATCTCGCGGGCTTTGGCGTGGTGAGCGAGCTGTTCCACAACGCGGACCGCACAAAGGCGAGCCTGTACGCGACGATCGGCCCGTACGTGCGCGGCGGCGTGGCGCTGTCAGGCCATACCGACGTCGTGCCGGTCGACGGGCAGGCGTGGACGGTCGAGCCGTTCCGGCTGACCGAGCGCGACGGCCGCCTGTACGGCCGCGGCACGGCCGACATGAAGGGTTTCATCGCGTCGGTGCTCGCGGCCGTGCCGGCGTTCGTCGCGCGGCCGTTGCGCGAACCGGTGCATCTCGCGTTCTCGTACGACGAGGAAATCGGTTGCGTCGGCGTGCGGCCGATGCTCGCCGAGTTGGCCAAGCGTGCGCACCGCCCGCGCGTATGCGTGATCGGCGAGCCGACCGAGCTCAAGCCGGTGCTCGGCCACAAAGGCAAGCTCGCGATGCGGTGCCACGTGAAGGGCGCGGCGTGCCACTCGGCGTATGCGCCGCTCGGTGTCAACGCAATCGACTACGCGGCGAAGCTGATCGGCCGGCTCGGCGAGATCGGCGCGGCGCTCGCGCGGCCCGACCGGCACGACAGCCGTTTCGATCCGCCGTTCTCGACCGTGCAGACGGGGCTGATCAAGGGCGGCCGCGCGCTGAACATCGTGCCGGCCGAATGCGAATTCGATTTCGAGGTGCGGGCGCTGCCCGATTTCGATGCGCACGACGTGCCGAGAACGCTGCAGGACTATGCGGAATCCGAACTGTTGCCGAAGATGCGCGCGGTGCAGCCCGATACCGACATCCGGCTGCAGCCGCTCGGTGCGTATCCGGGGCTGGCGACCGCGCCGGACAGCGATGCCGCGCGCCTGCTCGCGACGTTGAGCGGGTCCGACGCGTTCGGCACGGTGGCGTTCGGCACCGAGGGCGGCCTGTTCGGGCAGGCCGGCATCCCGACCGTCGTGTGCGGGCCCGGCAGCATGGATCAGGGGCACAAGCCCGACGAGTTCGTCACGCTCGAACAACTGCACGGATGCGACGCGATGATGGCGCGCCTCGCCGCATATCTCGCTTGCGCCGGCTGAACCGGCGGCCGACACGCACGCATCGCATCGTGCGGCGCGTGCGTGTGCTTGTTCCCGTTCCTGTTTGCGATCGCGGCGCTTACCGCGCCGCTCGAGCGACGATCTGCGCGAGCCGCTCGCGGCAGAAGTCGACGAATGACTGCGCCTGCTTCGTGAGCTGGCCGCGCTTCAGCCGCGCACTCACGAGCCCCGACGGGCTCACCGTTTCGCTGAGCGCGATCGTCACGACGCGCTGGCCGTCGTACGTGTATTCGGAGTGCGGACGCGTGACGAGCAGCGAGAAGCCGAATCCCTGGCCGACCATCCCGCGCACCATCTCGATCGACGGCGAGCCGAACACGATGTTCGGCGTGAGCCCGAGTTCATGAAACAGACTGACGAAGTACGTGCGGCTCGGCTGCACGTCGAGCAGGATCATCGGCTCGACGCACAGGTCGCGCAGCGACACGTGCGTCTGGCCCGCGAACCGATGGTGCTCCGGCAGCAGCACGTACGGCTGCTGTGGCGGCATCAGCGGCTCGGTTTCGATCGTGCCGTCCAGATCGTGGTCGTACATCAGCGCGAGGTCGAACGTGCCCGACGTCAGCCCCTGCACGAGTTCCTGCTGGTCGCCGTCGCGCAGCCGGATGTTCACGCCCGGGTAGCGCTCGCGAAAGCCGGCGATCAGTTGCGGCAGATAGAGCGGCGCGACGGTCTCGAAGCAGCCGATGTCGATCTGCCCGGTGACCACGTCGTTGTCGGCGAGCGCGTTCTGTTCGAACTCGTGCGCGATGCGCAGCAGTTCCTGTGCTTTCCGGTAGAAGCGCGTGCCGCTCGGCGTCAGCGACACGCCCTGCGCGTGATGGCGAATGAACAGCTTCACGCCGAAGCTTTCCTCGAGCCCCTTGATCGCGCTGGAAATCGACGGCTGCGCGATGAAGAGCTGGCGCGACGCCTCGGCGACGCTGCCGGATTCGACCGTCGTGATGAAGTATTTCAGTTGCCGCAAAGTGTAGTGAGCCACAAGCACCTCTGATGCCCGGCCCCGGCGTGCCGCCGCGGGCGCACGTGCGTTCCATAGGGAAACAGACCCTGGCACCTTACCCGAAGTCGTCCGGCGCCGAACATTCCGCTGCAGAGCTTTTTCGTATATCCCGAAAATATTTTTAGTATTTTCCGCTCCCCACCCACGTGGCGCACCATCGTCTCCAACCTGGATCGCGACGAGGCCGCGTACGCCGGCGGGCGTCATCCGCCCCCGTCTGACGCGCATCGCGCATCCGGACCCGATTGCAGGCGCGCATCCCGGCGCGCACCGGCGAAAACGGCCCGCGCGCATCGCCGCGCACGACAGGAGGCATCACCATGACGAACGCGGAACGCAATGCGTCCCCGATGATAGAGAAACACACGATCGGCTACGTGCCGCCCACGGAGCGCCACGGCAAGGTGCGCGACCTGTTCACGCTCTGGTTCGGCGGCAACATCGCGCCGCTGCCGATCGTGACCGGCGCGCTCGGCGTGCAGCTGTTCCACCTGAACCTGATGTGGGGCATCGTCGCGATCGTCGTGGGCCAGGCGGTCGGCGGCGTGCTGATGGCGCTGCATTCGGCGCAGGGGCCGCAGATGGGCATCCCGCAGATGATCCAGAGCCGCGCGCAGTTCGGCTCGTGGGGCGCGCTGCTCGTCACGGTGATCGCGGCGGTGATGTATGTCGGCTTCTTCGCGTCGAACATCGTGCTCGCCGGCAAGTCGGTGCACGGCATCGCACCGTCGGTGCCGGTGCCCGTCGGCATCGTGATCGGTGCGGTCGGCTCCGGGCTGATCGGGATCGTCGGTTACCGGTTCATCCACATCCTGAACCGCATCGGCACGTGGGTGCTCGGCATCGGCATCGCCGTCGGCTTCTGGATGATCCTGTCGCACGTGAGCACGGCCGATTTCCTCACGCGCGGCGGTTTCGACTTCGCGGGCTGGCTCGCGACGGTGTCGCTGTCGGCGCTGTGGCAGATCGCGTTCGCGCCGTACGTGTCGGACTATTCGCGCTATCTGCCGGAGGACGTCGGCGTCGCGTCGACGTTCTGGGCGACCTATCTCGGCTGCACGATCGGCTCGACGCTCGCGTTCATCTTCGGCGCGGTCGCGGTGCTCGCGGTGCCCGCCGGCGCGGACACGATGGATGCGGTCAAGCAGGCGACGGGCCCGCTCGGCCCGCTGATGCTCGTGCTGTTCCTGCTGAGCGTGATCAGCCACAACGCGCTGAACCTGTACGGCGCGGTGCTCGCGGTGATCACGTCGGTGCAGACGTTCGCGTACAAGTGGATTCCGACCGCGAAGGCGCGCGCGGTGGTATCGGTCGTGATCTTCGTCGCGTGCTGCTATGCGGCGATCGGCGCGTCGACGAACTTCGTCGGCAACCTCGTCGATCTGGTGCTTGCGCTGCTGGTGGTGCTGGTGCCGTGGACGGCGATCAACCTGATCGACTTCTACGTGATCCACAAGGGCAAGTACGACATCCAGTCAATCTTCATGGCCGACGGCGGCGTGTACGGCCGCTTCAACCCGCAGGCGCTGCTCGCGTATGCGATCGGCATCGTCGTGCAGATTCCGTTCATGAACACGCCGATGTATGCGGGCCCGATTCCCGCGCATCTGGGCGGCGCGGACCTGTCGTGGCTCGTGGGCCTGCTGCTCACCTCGCCGCTGTACTACTGGCTCGCGACGCGCGACAGCGCGTACCGGCGCCGGCAGGGCGCGGCGCATCTGCCGCCGACGGCGGCGCGGTAAACGCGGCGTCGTTCGACGCGATCGAATGAAACGGCCGCTGCATCGGTAGCGATGCGGCGGCCGCGAGGCCGAGGAGCAGGGCGACAGGCGGGCCGAAGGGCGCGGCGTGTGCCGCGACCCCGCCCGCCCGCGGATCAGACCACCGCCGAGCGCGCGACGCGCACCGGCACCGACTTGTACGACGGCGTGCCGCTTTCCTTGTCGATGTAGTCGAGCGGCACGAGCACGTTCGCTTCCGGATAGTACGCACCGACCGAGCCCGGCGCGATGTCGTACTCGATCGCGGTGATCTTCTCGAGGCGCAGTGTGCGGCCCGACGCGGTGACCGTCTCGATGTCGACGAGGTCGCCGTGCTCGAGCCCGTACTTGTCGAGATCGGCCGCGTTCATGAACAGCACGTCACGCCGGCCGAACACGCCGCGATAGCGATCGTCGAGACCGTAGATCGTCGTGTTGTACTGATCGTGGCTGCGCAGCGTGATGAGACGCAGCACCTGCTCGGCGCCGAGCACGTCCGCGTCCTCCTTCACGCCCTTGTAGACCGAGAACATCGCCTTGCCGGTCGGCGTCGGCCATACGCGCTCGGTGGGCGGCAGCGGCAGGCGGAAGCCGCCCGGCGTGCGGATCCGCTCGTTGAACGCCTCGAAGCCGGATACCGTCTTGTCGATCAGGTCGCGGATGCGGTCATAGTCGGCGATCAGGTCGAGCCACGCGACCTTGCTGTTCGGCAGCGTCGCGTGCGCGATGCCGGCGACGATCGCGGGCTCCGAGCGCAACTGGTCCGACGCGGGCTTGAGCTTGCCGGCCGACGCGTGGACCATCGACATCGAATCCTCGACCGTGATCGACTGCGGGCCGGTGGCCTGCATGTCGAGCTCGGTGCGGCCGAGCACCGGCAGGATGAAGGTTTCCTTGCCGACCAGCAGATGCGAACGGTTCAGCTTCGTGCCGAGATGCACGCTCAGGTCGAGCTTCGCCATCGCCGGGAACGACAGCTCGGGATCGGGCAGCGCGACCGCGAAGTTGCCACCGAGGCACAGCAGCGCCTTCGCGGTGCCGTCGATCATCGCCTGCATCGCCTGTACCGCGTCGTGCCCGTGCTGCGCGGGTGGCGTGAAGCCGCACACGTCCTGGATCTTCTTCAGGAATTCGGCCGACGGCTTCTCGGTGATGCCGACGGTGCGGTTGCCCTGCACGTTCGAATGGCCGCGCAGCGGGCACACGCCGGCGCCCGGCTTGCCGATGTTGCCGCGCATCAGCAGCAGGTCGGCGATCAGGCGCACGGTGGCCGTGCCCTTGTTGTGCTGCGTGACGCCCATCCCGTACGTGATGATCGTCGCGTTCGACTTCGCGTACGCGAGCGCGACCTGTTCGAGCTGCGCCTGGCTCAGGCCGCTCGCGCGCTCGATGTCGTCCCACGACGTCGCTTCGAGGTCGGCCGAGAATGCATCGAAGCCGTTGGTGTGCTGCGCGATGAAGTCGCGGTCGAGCACGCCGCCTTGCTCGGCTTCGAGCTTCAGCAGCGCCTTCATGATGCCCTTCAGCGCGGCCGCGTCGCCGCCCGCATCGACCTGGTAGTACGTCGACGCGATCCGCGTCGAGCCGAACGACGCCATCTCGATCATGTCCTGCGGATCGGCGAAGCGTTCGAGCGCGCGCTCGCGCAGCGGGTTGAACACGATGATCGGTACGTTGCGGCGCGCGCACTCGTGCAGCGTGCCCATCATCCGCGGATGGTTCGTGCCGGGATTGTGGCCGATCGAGATGATCAGCTCGCAGTGGTCGAAATCCTCCAGCGACACGGTGCCCTTGCCGATGCCGATCGACTGCGGCAGGCCGACGCTGGTCGGCTCGTGGCACATGTTCGAGCAATCGGGGAAGTTGTTGGTGCCGAGCTCGCGCGCGAACAGCTGGTACAGGTACGCGGCTTCGTTCGACGCGCGGCCGGACGTGTAGAACTCGATCTGCTCGGGCGGCAGCGCGCGCAACACTTCGCCGATGCGCGCGAATGCATCGTCCCATTCGATCGCGCGGAACGTGTCGGTCGCGCGGTCGTAGGCGAGCGGATGCGTGAGCCGGCCCATGTTCTCCAGTTCGTAGTCCGACATGCGCAGCAGCGACGACACGGTGTTCGCCGCGAAGAACTCGGGCGTCACGCGCTTGGTCGTCGCTTCCCACGTGACGGCCTTCGCGCCGTTCTCGCAGAACTGGAACGTCGACTTGTGCTCCTTGTCCGGCCACGCACAACCGGGACAGTCGAAGCCGTCGGGCTGGTTGGTCCGCATCAGCACGATCGGCGCCTCGATGGTTTCCATCTGCGTGCGCACCGCATCGGCTGTCGCGCGAAGCGCGCCCCAACCGCCGGCGGGCCCGTCGTATTTCCTGATGCCTGGCACTTCGCGTCGATTTGTCATGGTGAATCTCCAATAGCCGGGCCCGATGCGGGTGGCTCGGTTGCGCCGTGTCGCGGCGTGGGGCGGCTCCGTCCGGCGGACGGAGCCGATCATGCGTGCCCCGGGTGGCGGGGCATGCGGTTTTTTAGTGCGCGTCCTTCTTCGCGCCGGACGATTTCTTGCCGGGCTTCGCCGCGGGCGGCGGAGCGTCGGCGGGGGCGTCGTCCGCCGACGCGTCTGCTGCCGCCTTGGCGGTTTTGCCGTTCGGTTTGGCCTTGCCGTCGGCGTCCTTCGCGTCTTTCGCTTCCTTCGCTTCAGGCGCGGCGAGCTTGTTGAACGTCACTTCGTCGCTGTCCTTGTCGTAGTCGACCTCGCACTTGTCGCCCGACTTCAGCCGGTCCGCGAGGATCTCTTTCGCGAGCCGCGTCTCGATGGTCTGCCGGATCTGACGCTTCAACTCGCGCGCGCCGAACTCCGGCTGGTAGCCGGCTTCGGTCAGGTGCGCGACGAGCGAGTCGCCCATCACGAGCGTGATGTCCTGCGCGGCGGCCGTGCGCACCACGCGGTCGAGCTGGATCTGCACGATCGAGCGGATGTTCTCCTTCGACAGCGCGTGGAACACGATCACCTCGTCGATCCGGTTCAGGAACTCGGGGCGGAAATGCCCTTTGAGCACCTGCATCAGTTCGTCGCGGATCGCCTTGTCGGTCTTGCGCTCGGCTTCCGGCTGCGTGAGGTTGTCCATGATGATCGCCGCGCCCAGGTTGCTGGTCGCGATGATGATCGTGTTGCTGAAATCGACCACGCGGCCCTTGCCGTCGGTGAGACGCCCGTCGTCGAACACCTGCAGCAGCACGTTGTAGACGTCCGGATGCGCCTTCTCGATCTCGTCGAGCAGGATCACGCTGTACGGGCGGCGCCGCACGCGCTCGGTGAGCTGGCCGCCTTCGTCGTAGCCGACGTAGCCGGGCGGCGCGCCGATCAGCCGCGCGACCGCGTGGCGTTCCATGTATTCGGACATGTCGATGCGGATGATCGCCTGCTCGTCGCCGAACACGGTCTCGGCCAGCGCCTTCGCGAGTTCGGTCTTGCCGACACCGGTCGGCCCGAGGAACAGGAACGTCGCGATCGGCCGGTGCGTCTGGCCGAGCCCCGCGCGCGACAGCCGCACGGCATCGCTGACGGCGACCACCGCATCGCTCTGGCCGACCACGCGCTCGCGCAGCTGCTCTTCCATCTTCAGCAGCTTCTGGCGTTCTTCCTGCGTGAGCTCGGACACGGGGATGCCGGTCAGCCGCGACACGACCTCGGCCACCGATTCGACGGTCACTTCGAGCGTTTCCGAGCCGGTCTTGCGCTGCCACGCCTCCATCATCTCGTCGACGGCCTTCTGCTTCGCGTTGATCTGCTCTTCGAACTGTTTCGCTTCGTCGAAGCGCTTGCGCGACGTCGCATAATCCTGCTCGCGCTTCAGTTGTGCGATCTGCGCTTCGCCTTCCTGAATGTCGACCGGGCGCGACGTCGCGCCGATCCGCACGCGCGCGGCCGCCTGGTCGATCAGGTCGATCGCCTTGTCGGGCAGGAAGCGCGACGTGATGTAGCGGTCGGCGAACTCGGCGGCCGCGACGAACGCGTCGTCGGCGAACGTCACCTGGTGGTGCGCCTCGAGGCTGTCGCGCAGCCCGCGCAGGATCACGATCGTCTGCTCGACGCTCGGCTCCGGCACGAACACCGGCTGGAAGCGGCGTTCGAGCGCGGCGTCCTTCTCGATGTACTTCTGATATTCGTTGAGCGTCGTCGCGCCGATCAGGCTCAGCTCGCCGCGCGCGAGCGCGGGCTTCAGCACGTTCGCGATGTCGAGGCCGCCTTCGCCGCCGCCCTGGCCCGCGCCGACGATCGTGTGCAGCTCGTCGATGAACAGGATCAGTTCGTCCTGCTTCGCGGTCACCTCGTCGATCAGCTGCTTCGCGCGTTCCTCGAATTCGCCGCGATACTTCGCGCCGGCCACCATCGAGTTGATGTTGACTTCGACGAGCCGCTTGTCGCGCAGCACTTCGGGCACGTCGCCGTTGACGATGCGCTGCGCGAGGCCTTCGACGATCGCGGTCTTGCCGACGCCCGGCTCGCCGATCAGCACCGGGTTGTTCTTCTTGCGGCGGGCGAGCACCTCGATCGTGCTCTCGATTTCCTGCGCGCGGCCGAGCACCGGATCGAGCTTGCCCTGGCGCGCGATCGCGGTGAGGTCGCGGCCGAACTTGTCGAGGTTCGGCGTGCCGGTCGGCGCATCGACGCGGCCGTCCTCGGCGCCCTTGCCGACCACCTTCACGACCTTCTGGCGCAGCGCCTCGGGCGTCACGCCGTATTTCTTCAGCAACGTGCCGGCGACGCTGTCCGGCACCGCCGCGAGCCCGATCAGCAGGTGCTCGGGGCCGATATACGAGTGGCCGAGATCGCGCGACGCCTGGAACGCATACTGCACGGCCTTCTTCACGCGCGGCGAGATCGACAGCTTGTCGAGCGGCGCATCGGGGGCGGCCGTGCCGGTGTGTGCATGCGCGTCGATGTACGACTTGATGTCGTCCGGCGACAGCTTCAGTTCCTTCAGCAGCGCGGCGCAGACGTCGGTGTCCGCGAGCGCGTACAGCAGATGCTCGGAATCGAGTTCGCTGCGGCGCAATTCATGCGCCTTCTCGGCCGCGCGCTGCAGCAGTTCGAGCGTCTGTTCGCTGAACGCGTCGGTCGGGTCGACCGATTCGCGCGGAATCTCGGCGGCGAGCGGCGATTCGTCGCCGAGCCCGCCGAACAGCGACGACGGTCCGCCTCCGCCCAGCAGCGAATCGAACGGATTCAGCATGCTCTGATGCCGCATCAGTTGACGGAAATGGTAATCGCAGATCGAGATCGTCTTGCGCTCGCCGTCCTGCATCACGGTTGCGCGCGCAACGGCCGGCCGCGCGTGGCAGATATCGCAAAGTGCGGGCATGGTGGTCTGGCTCCTGTCGGTGAAGGTGGGTCGAAGGTGCGGCCCGATGCGGTGCGGCGCTCGCGCGTCCCGACCGCACGTGCACGGCGCGCACCGCGGCGGCGCGCGCGCCGCACCCGTGCGGTCGCATGGCGCGCGCCGGCGTGGCGCGCGGTCGCGGTCGGGGCGGGAAGCGCGAGTGCCGCGAGGAGCCCGCAGCATCGCTTCGACTGCGTTCAAAATAACGAATCGGCGTGGGCCATCCAAGACACAGTTCCTGGCCGGGCCGACCGTGAATTGCACCCTCACATGGGCGCGCGATTCGGCGGCAAGGAGTACAGACGGGCAAGCGCGCGGCGGCGCGGGCGTGCGCGGCGTGTGCGGCTGGCGATGGAAGGGGGCGGGAACCGACGGCGTGCGAACGGCACGCGGTGCGACATCGGCGCGCATGGTGCCGGCCGCCGGCAAACGGGGAGCGAAACGGGGCGCAACACGCGATGCAACACGCGGCGCGGGTGCGAACCGGTGACGTCCGACCGCGCCCGCACCGCAGCCGATGCGCGCCGTGGGGCCGGCGAGGGCGGGTTGCACGGTAGACGCCGGGCATCGCGCAACCATGGTGAGCCGCGATCAGTCCGACAGGTTCATCGCGAGCCGTTGCCGTGCGATCTGTTTCACGTCGGCGGACAGTGCCGCATTCGGCAGACCATTGGCCCAGACGGAGAACGAATCCTCGATCAGGTTGCGCGTGTCGGGCGGCAGCTCGGCCAGCATCAGCGACACGACGGTAAACAGCACGGCGGTGTCGCCGGCCTGGCGGCTCGCGTTGGCGTCGACCGTCTGCTTCAGGGTCGCGACGGACGCCTGCAGCGCCTGTAATGCGTCATTTGATTCGCTCACGACATTCTCCATGCAAGATGGGCTGGATCGGCGACGAACCTGCGGCCGGCGGGGCGGCCGTCGCGTGCGGCGCCCGGGCGGGCACCGCGCGCTGGCAACCGCGCTCAGGCGGCCGCGTTGCCCTGCGGCGCCACGGCCACCGATGCCTCGCTCGTCAGCATCAGGAACGTGAACGTTTCGCGCAGATACAGGCGCACGCTCTTGTCGGTGTGGCTCGTGTAGCCGATCGACACGTCTTCGCCGAGGTGCAACTCGTAATCGCCGCCGCGCGTGGACAGCACGCAGCCGCCGCTGATCGCCGGCGCCCAGATGATCTCGCCGCTGACGATGCGTTTGATATGGCCGAGGACCGGATAGCCCTGGTCGCGCGCTTCGCTGAGCGCGGTGTACGCGTCCGACCCGAGCACGACCGAGTACGGGCCGTCCACCCCGGCGAGGCGCAGCGCTTCCAGCGCGTCGCTGATCGCGTCCGGGTACGCGGCGACATCCGCCGGCAGCGTGAGCCGGCGGTTCGACGTGCCTTCGCGGATGCCGACGATGCCGGCCGCGCGGTAGCCGTCGAAGATCGCGCCGTCCTCGGCGAACGCGAGCCGCTGCGCGGCTTCCTTCGCCGGCTGCCAGTCGGCGTCGCGCGCGCCGCGCTCGACGCTGTCGATCGCGTCGCGGCTCAGCTCGAACGGCACCGTCAGCTCGACGATCGTGCGCGCTTCGCGCAGCCGCGCGTTCACGAGCTCGCGCGGCGCGGCGACGTCGAGCAGGTGCCCGGTGCCGACCGCCGACAGTTCGGGGCCTGCGGGGCCCTCGACGTCGACGACGCGGCGCCCGGCCACCGAGCGTTTGAAGGTGCGCGCCACTTCCTCCTCGATTTGTTCCCAGGCGGACGACGAGATCGGGGCGAGTTCGCGGTGCAGGTTATTCATAGGTCGGGGTTCCTTTCAGCGAGCCGATGTTCAGCGAGCCGTCGCGCTGCGGTACGGAAAGCGCGGGCGGCGTGGATTCCGGTTGGGCGGCGTCGGCGGCCGGCGCCGGGCGGTCGGCGAGCGCTTCGAGCAGGTCGGCCGACGGCACGAAGAACAGCGAGCCGGTGACCGCGCGGCTGTAGTCGAGCAGGCGGTCGTAGTTGCCGGGCGGGCGGCCGACGAACATGTTCTCGAGCATCTGCTCGATCGGCGCCGGCGAGCGCGCATAGCCGATGAAATAGGTGCCGAATTCGCCGGCGCCCGGGCGCCCGAACGGCATGTTGTCGCGCAGGATCTTCACCTCCTGGCCGCCCTCGTCGAGCGTGGTCAGCGAGCTGTGCGAGCACGACGGCTTCACGTCCGGCGCGAGCTCGATGTCGGACAGTTTGGTGCGGCCGATGATGCGCTCCTGCGTCTCGACCGCGAGCGCGTTCCAGCCGGCCATGTCGTGCAGGTACTTCTGCACGAGCACGTAGCTGCCGCCCGCGAATTCGGCGTCCTCGTCACCGATCACCGTGAAGTCGACCGCTTCGCGGCCTTCCGGGTTCTCGGTGCCGTCGACGAAGCCGATCATCGCGCGCTGGTCGAAATTGCGGAAGCCGTGCACCTCGTCGACGACCGTGACCGCGTCGCCGAGCGCGCCGAGCAGTTGCGTCGCGAGCTCGAAGCACAGGTCCATCGCTTCGGCGCGGATGTGCAGCAGGATGTCGCCGGGCGTCGCGATG
The DNA here is from genome assembly GCF_020419965.1 of Burkholderia sp. AU39826. Classification (NCBI taxonomy): domain Bacteria; kingdom Pseudomonadati; phylum Pseudomonadota; class Betaproteobacteria; order Burkholderiales; family Burkholderiaceae; genus Burkholderia; species Burkholderia sp. AU39826. Next base: position 20,683 of record NZ_JAIZQG010000022.1, read on the forward strand.
GCGATGCGCTGGCCGGCGCCGAATTCGCGGAACGGATGCAGCGACGCGGGGCGCGGCTCGCCGAACAGCGCATCCCATGCGTCGGAGCCGAAGCCGCATACGCACGTGAGGTTGCCGCCCGGCACGCGCTTGCCGACCGAGCGCACGAGCGCGGCGATGTCGCCGCACCATGAACGGATCGTGTCGGCGTGATCGGCGCCCGGATTGATCGTCGCCACGAGAAAGATCGCGCTGCGCGTGATCGGGCTGTGGACGGCCTGGGAAAGCGGGGGACGGTTGGTTTGCATCGCGGCCTGCCGGTCAGTCATGTCGGGACGGACGGGCCGCGGCAGCCGCGGCGCGCGAAGGCGAACGGTTGGACTGTGTCATGCGACTGATCTCTTTGTGACGTGCGGATGAAGGACGTTGCGCGGGCATCGCGCAACGGGCCGCCGCGGCGGCCGGCCCCCCGGCGCGAAGGGGAGGCAGACGTGGGGGCCGCGCGTTCGCCCGGCGCGTGACCGCCTGCACCGCGTAACGTCGTCGAGCATGCAATCTAGCAGCTTCGGCGGGTCTTTGGAACACGTATCGACGATCTGTCATTCGAATGGGTTGATCGAGGTCCGATTGGGCGCGGCGCGCGTGCAGCTGTACTCCTGAAGCCGGCGACGCTGTGCTCTTGAGCGGGCGTGGCGCATGCAGTAGATTGGGTTCGCTCCGCCCGGCGACGGTCATCATGATGAACCTTTTGGAAGCGATGCGTATTTTCGGTGCAATCGTCGGGCACGGCGGGCCGTCCGGCGCGGGTTTTCCGTTCCCCGAGATCCCTTGCCGCGGCGACGGCGCGTCGATCGCGGCACCTACGACACTGTGAGCGCGTTGAATACATCCACTGCATCCGCCGATACGGCCGCCGAACGCATCCGCCGCCGCTTCGGCCATTTCCTTCATGCGGCCGAGTTGGCCGGGCTGGTCGTGATCGGGCTGGCGACCGCGTTCGCGATGGCGCAGGAGGCGTGGAAGGTCGTGCTCGCGGGCGAGGTGTCGCTGACCGACCTGCTGCTGATGTTCCTGTATCTGGAAGTGCTCGCGATGGACTTGCGCTACCTGCGGCTCGGCCGGTTGCCGGTGCGGTTCCCGCTGTTCATCGCGATGACGTCGCTCGCGCGCGACCTGATCCTGCGCGGCGCGACCGACAGCCCCGAGCGGATGCTGATGACGACCTTCGGGATCGTGCTGCTCGCGGTCGGCGTGCTGATCCTGAGCTTCGGCCAGCATCGCTTTCCGGCGGACGTCGACGATGTCGAGGACGACGTGCATGCCGGCCGGTAACGCGCGGGCGGCGTTCGAAGCGAAGCCCGACGCGCCGTACACGGCGCGGCGGCTCCGTCCTCATTCAATCAAGCGAGGTGTTGCATGACCAGACAATTGATCGTCGCCGTGTTCGGCAGCGTCGAGACGGCCCGCCAGGCCGCGCACGATTTCGACGCGCTGTCGGAGAAGAACGAAGGATTCCACATCGAGAATGGCGTCGTCGTCGAGAAGGACGCGAACGGCAAGCTCGCGGTGCTCGACGCCGAATCGCGGCCGTTCAAGGGCGGCGTGATCGGCGCGCTCGCGGGTGGGTTGCTCGGCCTGCTCGCCGGGCCGCTCGGCGTGGTGACCGGCATGGCGGCCGGCGCGGGCGCCGGCGTGCTCGCGCAGGCGGCCGGCAACGCGCTGCTCGACGGCACGTTCGTCGAGACGGTCGCGGCGCGGCTCGTGCCCGGCAGCGTCGCGGTCATTCTCGAAGCGAAGGAGGACACGCCGTTCTCGGTCGACAACGTCGTGACGGGATTCGGCGGCAAGGTCTTTCGCCAGGCGCTCGGCTGAGCGCGCACCTTTCGAACCGATTCGGGAGAACCGCATGCGCATCGATCAATCGTACCGGCGCTTCGACATCGCGGCGACGCTGTCGCCGCTGCCCGGCAACCGCGCGATCGCGAGCGTCGACGTGACGACCGACGATCCGGCCCGCCTGGCCGATCTCGGCACCGGCCAGTTCCTGCAGATCCGCAAGTGGCTCGAGTCGAACGACGTCGCGCTGCTGACGGTGGTGTTCGACGAGTGCAAGGTCGCGATCGACCACTACGCGGACAACGTCGACGACGCGTGAGGGCGAGCAGGCCGCGCTTCGCGGCGGCCGGCGCGCCGCCATCTGCGATGCATCATGACGTGCGCCGGGCGAGCGGCTGCCGCGCGATCGCGCGCGGGCCGCGCCGTCGCATTCGCATCTGTTCACCACGCCGGCCGGATTTGCCGTTTCCCCGCCAAACTGTCACTTACATTCGCCGAAATGACGCAGTAGGATGCCGAACCTTGTCTTCATGAGATTCGCATTGCTATTCGCCTTCAACTTCGGTAACGGACGAGGTTCCAGCCGGGACACCCGCACCCGGCGACGGCTATCCGGCTTCGTGCGTCGGCGCGGCCGGGCCGCCCATGCCGCGCAGGCCGGTTCATCGCTCGCGGGGCGAGGCGGATGAAGCTCTACGAGAAATTTGCGAACGACGTAGAGCGACTCATTCGGCAAGGGGTATATCGGCACGGCGATCGCGTGCCGTCGGTGCGGCAGGCGAGCCAGCAGCACCGGATCAGCATCACGACCGTGCTGCACGCGTATCTGCTGCTGGAAAGCCGCGGGCTGCTCGAAAGCCGTCCGCAGTCGGGCTATTTCGTGAACCTGCGGCGCGACGACGGCCATGCGCCGGTGCGCGAGCTGCGGCCGTCGAAGCCGATCGCGATCTCGTCGTCGGTCGACGTGAGCCGGCTCGTGCTGTCGACGCTGCGCTCGATCGGCACGGACGACGCGGTGCCGCTGGGTTCGCCGTATCCGGACCCGAGCCTGTTTCCGTTCGAGAAGCTGAACCGCTATGCGTATGCGGCCGGCCGCGACAAGTCGCTGTGGGGCGTGACCGACGGGCTGCCGCCCGGCCATCCGCGGCTGATCCGGCAGATCGCACGCCGCTACCTGGAAAACGGGATGTCGGTGGACCCGAACGAGATCATCGTGACGGTCGGCGCGACGGAGGCGATCAACCTGTGCCTGCAGGCGGTGGCGAAGCCGGGCGACACGATCGCGGTGGAGTCGCCGACGTTCTACGCGATGCTGCACGCGATCGAGCGGATGGGGATGAAGGCGATCGAGGTGGCCACGCATCCGGAATACGGGATCGACATCGCGGCGCTGGCCGCGATCGCGAAGTCGCAGCCGATCGCCGCGTGCATGGTGATGCCGAATTTCCAGAATCCGCTCGGCTTTCAGATGCCGGACGAGCGAAAACGCGAACTGGTCGAGTTCGCAACGAAGGCCGACCTGCCGATCATCGAGAACGGCGTGTACAACGAACTGTATTTCGGCAACACGCATCCGAGCATGCTGAAGTCGTTCGACCGCCATGGCATCGTGCTGCACTGTTCGTCGTTCTCGAAGAGCCTGACGGCCGCGTACCGGATCGGCTGGGCACTGCCGGGTCGCTATCGCGAACAGGTCGAGAAGCTGAAGTTCCTGAATACGCTGGCGACGCCGTCGTTGCCGCAACTGGCGATCGCGGAGTTTCTCGAACGCGACGGCTACGAGCATCACCTGCGGCGGATTCGCAAGGCGTATGCGCAGCAGGCGAACCTGATGCGCGCGATGGTGTCGCGATTCTTCCCGGAAGGCACGCGCATCTCGAGCCCGGCGGGCGGGTACGTGCTGTGGGTCGAGCTGCCCGCGCAGGTCGATGCGATGCGGCTGTACCAGCTCGCGCTGGAGCAGGGGATCACGATCGGCCCCGGCTACATGTTCTCGATCACGGACAACTACCGGAACTTCATCCGCCTGAACTACAGCAGCCCGTGGTCGCAGGAGATCGAGCAGGCGGTTGTCGTCGTCGGCAAGCTAGTCGCATCGTGCATCGACTGAGCGCGCCGCGGCGTGCGGCGCGGCTTGCGCGCCCCGTCGCAGCGCGGCCGGCGTGTTGCGCCGCAACGTCGACCACGTTCCACGCCGGTCATGGAGCGCGTGCAAGCTACAGTCCGCGTTTGCGTGCGCTGCGGGGCGTCTGTACCTGTTTCTTTTCAGGACGAATGCCGATAATGGGATCGTCACCTGACTTTTCGGGAGCCACGTCATGACTGGAAGCGATGCTGCGTCCTCGCCCGATCTCACCCAAGGGATCGCGCTCGACGATCTCGCCGACGGCGCGATGATCGAGGGCCATGTCGGCGACGCGGCGGTGCTGCTCGTGCGCCGCGGCGACGAACTGTTCGCGGTGGGCGCGCAATGCCCGCACTATGGCGGCCCGCTCGCCAAGGGCCTGCTGGTCGGCGACACGATTCGCTGTCCGTGGCATCACGCGGCGTTCTGCCTGCGCACCGGCGAGATGGAGCGCGCGCCGGCGCTCGACGGGCTGCCGTGCTGGCGCGTCGAGCGGCGCGATGGCCGCGCGGTCGTACTCGATGCGCGGCCGGCCGCCGTCCCGCCTGCGTTGAAGACGAGCGGGCTGCCCGCGTCGGTCGTGATCGTCGGCGGCGGCGCCGCTGCGATCGCGGCGGCCGTGACGCTGCGGCAGGAAGGCTATCCGCATGCGATCACGCTGCTGAGCGCCGATGCCGATCCGCCGTACGACCGGCCGAATCTGTCGAAGGATTACCTCGCGGGCACGGCGCAGGCCGACTGGCTGCCGTTGCGCGCGCCGTCGTTCTATACCGACCAGCGCATCGACGTGCGCTGCAACACCCGCGTCGCGCGCATCGATCCGGCGCAACGCGCGGTCGAGCTCGCCGACGGCAGCCGTATCGAGTACGGCGCGCTGCTGCTTGCCACGGGCGCCGAACCGAACCGGCTGAACGTGCCCGGCGCCGATCTGCCGCACGTGTGTACGTTGCGCTCGCGCGCCGATTGCGACGCGCTGATCGCCAGGCTGAAAACGGCGCGCCGCTGCGTGGTGGTCGGCGCGAGCTTCATCGGGCTCGAAGCGGCCGCCGCGTTGCGCACGCGCGGGCTCGACGTGCATGTGGTCGCGCCCGATCCGCATCCGATGGGCCGCGTGCTCGGCGATGCGCTCGGCGACACGATCAAGGCGCTGCACGAAGCGCACGGCGTCGTATTCCATCTCGGCGCGACGCCCGCGCGGATCGGGCCGGACAGCGTGACGCTGTCGAGCGGCGACGTGCTGCCGGCCGACGTCGTGCTGGTCGGCATCGGCGTGCATCCGAACGTCGCGCTCGCGCAGGACGCGGGGCTCGCCGTCGAACGCGGCGTCACGGTCGACCGCTTCCTGCAGACGAGCGCGCCTGGCATCCATGCGGCCGGCGATATCGCGCGCTGGCCCGATCCGCTGACGGGCGAGCGGATTCGCGTCGAGCACTGGGTCGTCGCCGAGCGGCAAGGCATCGTCGCCGCGCGCAACATGCTCGGCCAGCAGCGGCCGTTCGACGCGGTGCCGTTTTTCTGGAGCCAGCATTACGACGTGACGATCCGCTATGTCGGGCATGCGGCGCAATGGGATCGCGTCGAGATCGACGGCGACCTCGGCGCGCACGACTGCTCGATCGCGTACTGGCGCGGCAACACGCGGCTCGCGGTCGCGACGATCGCCCGCGATCTCGACAACCTGAAGGCCGAAGCAGCGTTCGAGCGGCAGATGGCTTCCGCATGAAAGCAGCATGACGATACACACCGAACCTTGAATGGAGGCGAAATGAACCCCGACGTTCGTGCCCGTTTCGAAACCGAGTTTGCGCCGCGCATCGCGACGCGCCTGCGTGGCCTGTATCAACCCGGCGAAGTGAAGGTCGACGTCGTGCCGCACGACGGGCAGGGCAGCCCGACCTGTGTCGACGTGATCGGCCTCACGTCGACGGTCGGCCTGCCGAACCGGCTGAACGCGCGGCTCGCGTGGCGCGACGACGCGATCGCCGGTCTGCTGGCCGAGCCCGACCACAGCCGCTTCGATCGCTATCTCGCGGCGCTGCCGGTCACGATCGAGCGCTGGCAGATGGAGTTGCCGGTCGATTTCAGCACCCGGACGCAGCGCGATCGCGAGATCCTGATCGGCGACCTCGATTTCGATGCGTGACCTGCATCGTGCGATGCCGGCCGACGCTACGCGGATGAGCCGGGTGCGGTTACCGGTCGCGCGTCCGGATCATCACGCGCCCCTGGTCGATACCGCCGCGCAGCGCTTCGTCGCATGTCAGCCATTCGGGCGTGACGAGTTCGGGCGCGGGCAGATCGACGGGCGCGCCGTCGCGGAAGATCCGCACCTGCGCGACCCACGCGCCGTTCGCGTTGCGCGTCGCGTCGACGCGAATCTCGTGACCCATGAAAGTGTCGGTGGCTTGCATCGATCGGGGCCCTCCGTCGTGATCGAACGTCGTGCGTGGATCGTATCAGCATGGCGTGCGCCGCGCATCGAAAACGAACCGGCGTGGGCGTTTCACTTGCCGCGCGAGACGGGAGCGACCCTGTGGCCTTCGACCTGACCTTTTCCGTCAAGGTGTTCGCGGCGCTGTTCGCGATCATGAACCCGATCGCGAACATCCCGGTGTTCCTGTCGCTGACCGAAGGCGCGGCGGACGGCGTGCGCCGCAAGGTCGCGCTCACGGCCGCGATCGGCGTGACGGTCGGCTGCATCGTGTCGGCCGTCGCGGGCGGCGCGATCCTGCGCGTGTTCGGTTTGACGATCGACGATTTCCGCCTCGCGGGCGGGCTGCTGGTGCTGCTGATCGCGCTGTCGATGCTGCATGGTGCGCCGAGCCGCCAGCATGCGCCGGGCAGCGACGAAGGCGCCGATCCGACGGCCGCCGAAAGCGTCGCGATCTACCCGTTGACGATCCCGTTGCTGGTGGGCCCCGGCACGATCGCGACGATGATCGTGCTCGGGCACGGTGCCGTCGCGACCGGGCAGGAACTCGCGTTCGCGCTCGGGCTCGGCGCGTTTCTCGTGCTGCTGGTCGTGTCGCTGCTGTCGGCGCCGGTGATCGGCCATTACCTGTCGCCGCGCGTGACGGCCGTCACGCAACGACTGATGGGGATGATTCTCGCGGCGATCGCGATGCAGATGATCGTCGCGAGCCTGAAGGCCGCGTTCGGGCTGCCGCACTGAGCACGCCCATCCGATTGCATGGAGTCGCCGATGAACACGCTGATCGTGTTGTCCTATCCCGATCTCGACGCGGCCCGTCGCGCGTTGGCCGAACTCGGCACGTTGCGCGACCGGCACGTTGTCGCGCTCGCGGGTGTCGTGATCGTCGCGTGCTCGACCGACGGACAGTTGCGCACGCATGCAATCGACGCAGGCCGCGTGTCGTCCGGATCGCTGCTCGACAGCGTGGTCGCGCACATCGAATCGTCGCTCGACGCGTGGCGCGAGCGGCCGGTGGACGATGCGCTGACCGATCGCGTCGCGCGCAAGGCGCGCCCCGGCACCGTGTCGCTCGGGCTGGCCGCGGCGCAGCTCGACATCTACGCGCTCAGCGCGGCGCTCGCGCCGCTGGGCGGCGACGTGACCGACACGACGCTGTCGATCGACGACGAACTGAAGCTCGTCGAAGCGATCTCGAACGCGCGTGACGTCAACAGCGACAACAGCGGCAACAGCCCACCGACGGACTGACGCGCAGGCGCGATCCCTCCCCGAAACCGAAGCGCTTCCGCTCCGCGCATCGCGGCGCCGCACGCGCTGCACAGGCGCACCCCTTGCTCGATCGGCTCGACGGTCACATTCACCGTTACCGCTTTCGACAAGGAGGGCCTGACATGAAAGCAGTCGTATTTCACGGCATCGGCGACATTCGCATCGACACGGTGCCCGATCCGGAAGTCTCAGAGGCGACCGACGCGGTCGTGCGCCTGACGGCCAGCGCGATCTGCGGCACCGATCTGCACATGGTGCGCGGCACGCTCGGCGGAATGAAGCCGGGCACGATTCTCGGCCATGAAGGTGTCGGCATCGTCGAGGCGGTCGGGCGCGACGTGCGCAACCTGCGGCGCGGCGATCGCGTGCTGATTCCGTCGACGATCGCGTGCGGCAGTTGCGCGTACTGCCGCGCGGGCTACACCGCGCAGTGCGACGTCGCGAACCCGGGCGGGCCGCGCGCGGGCACCGCGTTCTTCGGCGGGCCGGCCGATACGGGCCCGTTCGACGGGCTGCAGGCCGAATATGCGCGCACGCCGCTTGCGCACGCGAGCCTGATCCGGCTGCCCGACGCGATCGACGACGATCGCGCGATCCTGATGTCGGACATTTTCCCGACCGGCTATTTCGGCGCGCAGCTCGCGGAAGTGAAGCCGGGCGATACGGTCGCCGTGTTCGGCGCGGGGCCGGTCGGCCAGTTCGCGATCGCGAGCGCGAAGCTGATGGGCGCGGGGCGGGTGATCGCGGTCGACCGCATCGCGTCGCGGCTCGAGATGGCATGCGCGCAGGGCGCCGAGATCGTCGATTTTTCCGAGGACGATCCGGTGGACACGATATTGCGGCTGACGGGCGGGATCGGCGTCGATCGCGTGATCGACGCGGTGGGCGTCGACGCGATGCGCGCGACGCACGGGCCGGCCGCGGCCGATCGCGACGCCGCGCGCGCGTTCGATGCGGAAGTCGACGCGGTCGCGCCGCACCGCAAGCCGGACGGCCGCAACTGGGTGCCGGGCGACGGGCCGTCGCAGGTGCTGCAATGGGCGGTTCGCGCGGTCGCGAAGGCCGGCACGGTCTCGGTGATCGGCGTGTATCCGCCGGCCGCACGCGTGTTTCCGATCGGCGAGGCGATGAACCGCAACCTCACGATCAAGATGGGCAACTGCAATCACCGGACGGTCACGCCGCCGCTCGTCGAACTCGTGCGCAGCGGTGCGTTCGACCCGCTGTCGGTGCTCACGCGCAGCGAGCCGCTGACGAACGCGATCGATGCGTATCGCGCGTTCGACGTGCGCGAGCCGGGCTGGATGAAGGTGAAGCTGACGCCGTGACGACAGGAACCGAAACGATGCAAACCGAAACCGGGAGCACTGCTATGAACGATCAGTACGACAACTGCATGGCCGCGTGCGACGCCTGTGCGCACGCATGCGACACCTGTGCGGCCGCCTGCCTCGCGGAGCGCGGCGTGCACGCGTTGGCGACGTGCATCGCGCTCGACATCGAATGCGCGCAGCTGTGCCGCTTCGCGTCGGGCGCGATGGCGCGCCGCAGCGGGCTCGCCCCGCGCATTTGCGCGCTATGCGCGCACGCGTGCGATCTGTGTGCGGCCGAGTGTTCGCGGCATGCGCACGAGCATTGCCGCCGCTGTGCGCTCGCATGCGAGGCGTGCGCGGCGATGTGCCGCGCGATGGCCTGAGCGTGAACAGGCTCTACCGCGTGCCCTGAACCTCGCGCGCGACGCGCTGCAGCAGCGCGTCGAGGACGGCCATCTCGACGGGCTTCACGAGATGGTCGTCGAAGCCCGCGCTTTCGGTACGCTCGAGATCGGATGCGCGCGCATGGCCGGACAGCGCGACGCAGGTCGTGTCGCGCAGCGCGTCGATCGCGCGCAGTTCGCGCAGCAGCGTGAAGCCGTCGACGTCCGGCATCGTCAGGTCGAGAATCATCAGGTGCGGTGCATAGTCGCGGGCGAGCGCGAGCGCTTCGTTCGCGTTGTATGCGACGCGCGGCGCGTGCCCTTTCAGTTGCAGCAGCACCGCGAGCGTGTCGGCCGAGTCGCGGTTGTCGTCGACGACGACGATGCGCAGCGGCTCGACGGCCGGCTGCGCGGGCGTGGCAGGCCCGGGCGCGGCGGCGTGCCCGCCGCGGGCCACCTGCGCGATCGGCAGCCATACCGTGAACGTCGCGCCGTGGCCGGGGCCGTCGCTCTCCGCGACGATCCGCCCGCCGTGCAGTTCGACGAACGACCGGCAAATCGCGAGACCGAGCCCGAAACCGCCGGACGGGGAGCGGCCCGTCGCGCCTTCCTGTTCGAATAGATCGAAAATCGTTTCGAGCGCGCCGGCGGCGATGCCCACGCCGTGATCGACGACGCGGATCGCGACCGACGGCCCTTCGATACGCGCGACGACGTCGATGCGGCCGCCGTGCGGCGAGAATTTCGACGCGTTGTCGAGCAGGTTGTGCAACACCTGGACGAGCCGTGCGTCGTCGCCGTGCAGCACCACGGAATCGTCCGTCAGGTCGACGCGAATCCACTGTCCGCGCGCGGCCAGTTTCGGCTGGACGCTCTCGACGCCGCGGCACACGATGTCCCGCACGGTGGTGGGGCGATCGTCGAGTTCGACCTTGCCGGCCGTGATGCGCCCGACGTCGAGCAGATCGTCGACGAGCCGCGTCAGTTGCCCGACCTGGCGGTGTACGGCGTCGCGGCACTGCGCGAGCATGGGCGGCGGATCGGGCAGGCTCTGCAGCACGCCGACCGAATTGCGCAGCGGCGCGAGATGATTGCGCAGCTCGTGCGCGAGCATCGCGATGAACACGCTGAGCCGGTGCGTCGACGCTTCGAGCTCCTCGAGCCGCTTGCGCTCGGTCATGTCGCGCGTGATCTTGATGAAGCCGCACAGCGCATGCGTCGCGTCGTACACCGGCGTGATCGTCACGCTCGCCCAGAACTGCGTGCCGTCCTTGCGCACGCGCCAGCCTTCGTCCTCGAAGTGGCCCTGCGCGGCGGCCCGCGCGAGCCCGTGCGTCGGCCGGCCCGCCGCGACCGCGTCGGCCGGGTAGAAACGCGAGAAATGGTGGCCGACGATCTCGGCGGCACGGTAGCCCTTGATGCGCTCAGCACCGGCGTTCCAGGTCGCGACGTTGCCGTGCGGGTCGAGCATGAACACCGCGTAGTCGGTGATCGACTCCACCACGGTCTGGAACCGGAATTCGGCGAAGCGATGCAGCAGGTCCCGCGCGCCGGGCGAGCTGGCGGGCGGTGGATGCGGGTGAAGATCGGCGTCGTCTTTCTTCATCGGGGCAGCAGGTCGGAAACGCGGTGGGCCGCCCGCCGCCCGACCGCCGCCGGGCAAGCCCGTGGCGGCCATACGGTCGATTGGCACGTCCGAAAGAATAAAGGAACTCGATTCAGCTGATCAATGGGTGCGCATCGGCCGTGCCGTGCAGCGTGCCGGCGACGGCGGGGCGCCAGCGGCCGGCGCGGCATGCCGATTGCACGACCGGGGCAGTACGCCTGCCGCGCGGCGGCCAACCGGCCGATCGCCCGGCGGCAAGCCAGGCAAGGAGGCCGACATGAACAGCACGCTGAATCCCGACAACGAACCGGCCGGCCCGGATGACGACAACGCCAGCCGCGGCCGCGACGGCCGCGCGCTCGGCCCGAGCGACTCGTCCGACAGCGGCAGCGACACGGCGGGCGCGCGGCGCCATCCGTTCGACGTCGATTCGCCGCTGGACGACCACGCGCTCGAACGCGGCGACGCGTCGCTCGACACCGACACGGACCGCGTGGGCACCGGCGAGCGTGCGTCGGCGGACGGCGACTCGACGCTCGAGGAGGGCGCCGACATCGAGCCGGACCGCACCGAGCGGTTGAGCGAGCCCGGCCGCATCGACGAATCGGACGACCCGGACGAAGTGCCGTGACGCCCGGCACGCAAAAACTGCAATCGCGTTGCAGATTGGGGCGCCTGAGGGTGTCCCCGCGCTGCGACGCGCAACCATCGCGGTCCGGCAACCACGCCGGCACGCGATTTGCGTCGCCCCGACCGACGCGCGCGGCGACGCGGCTTGGCGCCGTGCGCGGCGCAGGCGATCAAGGAGAGACACGATGCAACGACGATATCCCGGACGGTACGGCGAGCGTGGCGGCCCGCCCGACTGGCACGCGCGCGACGAGCGCGCGTACCGGGGCGCTGGCGAGCGCGGCATCCCGGACGATCCGGCACGATGGCCGGAAGAGGACGACGAATCGGCTTACCGCCGCTTCGCGAGCGAGGACGTGGGCCCGGAAGACTGGGGCAGCGAATGGACCGAGCGCGCGGCGCGGCCGGCCGAGCAGCGGCGCGGCGCGGCCGACGCGGACCGGCAGGGCGGCGCGCGCCCGCCGGCGCGGGACGCCGAGCGCGGCTACGGCGAACCGGGCCGCCGCGTGGAGGGCCGTGAAGGCCGCTATGGCGGCGAGCGCCCGGAATGGCGCGACCGGCACCGGATGAGCGGGTACGGCGGCGAGCGCGATGGCGGCGACCCGCGCTACGGCGGCGCCCCCGATCTGTCGCGTTTCGGCGGGGATGCCGAACGCGATGCGCTGCGCCGTCGCCGCGGGCCGAAAGGCTACACGCGCTCGGACGAGCGGATTCGCGAGGACGTATGCGAGCGGCTCGCGCATGCGCTGGAGATCGACGTGAGCGACGTCACCGTGCAGGTGACCGACGGTCGCGTCGAGCTGGACGGCACGGTGCCGGTACGCTGGATGAAGCACGGCATCGAGGATCTGGCCGACGGTTGCCTCGGCGTGCGCGACGTCGAGAATCGCGTGCGCGTGCGCCGCGACGGCGAACACGATACGGGCATGGTGCTGCATCCGCACCAGCGGACCGTCACGCCCACGCAGCCCGCCGCGCGTGATCCCGAGCCCGGCACCGTCGTCGGCGGCCGGGAGCGCGAACCGCGCCACTGACTGCCCGTGCGTGAAACGGCGCGCCCCCGACCGCGAGCACTGCCTGCATGACGACCGGAATCGACGAGACGCCAATCAAGGACCGTGATGCGGCCGCGGGCCGCGAGCGCCGGCAGCGCCGGGACGAGCGGGGCTTGAGGCTCAGGATCGCCGTCGAACTCTGGCGCGCGATCTGGCGTTACCGCGCGCGCGTGGTGGCGGCGGTCGTCCTGCTGGTGCTCGCGAAAGCGGCGGCCGTCTCGGTGCCGCTGCTGCTCAAGGACATCGTGGACGGTTTCGGCCGCGCGGCCGCCCAGCCCGTCGCGTGGCCGGTGCTGCTGCTGTTCGCCTACGCGGTGGTGCGCTTCGCGTCGAACGCGCTGAACGAAGTGCGCGACATGACGTTCGTGCAGGTCACGCAGCATACGGTCGCGTCGTTTACCGTGCGCACGTTCGGCCACCTGCACCGGCTCGGCGCGCGCTTTCATGCGCGGCGCGAGACGGGCGCCGTCGTGCGCGATCTCGAGAAAGGCACGGCCGGCATCGGTTACCTGCTCGGCGTCGCGGTGTTTACGGTCGTGCCGACGGCCATCGAGATCGGCTCGGTGCTCGTGATCGTGATCAGCAAGTACGGCGGCGGCTTTACCGCGATCATTTTCGTCACGTTCGCCGTCTACGCGGCGTATACGGTCGTATTCACGCGCCGCCGCATGCGTTACCAGCGGCGCGTGAATGCGCTGGAAGCCGAGTCGAATTCGCGCGTGGTCGACAGCCTGCTGAACGTCGACACGGTCAAGTACTTCGCGCGCGAGGACGTCGAGCGCGACCGGCTCGACCGCGTGCTCGACGCGTGGCGCGAAGCCGGCGTGGACAACCAGTACGCGCTGTCGACGCTGCATATCGGGCAGAGCGCGTGCATCGGCGCGGGGATCGCGGCGGTGATGCTGCTCGCGGGCCAGCAGGTCGCGCGCGGTGCGCTGACGGTCGGCGATCTCGTGCTGATCAACGCGTACATCATCCAGATCAGCCTGCCGCTGAATGCGCTCGGCTTCGTGTTCCGCGAGGCGAACGACGCGATGACGAACATCGAGCGGCTGTTCGGGCTGCTCGACGCGCGCGGCAAGCCGGGCGAGGACGGCGATGCGCCCGGCGCGCAGCCGCTCGTGGTGCGCGGCGGCGCGATCGAGTTCGAGCACGTCGATTTCGGCTACGAGCCGAGCCGGCAGATCCTGTCCGACGTGTCGTTCCGCATCGAGCCCGGGCAGACGGTCGCCGTGGTCGGCGGCAGCGGCTCGGGCAAGTCGACGCTCGCGCGGCTGCTGTTCCGGCTGTATCAGCCCGATGCGGGCACGATCCGCATCGACGGCCAGGACTTGCGGCTCGTCACCGAGCGCAGCCTGCGCGATGCACTCGGCATCGTCCCGCAGGACACCATCCTGTTCAACGACACGCTCGCGTACAACATCGCGTACGGCAAGCGCGACGCGACCCGCGGCGAAGTGATCGCGGCCGCGCGCGGCGCGCAGCTCGACGCGTTCATCGAGCGGCTGCCCGATGCGTACGACACGCGCGTCGGCGAGCGCGGCGTGCGGCTGTCGGGCGGCGAGCGGCAGCGGGTCGCGATCGCGCGCGCGTTGCTGAAGGCGCCGCCGATCGTCGTGTTCGACGAGGCGACGTCGGCGCTCGACACGCGCTCGGAGCGCGCGATCCAGCAGGAGCTGATGCGCGTCGCGCGGCATCGCACGAGCCTCATCATCGCGCACCGGCTGTCGACGATCGTCGATGCCGATCGCATCCTCGTGATGGAGCACGGCCGGCTCGTCGAGCACGGCACCCACGACGAACTGCTCGAAAGCGGCGGCGTGTATGCGCAGATGTGGTCGCTGCAGGCGAAGCAGCGCGAGCTCGAACGCACGGAGGCGAAGTTCGCGCGGCAGCCGGTGCGCATCAATCCGCTCGTGTCGCAGGTGCTCGATTCGCTGGCGGAGGCGGCCGCGCAGCGCGGCGTGCCGGTGTTCCGCCATGTGTCGGACGAGGATCTCGTCGTCAACGCCGATCCCGCCGCGCTGCGGCGCTTCGTGTGGGAACTGTGTCGCGGCGCCATCGAAGCGAGCAGCGGCGGGCAGCTCGAGGTGCGCACGGCGCGCCACGACCCGGAAGCGCGCATCACGATCGCGTGCGCGGGTGTCGACGCGACGGAACTGTCGCTGATCGATCTCGAACGCTTGCAGGACGCGATCGAGGAGGCGGGCGGCTACGTCGTGCGCGAACGCGACGATATCGGCGTGACGCTGCACCTGTCGCTGCCGATGTACGCGGTGGCGCCAGCGTCGATGCAGCCCGGCGACGCCGTGCCGCATCCGCATGCCGGCGCGCCGGCCGCGGCGAAGCCGCTCGACGGGCTGCGCATCGCGTGCGTGGACGACCACGACGAGGCGCGCGACGCGCTCACCGCGCTCTTGAAGGTGGCCGGCGCCGACGTGCACGCGTATGCGTCGGGCCAGGCGTTGCTGGACGACCTGTGGCGCGCGCGCCGGGCCGACTGGCCGGCGCTGCTCGTCTGCGACATCGACCTCGGCGACGACGAGGAGGACGGCTACACGGTGATGGCGCGCGTGCGCCAGCTCGACGCCGCACGCGATCGCGACGGCCGCGCGCCGCTCGAGGCGCTGGCCTTGTCCGGCCATGCGCGCGATCACGACCGCGCGCGCGCGGTCGAAGCCGGTTTTCACGCGTACCTGACCAAGCCCGCGGTAGCGGCCGACCTGATCGCGGCGTTGCGTGCGCTCGCGTTTTCCTCCGGAGAAATCCATGCCGAACCTTCTGAATCCGACGACACCCGAAGCCCCGAACGCGGCGCGTCGCGGCGGTAGTGCGTTCGCCGACCGCCAGGCCGCGGTGGCGGCCGTCGAGCTGCTGTTGCCGACCTTGTCCGCCGCGCTGCAAAGCGATTTCGTCGGCGACAGCGGCTGCCTGCACATCGTGATCATGGACCCGGCGCTCGGGCCGCGCGACGCGGCGTTCGAGGACGCGATCCTGTATGAATTTTCGCTGCCCGACCCGAAGGACTGGGACGCCGACTACCGCGCCTACGCGCGCGCCAAGGCGCGGCTGTCGTGGGAAACGGGCCGCGACGGGCATGTCGTGCAGGCGCTGGAGCCGTACCGGCTGCGCGCGGGCGACACGAACCTGTGGGGCGGCGTCGCGCTCGGCGGCATCGTGGTGGGCGTGTCGGGCGCGCAGCCGTGGTTCGACGAGGCGTTCGCGGGCTGCATCGCGCACTGCCTGCGCGCGCTTGCGAAGCACCGCGCGCAGGCGACGCCCGACGGGCTCGCGATCTGAGGGGGCCGCCTAGGTGGGGCCGCCCAGGTGGGGCCGCCGAGATCGGGCCGCCCACGCGCGGGCGCCCGGACCCGTTTTTACAGCCGGTTATAAAAAAGCCAGCGCGCGCGTGCAGTAGCCCGATGTGGCGCATGCGTGCGCAGGCCGGCACGGTTTTCGCTGTACCTCATGCACGGACGGTTGTCGCGACAAGTGTCGCCGTCAGCCGGATTGTTTTCCGACATCGACAGGAGGTGCAGGTGAACGCGACTCACGATCCAGCCAGACCGCCGCTCGCCGGCCGGACCGCACTCGTGACCGGGGGCGGCCGCGGCCTCGGCGAAGCCATTTGCGAGGAGTTGGCGCGGCACGGCGCGCATGTGGTCGTCGCCGATCTCGACGGCGACCGCGCGGCGGCCGTCGCGCAGCGGCTCGAACGGCACGGCGGGCAGGCGGTGGGCCGGCCGCTCGACGTGCGCGACGAGGCATCGGTGCTGCAGGTCATGCACGATGCGCGCGAGTCGCTCGGCGATCTCGACGTGATCGTGAACAACGCGGCGATCGACGTGACCGCGCCGATCGACGACGTGAGCGTCGACGCATGGCAGCAGGTGCTGATGACGAACCTGTTCGGCCCGTACCTGATGTGCCATGCGGCCGTGCCGATGATGAAGGCGCGCGGCAACGGCCACATCGTCAACATCGCGTCGACCGCGTCGAAGCGGGCATGGCCGAACGCGTCCGCGTATCACGCGACGAAGTGGGGGCTGCTCGGGCTCTCGCACGCGCTGCATGCCGAACTGCGGCCGAGCGGCGTGTGCGTGTCGGCGATCGTCGCGGGCGGGATGCGCACGCCGTTCCTGCTCGACCGCTTTCCGGACATCGACGAGGACACGCTGCAGCCGCCCGAGCACGTCGCGGCCGCCGTGCGCTTCGTGCTGACGCAGCCGCCGGGCACCGTGGTGCCGGAGCTGATGGTGCTGCCGATGAAGGAGACGTCATGGCCCTGAAGCGCGAACGGCGGCTGCCCGGCGCGGTGCTGCTCGACAAGGACGGCACGCTGCTCGACGACGTGCCGTACAACGTCGATCCCGCGCGCATGCGTCTCGCGCCGGGCGCGGCGCGCGCGCTGCGCACGCTCGGCGCGACCGGCATGCCGCTGGCGGTCGTGTCGAACCAGTCGGGTGTCGCGCTCGGCCGCTTTACCGAAAACGAGCTTGGCGCGGTCCGCCAGCGTCTCGCCGAACTGTTCGAAGCGAACGGCGCGACGCTGGCGGATTTTTTTTACTGCCCGCATCACCCGCAGGGCAGCGTGCCGCGCTATAGCGTCGAGTGCATCTGCCGCAAGCCGCGCCCGGCCATGCTGCGCCGCGCGCTGGCCGCGCTCGACGCCGTGCCGGAATGGAGCTGGATGATCGGCGACATTCTCGACGACGTCGAAGCCGGCCGCACCGCGCGCTGCGGTACGATCCTCGTCGACCGCGGCCACGAGACGGAATGGCGTGTCGACGCGGCGCGCACGCCGCACCACGTCGTCGATCGCGTCGACCTGGCCGCCGACATCGTCGTGCGCGAAGCCGTGCGCCGGCACGGCGCGTGGGTGCGGCAATGAACACGGCCTGGAGCCGCGCCCGCCGCATCCTGTGCGTGCGGCTCGACAGCATCGGCGACGTACTGATGACCACGCCCGCGCTGCGTGCGCTGAAGGAAAGCGGCAGCGACCGCCGGCTGACGCTGCTGACGTCGCGCACGGGCGCCGCGCTCGCCAGGCATCTGCCGATGGTCGACGACGTGTGGAGCTACGACGCACCGTGGGTCAAGCATCCCGACGTGCGCGGCGATCCGGTGGCCGATCTCGACATGATCGACCGGCTGCTGGCCGGCCGCTTCGACGCCGCCGTGATCTTCACCGTGTACAGCCAGAACCCGTTGCCCGCCGCGATGATGTGCTGGCTCGCCGGTATTCCGCTGCGGCTCGCGCATTGCCGCGAAAACCCCTACGAATTGCTGACCGACCGCGTGCCGGAAACCGAGCCGGAATCGCACGTGCGCCACGAGGTCGCGCGCCAGCTCGCGCTGGTGCGCGCCGTCGGCGCGAAGACGTCGGACTGGCGGATGGCGTTCGCGCCCGGCGACGCGGCGCGGCATGCGGTGCACGCGCGTTTGCAGGCCGCGTTGCAGCGCGTCGGCGGCGCGCGCGAGCCGGATGCCGGGCGCGCGCGCTGGCTGGTCGTCCATCCGGGCGCGAGCGCGGCGTCGCGGCGCTGGCCGGCCGAGCGGTTCGGTGAAGCGGCGGCCGCCGTCGCGCCGCTGTTCGACGGCATCGCGGTGACGGGCAGCGCGGACGAACGCGCGCTGGTCGACACGGTGTGCGAACGGGCGGGGCCGCGCGCCGTGCCGCTCGCCGGCGCGTTGCCGCTCGGCGAACTGGGCGCGCTGATCGAGACGGCCGACCTGCTGCTGTCGAACAACAGCGGCCCCGTGCATCTCGCGGCCGCGCTCGGCACGCCGGTGGTCGACCTGTACGCGCTGACCAACCCGCAGCACACGCCGTGGCGTGTGCCGCACCGTGTGCTGAACGTCGATGTGCCGTGCCGCAACTGCTACCGCAGCGTGTGCGACCAGCCCGGCCATCCGTGCCTGCGCGGCGTGAGCGTCGACGACGTGGTCGCGGCCGTGCATGCGCTGCTGCGCGGCAGCGCGCGCCATGCGCAACGCGCGGCCGCGCGGGCTGCCGTGCACGGCGAAGAGCCGGCCGCGGCGCACGCATCGAACGTGATTCCGTTCGCGCACGTCATCACGAGGAACTGACGCATGCCAGACCCGATCCATACGCTCGGCATCAACGCCGCCTTCCACGACAGCGCCGCGTGCATCGTGCGCGACGGCGTCGTGATCGCGGCGGCCGAGGACGAACGCTTCACGCACGTGAAGCACGCGAAGCGCCCGGTGCCGTTCTCGACCTGGGAGCTGCCTTTCCACGCGATCGACTATTGCCTCGCGGAAGCCGGCATCACGCTCGCGGATGTCGACCACGTCGCGTATTCGTACGACCCGTGGTTCGAACTCGATCGCGAAGGCACGGCGCCGGCGCTGACCCTGCCGCTGTCGCCGTCCGCGCATGCGCCGCGCGAGGACGGCGCGTCGCCGTGGCATCCGCTGTTCCTGTCGTCGATCGTCAACGCGCCGCGCCAGCTCGCGGGCGGCGCGCCGCATCATCTGCAGCGGCGTTTTCGCGGCGTCACGCACGACGGGCCGTTCCGCTGGCATTTCATCGAGCACCATCTCGCGCACGAGGCGAGCGCGTTTCTCGCGGCGCCGTTCGAGCGCTGCGCGGTGATGACGATGGACGGGCGCGGCGAGCGCGCGACGACGAGCTACGGCGTGTTCGACGGCCGCTCGTACCGGCGGCTCGGGCAGGTGAACCTGCCGCATTCGCTCGGGCTGCTGTACGAGCGCGTGACGCGCTATCTCGGCTTCCTGCACTCGTCCGACGAATACAAGGTGATGGCGCTCGCGTCGTACGGCAAGCCGGTGTTCGCCGACGAGATGCGCAAGCTCGTGCAGTATCGCGGCGAAGGGCGCTATGAAGTGGTCGACGCGGACCTGGCCGCGCTATTCGGTGCGCCGCGCGAGCGCGGCGGCCCGATCGAGCCGCATCACTGCGACATCGCGCATGCGCTGCAACTGGTGCTCGAGGAGACGACGCTGCGGGCGGTCGACTGGCTGGCCGCCGAGACGGGCGAGCGGCAGCTCGCGATGGCGGGCGGCGTCGCGCTGAACTGCGTGATGAACGCGCGGATCCGCGATCGCGGCCCGTTCGACGACGTGTGGGTGCAGCCGGCCGCCGGCGACGCGGGCACGGCGCTCGGCGCCGCGCTGTGGACCGACTTCCGGATGCGCGGCGCGCGCGGCGACTGGCGCATGGATCACGCGTATCTCGGCCCGGCCTACGACGACGACGCGATCGAGGCGTTCCTGAAGGAGGCGCAGTTGCCGTACCGGCGGCTCGCCGACGTCGCCGCGCAGACGGCCGCGCTGCTCGCGGCGAACCGCGTGATCGGCTGGTTCCAGGGGCGCATGGAGTTCGGCCCGCGCGCGCTCGGCGCACGGTCGATCCTCGCGTCGCCGATCGACCCGGACATGCAGCGCAAGCTGAACCGGATCAAGGATCGCGAGGATTTCCGGCCGGTCGCGCCGGTCGTGCTCGAGGATCGCGCGCATCACTGGTTCAGCGGCGGCCGGCGCACGCCGCTGCGCGCGCCGTTCATGCTGTTCGTGTACGACGTCCTGCCCGAGCGCGCCGACAAGATTCCGGCGGTGCGCCACATCGACGGCACCGCGCGCGTGCAGACCGTCGATGAAACCCAGCATCCGCTGCTGCATGCACTGCTGACCGAGTTCGACGCGCTCACCGGCGTGCCGGTGCTCGTCAACACGTCGTTCAACACGCGCGGCGAACCGATCGTGTGCTCGCCGCGCGACGCGATCGAATGCTTCTGGACCTCGCCGCTCGACGCGCTCGTGATCGGCCCGTTCCTGCTGGAGAAGCCGAGATGAACATGCGCGACACGCACGTGGCGCCGGTCGTGTCGGTCGTCGTGCCGACCTACCGGCGGCCCGATCTGCTCGAACGCTGCCTCGATGCGCTGTGCGTGCAGGCGTTCGATCCGGCCACCTACGAGATCGTCGTGGTGGACGACGATCCGGTCGGCAGCGCGCGCGCCGTCGTCGATGCGTGCCGCGCGCGCGTGACCGACGTGCCGGCGATCCGCTACATGACGGCGCCCGACACGCAGGGGCCGGCCGGCGCGCGCAACGTCGGGTGGCGCAGCGCGGACGGCGCGCTGATCGCGTTCACCGACGACGACACGATTCCCGATCCGGCCTGGCTGCGCAACGGCGCGGCCGCGCTGCTGGCCGCGCCGTCGGCGGCGGCCGCGGCCGGCCGGATCGACGTGCCGTTGCGGCCGTGCCCGACCGACTACGAACGCGACGCGGCGGGGCTCGCCCACGCGGAATTCGCGACCGCGAACTGCTTCGTGCGGCGCGCGGCGCTCGAACGCGTCGGCGGCTTCGACGAACGCTTCACGCGCGCGTGGCGCGAGGACGCCGACCTGATGTTCGCGTTGCGCGAGCACGCGGGGCCGATCGTCGAGGCCGATGCCGCGCGCATCGTGCATCCGGTGCGTCCCGCGCGCTGGGGATCGAGCATCGGCGCGCAGTCGAAGGTGTACTTCGATGCGCTGCTGTACAAGAAGCATCGCGCGACCTACCGGCGCCATATCCGGCCCGTGCCGCCGTGGCATTACTACGCGGCCGTGCTCGCCGCGCTCGGCGCGCTCGGCTGTTTCGCGGCCGGCTGGCCGGCGCCGGCCATCGTGTGCGCGGCGGTGTGGGCCGCGATTACCGCCGGGTTCTGCGCGAAGCGATTGCGCGGCACGCAGCTCACGCCGTCGCATGTGGCCGAGATGATCGTCACCTCCATCGCGATTCCGCCCGTGTCGCTGTACTGGCGCATGCGCGGCGCGCTTCACTTCCGTGTGCTTTTCCTTTGACGTCCTCCTCCCTTTCCTTCCCGCCATCCATGGCGGGGTTTCCCGGAGCAGATCGTGATGAAGCTCGATCCAGACCTCGATTCCGACGGCCCGCACGGCCCGAAACGGATCGCGGTGTTCCGCGCGCTGCAGCTCGGTGACATGCTGTGCGCGGTGCCCGCGCTGCGGGCGTTGCGGCGCGGCGAACCCGATGCGCGCATCACGCTGATCGGCCTGCCGTGGGCGCGTGAATTCGCGTCGCGCTTTTCGGACTACATCGACAGCTTCATCGCGTTCCCCGGCGCACCGGGGCTCGGCGAGCAGCCCGAACCCGACGCGGCCACGCGCGAGGCATTCATCGCCGAATGCCGCGCGCGCGACTTCGATCTCGCGATCCAGTTGCACGGCAACGGCGCGCACACGAACGCGATCGTCGCATCGCTCGGCGCGGCGCGCACGGCCGGCTTCGTGCCGGCCGACGGCGGCACGGCCGCGCTCGACTGCGCGCTCGTGTGGCGCGACGACGAGCCGGAAGTGACGCGCTACCTGGCGCTCACGCGCAAGCTCGGCTACGCGGACTGGGGCGACTTCCTCGAATTCCCGCTCGGCGGGCTCGACTACGCGCTGTGGCACGTGCTCTGCGACGAACATGGGCTGGATCCCGGCCGCTACGTGATCGTCCATCCCGGCGCGCGGATGGCGTCGCGCCGCTGGCCGGTCGAGCGCTTCGCGCTGGCGGCGCGGCAGCTCGCCGACGACGGCTGGCAGATCGTGCTGACCGGCACGCGCGCGGAACTGGCGCTGGCCGCCGCATTCGCCGAGCATCTCGGGCGGCCGTGCGTGAACCTGTGCGGCCGCACGCCGCTCGGCGCGCTCGCCGCGCTGATCGCCCGTGCGCGGCTGCTGTTGTGCAACGACACGGGCGTGTCGCACGTGGCGGCGGCGCTCGGCACGCCGAGCATCGTCGTCGCGTGCGGCAGCGATACGGCCCGCTGGGCGCCGCTCGACGCCGAACGACATCGCGTACTCGCGAACTACCCGGCATGCCGGCCGTGCATGTTCGATACCTGTCCGTACGGGCACGAGTGCGCGACGGCGATCGGCGTCGGCGACGTGATCGAGCGGGCGGGCGAACTGCTCGCGGAGGAGAAGCGTCATGTCTGTTAAGCGGTTGCGCGTGCTGACCTGGCACGTGCATGGCAACTATCTGTATTACCTGTCGCAGGCGCCGCACGATTTCTACATCGTGACGAAGCCGCAGCATCCGCCCGGCTATGCGGGCCGGGTCGGGCACCTGCCGTGGGGCGACAACGTGCACGAGGTGCCGGCCGAGTGCGTGCGCGACACCGAATTCGACTGCGTGCTGTATCAGCACGTGAAGCATTACCAGCACGACCGCCTGCGGCTGCTGAGCGAAGCGCAGCGTGCGCTGCCGACGCTGTTCGTCGAGCACGATCCGCCGCGCGAGCATCCGACCGACACGCTGCATCCGGTGCAGGACCCGAACGTGTTGCTGGTGCACGTGACGCCGTTCAACGCGCTGATGTGGGACAACGGCGTGACGCCGACGCGTGTGATCGAGCACGGCGTGCTGGTGCCCGACGGCATCGAGTATCGCGGCACGCTGCCGAAGGGCGTGGCCGTCGTGAACAATCTCGCGCGCCGCGGCCGGCGCCTCGGCGCGGATCTGTTCGAGGTCGTGCGGCACAGCGTGCCGATCGATCTCGTCGGGATGGGGTCGGCCGAACTCGGCGGGATCGGCGAGGTGCCGAACCCCGCGCTCCCGCAGTTCCTGTCGCACTACCGGTTCTTCTTCAATCCGATCCGTTACACGAGCCTCGGGCTCGCGGTGATCGAGGCGATGATGATCGGGCTGCCGATCGTCGCGCTCGCGACGACGGAGATGGCGCAACTCGTGAGGACCGGCAGCAACGGCGTGGCCGATACGCGGCCGGGCGTGCTGATCGACGCGATGCGCATGCTGATCCGCGATCCGGACCTGGCGCGCGAGTGGGGCGCGGCGGCCAGGCGCGACGCGTGCGAGCGATTCGGCATCGAACGCTTCGCACGCGACTGGGACGCCGCGCTGCGCGACATGACGGCGTGACGCGCGGACGTGATGGCGGCGGCGTGACCCGCCGCGCTCACGGCGTCGTCGCGGACGGCGAAGCAGGCGGCGCAGCGGGGCCGCCGCCGCCGTTCGATGCATTCCCGGCCGGTGGCGCGTTGCCGCTTGCCGCGTTGCGCTCGCTTTCGGACAGCAGCGCGAGCCGGTTGTACAGCGTTTTCAGGCTGATGCCGAGCGCCTTCGCGGTGCGCGGCTTGTCGCCGTTGAAATGCCGCAGCGACGCGACGATGAAGCGCTGCTGCGTGTGCGCGAGCGTCGTGCCGATATGCAGCGTCATCGCGTTGTGGCGCACTTCCTCGCGCGGCGGCGGACGGCGCGGCAACTGCAGTTCGATCTGCTCGTCGGCGAGGATGAACGCGCGCTCGAGTGCGTTGCGCAGTTCGCGCACGTTGCCGGGCCACGTGTAGGTGCGCAGCGCCTTCATCGCCTGGGTGGACAGCCGCTTTCTCGTGCGGTGCCGCGCGTTCAGCCGTTCGACGATCTGCACCGCGATGTCGCCGACGTCGTCCTCGCGCTGCCGCAGCGCGGGCACGTGCAACGCGATCGGCGCGATCCGGTAGAACAGGTCCTCGCGCAGCCTGCCGCTGCGCATCGCCTCGACCGGATCGTGATGCGTGGCCGCGACGATCCGCACGTCGAGCGGAATCGGCTCGTGACCGCCCACGCGCACGATCGTGTTGGTTTCGAGCGTGCGCAGCAGCTTGACCTGCAATTCGAGCGGCATCTCGGCGATCTCGTCGAGAAACAGCGTGCCGCCGCGCGCGGCTTCGAACATGCCCACGTGCTGCGCGACGGCGCCCGTGAAGCTGCCTTTCTCGTGACCGAACAACTGCGACTCCGCGATGTCCTTCGGAATCGCGCCGCAATTGACGGGCACGAACGGGCCGCGACGGCGCGGGCTCATGTCGTGAATGAGCCGGGCGACGATATCCTTGCCCGCGCCGCTTTCGCCGACCACCAGCACACTCACGCGGGTGGCGGCGACGCGCGACACTTTCAGCAGCAGATCCTGAATTGTTCGCGAACGACCGAACAGTCGCGTGCCGTCATCGTCGGATTTCGACATGGAGTAGTAACCGGATTGGGAAGTTTTGACCGAATGTGTCGTGGCCAGGTAGAAACGACGTGGCACACGTCGTCTTTCAGGTACTCAGAATACCTTTTATGCCGATTCGCCGACATTGAATCTGGCAATGCGGCTTGCGGCGGCGGATAGATTTATTCGATGGGCGACGAATGCGAGACACCGTTCTTCTATACTGCTAAGCACGCGTTTTCATTGCAGGACAGCTTGTCTGCGATTCGTGTGCAGCGTGGAGGATGCCGTCGTGGGCTCTGTGACGCGCATTGCGCTGCACGTGTCGCGGCGCCGGCCGATGTACGCGCCGGCCCGCATTACAAGGAGCCTCGATGCCTTACGTCCTGATCGTCGAAGACGACGCCGATACGCGAACGATGCTCGCCACGCTCGCACGCACGCAGCAACTCTCGTGCGATACGGCCGCGACGCTTGAAGAAGCGCGCACGCTCGTCTCGACGCATACCCCCGATCTCGTGCTGTGCGACCTCGTGCTGCCCGATGGCAACGGGATGGATCTGTTCGACGCATTGCCCAAGCGCGGGCATTGCGAAATGGTGCTGACCACCGGCCACGCGAGCCTCGAAACCGCGATCGACGCATTGCGGCGCGGCGCGAGCGACTATCTGGTGAAGCCGCTCAACATGCAGCGGCTGAACAGCATCTTCGCGCGCGTGCCGCGCACGACCGCGCTGCACGAGGAAATCGCGGAGCTGCGCTCGGAGCTGCAGCGCCTCGGCCGCTTCGGCCGCATGCTCGGCAGCTCGCCCGCGATGCAGGCCGTCTACGATGCGATCGGCCGCGTCGCGCGCACCGAAGCGTCGGTGCTGCTCACCGGCGAATCGGGCACCGGCAAGGAACTCGCCGCGCAGACGGTGCACGACCTGAGCCTGCGCCGCCGCGGGCCGTTCCTCGCGGTGAATTGCGGCGCGATCGCCGCGAACCTCGTCGAGAGCGAGATGTTCGGCCACGACCGCGGCAGCTTCACCGGCGCCGAACGCCAGCACAAGGGCTTCTTCGAACGCGCCGACGGCGGCACGCTGTTTCTCGACGAAATCACCGAGATGCCGCTCGAATCGCAGGTCAAGCTGCTGCGCGTGCTGGAAACCGGGCGCGTCACGCGGCTGGGCTCGACGCGCGAGATCGACGTCGACGTGCGCATCGTCGCCGCGACGAACCGCGACCCGGAAGCCGCGATGGCGGACGGCAAGCTGCGGCCCGACCTGTTTCACCGGATCAACGTGTTCCCGATCCCGCTGCCGTCGCTGCGCGAACGCGGCGACGACATCCCGATGCTCGCCGATGCGTTCCTGCAGCGCTACAACGAGGAGAGCGGCCGCAACCTGCGCTTCTCGCCGGCCGCGCGCGAAGCGCTGAAGACCTACGAATGGCCGGGCAACGTGCGCGAGCTGCGCAACTTCGTGCAGCGCGCGGGCATCTTCACCGATGCCGACGTGATCGACACGCTGCCGCCGCCGATCATGGACGAGCTGTCGAGCATGGTCGATTCGCACGAGGATCGCGTGACGGTGCCGTTCGGCACGCCGCTCGAGGAAGTCGACCGCAAGCTGATCCTCGGCACGATCGCCCAATGCGGCGGCGTGAAGGCGCAGGCGGCCGAAGTGCTCGACGTCAGCCTCAAGACGATCTACAACCGGCTCGCGCAACTGGAAGACGAAGCGGAAAAACCCGATTCCTGATGCCGCTACGATCGCGTTCATGTTCCCGCTCATGTGCCCCTTCCGGTCTCGCGGCGCGTATCGCGCTCGAGCAGACGGCGCATGTGTTCGATCCGCGGCGGGATCGTGCGTCGTTCGCGCAGAATCCACGGCAGCCCGGCGAACGTGCGCACGATCGCACGTTCGCGGCGCAGGAGCGGCAGCATGCGCACCGTATGCAGCCACGCGGCGGCGGCCGGCCATCTGAGCCACGCGGTCCACACCGCGTTGCGGGCGGCGGTGTGCGCGCGCGTCTTCCGGTCGCGCCGCGTCGACGGATGGTGATGGACGGTCAGGCCCGGCGCATACACGAGCCAGTGGCCGGCGCGATACAGGTCGAGCGCGAGCAGCGCTTCCTCGCCGCCGAGGAAGTAGCGCGGATGGTAGCCGCCGGCGCGCACGAACGCGTCGCGCCGGAATGCGGTCGCACCGGCCAGCAGCCCGAGGATCGGGCGGCCGGGCAGCGCGACGGGCGCGTCGAGCGGGCTGTCGGCCATCAGCCGGCAGGTCGGGTCCTCGCGCTCGTCGGGGCCGACCAGCACGCGCGCGGTGACGGCCGCGACGTGCGGATACGCGTCGAGCAGATTCGCGGCTTCGGCGATCGAGCCGGGCGCCCACCACGTGTCGTCGTCGCAGAACGCGACGTGGCGCGTGCGGGCCGCGGCGACGCCGAGATTGCGGCCGGCGGCGCCGAGATTGCCGGGCGCGTGCACGAGCGCGACATGCGGGTAGCGCTCGCGGATCAGCGTGGCCGTCTCGGCGTCCGCCGCGTTGTCGACGACCACGATCGCCGGCCGGTCGGGCAGCGCGGAAAGGTGGTCGAGCGTGCGCGCGAGTTCGGCCGCGCGCCGGCAGGTCAGCACGATCGCGGTCACGCGCGGCTCGCCCGGCGGCAGCGCGACGCGCGCGGGCGTTACGCGGACGTGACGTCGCATTCGAGCCGCCAGATCGTTTCGGGTTCGCGGAGAGCGGCACGCATATGAGGCTCGAGCAGCGTGACCTGGCTGGCATAGGCGTCGACGGCGGCGGCTTTCGCGGCGGCGCCGTCCGTCCCGCTGCCGGCCGGCGGGGCGACCGGATGCGCGAGCCAGCCGTGCTCGCGCCAGCCGGCCACGCGCTCGGCCATCAGCCCGTCGATGCGGCGGTAGGGCGCGTCCTCGTAGAAGCGCCAGACGCGCGACGCATCGTCGTCGCGCAGCAGGCGCAGCATCGCGTCGTGCACCTGCAGATGATCGCGGTGGAACAGGCCGGCCGGCGCGAGCACGCCGAAGCCCGGCTGGGCGTCGATCGCCGCGGCCACGCGTGTCGCGATCGCGGTCGACGTAGTCGGTATGCCGTACTGATCGTCGAGGAAGTCGAGCCACACGGGGCGGGCGTCGAGCAGCGCGAGCGCGCGGCGGTCTTCGTCGCGGCGCGCGCGCATCGCTTCGTCGGCGTGGCGAAACCCCGCGCGGCGGTCCCACGGCGGCGCGGGCGTGCCGGGTGGCGGCATCCCCGCGAAAACGGTCACGACGATCGAGCCGGGCGCGTGCGCGAGCAGTTGCCCGCAACTGAAGACGGCATCGTCGAGATGCGGCGAGACGACGAGCCAGCGTGTCGGGTCGGGCATGGCGTGAAGATCTCCATCGTGAGCGGCCGGGCCGCCGGTGCGAATCGGCCAGCATGCGGGCCAGCACGCGTCGTGCCTGCCGGCGGCATCCGCGCCGGCCGCCGCCGACTGTCCCCGCAGGAGCGTGTCCGATGACCGAAATTGCACGGCCGCAGGCCGGAAATTACGCGACCGCCGTGATGCTGGTTGCGATCGCGACCGTGCTGCAGACGCTCGCGATCCGCTTCGGCGGCGTGAATCTGCCGTTCGTGTTGTATTACCCGCTGCTCGCCGGCGCCGCGTGGGTGACGTCGTTCCTGTTCGGCATCGTGTCGACGGTGGTCAGCGGGCTGCTCGTGTGGACGCTGTTCCTGTCCGATCCGGCTGCCTATACGGCGCCGCTGCCCGACCGGCTCGTGCAGCTCGGCACGTTCATGCTGATCGGGGCGCTGGTATGCGCGGTCGCGTCGATGCTGCATCGCACGCGCGTCACGAGCGATCGCGCGCGCCGACGCGAGGCCGCCGCGCGCCGGCGGCTCGAAGCCGTGCTGCGCGCGCTGCCGCACGGTGTGATCGCGACCGATCCGACGGGGCGGCTCACCTATCTGAACGCGGCCGCGGCCGAACTCGTCGGCTGCGAGCCGGACGAGGCGATCGGGCGGCCGGTGCGCGACGTATTGCGGATCGTCGATCACGAAGGGCGCCGCGTGCAGACCACGCCGCTCGATCGCGCGCTCGGCGGGGCCGAGGCGACGTCCGACCGGCACTGGCTGCGGGCCGGCGACCACGATCCGGTGCCGATCGTCGCGGTCGCGTCGCCGATCGGCGACGCGGACGGCAACCTCGACGGTGCGGTGCTGCTGCTGCGCGATGCCGGCGCGGAGCGCGCGCGCATCGACGCATCGCGGCTCCAGCAGGCGGTCGTCGAGGCGTCGCCGGATGCGATCGTCGGGATCGACGCCGACGGCCGCATCGCGAGCTGGAACCCGGCCGCGCGGCGGATCTTCGGCTACGACGAGGCCGACGCGCGCGGCCGCCGGCTCGACACGCTGATCGCACGGCGCTGGTTGCGGCTCAATCCGATCGCCGAGACGTTCGACGCGATGCGGGAGCCGGTCGGGCCGGTCGAACTGCTGTGCGTGCGGCGCGACGGGCGGCGGTTTCGGGCGACGGTATCGGCGTGCCCGGTGCAGGGCGACGCGCGGGCCTGCGTCGCGCTGTCGCTGACACTGCGCGAAACCGGTGCGCAGCGCCGCCGCGACCTGCGGGCGCAGCGCTCGCTGCAAGGCGCCCGCGATGCGCTCGACCAGGCCGACACGTCGAATCGTCTGAAGGACGAACTGCTGGCCACGGTGTCGCACGAATTGCGTACGCCGCTGAACGTGATCTACGGGTGGATCGAGGTGCTGCGCAACACCGACGACCACGCGTTGCAGCATCAGGCGATCGACGCGATCGACCGCAGCGCGCGTTCGCTCACGCGGATGGTCGGCGACATCCTCGATGCGTCGTCGCTCGCGACCGGCAAACTGCGGCTCGATGCGACGCCGGTCGACGTCGTGCGGCTGTTCTCCGATCAGGTCGGCACGTTCCAGACCGCGGCGTCGTCGGCCGGCATCATGCTCGAATTCGACTGCGACGCCTCCGCGTGCATCGTGTCGGGCGACGCCGAGCGGTTGCGGCAGATGCTGTCGAATCTCATCTCGAATGCGATGAAATTCACGCCGGCCGGCGGCAGCGTGACCGTCCGGCTCGCGCGCGACGATGCGCATGCGGTGCTGACCGTCACCGATACCGGGCAGGGCATCGCGACGGAGTTCGTGCCATACGTGTTCGACATGTTCCGCCGCGCGGACGATTCGCCCGCGTCGCCGCGGCGGGGGCTCGGTCTCGGCCTGTCGATCGTGCGGCACATCGCGGAGCTGCACGGCGGCCGCGTGACCGTCGCGAGCGCGGGCCGCGATCGCGGCACGACGTTTACGGTGACGCTGCCGGCCGGGTGGCAGCCGGCCGGCGCGATGGCGTGGGGCATCGTGCAGGCGAGCGGCCGCCGCGACGCGCTCACGCTCGATACGCAGCGCATCCTGATCGTCGACGACGACGCGACCACCCGCGCGAGCCTCACGGCCGCGCTGACCACGCTCGGCGCGGCCGTCGCGATCGCGTCGTCGGGACGCGAGGCGCTGGCGATGGCGGCCGACATGCGCCCGACGGTCGTGCTGTCCGATCTCGCGATGCCCGACGGCGACGGCTTCTGGCTGCTGGAAGCGTTGCGGCGCGGCGCGCTGAACGGCGACGGCGGGCCGCCCGACGTGCGCGTGCTGGCCGTCACCGCGCACGCGGGCCTCGCCGACGAGCGCCGTGCGCTGGAGGCCGGCTTCGACGGCTACCTGTGCAAGCCGGTCGACGTGCGCGAACTGGCCCACAAGATCGCGCACGTGACGAAGCGCGACGGCTGACGCGTTTCGTCCAGCGGCGGCCGCCCGCCCGTCAGGTGGTCGGCGCCGGGCGGTTCTGCGTATGGACCTGCGCGAGCAGATGCGACGCGATTCGCGTGCTGCGCACGAGATCGCCGGGCGTGTGGTGCGTGACATGGCGTTGAATGAAGTACCGCGCGGTATGCGCGAGCCCGTTCGCGAGCGTCGTCGTCGCGCGCCAGCCAAGCCGCTTCTGCGCGGCGGCGAGATTCGGCCGCCGCTGGCGCGGATCGTCGGCCGGCAGCGGTCGGAACTCGATCGGCACGGTCGCGCCGACGATCCGCACGACTTCCCGCGCGACGTCGATCATCGCGATTTCGACGTCGCTGCCGAGGTTGACCGGCTCGCTCGCGTCGCCCGCTTCGTCCATCAGCCGGATCAACGCGTCGATCATGTCGTCCACGTAGCAGAACGAGCGCGTCTGCTTGCCGTCGCCGTAGACGGTCAACGGCTGTTCCGCGAGCGCCTGCGTGACGAAGTTCGACACGACGCGCCCATCGGCCGGATGCATGCGCGGGCCATACGTATTGAAGATCCGCGCGATCCGCACGTCGACGCCGTACTGGCGGTGATAGTCCGCGAACAGCGTCTCCGCGCAGCGCTTGCCTTCGTCGTAGCACGCGCGGATGCCGGTCGGATTGACGCGGCCGCAATAGTGCTCGTCCTGCGGATGCACGTCGGGGTCGCCGTACACCTCGCTCGTCGATGCCTGCAGGATGCGCGCCTTCACGCGTTTGGCCAGGCCGAGCAGGTTGATCGCGCCGTGCACGCTGGTCTTCGTCGTCTGCACGGGGTCGCGCTGGTAGTGAACGGGCGACGCCGGGCATGCGAGGTTGTAGATCTCGTCCACTTCGACGTAGAGCGGAAACGTCACGTCGTGCCGCATCAGCTCGAAGTTCGGCGCATCGAGCAGGTGCGCGATGTTGTCCTTCGTGCCCGTGTAGAAATTGTCGACGCACAGCACGTCGTGCCCTTCCGTCACGAGGCGCTCGCACAGATGCGAACCGAGAAAGCCGGCGCCGCCGGTGACGAGGACGCGTTTTCGATCGTAGCCCTTCATTACGTATTCTCCTTGCGGTGTGCGAGCACGCCTTGCGTGGTGCCGACCGGCGTGCGCCGGCCGGTGACCGCCGACGTGCCGGCGCGCTGCGCGCGGGCGACGTCGCGGTAGATGTCGACGAGCCGGTCGGCGACGCCTTGCCAGGTGTAGAAGCGGTGCGCGCGCAGGTAGCCGGCGCGGCCGAGCGCCGCGCACAGGTCCGGTTGCGCGCGCAGTTGCACGAGGCGCGCGGCGAGCGCGGCCGGGTCGCGAGGCGGCACGAGATAGCCGGTGGCGCCGTCGTCGACGGTCGTGCGGATGCCGCCGACGTCGCTGCCGATCACCGGCGTCGCGCACGCCATCGCTTCGACCGGCGTGATGCCGAACGGCTCGTACCACGGCGTCGTCACGAACACGTCGGCCGCGCTGTAGTACAGGTGTAGCGCGTCGCGATCGCGCCGGCCGACGAAGGTTACGCGGTTCGCGATGCCGAGTGCGTGCGCGAGGGCGGCGAGCCGCGCGAGTTCCGGGTCGCGCGCGAGGTCGGGCGTGGGCTGGCTGCCGCCGACCACGTACAGGTGCGTCGGCCGTTGCGGATCGCGCGGCATGCGCGCGAGCGCGTCGATCACGGTATCGATGCCCTTGCGCGGCACGAGGCGGCCCAGTTGCAGTATGACGAATGCGTCCTGCGGCCAACCCAGGCGTGCGCGCGCATCGACGCGCGGCACCGGCCGGAATTCCCGCGCGTCGAAGCCGCACGGCACGATCTCGATACGTGCGGTGTCGGCGCGATAGTGCGTCGTCAGGTCGAGCGCGTCCTGCGGGCATTCGGCGATCAGGCGGTCCGAGCGGCGCGCGAGCGTGTCCTCGATCGCGAAGCGCGCGTCGGGGAAGCCGTCGGCCGTGCCCTGGTGCAGCCGCCGCACGCGGCCGAGCGCATGGAACGTCATGACGAGCGGGATGCCGAGCGCTTTTTTCACGCGCAGCGCGGCGTCGCCGGACATGAAGAAGTTCGCGTGCATCACGTCGACGGGGTCGGGCTCGCGCCGCATGCGCGCGATCATGTACTGCGCGAACGCGCCCATGTACGGCAGCAGCCGCTCCTTGGGTACGTCGGTCGGCGGCCCGGCCGGCACGTGGATCACGCGCATGCGCGGGCCGATCGGCACGACTTCCGGCAAGTGCGGATTGTCGCAGCGCGTGTAGACGTCGACGTCGAGGCCGCGCTCCGCGAGCTGCTTCGCGACGTTCGCGACATAGATGTTCTGGCCGCCGGCATCGACGCCGCCGATCACCCCCAGCGGCGATGCATGTTCACTGATCAACGCGATTCTTTGCATGGTCTTGCTCCCGATATCGGGGCCGCGCACACGGGCCGCCGTTACCCGTCGCTCGGCAATCGGCATGCCCGCTGCATTGCGGGGAAAACCGCTTCCCCGTGTGCCGAAAAAATTACAACGCGTTGGATGAAAGGGCGTCTGATCGCGCTGGCGTGCATGCATGCGGCGCACGCGGCGCGGCACGCGACTTGCGCGGCTCCCGTTCACCTGCCGGCGCGTCCGGCTTGACGAAAAGGAGGTCACGATGAAGGTATCCCCGCTACCAGCCCGCTCCCCGCGAATCCGCCGTCAACGCGTGCTGCGCACCGGCATGGCGGTCGCGATCGCCGCAGCCACCGCGTGCATGGTCGTCGCGCCGAACGCGGTCGCCGCCGGCGACGACGGCGCCGCATCGTCGTCGACGTCGTCGTCGCGTTCGAGCACCGGCACGAAAATCCGTGACGCGACGATCACGACCAAGGCGAAGGCCGAGCTCGTCGGCACGAGCGGCCTGTCGGCCGGCGACATCCACGTGAAGACCCGGCACGGCACCGTGACGCTCACCGGCAGCGTGCCCGACGAGCAGCAGCGCACGCAGGCCGTCGGCGTCGTGAAGCAGGTCGACGGCGTGCAGGACGTGCGCGACCAGTTGACCATCCGGCCCAAATAACCGCGCGTCGACCGTCACAGGAGTCCAGCGATGAACTGCATGCTCAAACCGGTCGGCGAACAGACGATCGTGATTACCGGCGCGACGAGCGGCATCGGTCTCGTCACCGCGCGCAAGGCGGCGCGGCGGGGCGCGAAGCTCGTGCTGTTCGCACGCAACGAGGACGCGCTGAACACGCTGTGCGAGGAAATCCGCCAGCACGGTGGCCTCGCGGTGCCGGTCGCCGGCGACGTCGGCAACATCGAGGATCTGCAGCGCGCGGCCGCGACGGCGGCCGATACGTACGGCGGCTTCGACACCTGGGTCAACAATGCCGGTGTGTCGATCTTCGGGACGGCGGCCCAGGTGCCGCTCGAGGATCAGCGCCGGCTGTTCGACACCAACTACTGGGGCGTCGTGCACGGCTCGCTCGTCGCGGCCGACCATTTCCGGCGCAAGAGCGATTTCCACGGCGGCGCGATCATCAACATGGGCAGCGAGGCATCCGACGCGCCGGTGCCGCTGCAAAGCGCGTACGTCGCATCGAAGCACGCGGTGAAGGGCTTCACCGATTCGCTGCGACTCGAGATGGAGGCCGACCACCTGCCGGTTTCCGTCACGCTGATCAAGCCGGCCGCGATCGACACGATGTTCGTGATGCACGCGAAGAACTACATGAACGTCGAGGCGAAGCTGCCGCCGCCGATCTACGACCCCGACCTGGTGGCCGACGCGATCCTGTTCGCGGCCGCGCATCCGCGCCGCACGCTGTTCGTCGGCGGCGCCGCGAAGTTCACGTCGGCGAGCGCGTACCAC
The DNA here is from genome assembly GCF_020419965.1 of Burkholderia sp. AU39826. NCBI lineage: Bacteria > Pseudomonadati > Pseudomonadota > Betaproteobacteria > Burkholderiales > Burkholderiaceae > Burkholderia > Burkholderia sp. AU39826. The sequence goes on from NZ_JAIZQG010000022.1 coordinate 54,941, forward strand.
GCGCCGCGACTGTTCGATCGCGTCGCGGCCACGCTGTTCTCGCGCGGCCAGCGCACGGTGCGGCCCGCGCGGCCGCGCGACGACAACGCGCTGTACGACTCGCGCCATGCGCTGCACGAGCGCGAAGGCATGGAAGGCCCCGTGCTGCGCAGCTGTGCGTACAACACGGTGGTGCAGCGGCCGAAGGTTGCCGGCGCGGTCGCGCTCGGCGCGGCGGCGCTGATGTTTGCCGCGTTCGCGCGCGCACGCCGTCCGTCCGCGTGATTTTCGTTCATTTTCCAAGGAGGCTTTCATGACATCCCGACAACATACGGGCCACGAATACAGCCACTCGCGTGCGCACGAAGGCGAGCGCACGCAGCAGGACCACGACAAGGGCGGCCATCAGACGGGCCACGGCAAGCCGCCGAGCCCCGTCGACGTGCAGAAGGCGCTCAAGGGCATGGACTACCCGGCGAGCAAGTCGGACGTCGTGCAGTGCGCGGAACGCGCGCATGCGGACCGCGAGGTGCTCGACATGCTGCGCAAGATCCCGGAGCGCGAGTACGACACGCCCGCATCGGTATCGAAGGAACTTGGGCGGCTGATGTAAGTGCCGTCCCGTCGCGCCGCGTGCGCGAGCGCGCGGCGCACCCATCACGAGGAGCACGACCATGGCGATGATCGTCGCAGGCCGTTTCACGACGTTCGATGAAGCGGAAGGTGGGGCGCGTCACCTCTACGAGCGCGCGTTCGGGCCCGACGACGTGTCGATCTTCTTCCTGAACCCCGGCGGCCAGCACGCGCGCTTCCCGATCGGCGGCGACGTGTATGCCGACACGGCGGCGAAACCGGGCGGGCGCGGCGCGATGATCGGCGCGATTCGCGGGCTGCTGATCGGCGTCGTCGCCGGATTGATCGTGTATGCGGTCGGCCTGCGCTACTGGTTCGTGCCGGCCGCCGGCGCGCTGGCCGGCGCCTATCTCGGCGCATTCGGCGGCGCGCTCGGCCGGATGCGCGGCGAGCAGGCCGAAGGCAAGGGCACCCTCGCGCAGAGCGAGACCGGCGTGATCCTCGCCGCGCGCGTGACGCCCGACACCGCGACGGCCGCCGAAGACGTACTGCGCGCGACCGGCGCGAAGTCGATCGAGCGCGTCGAGGGCGACTGGCAGAACGGCGAATGGCGCGATTTCGATCCGGTCCGCCGGCCCGACGAAGCGCCATCCGACGTGCCGCGCTGAATACGCCCTTTTTTCACGCGCTTGCAAAGCACACCGTCGAAACCCGGCCGGCGCGCGCGGGCCGGCGTGCGCCGCGCGCGGCACGCCGCTTGCGCTGCATCGACGGCATTCGTTCAAGGAGGAACACATGACCACCGCACAGACTCCACCGCCGCAGAAACAGTCGCATCAGCCGGGCACCGAGCGCGACATGCACCCGAAGCCGCGCGACGAGGCGGCCGACTACGTCGGCAGCGGCAAGCTCGCGGGCAAGGTCGCGCTGGTGACGGGCGGCGACAGCGGGATCGGCCGCGCCGTGGCGATCGGTTTCGCGAAGGAGGGCGCGGACGTCGCGATCGTCTACCTGAAGGAATCCGACGATGCCGCGCACACGAAGAAGCTGATCGAGCAGGCCGGACGGCGTTGCGAGGCGATCGCATGCGACGTCGGCGATCGCCGGCAGGCGCGCGACGCGGTGGCGCGCACGGTCGAGCGGCTCGGCCGGCTCGACGTGCTCGTCAACAACGCAGGCGAGCAGCATCCGCAGCCCGGCATCGAGGACGTGTCCGAGGAACAGCTCGAACGCACCTTCCGCACGAACGTGTACGGCATGTTCTTCTGCACGCAGGCGGCGCTGCCGCACATGAAGCAGGGCGGCCGCATCGTCAACACGGCGTCGGTCACCGCGTATCACGGCAGCCCGAAGCTGCCCGACTACTCGGCGACCAAGGGCGCGATCGTCGCGTTCACGCGCTCGCTGTCGATCGAGCTGGCCGAGCGCGACATCCGCGTGAACGCGGTCGCGCCGGGGCCGATCTGGACGCCGCTGATTCCGTCGACGTTCACGCCGGAGCAGGTCGAGAAATTCGGCTCGAACGTGCCGCTCAAGCGGCCTGGCCAGCCGGACGAACTGATCGGCTGCTACGTGCTGCTCGCGTCGGAAGGCGCGAGCTACATGACCGGGCAGACGCTGCACCCGAACGGCGGCTCGATCGTCGGCGGCTGATGGCCGTTTCCACGCAAGTACCAGGAGAAAGCAGATGAGACAACCCAACTGGACGATCGCGGCGCTCGCCGCCGGCGTGCTCGCGGTGTCGGCGCTCGCCCGCGCGCAGATGCCGAGCGAGCCGCCCGCGTCGAATTCGCATGTGCCGGGCGGCGTGATCAACCCGTCGTCGGGCGCGGGCGCCGCGGGCGACCCCGGCATCGCGAAAGCGCCGAAGGGCGCCGACGCGGAATTCGTCGACAAGGCCGCGATGGCCGGCAAGGCGGAAGTGCAGGCCAGCCAGCTCGCGCTGAAGCAGGCGCAGTCGGCCGACGTGCGGGCATTCGCGAAACGGATGGTCGCGGACCACGGCAAGGCGAACGCGAAGCTCAGTGAGATCGCCGCGCGCAAGGGCATGAAGCCGCAGGTCGACACGATCTCGGACCCCGACGTGGAGGCGCTGCGCGGCAAGCGCGGGCACGACTTCGACACCGCCTATCTCGCGGCGGCCGGCCCCGATGCGCACAAGAAGGCGGTCGCGTTGTTCGAAGACGAAGCGCGCGACGGCAAGGACGCGCAACTGCGCGCGTTCGCGAAATCCACGCTGCCGACGCTCAAGCATCACCTGAGCATGGCGGAAACGGTCGCACGCAAGGTGGGCGCGCAATAACGCGCGCCCGGTTCCACCCCTGGGCCGCACGTGCGGCCCGCTTTTTCGGAGAAGCAGTCATGGCCCAACGGCAATCGAAGCACGAAGGTATCCTCGAACTGCTCTGCCAGGCATACGAGACCGAGCTTGGCGGCGCGCAGATCTACGAGGCCGCGCTCCAGTGCGCGACCGACGAGGACCTGCACAAGGAATGGGAGAAGTACCATCGGGAGACGCTGCATCACCAGGAGGTGCTGCGCAAGGTATTCGAAACGCTCGGCCTCGACCCGGATACGCAGTCGCCGGGGCGCGCCGCGGTGGCGGCGACCGGCAAGTCGCTGGTGCAGGTGATCGAGCAGGCGAAGAAGCAGGCCGACCCGGCGGTCGCGCAGGTCGTCGCGGCCGAATGCGTGGTGCTGGCCGAAACCAAGGATCACCTGAACTGGGAGCTGATCGGCTACGCGGCCGATCAACTGCCCGACAGTAACGCCGCGAAGGCGTTGAAGGCCGCGCACGACGAAGTCGAGGCCGACGAGGATCATCACCTGTATCACACGCGTGGCTGGGCGCGCGAGATGTGGATCGAGTCGATGGGCTTCAAAGCGGTGCTGCCGCCGCCGGAGGAAGTGAAGAAGGTGGAGTCCGCCGCCGATGCGGCGCGTGCCGAGCGCTCGCGCGGCAAGATGATGTAATGTCGCGGGCCAAGCGGGCGGCGCGGCCGCCCGCTTGCCGGTTCAAGCGGTTGCGCACGCAATCTCGTTCATCCCCGTTCCATCGATCACGTCAGCAGATCGACGATCATCGTGGCCACCGCCGCCGCCATCAGCACGACCGCCAGCCAGCCGAACAGTTTCGACACCGGCCCGCTGCCGGGCTGGCCGGCCGCATCGCGCTTGCGCGACAGCAGCATCACCAGCACGAGCATCGGTACCGCCGCGATGCCGTTGAGCACCGCGCTCCAGTACAACGCGCGGATCGGGTCGATCGGGCCGAAGCAGATCGCGATGCCGACGATCACGCACAGCGCCAGCACCGTGTAGAACGCGGGCGCGCGCTTCACGGGCTCGTTCAGCCCTTCGCGGAACCGCCACGCTTCCGCGCACCCGTAGGCGGCACTGCCTGCGAACGCGGGAATCGCGAGCAGCCCGCAGCCGACGATGCCGAACGCGAATACGAGAAACGCGGCTTCGCCGGCGATCGGCCGCAATGCCTCCGCGGCCTGCGCGGTGCTGCCGATGTCGTGCCGGCCGCGCGCGAAGAAGACGGCCGAGCCGATCACCATGATGCAGAACGACACCGCGTTGGTGACGATCATGCCGGTCCACGTGTCGAACGTGATGCGCCGCTCGGTCTCGCGGCGCGTGCTGCGCTCGCCGTCCTGTTGCTCGGCCGTGGTTTCCTCGACTTCGAGCGCGGCTTGCCACACGAACAGGTACGGGCTCAGCGTCGTGCCGAGCACGGCGACCGCGGTGGTCGCATACGCATGCGTGAACGCGATCTGCGGCAGCACGATCGCATGCAGCAGGCCGGCCCAGTCGATGTGCACGAAGCCGAGTTCGAGTACGTACGCGATCAGGCCGAGCGTCATCCATTTCAGCCAGCGCGCGTAGCGTTCGTACGACAGCAGCACCTGCAACGCGAGCGACGCGATCCCGTAGAGCGGCGCATACCAATAGCTGCGGCCGCCGACGACGAGCGCCGTCGCATCGCCCATCGCCGCGAGATCGGCGCCGACGTTCACGACGTTGACGATCACGACCATCACGATCAGCGTCTTCGCGACGCGATCGGAAAAGTGCTCGCGGATGCCGGCCACGAGCCCTTCGCGATTGCGCCGGCCGATGAATGCCGACGCGAGCTGCACCGCGACCATCATCGGCAGCGTGACAACGATCATCCACAGCATGTTGAAACCGAACTGGCTGCCGGCCTGCGCGTAGACGGCGACGTTGCTCGGATCGGCGTCCGACGCGCCCGCGAGCAGGCCGGGGCCGAGCCGCCTATACCACGGCTTCGCGGCCGGCGGCGGCGCTTCGGCCGCCGGCCGCGCGTCTTCGTCGAGTCCGCTCATCCGGCGTCCCCGTGCGACGGGCGGCCGCCCCCGTGGCGCCGCTCGCGCGCGAGGCGCGACGCCGTGCGCAATGCGTCGACCAGCGTGCGGTAGGCGTGTTCGCGGGAATCGGCGCCGCGCGTGCGCAGCACGTACGACGGATGATAGGTCGCGACGACGAGCCGGCCGTCCTCGGTGCGCACCGGCGCGCGCGTGCGCTCGAGCGTCGCGTCGTTGTCCTGCAGCACCGCGCGCAGCGCCGTCGCGCCGAGCGCGACCACCACGCGCGGCTGTACGGCTTCGAGCTCGCGCTCGAGCCAGTAGTGGCACGCGGCCACTTCGCGCTGCGCGGGTGTCTTGTGCAGCCGCCGCTTGCCGCGCGGCTCCCATTTGAAGTGCTTGACCGCGTTCGTCAGGTAGACGTGCGAGCGTTCGATCCCGGCTTCGTCGAGTGCGCGATCGAGCATGCGGCCGGCCGCGCCGACGAACGGCAGGCCCGCGCGGTCCTCCTGGTCGCCCGGCTGCTCGCCGACCAGCATGATCGGCGCGTCGACGGGCCCGGCGCCCGGCACCGGCTGCGTCGCGTGTTCCCACAGCGTGCAGCGGCGGCACGCGTCGAGCGTAGCCGGCGCATCGTCGTCGGTCGGCGGCGGCGTGGATGCCGGGCGCGCGGGCGGTTTGCGCGTCATGCGGCGCCCCCGGTCCGGGCCGGGCAAGCGGCGCGCCGCGGTTGCGCGGAACATGCCGGCGCGCGTGCTGTCGCACGGGCGGAGGGAAGCAGAGCGGGCGCGGGAAGCCGCATCGTGCGCATGAAAGACTCCTGTGTCGGCGATGCGAAAGAGACAGCAACCGGCATGCCGCACTCGGTCGATATGGGCGCGCGCCTTGCTTGGCAAACCGGTCCAACGACAGGAGAAGCACGATGCAACCCGACCCCGGCGACGATCCGGCCGCCGACGACGTGCTGCTGTGGCGCGCGCCCGACAGCGTGCCGCGCCGCCCGCGCCGCGTGCTGGTCGTCGACGACTATCGCGAAGCGGCCGATGCGCTGCGCCTGCTGCTGGAGGCGCGCGGCTTCGAGTGCCGGGTTGCCGACGATCCGTTCGCGGTGTGCGACGTCGCGCGCGACTGGCAGCCGTTCGCGGTCGTGCTCGACATCGCGATGCCGGGCCTCGACGGGCTGCAACTCGCGGCGCGACTGCGCGGCGATCCGCAAACGGCCGACATGCTGCTGGTGGCGTGCAGCGGGCTCGCGTCGCGCCGGGATCAGGAACAGGCGAAGGAAGCCGGCTTCGACGCGCATTGCGCGAAGCCGCTGACGCCGCACCGGCTGCTGGGCTACCTCGAATCGGCGAGCGGCGGTGCCGCGAAGCCGGACGGGGACGTTACACGCCCCTTGTAAAAAGGCTGGCGGCCCGTGGGGTGCGGCACCTGCCGGCACGGCGCGGCGGACAAAAAAACGCCCCGCGCGGAGCGGGGCGTGTCGCATCAAAGGCGCCGGCGCTGCGGCGCCACGTCGTGGCGCGCTCAGTGGCGGCCGCGCGGATCGTTCAGGTCCTCGGTCGGGTCGGTGAGCCCGAGCTCGTCGCCGGCACTCCAGTACGGTGTGCTGCCGTAGAACTCGTGCAGCGGCTCGGCCCATTGCGGATCGGCCATCGCCGGCCAATGGTCCTTGTCGAACCCCGGCGCGTTGCGGATCCGCTCGGACGACACCGACAGCAGGAAACACTTGCGCTCGGTGTCGAGCGTCAGCGCGCTCCACGGAATGGCGTGCAGCTTGTCGCCGATGCCGAGGATGCCGCCGCTCGACAGCACCGCGTACGCGATGCGGCCGGAGCGCACGTCGAGCATGATGTCCTTGATCTTGCCGACGTCGTCGCCGTCGGTCGTATAGACCTTGTCGCCTTCCAGCGTATCGGCCGCCATCACGTCGGGGCCGGGGCCGGCCGCCGTCGCGGCGCCCTTGCCGATGATGCGGGTCTGACCTTGATTGGAAGTCTGCATGGTTTCCTCCAGGCTGCGTGGGGCGCGACCGTGCCCGGGGCGGGCCCTGCGGGTCGCGCGGGGTGGGCAGGGCGAAGCGGGAATCGCTTCGTCACGTCTGCTTCGGTTGCGACACGCCTTCGAGCGTGTTCGCCACGTCGTCGCGCTCGGGGCTCGCCGTGCGCGTCGCGATGTCCGCGAGCGACAGCATGCCGACCAGTCGCTTGTCGTGATCGACGACGGGCAGCCGGCGCAGTTGCGCGTCGGCCATGTAGTGCTGGATCTCGTCCAGCGAATCGTCGTCGAAGCACCATTCGATCGGGCCGGACGCCACCTCGTGGATTCGCGTCTCCGGCGGCTTGCCAGCCGAGATCGCGCGCACCGCGAGATCGCGGTCCGTCACCATCCCGACCAGCCGGTTGTTGTCGCACACGGGCAGCGCGCCGATGTCGTAGCGCTCCATCAGTTGGGCGGCGTGACGGATCGAGTCGGTCGGCGAGATCCGCACGACGTCCTGCGACATGATTTCGTTGACGCGATGCATGCAATTCTCCTTGCGGGTAGGTGTAGCAGTGTGTAGCAATGGGCCGATGCGGCCGCCGGATTCAGCAAAGCACATGCCGTGCGCGCGGCCGCCGCGTCACGCGTCGTCGCGATCGCGTTTGTCCTGCCACGGCCCGTCGTCGTGCGTGCCGGGCGGCGTGTCGGGTTCGATGCGCGTCACGCCGCCCGTCGCGGGCGCATCGCTCGCCGGAAACGTGTCCTCGAGCTGCTTGTCGATATGCCGTTCGGAATGGCGCGTGCGCGTGCGGTCCTGATCCTTCAGCGGCGGTTGCGGGTCGGGCTGCCGCTCGTGCGCCGGTGCGTTCTGGCCGGGCCGGGTCGAATCCTTCATGACGTTGCTCCGTATCGGTGACGGTGATGCGCCAGTGTCGCAACCGGCGTTCCCGGTTCGCCCCCGGCACGCGACTTGCCGCAGCGAGGCAGACGACCATGACGACGCAGGCGCGACGGCGTGTCTGCTGCGCACACATCAAGCGGAGGCACGACGATGATTCCGAAACGACGACCAGGCGTGCGCTATGAGATCAACGTATGCGGGGGCGGATTCGATTCGGTGAAAAGCCATTTCGATACGTGGAAGCGCGAGCCGCTGATCTACCGCCCCGAGCGCCGGATGTTCGAAGGCAAGGCCGACGTGCGGCCGCTCGGCGACGAGACGTTCGGCGCGACCGAGCCCGCGCGCTTCGCGCTGCAGCGGGCGTGCGAGCCGTCGGATCCGTACGCGCTCGCCGCGCGCGTGCGCGACGACGGCCGCGAGCTGTGGCTGGTGATGGCCGCCTATGACGCGTAGCGGCGCGCTTGCAAGATTTTCAGCGAACGGTGTAGCGAAGGCATGGCGCTTCGCGCCGCACCGCGCGGCTGTGTATCCGCCCGCGTATCGATTCCCGCGCGGTCCCCGTGCGATCTCCGTGTGCGGGCGGCCCGGCCGCACGGCATGCGGCTTGCGAATCCTCGCCATGCGGCTGTCGCGCCGATCCCGACCGAATCCCGCAACGATGGAATTGCCGATGAAAAACGAACCCGCGCAGTGGCTGCAACGGCCCGAACCGCCGCTTCCCGACATCGAGCCGGACCCCGAGCCGCCCGACCCCGACGACGTGCCGCCGGACATGCCCGAGCCGTACCGGCAGCCGGAGGGCGATCCGCCCGGGCATGCGCCGCCGGAACGCGATCCGCCGTCGCGCGAGCCGCCGGTGCGGGCGCTGCCGGTGAGCGCGGCGTCGCGAACGACACCGGCAAGGGAGGGCCTGCGATGAGCATCCGCGTGAAACCCGGCCTGCTGCGCGACATCGCCGAAACGCTGGGCCGCCATTTCGAGGCGCGCGCGATCCCGTTCCATGTCGAGGAGCAACCGGTCGGCGCATTGCATATCGGCTTTCGCGTCGACGGCCATCCGGCGTCGCTGACCGTGACGTTCGACGGCGATGCATTCGCCGCGCTCGAACGGGCCGACGTCGGCCGGCAACGCGGCACGCTCACGCGCGTCGCGGCCGAATTCGACACGATGATGGCGCGCCGCGCACCGACCGCGTACGCGGGCGATTTCCATTTCAACCGGCTCTGAGCCGCGCCGCCACGGCGCGGCCCGCAGCCATGGGAGGAGCATTCGATGAACACGATCCAGACGATCCGCGTGGGCGCGTGTGCGTTGGCCGCCGCGTGCGCGCTGGGCGCATGCACGCAACCGGCCGGCGGCCCGTACGGCACGCGCGCGGCGCCGCCCGCGCCGCCCGACGGCCGCGGCGCGCAATCGACCACGACGATGCCGGACGCGAACACGCGCTACGACACGCGTCCGTCGCCGGGCAACACGATGCCGCCGGGCGCAACCGTCGGCGAACCGGTCGACGCACCGCCGCCCGGCCCGAACGGCACGCAGGGCGATCGGCCGCTGCCGGGCACGCCGCCGCCGATGCAGTACTGACAGGACGTTGCGGTGTGGCGCCGCGCCACGGCATGCGGCACCGCGATGCGGCCGGGGCAACGCGATGGCGAATCCGCACGCGCATCCGGCGCCATCTGCCCGAATCGTCGACCGCTTTACTCGACCGGTCGGAGGGCGACCGCATCGATGCGAATGAGGACGGGCAGTCAGCCCAGGGCGGGGCCGCGTTTGCCCGAGCGAAATACGTGCCCCCAAACTTGCCCCGGCCTTGTAAAAAAGCAGGCTCCGGCGCGGGGCGACACGGGGTGCGAACCCCCGAGAGCCGCGCCCTGCCGCGCTTCGCGCGGCTGGCACGGATGCTGCATGACGTTCGGTAGAAGACACACCCGAACCGAACCGTCAGGAGGCTTTTGATGCCCGTCTCGCTTGCGCTGCAGATGCGACAGCATCTCGCACTCACGCCGAGGCTTCAGCAGTCGCTGCGGCTGCTGCAGTTGTCCTCGCTCGAATTTCAACAGGAATTGCGTCAGGCGCTCGACATGAACCCGTTTCTCGAAGACGGCCCGGGCGACGACGAAACCGCTGCCGCCGTCCCCGAGCAACCGACCGAAGCGGCCGCGCCTGAAACGGCGCCCGAGCGCGACGAAATCCGCCCGCCGGACGGCGAGGTGCCGTTTACCGCCGCGCCCGCGCCGCGCGGCACGAGCCGCCAGGGCGACGACACCGACGGGCTGTCGCCCGGCGAATGGATGGCCGCCGAGCCGTCGCTGCATCAGCAGTTGCACGATGCGCTGCGGCTCTATCCGCTCAACAAACGTGATCGCGAGGCCGCGCGCCTCGTGATCGATGCGCTCGACGACGACGGCTACCTGCGGCAGGAACTTCCTGAACTGCTGGTCGCCGCCGATCCCGCGTGGCTGCTGTCGGAGCAGGATCTGGCGGTCGCGCTGCGGCTCGTGCAGATGCTCGACCGGCCGGGTATCGCCGCGCGTTCGTTATCCGAATGCCTGGTGCTGCAACTGGACGCGATTCCGGCCGGCACGCCGGCGCTCGCGGAAGCGAAAGCGATCGCGCGCGAACATCTGGAGCGGCTCGCGCGCCGCGAGACGGCCGAAATCCAGCGGCGCCTCGGCTGCAATCAGCAGACGCTGCAGGCCGCTTGCGCGCTCGTGCGCGGGCTCGACCCGCGCCCCGGCAATCACTACGGCAGCACGCGCGGCGACTACGTGGTGCCCGACGTGATCGTGCGTCAGGTGCGCGACGAGTGGATCGTCACGATCAATCCGGCCGTGCTGCCGCGTGCGCGGTTGCACGAGCGCTATGCGACGCTGTTCGCGCAGTCGAGCGGCGAGCGTGATTCGCCGCTCGGCCAGCAATTGCAGGAAGCGCGCTGGCTGATCCGCAACGTGCAGAAGCGCTTCGACACGATCCAGCGCGTGGGCGAATGCATCGTCGCGCGGCAGCGCGATTTCTTCCGCTACGGCGAGATCGCGATGAAGCCGCTCGTGCTGCGCGACATCGCGGAGGAACTCGACCTGCACGAATCGACCGTGTCGCGCGCGACCGGCAACAAGTACATGGCCACGCCGCACGGCACGTTCGAGTTCAAGCATTTCTTCCCGCGCAAGCTCGAGGCGGCCGGCAAGGGCGTGTGCTCGGCCTCCGCCGCGAAGGTGCTGATCCGCGACATGATCGCGGCCGAGCGGCATACCGATCCGCTGTCCGACGTCGCGCTCGCCGAAAATCTCGCGGGCCGCGGCATTCTTCTTGCGCGTCGGACGGTGACCAAGTATCGCCAGGCGATGAAGATTCCACCGGCCGACCTGCGGCGCCGCGACGCCGCGTGACGGCCTCATTGTTCCAACCACGCGCGCGCCGTCCGTCGCGTCGGCTCGCGCCAACGAGAGGAGCGCAATCATGCCAGCCAAATCCCAGGCGCAGCAGCGCGCCGCAGGGGCCGCGCTGTCGGCCAAGCGCGGTGACACGAAAATGAAAGACCTGAAGCCGCCGTCGAAATCGATGGCCAAGTCGATGAGCGAGAAAGAGCTCGAGAAAATGGCTTCCACGCCCACGCACGGCAAACCGAAACACAAGCACGATGCGTGAGCGCCGCCGACGTTTAGTGACGACCGCTGTCATCCAGGAGGGTTCCATGCTTCGATACGCCATCATCTTCTTCGTCATCGCGATCATCGCGGCGGTGTTCGGGTTCGGCGGCATTGCCGCCGGCGCGGCCGAGATCGCGAAGATTCTGTTCTACATCTTCGTCGTGATCTTCCTCGTCACGCTGTTGCTGGGGGTCGTGCGCCGATGACGGTCGCGCCCGACCGGTCGCGGCGCGTCGCGGAACTCGAGCACGCGTTCGCGATCGGCTTTCCGTCGCAGTCGACCGTCGTCGTTCACGAGGACGACGCGTCGGGCCGGCTGACGATCCACGTATCGTGGGTGCGCGTGCCCTCCGACGAGGATGCGCGCGAATGGCGCTGCACGGTCGACATGCGGTTCGATGCGGACGTGATCGAGCGCTACGCGCTGCTCGACACGGCCGACCGGCTGCGCGTGCGCACGCAACTGTGCGACCGCGCGCGGCGCGCGGTGGACGAGCACAAGCCGCGCGTCGAGGATGCCGTGATCGAATGCAACGTGGCGCTCGACGTGACGGCCGTCGAATTCGACGCGGCGCTGCGCGCGCCCTGACGCCGCCGGCCCGCGGGCGCCCATCGGGCGCCGGGCCGGCTTTCCCCGCCGTTCGCACGCGCGCGCCGCGGCGCGCCGGCGTGCATGGCGGCTCTCGATTCGAATACCAAGAGGACACCTGACGATGACGAATCCCCCATCCGCCGGCAAGACGCCCCCGACGCAGCCGCACGACAGCGCGAAGTCGCGCCAGCTCGAAGCGAACCGTGCGCGGCCCGACGGCGAGGCGTTGCGCACCAACCAGGGCGTGCGGATCGCCGACAACCAGAATACGCTGCGAGGCGGCGCGCGCGGCCCGTCGCTGCTCGAAGACTTCATCATGCGCGAGAAGATCACGCATTTCGATCACGAGCGCATTCCGGAGCGCGTGGTGCACGCGCGCGGCTCGGGCGCGCACGGCGTGTTCCGCGTCTACGAGCCGATGGCCGACTACACGAAGGCCGCGTTCCTGCAGGACCCGGCCGCCGAAACGCCGGTGTACGTGCGCTTCTCGACCGTGCAGGGGCCGCGCGGGTCGGCCGACACCGTGCGCGACGTGCGCGGCTTCGCGGTGAAGTTCTATACCGAGGAAGGCAACTACGACCTCGTCGGCAACAACATGCCGGTGTTCTTCATCCAGGATGCGATCAAGTTTCCCGACTTCGTGCATGCGGTGAAGCCCGAGGCGCCGAACGAGATGCCGACCGGCGCGTCCGCGCACGACACGTTCTGGGATTTCGTGTCGCTGGTGCCGGAAACCACGCACATGGTGCTGTGGCTGATGTCGGATCGCGCGCTGCCGGCGAGCTATCGCGCGATGGACGGCTTCGGCGTGCACACGTTCCGCTTCGTGAACGCGGCCGGCGTCGAGCGTTTCGTGAAATTCCACTGGCGGCCCGTGAGCGGCGCGTATTCGCTGCTGTGGGACGAGGCGCAGCGCATCGCCGGCCACGACCCGGATTTCAACCGGCGCGACCTGTGGATGGCGATCGAGCGCGGCGACTATCCGGAGTTCGAGCTCGGCGTGCAGATGATCGATCCGGCCGATGCCGACAAATTCGACTTCGACCTGCTGGATCCGACCAAGCTCGTGCCGGAAGAACGCGTGCCGGTGCGGCCGATCGGCCGGATGACGCTGAACCGCAACCCCGACAACTTCTTCGCGGAGACCGAGCAGGTCGCGTTTCACCCGGGCCACGTGGTGCCGGGCATCGATTTCACGAACGATCCGCTGTTGCAGGGGCGGCTGTTTTCGTACACCGATACGCAACTGAGCCGGCTCGGCGGCCCGAATTTCCACGAGATTCCGATCAACCGGCCGGTGTGCCCGTTCGCGAACAACCAGCGCGACGCGATGCACCGGCAGACGATCAACGTCGGGCAGGCGTCGTACGAGCCGAACTCGACGAGCGGCGGCTGGCCGAGCGAGACGCCGCCCGCGCCGTCCGGCGGCGGCTTCGAGACCGTGCCCGAGCCGCTCGAAGGCCACAAGGTGCGCGTGCGCAGCGAATCGTTCGCCGATCATTTCTCGCAAGCCGCGCTGTTCTACCAGAGCATGACCGAGATCGAGCAGCGGCATATTCGCGATGCGTACTGCTTCGAGCTCGGCAAGGTGACGCAGCCGCACATTCGCGAGCGGGTGGTCAACGAGATCATCGCGCGCTTCGACGCGGGGCTCGCCGCGCAGGTCGCCGAACGGCTCGGGCTGCCCGCGCCGCAGGCGGCCGCGACGCCGTCCGTCCCGCGGCCGTCGCCGGCGCTGAGCCTGATCGGCCGCGCGAAGCCCGGCATCCGCTCGCGCAAGATCGCGCTGATCGCGACGCCGGGCGTGAACCCGGTGCTCGTCGAGCAGGTGCGCGACGCGTTGCAGGCCGCGCACGCGGTGCCGACGATCGTCGCGCCGACGCTCGCGCCGATTGGCGGCATCGTGCCGGAGGCGACGCTCGCCGGCATGCCGTCGGTGATGTTCGACGCGGTGTTCGTGTGCGGCGGCGACGGCGATGGCCGCGATCTCGCGCACAGCGCCGACGCCCGCCATTTCGTGCGCGAGGCGTTCAAGCACCTGAAGCCGATCGCGGCCGTCGGCTCGGGGCGGCAATTGCTCAGCGCCGCGCACTTGCCGGATCCGGCTGAAGGCGTGTGCGTCGGGCAGGCCGTCGATCTCGACAAGGTGCTGAACACGCTGTCGGATCACCTCGGCCAGCATCGTGTGTGGGCGCGCGAACAGCAGGCGGCGGAACTGCCGGCATAGGGCCGGCGGCGGTTCGCGCCGGACGGCGCGCCTGCCCTCGGGCGGGCGCGCATCGGGCAAGGAGGAACAGCATGGCACCGCGGATGATATGGAAAGGCGCGATCAGCTTCGGGCTCGTGCACGTGCCCGTGCAACTGTTTCCGGCGACGCGCACCGTGAAGCCGTCGTTCCGGATGCTCGACAAGCGCTCGATGGACCCGATCGGCTATCGGCAGATCAACAAGCGCACCGGCAAGGAGGTCACGCGCGAGGACATCGTGCGCGGCTACGAGTACGAGAAGGAGCGCTACGTCGTGCTGACCGACGACGAAATCCGCGCGGCGAACCCGGAATCGACGCAGACCGTCGACATCCTGACCTTCGTCGACGAGGACGCCGTGTCGTTCCTCTATCTCGACACGCCGTACTACCTGGTGCCGGACCGCAAGGGCGAGAAGGTCTATGCACTGCTGCGCGACGCGCTGAAGGACAGCGGCAAGATCGGCATCGCGCTCGTCGTGATGCGCGACCGCCAGCACCTGGGCGCGCTGATCCCGGTCGGGCCGATGCTCGCGCTCGATACGCTGCGCTGGCAGGAGGAACTGCGGCCGCTCGACGAGCTGTCGGTGCCGGCCGACGACGCGAAGGGCGCGGGCGTCACCGCGCGCGAACTCGCGATGGCGAAGAAGCTGATCGACGACATGTCCGGCAAATGGACGCCCGACGAATATCACGACACGTTTCGCGACGACATCCTCGAACTGGTCGAGCGCAAGGTGCGCGCGGGCAAGGTCGAGGAGATCGAGGACCGGCCCGCGCAGACGGGCCGCGCGGCGACCAACGTGGTCGATCTCACCGAGCTGCTGAAGCGCAGCCTCAAGGGTGGCGCCGGCGCGCGCGCGGCGGATCTGCGTGACGAGCGCGACGAAGCGGAAGAGGAGGCGTCATCGTCGTCATCGTCACGCCGCAAGTCGCCCTCGAAATCCGCGTCGAAAGGCGCGGCGACGAAAACCGCGGCGAAGCGCGGCACCGCGAAACGCGCGGCGAGCGAGCCTGCGGCGAAGAAGACCGCCGCGCGACGCAAGCACGCGGCGTGAAGCCGATGACGCCGACTCCGATTTCGACGAGGTGACGCGATGGCCGGCAAGCTCGATCCGTATCGCCGCAAGCGCCATTTCGGCGCGACGCCCGAGCCCGAAGGCGCGCACGAGAAGCGTCGCGCGAAGGCGGAGGTGAAAGCGGGCACGAAGGCGAAGCCCGCCGCGCGCGCCCGCCACCCGCTGCGCTTCGTGATCCAGGAGCACCACGCGCGCCGGCTGCACTACGATTTCCGGCTCGAGCTCGACGGCACGCTGAAGTCGTGGGCCGTGCCGAAGGGGCCGAGCTTCGATCCGCAGGTGAAGCGGCTCGCCGTGCATGTCGAGGACCATCCGCTCGAATACGCGTCGTTCGAAGGCGAGATTCCGGCCGGGCATTACGGCGCGGGGTCGGTCGTCGTCTGGGACGAGGGCACGTGGACGCCCGACGGCGGCGTCGCGCAGGCACGCGAAGGCTACCGGGCCGGCAAGCTGACGTTCCGGCTCGACGGCGAGAAGCTGCACGGCGGCTGGGCGCTCGTACGCAGCGGGCGCCAGGAAGGGCGCCAGGACCAGTGGCTGCTGATCAAGGAGCGCGACGACGACGCGCGCAGCGCCGATGAATTCGACGTGGTCGGCGAGCGGCCGGGCAGCGTGCATGACGGCGCGTCCGACGGCGCGGCGCGCAAACAAGCGGCGCGACGCGGCGGCTCGACCGGCGCGACCGGCGATTCACGGGCAACGCAACCTGCAAGCCGCGAAGGCAACGAAAGCCAGCACCCCACCGATCCGTTGCAAGTCGAGGGCGCGGTGCGCGCGCCGCTGCCCGAGCGCGTCGCGCCGCAACTCGCGACGCTGGTCGACGCGCCGCCGACCCACGGCGGCTGGTGCTACGAACTGAAGTTCGACGGTTACCGGATCCTCGCGCGCATTGCCGGCAAGGGCGCGCGCCGGCGCGTCACGCTGATGACGCGCGAAGGCCGCGACTGGACCGCGAAGCTGCGCGCGCAGCGCGACGCGCTCGCGGCGCTCGACGTCGACGACGCGTGGCTGGACGGCGAGGCCGTCGTGCTCGGCGAAAACGGCCTGCCCGATTTCCAGGCGTTGCAGAACGCGTTCGGCACGGGCCGCTCGGATGCAATCACGTTCTTCGCGTTCGATCTGCCCTATCTCGACGGATACGACCTGCGCGACGCACCGCTCGCGGCCCGTCGCGCGCTGCTCGAACCGCTGCTCGCGAACAGCGACCCGACGCGCGTGCGTTTTTCGCCCGATCTCGGCGAGGACGTCGCGTCGCTGATCACGAGCGCCTGCAACACGGGCCTCGAAGGGCTGATCGGCAAGCGCGCGGAGTCGCGCTATCGCGCCGGCCGTTCGCCCGCGTGGATCAAGCTCAAATGCCGGCGCCGGCAGGAATTCGTGATCGGCGGCTTTACGGAACCATCGGGCAGCCGGCACGGCTTCGGCGCGCTGCTGCTCGGCGTGCACGAACCGCCGCCGGCCGGCAAGCGGCGGCACGGGCCGGGGCCGCTGCGCTACGTCGGCCGCGTCGGCACGGGATTCGACGCGCGCATGCTCGACCGTCTCGCCGCGATCCTGCGCAAGCACGAGCGCGACACGATGCCGTTCGACGCACCGCCGCGCGAACGCACGCGCACGCGCGTGCACTGGGTCGAGCCGACACTCGTCGCCGAATGCGAATTCGCGGAATGGACCGGCGACGGCATCGTGCGGCAGGCCGCGTTCATCGCGCTGCGCGACGACAAGCCGGCGGAGCAGATCGTCCGCGAAATGCCGAAACACACGGATACGGAGGTGACGATGGATCGACGCGAAACCACGCACGACGACAAACGCAAGCGCGCATCGCCTGCCGCTCACGAAACGGCCACTCGCAAGCGCCCCGCACGTTCCGGCGCGGCCGCGCGCGCCGAAGGCGACGCGGCTGCGCCAGACTCGCTCGGCGGCGTGCGCATCACGCATCCCGAGCGCGTGCTCGACCCGCAAAGCGGCACGCGCAAGATCGATCTCGCGCGGTACTGGCAATGGGTCGCGCCGTGGCTGCTGCCCGACCTGAAAGGCCGGCCCGTGTCGCTCGTGCGCGCCCCGGGCGACATCGCCGGCGAGCTGTTTTTCCAGAAACACGCGGAGCGCCGCGAGATTCCGTTCGTCACGCAGCACGAAGGGCTCGACCCCGGCCACGGGCCGCTGCTGTCGATCGACAGCGTCGACGCGCTGCTCGGCGCCGCGCAAATGGGCACGGTCGAACTGCACACGTGGAACGCGCATGCGGCGAACGTCGAGCGGCCCGACCGCATCGTGTTCGACCTCGATCCCGATCCGGCGCTGCCGTGGCGCACGATGATCGACGCCGCGCAACTGGTGCGCGGCCTGCTCGACGAGCTGGGGCTCGTGTCGTTCTGCAAGACGAGCGGCGGCAAGGGGCTGCACGTCGTCGTGCCGCTCACGCGGCACGCGGGCTGGGACGACGTGAAGGATTTTTCGCGCGCGGTCGCGCAGCACGTCGCCGGCACACTGCCCGAGCGTTTCACCGCGACGATGGGGCCGCGCCACCGGCGCGGCAAGATCTTCGTCGACTACCTGCGCAACGGGCGCGGCGCGAGCACGATCGCCGCGTATTCGGTGCGCGCGCGGCCCGGCATGGGCGTGTCGGTGCCGCTCGAGTGGGACGAGGTGCCGCAGACGACGGGCGGCGCGCAATGGACGATCGACACGTTGCACGCGCGGCTGGACGCGCTGAAGCGCGACCCGTGGGAAGGCTATGCGAAGGCGCGCCAGCGCATCACCGCGGCGATGCGGGCGCGGCTCGGCGCGGACACGTGAACGGTCAGCGCCGACGCTGCTGCAACCGGTAATACCAGTTCATCAGCGGCGTCGCGGAGACCCCGTGCGCCACCACCGACGCGGACACAACGGCCAGCACGGGCGCCGCCAGCGGGCGCACGGCCTCGGACGGCCCGTGCTCGAGCGCGAACAGCAGATAGTAGAACGAGCCGATCCCGCGGATGCCGAACCACGCCATCAGCCGCCGCTGCGCATGCGTCGCCCGCGACCCCACGAGCGTGACCAGCACCGCGAGCGGGCGCACGGCGACGAACAGCACGGTGGCCAGCGCGGCGGCGCCCCACGTGAACAACGGGCCGGGCAGCGTCGACAGCACGCTGCCGATCATCGTCATCACGATCGCCTCCGCGATCCGTTCGAGCTCGATCGTGAAGCCGAGCACCGATTCGGCCATGAATGCATGTGCCTTGTCCGGATGCTTTTCGGTCGCGACGACGTCTTCCGAATCGATCTGGCCGATCACTTCGCGCGGCGGACGGTCGCCGCTCGCACGATGCTCGACGCGCCGCATCGCGACGCCGGCCGCGAACGTCGCGATGAAGCCGAACGTGTGCGCGAGCTGCGCGGCGCCGAACGACAGCACGATCAGCGCGAGCGCGAAGAAGCCTTCGAGGCCGAGCGCCTGCGCGTGGCGCGTACGCAGCCAGCCGATCGTCTTCGTCATGGCCCAGCCGAGCCCGCCGCCGATCGCCGTCGCACCGGCGATGCCCCACAGCGCGACCAGCGCGAACGTGCCGGACAGCGGCGGGATGCCGTGCGTCGCGCCCGGTGCGCCGCACAGCGCGAGCCCCGCGAGCGCGAACGGCAGCGCGATGCCGTCGTTCATCCCGCCTTCGCCGGACAACGCGAAGCGCACCAGGTCGCGATCGCCCGGGTCGTGCACCTGGACGTCGTGCGCGAGCACGGGATCGGTCGGTGCGAGGATCGCCGCGAGCAGCAACGCGGGGCCCCAGCCGACGCCAAGCGCGAGCACCGTGCACGCGGCGAGCAGCGGCACGGTGACGACCATCGCGAGCAGCCCGAGGCGGCACGGCACGAGCCACAGCTTGTCGGACAGCGGCACGCGCAGCCGCAGCCCGATCGCGAACAGCGATACGAGCAGCGCGACTTCGACGATCGCGCGCAGCAGGGGGCCGTCGCGTTCGAGGTCGAGATGCAGCAGGCCGGCGCCGCTCGGGCCGAGCGCGACGCCGAGCACCAGGTAAATCATGGCCGAACTGCAGGGCAGGTGGCGCAACGCGGACGTCACGACGCCCATGCCCAGCAGCACCGCGCCGATGATCAGGTACCAGAGGGTTTCGTGCATGTGTGATCGCAGCGGAGGGAGACGGGCGGCGCGCCGGCCGTCAGGGCTTGCGGCCGAACGCTTCGCGCAGCTTGCGCTTCGCGCGTTCGAGCGTTGCACGGCGCGTTTTCGGCAGGTTGCGGCCCGCGCGGTTCACGTAGAAGTTCAGCATCGACATCGCCGACTGGAACGGCGATGCCTTGCGGCGGCGGCTGTGTTCGGCCGAGTGCTTCAGCGACGCGGCGATCGCCGCCGGATCGTCGGATTTGAAGATGTCCGGCTCGATGTCGAGCGCATCGCTTTTTTGAGTAACTTCGCCGGACCAGCGCTGGCGGTGGTTCGGGTCGGCGCCGCGCGCGCGGCCGGGGCGGCGCGTGTGGCGCTTGCCGTGCGCGTGGGAAGCGGAAGCAGAAGCGGAAGGCATAAGGCGGAGGCTCCGTATGGGTCACGGACAAGTCGTGCGCGGAAGGGGAGCAAACCGCGTGCCGCATCTCGAACGTCGCCGGCGCGGCATGGGCCTTGCTGAAAGACCGGAGCAGGAATTTCCATCACGCGATCGTCCATAGGGAGAAAACGCCATGAAGTCAGTATTCGAATCGAAGTTCGTCGCGCGCCACGTGCTGGGCTGCGCGGCCGTCGCGATCGCCGCGGCTGCACCGGCCGCATGGGCGCAGAACTCGCAGCGCTCCGACGAGGGCACCGGCGCGCCAAATCCGTCGATGGACATGTCGACGCCGGGTACCAACGGCAATACGGCCGCGCCGCCGCCGCCGGCGGGCACGCAGCGGCATGGCGCGAAGCACGGGATGCGGTCGCACAGCGGATCAGCCGGCCATGTGAAGCCAGGCGGCGGCCCGAACGGCGCGGGCCAGGGCGGTAGCGGCTCCCCCGGCGGCGGCGTCGGCGGGTCCGGTGGGGCCGGCGGCACGGGCGGCTCGGGCGGCTCGGGTGGCACGAGCGGGACGGGCGCCGGCAACGGCGGGTCGGCGGGCTCGACGGGCACGGGCGGCGGTGGGGCCGGCGGGACGGGCGGCGGTTCCAGCGGTTATTGACGGTGTCGTGCCGGCGCGGCCGGCACGGCGCGATGGCGGCGCGGTTACCCGGGACGGGCGCGCCGCCACCACGCAGGAGGACATCATGCAATCGAATTCCCGGATTTTTCTGGAGCACGACGAGATCGACGACGATGCAGGCGACATGGACGATCTCGACACGACGGTCCACGTGGACGTCGAAACGGGCAGGGTCATGTTTCATGCGGCGTGGGCGAACGCGGTCGAGGCGCCACCCGAGGCGGCGCGGCATTCGGTCGTGCTCGCGCTCGAATGCTCGACGATGGAACGCTATGCGGACCTCGACGACGGCGCGCGGATGCGCGTGCATGCGATGTTGCATGACGCCGTGCAACAGACGCTCGAACAGTTGCCCGATACCGACGAGAATCTGACGCTGACGGTCGAGCTGACCGACGCGATGCTCGACGCCGCGCGTCATTTGCAGTGATCGCGGCGCATCGAACGGGCGCACGGCGTCGGCTTACATCCCGTTGAAAAGTTTGCACCCCGACTGTGACGAACGAGGCAGGCGAGACGACGAGAGGCATACGCACGTCGGCGCGCGGGTCGTTCCCCGATTGCAGGGCAATACAAGCGCGCGTGGTTGCCGCGGCGTGTGGCCGCCTGCAGCACCTTGAGCACGCGGCACGCCGATTGCTACGCGACGAACGCGGCACGACGTGTGCCACACCTTCCACGGAGGCATTCATGAGCGGCAGGCTGGATCATTGCAAGGTAGCGATTCTCGCGGTCGACGGCTTCGAGGAAGCCGAGCTCGTCGAACCGCAGCGCGCGCTCGCGGCAGAAGGCGCGCAGGTGGACGTGATTTCGCAGAAGGGCGGCGAGATCCAGGGCTTCAGGCATGTCGACAAGGGCGAGCGGGTGAAGGTCGATCGCACGTTCGACGAGGCGCGCGAAGGCGACTACGACGCGGTCGTGTTGCCGGGCGGCGTCATCAACGGCGACGCGATCCGGATGGTGCCCGCCGCGCGCGAATTCGTGACGGCGGCGGTGGGCGCCGGCAAGCCGGTCGCGGCGATCTGTCACGGCGGCTGGCTGCTGGTATCGGCCGGGCTGGTCGACGGCAAGACGATGACGAGCTGGCCGAGCCTGCAGGACGACATTCGTCATGCGGGCGGCAAGTGGGTGGACGAGGAAGTCGTGCGCGACGGCAACCTGATCACGAGCCGCAAGCCGGCCGACCTGCCCGCGTTCAACGGCGCGCTGGTCGAGCGTCTCGCGGCGCGGGGGGCGTGAGCCGATGCCGACAGGTTCCCCGCGCGCCGTCACGCTGACCGACGAACCGCCCGCGTTCGACGGCGCGGCGCTGCAAATGCGCTTCGTCGTTGAGGTTGGTGGCGTGCCGCATGACTGCGCGATCACCGTCGAGGCGCTCGAAGACCATTTCGGCGCGCGTTCCGCGCTGGAAGCCGACTTGCGCGACGCGTTCGACCGCGGCCGTGCGCGGATCGAAGCCGCATGCGCGGACGTGCTGGCGAGCGGCAACCACGACGTGGTGCTGCACAGCGGGTATTTCCGTGCGCCGGCAGGCGCAGCGAGGGCCGGGCTGTTTCGCTCGCGGAGATCGTGAAGCGAGCGCGTTTCCCGAAGCATCTGCTCGGTACGTTGTCCAGACGGATCGACGCCGGTCGCATCCGGCGGCCTGCCATTACACGCCGTTGAAAACTTTGCAGCGGCTCGAACACGTCGTCCGGCGCCACATCGCGCGGCGCGCGCACCCTGCGGACACCGGCCGCACGGGAGTGGTTGGCACGGTCCCTGCATGCCCCTGACGTCGCCGGCGCACGATACGCGCCGCATGCCGATGCGACGCCGTCGTCGCATCGAGCGCAGCCGTCAACCGGGGAAACGAGCATGCTGACTGCCCACGAATTCGCCGCACTGTTCCTCGCGCATCACGCGCCGGAACAGATCCAGATCGATCGCGACGACGTCGTCGCGCTCGTCGAACGACGCCTGATCGTGATGGAGCACGACGACGCGTCGGGCGCGCACCGACCCGCGCTGACGGCCGACGGCCTGTCGGTGCTGCGAGGCGTGCAGCGTCATGACGCCGCGGGTGCCCACGCGATCGGCCTGCACGATGTGACCGACGGGTGATGCGCAGGGTCGCGCACCGCGCTCACCGCGCGACCGCGACCGGCGCATTGACCTGCACGACGGGCGGCTCGCCTTCGAATGGCGGCGCGTACAGGAAGCGGTCGATTACGCCGGGCTCGAACAGCAGGCAGTAGGTCGAGCCGCCGAACTGGAAGTAACCGATCTCGTCGCCCTTGTCGACGCGCTGCCCCGGCACGACCTCGACCACGCACGATGATACGTCGCCCATCCCGACGAACACGGCCGCCACGGTGCCGATGCCCGGATCGTCGCTCGCGATCGCGATCACCGCGCGTGCGGCCACCGCCGTCATGTAGCCCTGCGAGTCGTTGAGCCCGGCCGGGTCCGGGCCTTCCGCTTCGGCGACCGAATAATAGGCGCCGTCTACCCGATACGCGTGCGTGACGACGCCGCGCACCGGCGCATGCCAGCGGTGATAGTTGTACGCGCTGAGGTAGGCCTGATAGACGTCGCCGCCGACGAAGCGCTCGGCGAGCGGCAGCCAAGCGGGCGTGAAGAGGTCGCGCAGCGAATACGGCTGCGACTTGATCCAGAACGTGTCGCGTAGCTTCACGTTGGTTTCGGCGTGATAGGGCGCGGCTTCGCACGCGCTGACTATCACGTGTGGATCGTCCGGAGCCGCGACGGGTCGCGCGCCATCGCGAAAGCGCCGCGTGAAGAAGTCGTTCCACGAATCGAAGCCCCAGTGCGGCTGGTCTTCGCGATACTGGAACTGCGACAGCCCCAGACGCTTGCGTGCTGCGTCGCAGAACCAGCCGTCGGGCGCGGACGTGTCGAGATGCGTGCGCGAGTGCGGGCCGCCAAGGAAGTCGCACCAGACGTTCAGCACGCGCTTCAACTGCGCGTTCACGGCCGCGTCGCGAAACACCGCGTGGCCCGACGGCATGCACATCGGCCAGTCGAAGAACGCGTTCAGCGGGCACACGATCAGGCTTTCCTCGCTGAACGGCGGCGTGTAGGTCATCAGATGGTCGAGCACGGTCATCAGCTCGCCGATCGACGCGTAGCCGAGCCGGTATCCCGATTCGCACGCTTCGTCGATCGCGCGGGTCAGGCTCATGCGCAGCACCGCGTTGTCGTCGAACAGCCGCGCGAGGTCCTGCACGGCCGGCGTGCGCAGCCGCTCGCCGGCATGCGCGCGGGCTTCGTTCGCGATTTTTTCGCGGAACGCGGCCATGCGGGATTCCTCGGTGGCCATCCATCCGCCGAGGCGGCGGCGTGTGGCGGGCGGCGTGTTGCGATTCGTCGGCATCGTCACCTCCGGAACGGTTTCGGTCGAATCAGCGGAGCAAGATGCTTGCCCGGCGGGCGGCACCGAAATTGCTGCGTTCGGGCGACCGGTTTCTTTCGATGACTCAGGAGAACGGAATGGCTACAGCTTCGAA
Source organism: Burkholderia sp. AU39826 (assembly GCF_020419965.1). Lineage (NCBI taxonomy): Bacteria > Pseudomonadati > Pseudomonadota > Betaproteobacteria > Burkholderiales > Burkholderiaceae > Burkholderia > Burkholderia sp. AU39826. Next base: position 78,970 of record NZ_JAIZQG010000022.1, read on the forward strand.
TGCACGACAGACCCACGATGCAGGCTCGACGGAAGAGCGTCGCCGCGACGGGCAGCGTACCGTGACGCCGACGCGTACGCGGACTCGTGTGCGAGCGCAGGCGGTACCGCGCGACGGCGCGCGGCGGGCCGAGCGAGCTGACCGCGGCGCAAGCGGAAACGGGCCGGTGACGCCGAGCCGCGGAGAAGAGGCGGCAAAACCGCTGTGGGAAGACGACCGCGGCGAGATGCCGCCGGAAGAGTGGTCGTAAGGTCGTTGACGCAGATCGTCGGCTAAACGAAGTAGCTTGCGGTCGGACGTTGCGGGTGAAAGTCGATTACGCATTTGAACGATCGATTATTCACGGCACGTTTTGCACAAAATCGATCGCGGGCCCGCTCCCTGGCTACCGTCAATCGGACATCGCCTTCAGTTTTCATGCCGCGCCGCGACGAGCACCGCCACAGGCAACTCGGCCAGACAGCGATCGAGCGCCAGCACACCATCCGGCGCATCGATCGCGTCCCCGGCGTTCAACGCGTCTGTCCAGGGCCCTTCAACGCCGCGCGGCAGCACGACGGCCGTATCGCCCCATCGCGCCGGTTCCACGCGCGGCAATCCGGGCGCTTCGCCCAGCAACCGGCACGCGAGCCGCGTCGCGACCACCACCACGGTCGCCGCATCGTCGCACCGCGCGAACGCCACCGCATGCCGTGCCAACTTGCCGCGCACGCGCAGCGGAACGTACGCGCCATCCGCGAACGTCGCCGGCCATCGCGCGCGCAGCGCCAGCATCCGCTCGATCAGCGCGCGCTTCACGCGCGCGTCGGGCCATGTCGGCAGATACGACGCAACGGGCGCGTCGATCGCTTCGGCCGCCAGCGTCGCGAACGGTACGTCGCGCCGGTTGTCCGGATCGACGAGCGAGTGATCCCATGACTCGGTACCTTGATACAGATCGGGCACGCCGGGCGACGCGATCCGCAGCGCCGTCTGCGCGAGGCTGTTGACGACGCCGGCCGGCGCGATCCGCGCGACGAACGCATGCAGCCGATGCGGAAAATCCCCGGCGCCGCGCGGCGTCAGGATCGCGCGAACGAATGCCTCGCAGCCGCGCTCGTAGTCAGGCTCGGGCGCGAGCCAGTCGGTGTGCTGCTTCGCTTCGCGCAGCGCCTTCGTCTGCCATTGCACAACGCGCGTCGCGAGCGCGTCGAGGCCGGCCGCATCGTCGGGTGCGAGCGCGGGCGGCCAGCAGCCGACGAGCGTCTGGTACAGCATCGCCTCGGCGGCCGGCCCGGGCGTCCACGCGAGGTCGCGGTGCGCGCCGCCGCGATACGGCAGGTTCAGCGCCGACCAGTCGAGCGATGCCGCGCGCCACGCATCGGGCGCCTCGCTGAGCACCGCCAGCCGCGCACGCGCGTCCTCGCCGCGCTTGTGGTCGTGCGTGGCCGTCGCGACGAGCCCGTGCGGCACGGTGCGCGCGCGACGCCGGTTGCGCGCATGGAACGCGCCGCGCGACAGGCTGAAGTCGCCGGCGTCGGCGCCGACCTCGTTACGCGACAGCAGCCGGCCATAGCGATAGTTGGCCGTATCCTCGACACCCTTCGCGGCCAGCGGCGCGGTGAGCTGCGCGAACGCGACGCGCGCCGCGAGCAGCGCGTCCGCGTTCGCGCGCGGCACGCGCACGACCGGCAAGCCGAGCCACGCGGCGACGCGCTCGAGCGCGAACCGGTCGGTCGGATCGACGGCCGCATACGCACCGTCATACGCGTGGGCGAGCACGCGCCGGTCGGCGTCGGCGAGTTCGTCGCCCGGCGCCGGATACAACCTGTACACGGGCAGCCGCACCGCGAGTTCGCCGAGCACGCGCTGGATCGCGAGCCGGCTCACGTCGCGCGTCGCGGGCGACGCCCGCGCGATCCCGTGCAGCAACCGCGCGACGCGCGCATGCTCGACGGCGAGCTGACGCATCAGCACGCGCCGCTTGCCGTCGAGCGCTTCCTCCGCGAACGTGCGCGCCGAACCCGACACGGCCGCCCAGTGCGCGGCGAGCGGCGCGGCGCCGGCCGGGTCGTGCAGCAGCGCGCCGACGTCGTTCATGAAGTCGTAGCCGGTCGTGCCGTCGACGGCCCAGTCGCTGCGCAGCGCCTCGCCGGGCGCGAGGATCTTCTCGACCACGACGTAGGGCCGCGCGTCGCGCTGCGCGGTGAGCCGCGCGTGCAGCCGCCGGCAGTACGCGCGCGGATCGGCAAGGCCGTCGACGTGATCGACGCGCACGCCATCGACCAGCCCGGCCGCGTGGAGGCGCAGCGGCAGCGCATGAACGGCGTCGAACACCGCGTCGTCTTCGACGCGTACGGCCGCGAGCGTCGCGATGTCGAAGAAGCGCCGCCAGTTCAGCTCGTCGGCGGCCGTGCGCCACCACGCGAGCCGGTAGTGCTGGCGTTCGAGCAATCGATGCAGGCAGGCGCGCGAGCGGGCGCGGCGCGGGTCGGCGCCGCGCAATACCGCGTCGAGTGCATGCGGGCCGTGCGCGGCCGAATGATCGCGCAGCGCCGCATGGGCGGCGGCCAGCCGCGCGCTGCCGCGTGCCGGCGCGGCATCGAAGCGCTCGGCGAGCGCGTTCAGGTCCGCGCGGTTCGCGATGCGCAGGATTTCCGCGTAGGTGGCGGCGGCCACGGGCAGCCGCCGCCCGGGACACGCGATGTAGAAGCGGCCCGCGGCCGGATCGGCGCGCAGCGTGATGTCGCCGGCCGCGAGCGCATCGCCGTACGGCGCGCCGAGGCACGGCAGCAGCACCTTGCCGTCGAGCGCCGGGTCCGGCGGATGCCAGTCGATGTCGAAGGTGCGTGCGTACGGGCTCGCCGGCCCCCATTCGAGCACGTCGTTCCACCAGCCGTTCGACGACCCGCCGACGCCCATGTGGTTCGGCACGATGTCGATGATGATGCCGAGGCCGCGCGCGCGCAGCGCATCGACGAGCCGCAGGAAGCCGGCTTCGCCGCCGAGTTCCGCGCTGAGCGCGCCGTAGTCGACGGTGTCGTAGCCGTGCAGCGAGCCGCGCTCGGCCGTCGACACCGGCGACAGGTACAGGTGGCTCACGCCGAGCCGCGCGAAGTAGTCGGCGTGCGCGGCCGCGTCGTCGAACGTGAAGCCCGCGTGCAACTGCAGTCGCAGCGTCGCGCGCGGCGTCATGAGCGGCGCCCCCGCGAACGGCGCGCATGCACGACGGCGGCGATGCGCGTGCGCACGTCGGTGTCGAACAGCGTGTCGACCGTGCGCGGCAGACGCTGCCGCCAGTTCGGATGGCCGCACGGCGGCCCCGGCAGGTTTGGCTGCGCGTCGAGAGCGAGCAGATCCTCGAGCGGCAGCAGCGCGAGCGGCGACGGGCTGATCGCGACGTAGCCGAGGATCGCGTTCACCGGCGGCATGTCGGCCGGCGGCACCGCGGCGCCGGCCGGCGCGCACCCGGCCTGTTGCAGCGCGTGCCACAGCGCCGCGCGCTCGGTGGCGCGTTCCGCGTGGGCGGCGAGCAGCTCGGGCGGCGAAGCCGGCGGCGGCGGCTTGCCCGGCTCGGGGCGCTGCACGGTGTCGTGTCCGAACGCCATGCGCTGCACGATCTCGTCGGAATCGTGCGCGCTCGCATCGTCCGGCGCCGGGGCGGCCACGTCGCGCGGCGGTGTGTCGTCGCGCCGTTTACCGGCTTCGGCGTCGGCGGCGACGCGCCGCCATCCGAGATCGACGCCGCGCCACCAGCCGGCCACGGTCGGCAAGTCGTGCGTCGAGGTGGTCGCGATCGCATCGCGATCCCATGCGGACGGCGGCCGGAACGCGCCGTTCGCGTCGCGCTCGAACCACAGGACGCGCATGCCCGCGACGCCCTGCGCGCCGAGCCGTTCGCGCAATCCGGCCGGCACGGTGCCGAGATCCTCGCCGATCGCGATCGCGCGATGGCGGGCCGCCTCGAGCGCGACGAGCCGCACCAGATCGTCGAGCGGATAGCGCAGGTACGCGCCGCTGCGCGGCGAGCCGCCGTCCGGCACGATCCACATCCGCGCGAAGCCGAGCACGTGATCGATGCGGATGCCGCCCGCGTGCGCGAACGCGGCGCGCAGCAGCTCGATGAACGGCACGAAGCCGTCCGCGCGCAGCGCGGCGGGCGTCCACGTCGTCACGCCCCACGCCTGGCCGGCCGCATTGAACAGGTCGGGCGGCGCGCCGAGCGACACGCCGCGCAGCAGCGTCGTGCCGTGCGCCCACGCGTCGCTGCCGGCGCGATCGGAACCGACCGCGAGATCGGCGATCAGCCCGGTCGCCATGCCCGCGCCGCGCGCCGCGTGCTGCGCGTCGCCGAGCGCGCGCGACGCGCACCATTGCAGGAAGGTGTGAAACGCGATCGTGTCGGCATGCGCGTGCGCGAACGCGTCGACTTCCGCCGATCCCGGCATGCGCCATTGCGCCGGCCATTGCCGCCAATCCGCGCCGATCCCGTGCTCGATGCAGAACGCCTGCAGCGCATCGAAGCGCGCGTGCGCGTCGAGCGCCGCGCCGCCCGCCGCGCGAAACCGCTGGTACGTGTCGCGCGACGGGTCGTCGCTCGCTCGCCATGCATCGAAGCATGCACGCAGACGGCGCAGCTTCGCCGGCAGCACGCGGGGCCAGTCGATCAGTGCGGCGTCGGCGTCGGCGTCGGCGACGGCGGCCGATGCGCGCGGCACGGCATCGGCGCCCGGCACCGCGTCGCAGTCGAGATACGCGACGTTGTGCCAGCGCCTCGACGACGGCGAATACGGGCTGTCGTGCGCGGGGAGGGCCGGAAAGCCGGCGTGCGTCGGGCTGATCGCCACGGCCTGCGCGCCGTGTCGCGCCGCGTGCGCGGCGAGCCGCGCGAGCGTCGTGTAGTCGCCCGCGCCGTCGTCGCCGGTGCGGCGCAGGCCGTAGAGCTGCGCGGCGATGCCCCAGCGGCTGTTCGCGTCGCGTGTGCGCGCGAACGCGTCGAACGGCCGCGCGCGCGGCGGTGCGATCGCGAGCCCGATACGCTGCTCGCCGACGTCGAGCGCGTGATAGCCGGCCATCGCGAGCGGCGGCAGCGTGCCGTGTTCGCCCGTGCCGCCCACGCGCCCGTCCACGTGCCCGCCGCTTTCGAGCGAGATCCTGAAGCGCGCGCCCGGCGCCGCGACGGTCGCGGGCAGCGTCAGCGGCAGGCCGGCGTCGCCGGTCACGGTACGCGGCGGCGCCGCGTTCGCGTCGGCGAGCGCCGCCGCGCTGTCGACCCGCTGGATCGCGGTGCCGCACGGCCAGCCGAGCGCATCGACGAGCGCGACGAGCGCGTCGTCGTCCACGCGCCGCGCGACGCCGCCCGCGTCGGTCCAGTCGGGCTCCAGCCCGGCCGCACGGGCGAGCGCCGCGATCGGAACGTCGGTCGTCATGATGAACTCCGTCCGTTCGCGCGGTGATGCCGCGCATCCTGGTTGACCGCGCCGTCGCGCCACGCGATACACGCGCGGGGCGGCACGTGCCCGCCCGGCAGCCGGTCGCGCGCGCGCGGCGGCGTCTCGAACACGATCTTGCCGACCGGCAGCGCGGGCAGCGTCGCGTCGTGCGAGCCGAGATTCAGCGCGATCGTCAGCGTGCTGCCGTCGCCGAGGCGCCAGCGCGCGGTGAGCGCGGGCGGGTCGCCGTCGCCCGCGAGCAGATCGACGCCGAGCGACCGCGCGCCGGCCAGGTGCGGCGTCACGAGCGCCGCGCGCACGGCCAGCGCGCTGCGGTAGAAGCGCCGCCACGCGGCCGCGTCGGGCCACGATTCGTCGGGCGGATGGTGCAACGACGAGCGCACGAACGTCGCGATGTCGTTCGGATCGGGAATCGCGTCGCGATGCGCGGCATCGGCGAACGCGGGAAACGCGGCGAATTCGCGGCGCCGGCCTTCGCGCACCGCGTCGGCGAGCGCGCCGCGATAGTCGGTGAAGAACTGGAACGGCTGCGTGCTGCCGTCTTCCTCGCCCATGAACAGCAGCGGGATCGACGGCGCGAGCAGCATCAGCGCGGTGGCCGCGCGCACCGCGTCGTCGTTCGCGAGCGCGCGCAGCCGTTCGCCGAACGCGCGGTTGCCGATCTGGTCGTGGTTCTGCAGAAACACGACGAACGCGGTCGGCGGCAGGTGCGCGCTCGGTTCGCCGCGCGCGGCGCCGTCGTGCAGCGGCGACGGTTCGCCCTGATACGCGAAGCCTTCGCCGAGCGTGCGCGCGAAATGGCGCAGCGGCGCGTCGGCGTACGCGCGATAGTAGCCGTCGCGCTCGCCGGTCAGCAGCACGTGCGCGCTGTTGTGGAAATCGTCGTTCCATTGCGCGTCGAAGCCGCCGGGGCCGAGCAGGCTCGCGGTATTGCGCTCGTTCTCCAGCACGAGATGCACGTGGCGCGCGTCGCCCGCGTGCGCGCGTACGCGGCGCGCGAGTTCGCGCAGCCATGCGTCGTCGCCGATCGCGTGCGCGGCGTCGATGCGCAGCCCGTCGAAACGGTATTCGTCGAGCCAGTACAGCGCGTTGTCGATGAAGAACGCGCTCGTCTGCGGGCGGGAGAAGTCGATCGCCGGTCCCCACGCGGTCTGCCGGTCCGCGCGGAAGAATTCGGGCGCGTAGCGCGGCAGCAGGTTGCCGTCGGGGCCGAAGTGGTTGTAGACGACGTCGAGGAACACCTGCAGCCCGAGCCCGTGCGCGGTGTCGACCAGCGACTTCAGCTCCTCGGGCCGCCCGTACGACGCGTCGGGCGCGAACGGCAGCACGCCGTCGTAGCCCCAGTTGCGCGCGCCCGGGAACGCGTTGACGGGCATCAGCTCGACGGCGGTCACGCCGAGTTCGGCGATCGTCGGCAGCCGCCGCTCGACGGCCGCGTAGCCGCCGCACGCGCCGACATGCAGCTCGTACAGCACCGTCTCGTGCCACGGGCGGCCGCGCCATGCGTCGTGACGCCAGCGGTACGCGGTTGGATCGACGATCTGGCTCGGCCCGTGCACGTCGTACGGCTGGAAGCGCGACGCGGGATCGGGGACCGCGAGCGCGTCGTCGAGCAGGTAGCGGTACAGCGTGCCGGGGCCGCACGGCGCGACCGTCTCGAACCAGCCGTCGCCGGCCGGCGTCATCGGAATCGCGCGGCCGCCTTCGTCCTGCAGCTCGACGGCGGCCGTGCGGCTCGCGGGCGCCCACAGCCGGAAACGCGTGTGGTCGCCATCGACGCAGGTCGCGCCGAACGACGATTCGAATGCGTGCGTGCCGGTTGGGCGGGCGGAACGGGATGTCATGGCGATCCTCGGGAAGGAGACTGATCGGGCGGCGGCACGGCCGCGACCGCGATCGCGGCCGCATGCGCGGCGACGTCGAGGCCCGCTTCCGGCCACCAGCGCGGGCCCGAGTCGGGCGTCGCGGTGTCGAGCAGGATCCGGTAATCGAGTACGGGCGCGGGCGGCATGAACGTGATGGTGTCGGCCGATGCGTTCAGCATCACGAGCAACGCCTCGGTGCGTCCGGTGCGGCCGGTGCCGACGCGCCGCATCGTCAGCGCGCGGCGTTCGCCGTCTTCCCACGCGGGGACGGTCAGCGCGTCGCCGCGTTCGTCGAACCATTCGATCTCGCGCATGCCCGGCGCGCCGTCGCGGTCGCCCGACGGGTAGCGCGGCGCAGACATCACCGGGTACATGCGCCGCAGCGCGGCGAGCCGCGACACGAAGCGGGTCATCTCGATGCCTTCGTCGCCGTGCGCCAAGTCCCAGTCGAGCCAGGACAGTTCGTTATCCTGGCAATACGCGTTGTTGTTGCCCTGCTGCGTGCGGCCGAATTCGTCGCCCGCCACGAGCATCGGCGTGCCGAGCGCGGTAAACAGCGTCGCGAGCATCGAGCGCGCGACGCGCCGGCGCACGTCGCGGATCGCCGCGTCGTCGGTCGGCCCTTCGGCGCCCCAGTTCGCGCTGCAGTTGTCGTCGCGGCCGTCGCGGTTGTCCTCGCCGTTCGCGTCGTTGTGCTTGCCCGCGTACGACACCAGATCGGCGAGCGTGAAGCCGTCGTGCGCGGTGACGAAATTGATCGATGCCCAGGTGCGGCGCCGCCCGTGATTGAACAGGTCGGCCGAGCCCGACAAGCGTGCCGCCAGTTCCGGGCGCTGGCCAGCGTCGCCGCGCCAGAAGCGTCGCACGGTGTCGCGAAACCGGTCGTTCCACTCGGCGAAGCCGGGCGGATGGCGGCCGAGCTGATAGCCGCCGGGGCCGAGATCCCACGGCTCGGTGATGAGCTTGCGCTGCGCGAGCACGGGGTCCTGCCGCAGCGCGTCGAAGAACCCCGCGCCGGGTTCGAAGCCGTGATCCTCGCGGCCGAGCGTCACGCCGAGATCGAAGCGGAAGCCGTCGATGTTGAACGCGGTGGCCCAGTAGCGCAGCGAATCCATCACCAGCTGCACGACACGCGGATGCGACATGTTCAGCGTGTTGCCGCACCCGGTTTCGTCGACGTGGTAGCGCGGATCGTCGGGCCGCAGCCGGTAATAGCTCGCGTTGTCGAGGCCGCGCCACGACAGCGTGGGCCCGAGCTGGTTGCCTTCGCACGTGTGGTTGTAGACGACGTCGAGCACGACCTCGATGCCGGCCGCGTGCAACTGGCGCACCGCGATGCGCATTTCGTCGAGTCGCCGCGTCGTCAGATACGACGGCTCCGGCGCGAAGAACGCCGCCGTGTCGTAGCCCCAGTAGTTGCGCAGCCCGCGTTTCACGAGCTCGCGCTGCTGCAGGAACGCGTGAATCGGCAACAGCTCGACCGTCGTCACGCCGATCGACAGCAGATGATCGATGAACGCCGGATGCGCGAGCGACGCGAACGTGCCGCGCTCCGGCGGGCGCAGCCCGGCGCGGCGCATCGACGCGCCGCGGACGTGCGTCTCGTAGATCACGGTACTGCGCCACGGCACGTTCGGGCGCCGGTCGTTGCTCCAGTCGAACGCTTCGTCGACGACCACGGCCTTCGGCATCGCGGGCGCCGAATCGCGGCGGTCCATCGACAGATCGGCCCGATTCGAATGCACGCGATAGCCGAACAGCGCGTCCGACCAGCGGAACTGGCCGACCAGCTTGCGTGCGTACGGATCGAGCAGCAGCTTGGTCGGATTGAAGCGATGGCCGTTCTGCGGCTGGTACGGGCCGTCCGCGCGAAACCCGTACACGGTGCCCGGATGCGCGTTGGGCAGGTAGCCGTGCCACACCTCGTCGGTGCATTCGGGCAGGTCGAGGCGCGCGAGTTCCTTGCGGCCGGTCGGATCGAACACGCACAGCTGAATGCGATGCGCGTGCGCGGAAAACACCGCGAAATTGGTCCCGAGGCCGTCCCAGGTCGCGCCGAGCGGATAGCTGCGGCCGGATTCGAGACGGGTGGGGAGGGCGGTCGGCATGGGGCGGTTCTCCGTGTCGAGGGCGCGAGTGAGTGATCAGGCAGGGGTAAGCCACAGCGTCGCGAGCGGCGGCAGGCGCAAGGTCGCCGACCACGCCTCGCCGTGGGCCGGCACGGCTTCGGCCCACACGGCGCCGTCGTTGCCGGCGTTGGTGCCGCCGTACGTCGCGGCATCGGTGTTCATCAGTTCGCGCCAGTGCCCGGGCGCGGGCAGCCCGAGGCGGTAGCCGCTGCGCGGCACGGGCGTGAAGTTGCACACGGCGACGACGAGGTGCCCCGCATCGTCGCGGCGGGCGAACGCGAACACGCTGTTGTCGCGGTCGTCGCCGATCAGCCAGGAGAACCCGGCCGCGTGGCAGTCGAGCGCATGCAGCGCCGGTTTGGCCGCATACGTGCGGTTCAGATCCCGCACCAGCCGCTGCACGCCGCGATGCGCGGGCGCGTCGAGCAAGTCCCAATGCGGTGTCGCATCGTGCGCGAACTCCGACCATTGCGCGAATTCGCTGCCCATGAACAGCAGCTTCTTGCCGGGATGCGCCCACATGAAACCGAAATACGCGCGCAGCGTCGCGAGCCGCTGCCACGCGTCGCCGGGCATCTTCGCGACGAGCGAGCCCTTGCCGTGCACGACCTCGTCGTGCGACAGCGGCAGCACGAAGCGCTCGGAGAATGCATACACGAGCCCGAACGTCATCCGGTCGTGGTGATAGCGGCGGTGGATCGGGTCTTCGTGCAGATACGCGAGCGTGTCGTGCATCCAGCCCATGTTCCATTTGAAGTCGAAGCCGAGCCCGCCGTCGGCGGTCGACGCGGTGACGCCCGGCCATGCGGTCGATTCTTCCGCGACGGTGACGACGCCGGCCGGCGCGGACGCACCGTGCAGCGTGTCGTTCAGCCGGCGCAGGAACGCGACCGATTCGAGGTTCTCGCGGCCGCCGTGCACGTTCGGCACCCACTCGCCTTCCTTGCGCGAATAGTCGCGGTACAGCATCGACGCGACCGCGTCGACGCGGATGCCGTCCACGTGATAGCGGCGCGCCCATGCGAGCGCCGACGCGACGAGGAATGCACTGACTTCGGTGCGCCCGACGTTGAACACGCACGTGTTCCAGTCGGGATGCATGCCTTCGCGCGGATCGGCATGCTCGTACAGCGCGCTGCCGTCGAATTGCGCGAGCCCGTGCGCGTCGTTCGGAAAATGCGCGGGCACCCAGTCGACGATCACGCCGATGCCGGCCGCATGCGCGCGATCGACGAACCGCGCGAAACCCTCGACCGGCCCGAAGCGCGCGGACGGCGCGAACTGCGCGAGCGGCTGGTAGCCCCACGAGCCGCCGAACGGGTATTCGGCGATCGGCATGAACTCGACGTGCGTGAAGCCCATCCCCTTCACGTATGGAATCAGCCGCTCGGCGAGTTCGTCCCACGTCGCGCTGCGGTCCATCTGTTCGGGGATGCGCTGCCACGATTCCGGATGGACCTCGTAGATCGACCACGGCACGCGATAGCGGTCGTCGTTGCGCGGCCGCGCGTGCATCCAGCCGTCGTCGTGCCATGCGAACGCGTGGAGCGCCGCGACGTCGGCGACCACCGATGCCGTGCTCGGCGGCGCCTCGGTCGCGCGCGCGCACGGGTCGGCCTTGTGCGGCAGCACGCGCCCGTCGGCCGCGCGCAGCTCGTACTTGTAGCGCTCGCCCGCGCCGATGCCCGGCACGAACAGCTCCCATACGCCCGACGGCCGCCGCAGCCGCATCGGATGGCGGCGCCCGTCCCATGCATTGAAATCGCCGACCACCGATACGCGCTGCGCGTTCGGCGCCCAGACCGCGAAGCGCACGCCGTCGGTATCGTCGATGCGCACCGGCGTCGCGCCGAGGCAGTCGAGCACGGCATCGGGATCGCCGGCCGAGAAGCGCGCGAGCGCCGCTTCGTCGAGCAGCGTGCCGAATGCATACGCGTCGTCGGTGACCTGGTGCGCGTTCGGCCAGTCGATCGCGAGCAGGTAATGCGGCCAGCCGCCGTCGTGCGCGATCGTCCCCGCGAAGCAGCCGGCGCGATCGATGCAGGCGAGCGCGCCGAGCTCGGCGCCGTCCGGCGACAGCGCGCGCACGCGCTCCGCACCGGGCAGCAGCGCCCGCACGACGATCCGGTCGGCCTGTTCGTGCGGGCCGAGGCATGCAAATGGGTCGGGATGGCGGCCGGCGAGCAGCGCGTCGATATCGGCGCGTTCGAACAGCGTGTCGGTCATGGGTGTCCTCCGTCGTCGGGCAGCACGCCGTCGCCGAGCAGCCGGTCGACCAGCGCCGCGAGCCCGCCGACCGGCACGCTCAGCCAGTCGGGCCGGTTCGCGGCTTCGTAGCACAGCTCGTACGACGCCTTGTCGATGAGAAACAGCGCGAGCAGGCGGTCCGCGTAGTGCGGATCGACGAAGCGCGCGGGCGCGTGGTCCGCGGCCGCGCGATAGCATTCGACGAAGCGGTCGGCGGCGGCCTGCCCGAAGCGGTCGAACAGCGCGCGCTTGCGGCCGGCGGCCTGGGGCGGCGCTTTTTCGATCGCGAACTGCGCGGTCGCGCTGACGTATGACAGCGAGCGCAGCAGGCCGGCCACGTCGCGCAGCGGATGCGATTTCGCGCGACGCCGCTCGAGCGGGCGCGCCGGTTCGCCTTCGAAGTCGATCAGCAGCGCGTCGCCCTGCACGTCGAGCACCTGGCCCAGATGGAAATCGCCGTGAATCCGCGTGCATTGCGCGTCGAGCGTGCGCGGCACGAGCTCGCCGAGCGCCAGCACGGCCGCGTCGCGCGACGCGAGCAGCGCATCGGCCGACGCGCGGGTGGGCGCATCGAGCGCATCGAGCCGCGTGCGCAGCACGTCGAGCGCGCGCTCGAACGATGCGATCGCGTCCATGCACCAGCCGTCGATGTGATCGGGCGTCGCGCGCGCCGGCGCGAACGCGGGATCGTCGGACGGCTGCGCGAGCGCGACGTGCAACTGGCCGAGCCGCGTGCCGATGATGCCCGCGAACGCCGCGTAGCCGAGCAGCGCGTCGGGTTCCTCGTCCGTTTCGGCCGCCTCGCCTTCGTCCGCGGCCGGCAGCGCGAGTTCGTCGATCGCGCGCCGCAGGAAGTCGAACGAGCGCGTCCACGCATCGCCCTGGTTGTCGACGTAGCGCTGCAGGATCGCGACCGTATGCGGCGTGCCGTCCGGATCGACGTGCACGACTTCGCCGGCCAGCGTCGCGGTGTTCGCATAGCCGATGCGCGTCAGGTGCCGGCTCATTTCCGCTTCCGGATGAACGCCGTGCGCGACCTTGCGCACCAGCTTCAGCACGATCGCGTCGCCGATCACGAGCGAGCTGTTGCTCTGCTCGGCCGCGAGCCAGCGCACTTCCGCGTCGTCGCCCGGATCGAGCCCGGCGAGCGCGTCTTCCGGCAGAAAGGTGAGCCGGCCGCCGTCGGACGTGGGCACCGTCGCGCCGTCGCGCAGCTTGCGCAGCATCCCGCGCGCGAACGCCGGCAGCGCGAACGCGTCGGTCAGGTAGCCGACCGTATGGCCACGCCGCACGCGCGCCAGCGCGAGTTGCGCGAACAGCGGATGGGACGTCTCGCCGCCCCACGCGGCCGCGAGCGGAACCACGTAGCGTTCGACGCCGCCGTCGCTCGCCGACACCCATGCCTCCGCATACTGGAACGGCTCGTCCGGAATCGGCGTGACGACGTTCAGCCACGCGTCGCCGATCTTGCGGTCCTTCGATGCGAACCAGCGCCGCCGCGCGAGCCATGACGCAAGCGCGTCGTGCGCGAGCGTGTGCAGCTGCGAGACGTCCGGCCGCGTGTCGCCGCGCCGCATCACGAGCGTCACGTATTCGGGCAACGGTTCCGCGTGCGGCTGCCGCCACGACGGCTCGCGGCCGTGCTCCGCGAGCACGAACCAGAGGAATCCGTACGGCGGAAAGGTGAGGAGATACGGGAGCTGGCCGATCGGCGGAAACGGCGAATCGGACGTCATCTCGATCGGCACGCGGCCCGCGAATTCGGACAGGTCGAGCTCGACCGCCTGCGATGCGCGCGACAGGTTCGCGACGCACAGCAGCGGTTCGTGGCCGTCCAGCTCGCGCAGATACGCGAGCACCTTGCGGTTGTCCGGGCGCAGGAAGCGGATCGTGCCGCGCCCGAACGCCTGCGACGCCCGGCGCGTCGCGAGGATGCGCCGCGTCCAGTTCAGCAGCGAATGCGGGTCGCGCGTCTGCGCCTCGACGTTGATCGCGTCATAGCCGTACAGCGAGCCCATCACCGGCGGCAGCACGAGCAGTTCGGGGTCGGCGCGCGAGAAGCCGCCGTTGCGGTCCGACGACCACTGCATCGGCGTGCGTACGCCGTCGCGGTCGCCGAGGTGGATGTTGTCGCCCATCCCAAGCTCGTCGCCGTAGTAGATCACCGGCGTGCCGGGCATCGACAGCAGCAGCGAATTGATCAGCTCGATGCGGCGCCGGTCGCGCTCCATCAGCGGCGCGAGCCGCCGCCGGATCCCGAGGTTCAGCCGCGCGCGCCGGTCGCTCGCATAGGTCTGCCACAGCAGGTCGCGCTCCGAATCGGTGACCATCTCGAGCGTCAGCTCGTCGTGGTTGCGCAGGAACACGGCCCACTGGTTGCTCGGCGCGAGCGCCGGCGTCTGGCGCATGATGTCGAGGATCGGGAAGCGGTCCTCGCTCGCGATCGACATGTAGATGCGCGGCATCAGCGGGAAGTGGAACGCCATGTGGCATTCGTCCTCGTTGCCGAAATATTCCTGCACGTCTTCCGGCCACTGGTTCGCTTCCGCGAGCAGCATCCGGTTCGGGTATTCGGCGTCGATCGTCGCGCGGATCCGCTTCAGGATCGCATGCGTCTCCGGCAGGTTCTCGTTGTTGGTGCCTTCGCGCTCGACGAGGTACGGCACCGCGTCGAGCCGCAGCCCGTCGATGCCGAGGTCGAGCCAGAAGCGCATCACCTGGATCACTTCGCGCACGACGGCCGGGTTGTCGAAGTTCAGGTCGGGCTGGTGCGAGTAGAAGCGGTGCCAGTAATACTGGCCGGCCACCGGGTCGTGCGTCCAGTTCGACGTTTCGGTATCCAGAAAGATGATCCGCGTGCCCGCGTACTTCGTATCGGTGTCGGACCACACGTAGTAATCGCGATACGTGGAGCCCGGCTTCGCGCGGCGTGCGCGCTGGAACCACGGATGCTGGTCCGACGTGTGGTTGATCACCAGCTCGGCGATCACGCGGATGCCGCGCGCATGCGTTTCGCGGATGAAGCGCCGCACGTCGGCCAGCGTGCCGTAGTCGGGATGCACGTCGCGGTAGTCGGCGATGTCGTAGCCGTCGTCGCGTCGCGGCGACGGATAGAACGGCAGCAGCCAGATCGTGTCGACGCCGAGCTCGGCGATGTAGTCGAGCTTCGCGATCAGGCCGGGGAAATCGCCGATGCCGTCGTTGTTCGAATCGTAGAACGACTTCACGTGCACCTGGTAGATGATCGCGTCCTTGTACCACAGCGGATCGTCCGCGCAGAGCGCGGGTTCGCGGCGGCGCGCGCGGCGCCGGCGCGGCGTGCCGGCCGGCGCGAGCGACGGGAATTGCGCGCGGCGCACGTCGTCGAGGGAATCTTCGCGTTTCATCATCCGTGGGCTCCCGAGGAAGATCGGGCGTCGTCCGGCGCGGGCGTCGCCGCCCGCGCGGTGCCCGGAGGCGGCGCGAGCCGCCAGATGGCGTACGGCCGCACGTGCGGATCGAGCGACACGTACTGGCGCTGGCCGCGCCAGGTTTGCGCGTGCGCGGCGTCCTGTTCGAGCGCATCGAGCGGCTCGCCGTCGGCCAGCCCGAGGCCGCGCCACAGCGCCGCATCGAGCGTGAAGTTGGCGGCCTGCGGATGCCACGGGTCGAGGCTGATCGCGACGACCACCACGCTGTCGAACGCGGGCGTCGCCTTCATGAACACGAGCACCGAATCGTTGTCCGCGTCGACGAACGTGAGCCCGAGATGCGTCTGCAGCGCCGGGTGATCGCGCCGCGCGCGGTTCAGCCGCGCGATTTCCGCGCCGATGTGCGCGGCCTTGCTCCAGTCGCGCGCGCGCAGCTCGTATTTCTCCGCATCCGCGTATTCCTCGCTGTCCGGCAGCGGCGCCGATTCGCCGAGCTCGAAGCCCGAGTACAGGCCCCACGAGCCGGCCAGCGTCGCCGCGAGCGCCGCGCGGATCACGAACTGCGAGCGCGGCGCGTTCTGTAGGTGGCGCGGGTTGATGTCGGGCGTGTTGACGAAGAAGTTCGGCCGGAAGAATTCGCGCGCGGGGCCGGCCGTCAGTTCGGTCAGGTAATCGATGAAGTCGCGCTTCGATTCGCGCCACGTGAAATACGTGTAGGACTGCGAGAAACCGACTTTCGCGAGGCGATACATCATCCCCGGGCGCGTGAACGCCTCGGACAGGAACACGACGTCCGGATGCCGGCCGCGCACGTCGTCGATCATCCACGCCCAGAACGGCAGCGGCTTCGTGTGCGGGTTGTCGACGCGGAAGATCCGCACGCCCGCGTCGACCCAGAACAGCACCGCGTCGCGCAGCGCGAGCCACAGGTCGGGCAGCGCGTCCGGCGCGTAGAAATCAGGGTTCACGATGTCCTGGTAGCGCTTCGGCGGGTTTTCGGCGAAGCGCAGCGAGCCGTCGGGCCGCCACGCGAACCAGCCCGGATGCGCGGCGAGCCACGGATGGTCGGGCGAGCACTGGATCGCGAAATCGAGCGCGATCTCGAGCCCGTGCCCGCGCGCGGCGTCGACCAGCGCGCGGAACGAATCGAGCGTGCCGAGCTGCGGATGCACGGCCGTGTGCCCGCCGTCGGGCGAGCCGATCGCATACGGGCTGCCGACGTCGTCGGGGCCCGCGGTCAGGCTGTTGTTGCGCCCCTTGCGGGCCGACGTGCCGATCGGGTGGATCGGCGGGAAATACAGCACGTCGAAACCCATGTCGCGGATGCGCGGCAAATGCGCGATCACGTCGTCGAACGTGCCGTGCCGGTGCGGATCGTCGCTCGCCGAGCGCGGAAACATCTCGTACCAGCTCGAGAAGCGCGCCTTGCGGCGTTCGACGTCGACGGGGTAGGTCGTCGCGTCGTGCGTGACGAACGGGCGGTAGCGCAGCGCCGCGTACGCATCGGCGAGTTCGGGCGCGCCGATCAGTGCGAGGCGGTCGTCGGGCGACGCGTCCTTGAGCTCGGCGGCGAGCCGTTCCATCTGCTTGCGCGCGCGCGGATCGGCCGGCTCGGCGTGCTTCAGCGCGGTCGCGAGCAGCAGTTGCGCTTCGCGCACCTCCAGCGTGACGTCCTGGCCGGCCGCGCGCTTCTTGGCGATATCGGTGACGAGCGATGCCCAGTCGTCGCGCCACGCGACCACGCGGAATTCATGACGGCCGAGCCGGTCGAGCGAGACGCGCGCGTGCCAGCGGTCGTTCGGCTCGGCTTCGAACGGCACTTCGCGCCAGGTATCGTCGTCGGCGGCGCGCCACTGAAGCACGGCCGCCAGATGCGCGTGGCCGTCGGTGAAGATCGACGCACCGACGACGAGCGGCTCGCCGATCACGCGCTTGATCGCGAAGCGGCCGCCGTCGACCGACGGCTCGACGCGCTCGATCGCGATCCGGTCGGCCGCGAGCGCCGCCGACAGCACGGTGCGCTCACGTGCGGCGTCCGGGCGTGTCGTGACGGGCGGCGCCCGCCACGCGTGCAGCAGCGCATACGCGCCGGGCGCGAGCGCGAACGGTTCGAGCGCGGCAGGCGGATGCGCGTGCGCGCCGGCCTGCGTGACGACGCGCGTGAAGCCGCCCGGCACGCCGGGCAGGATCGTCGCGGGGTCGAGCGTGGCGGGCGCGTCGAGATCGGGATTCAACGCGATCAGCAACGCCGCGTCGTCATGGTCGAGCGACGGGCCCGTACCGCGCAGCAGCGCGGTCGCGTGCGCGGCCGGTGCGCTCAGTTGCACGATTTCGCCGCGCGTCGCCGCGACCGGGGTGGCGCGGCGCCACGCATTCGCATCGGCGAGCGCGCCCGACAGGTCGAAACGCGCGTGCTCGAATGCGGCGCGGTAACGTTCGGCATCCGCGTCGCGCGCCATCAGCGGCACCGTCACGCCGCGCTCGAATCCCATCGGCACGAGCCAGCCGGTGCCGACGGCCGCGGCCGTCCACAGCGCGCGGCGATACGCGCGGGCGACGGTGTCGTCCGACGCGTCGGGCCAGTCGTCAGCGAGACGCGGGCCGTCCGGCGCATCGGGGCACGCGATCGGCGCGCCGATCCGACGCAGCAGCCGGTGTTCGTCCGCGAACCACGGCGCGCGCAAGTCCCACCAGCGCACCGATGAAAACACCGCGTCGAACCCGGCGCCTTCGAGCTGCGCGAGCGCGTCGCGCGCATGGCCGGGCACGCCGGCGAGCACCGCGGCGTCCGGGCGTGCGCGGCGCAGCGCCGCGCGCCACCCCGGCCACCAGTCGGCCGGCAGATGATGCGGCGCGTCGATCAGGAAGCCGGCCGCGCCCGCGTCGGCGAACGCCGCGAGATGCGCGCACCACCATGCCGACAGCGCGTCGCGTACCGCTTCGTCGCCGGCGTTCGCATGCGCGATATCCAGCGCGTGCGCGGTGCCGCGCGGATCGATCAGCGCGTCGTCGTGCGTGCGCTCGACGTACCAGTCCGGATGCTCGGCGCGCAGCGGGTTCTCGCGTGCGATGCGATCGGGCACGACTTCGAGCAGCAGGCGCAGCCCGTGGCCTTTCGCCAGTTGCGCGAGCCGCGAGAGGGTTTCGAGCGCGCTCGCGCGCGTCTCGAACGAGCGGGCCGGCCGCCGGAAATCGGCCACGTGGCGCGGAAAGCCGGCGACGCTCGCGGCCCAGAACGCGCCGACCAGCACGTGGTCGAAGCCCATCCCGGCGATATGCGCGAAGGTCTGCGGCCACGCGTCGAGCGGCCCGACGAGGCGGGCGTCGCAGAAGTAGAGGTGTGGAGCGAACGGCGGTGTGGAGTCCATGGCGTGGCGCGGGCGGATGGCGGCGAGCGGTAACGCAGCGGCATCGCAATCGGTGTGCCTGCTGCGCGATCACCGGCGGAACAGGGCGTGCACGGGAAGGCGGTTTGAAGGGGCCTGTCGTTTTTACATGACCGCCGAGGCCGCACCTGTATTACATGCGCGGGATGGACCGAATATCCGAGCTGTCGCCCGTCGCCGGATCATCGTCCGTATCCGGAATCGGCACACCGGGGTCATAGCGCACCACCTTGCCGTGTTCGATCCGATGCGGGAACGACGGCGGCGCGTCCACGTCATCGCCGAAACGCGCACGCACGAACGCGCGCAGCAGCGCCACGCGCGCGTCGCGGCCGTGGGCGCCGCAGGTCGACGGGCCGTCGACGAAGGTGGCGTCGCATTCGACGTCGTCGCCGTGACGCGCGATCCGCAGGTCCTCCACGCGATCGAGCACCGCACCGGCGTCGGCCCACGACGCCGACGGCGCGAACGGCGCGTCGAGATGCCGGAACGCGTCGCAGGCGGCCGTCACGACGACGGTCGGCGCGACGGCCGTGAAGCGCAGCGTGTCTTCATCGTCGGCGCACAACGCGCGTGCGCACCAGTAGTCGAGATCCTTTCCGTCGAGTGCGTCGGTTCGCATGGGCTGCCTCCGTCGGAGCGAGAAAAGGCTCACCGTGCAAGCGCCGTGCCCGTCGCGGGCGTCGCGCGCATCCGCGCGACCAGCGGATAGTGATCCGATGCGTGCCGCGCTCGCGCGCTGCGATGCACGACCACGTCGACCAGCAGCTCGCCCGGATGAATCCAGATCCGGTCCAGCGAGAACACCGGGCACACGGTCGGGAACGTGCGCGGCGCCGGCGCGCGCCGGAACCGGGTGACCAGCGCCTGCAGCGCGCGGCCGCGCACGAACCACTCGTTGATGTCGCCGAGCAGGATCACCGGCATCGCGCCCGTGTCGAAGGCCGCGAGCAGCCGCTGCACCTGCGCGCTGCGTTCGCTCGCCGACAGCCCGAGATGGGTCGCGACGACGCGGATCGGGCCGGCGCTGCACTCGATGTCGGCGTCGAGCGCGCCGCGCGGCTCGCGCGGGTGGAACGACAGGTCGAGCGTGCGCGCCGCGCGGATCGGGCAGCGCGACAGCACCGCATTGCCGTAGCGGCGCTCCGGCGTGTCGATCGTCGGGCCGGCCACCGCGTGCATGCCGGTCGCGTCGCGCAGATGCGCGAGCACGTCCGGCGCGCGCGTGCCGCCGAGCGGTACCTCCTGCAGCGCGATCACGTCCGCGTCGAGCTCGTCGATCACGGCCGCGATCCGGTCGGCCGCGCGCGCGGGCCACGCGCCGTAGCCGCCGCGGATGTTGTAGGTGGCGATCCGCAGATCGCGCCCGCCCGGCGCGGCGGCAGGCGCCTCGTCGGCGGTGACGACGTGCGGCGGTGGAGCCGCGTGTTTGCTCAGCGCCATCGTCGCAATATCCTCACGAGCAGGATCGACACGCCGACCAGCGCGAGGCCGATCGCCGCGAGCCACCCGAACGCGCCAGGGCCGGGATGGCTGAGCGCCGCGGTCAACTGATGCGCGAACGTGACGGTCAGCACGATGCCGGGCAGCATCCCGAGCGCCGTGCCGATCAGGAAGTCGCGCAGCCCGATGTGCGACGCGCCGGCGACGAGGTTCACGACGGTAAACGGCGCGATCGGCAGCAGCCGCAGCACGGCCATCGCGACCACGCCGCGGCGGCCGATGTGCTCGCTCAGCCGGTTCGCGCGCGGGCCGGCGAGCCGGCGCACCGCGTCGCGCCCGAGCCAGCGGCCGAGCGCGTAGGTCGCGGCGGCCGCCGCCATCGAGCCGACGCCCGCATACGCGAAGCCTGGCCACGCGCCGAACACGAGCCCCGTCGCGGCGATCAGCAGCGTGATCGGCACCGCGAAGGTCGCCGCGACCACGTAGGCCGCGAGCAGCAGCGCCGGCGCGGCCGGCAGCCGGGCGATGGCGGCCACCGCGTGCGACAGCGACGCGACGTTCAGGTGCGCGCCCAGCGGCGTGAAGCGCCACGCGAGCGCGAGCGCGGCGATCGCGAGCACGATCGCTCCGAGCACGAAAAAGCGCGCGGTCAGCGAGCGATGCTGCTCGTGCGGCACGAATTCGCGGACGAACCGGTCGGGTTCGATCGGCTGCTCGGGGTCGAGCCGCGCGCTGACCGGCACGAGCGCCTCGAATTGCGGCGACACGGCCGGATCGAGCGTGCGCAGCGTGCGGCCCGGCTTCGCGCGCAGCCGGTCGAGCACGACGTTCGGCCGCTCCCCGCCCGCGAACGCGTCGGCCACCGCGGCGGGCGTCGTGCCGAGATGTTCGGCCAGCAGCCGCTCGCGCATGCCGGCGATCGCCGCGCGAATGCGTGGATCGCCTGCCGCGACGAGCGCGATGCAGCATTCGGTGTCGAGCAGCATCGAGCGGTTGTTCAGGTTCGCGCTGCCGATCACGATGCATTCGTCGTCGACGATCGCGACCTTGCTGTGCACGTTCACGCACGCGTCGCCGAGCGCGTCGACGTGCGGATACAGCAGCCGGTAGCGGTCGAAGCGGTCGGCCGACGCGAGCGTCGCGTGCAGCCGCGCGCGCAGCACGCCCATCGTCGCTTCCTGCAGCCAGCCGCTCTGCACGCGCGGCGCGACGACCGTCACGTCCGGCCCGTGCGCGTCGGCCAGGCGCGCGGACAACGCTTCGCGCACCACCGCCGCGGTGAAGTACTGGTTTTCGATATACAGGTGCCGGTGCGCGGCGCGGATCGTGTCCTCGACGAGCGCGCGCACCTGCAGCACCGGCTCGCGGCCGCCGTGGCGCGGCGCCGTATACGCGATGCCGAGCCGCACGTCGCGCACGTCGACGCGCGCATCGGGCGGCCACGGATCGTCGTCGGCCGCCCGCTCGAGATGCCGCTGCGCGCGGATCGCGATCGGGCGCCCGCACGCCTGCAGCCAGCGCGAGCGCGCCTGTTCGCCGATCGCGGCGGCCGCGTCGCCGTCGAACATCGCGTGCACGTCGTGGAACGGCGCGTACGGCATGCCGTGCTCGTCGCGGCGGCGCGGGTCGTCGGCCGCATGGGCCGGCGTGTCCCAGCGGGCGCGCGTCAGGTCGAGGCCGCCGACGAACGCGAGCCGGTCGTCGATCACGACGAGCTTCTGGTGATGCGACGCGCCGCGCGGATGTGCGTCGTCGAGCCGGAACCGGATGCCGCGATGCGCGCGCCAGCCGGCCCGGTACACGGGCGGCCAGTCGCGCTCCAGCGCGTAGATCATCGCGAAGTCCCACGCGAGCACGTAGATGCGCAGGTTGTGGCGGGCGGACGCGAGCGCGTGCAGGAAGGCCGCGAGCGTATCGGGCAGCGTGTCGCCGGCGCCCGCGGGCGCGAGCCGCATCCGGCTGTCCACGTCCCAGCCGACGATGAACACGGTATGGCGCGCGCGCAGCAGCGCCGCGCGTAGCGTCGAGAAGTACGCGTCGCCGTCGACGAGCATCGCGAAGCGGTCGGCGCCGCGGATCGCGTCGCAGTTGCGCCCGCGCTCGAGCAGGCCGTGCCGCGGCGGGCCGTCCGCCGGCGCGGCGTCGATGCGCCGGTCCTCGGCGCGGGTCACGCGGTCCGGCACGATCATCGTGCGCCGACGTCCCGGTCGCCGTCGATCCGCTGCAACAGTGCGTCGCAGCGCGCACGCAGCGCCTGCAGTTCCGGCGAATGCGCGTCGAGCCGCACGCGTTCGCCGTGCACGACCGCGATGTCGTAGATCTCCTGCGCGATCGTCGCCGACGCGTATGCGATCCTGATCCGGTCGAGCCAGTCGCATTCGGCGCGCCGGCACGCGAGCCACGCGCGCAACGCGCCGACCAGCTGGCTGGTCGTGAGCCAGGCGCCGGTGCGCATACGCGCGGCGAGCTGGCTCGTCACGAGATAGGAGAGCAGGTCGGTCTGGGTCACACGAAACTCCTTGACGAGGTGTCGGGTTGACAGGTCCGCACGCACGCGATGTTTTGCAGCGTCTCGCAGATCGCCGCGAATTCCGGCCCGCTCGTGCGCGAGAACGAGACGGAGATGTCGTCGGTGTCCGGATCGTCGTCCGACTGCTGGACGATGAACCGTTTCACGCGCACGCGGCCGGGGCCGAGCGCTTCGTGCAGCGTGTTGAGCGTCAGGCCGCCGCGCTCGGCCACCAGCAGCAGCGTGCGTTGCTGGCGCTGCGCGATGAAACGGCGCTCGAGCGGCTTCACGCCTGCGAGGATCGCGAGCACGATCGCCGTCGCGCCGACCGACGCAACGACCATGCCGCCGCCCGCGGCAAGCCCGACGCCGGCCACGGCCCACAGGCTCGCGGCCGTCGTCAACCCGCGCACCACTTCGCCGCGCAGCAGGATCGAGCCCGCGCCGAGGAAGCCGATACCGGACACGACCTGCGCGGCGACCCGCGACGGATCGACCACGACGCCGTTCTGCCCGCGCACGTCCTCGAAGCCGAACGTCGACACCAGCATCACGAGCGCGGAGCCCACGCACACGAGCATGTGCGTGCGCAGCCCGGCGGCCCAGTTCAGGCGCTCGCGTTCGAGCCCGATCACGCTGCCGAGCAGCGCGGCCAGCAGCAGGCGTCCAAGCAATTCGAGGTGACTGATCATGATGTGCATCCGTTCGGGCCCTGCGTGAGGCGGGCCCGGTAGCGCTTCGATGCGGAAAAGGGACGCAAGCAGCGTGCCGGCCGGGCACGGTCCGTGCGCGCAAGGACCGGGGTGCGCGCGGCGTGCATGCGGCGCGCATTTTTTGCATCGCCATCGCAGATAAGACAGGAGGCCACCTTGGCACATCAACAGGACGCACAGGTTCGGGACCCGTATCGCGGCCACGAGATTCTCGTGTGGGCGCGGCCCAACGAGCGCGGCGCATGGCGCGACGAGGTACAGGTATACGTCAACGGCGCGCGCATCGAGCTGGTGGTGCCGGAGGCAGCCGGCCCCGAATGGCTGACCGAGGTCGAGGCGCTGCGGGCAGGCGTCGAACGCGGCCGCTATTTGATCGATAAGCGCGTCGACGACGACTGATCGGCATGGCGCTTGCGGCGCCGCGTGCCGCGACAGTATCCCGCAGCACTCCGAGAACCCATGCCGGCTGGCGCCGGGAGGAAACGATGAGCGATTCGCGCACCCTGCATATCTATCGTTACGACCCCGATCGCGATGCGCAGCCGTACCTGCAGCGCTACGAGATCGACGTGGACCCGGCCGACCGCATGCTGCTCGACGTGCTCGGGCGCGTGAAGCGCGACGACGAGACGCTCGTGTATCGCCGCTCTTGCCGGGAAGGCATCTGCGGCTCGGACGCGATGAACATCAACGGCAAGAACGGTCTCGCGTGCCTGACCAACATGCAGACGCTGCCGCGCGAGATCGTGCTGCGGCCGTTGCCGGGGCTGCCGGTGGTGCGCGACCTGATCGTCGACATGACGGACTTCTTCAACCAGTACCACTCGATCCGCCCCTACCTGATCAACGACACGACGCCGCCCGCGCGCGAGCGGCTGCAGTCGCCGGAAGAGCGCGACCAGCTCGACGGGCTGTATGAATGCATCCTGTGCGCGTGCTGTTCGACGTCGTGCCCGAGCTACTGGTGGAACCCGGACAAGTTCGTCGGCCCGGCCGGGCTGCTGCAGGCGTACCGGTTCATCGCCGATTCGCGCGATCTCGCGACGGCCGAGCGGCTCGACGATCTGGAGGATCCGTACCGGCTGTTCCGCTGCCGGACGATCATGAATTGCACGGACGTGTGCCCGAAGGGGCTGAATCCGACCAAGGCGATTTCGGAGATCCGGACGATGCTGGTCAGACGGACGGTGTGATATGCCACGTCTGAATGCTTGCTCCCGGACTTATGAAAATACCGAGATCAGTCGTTGGAGCAAAGGCATTTGGGCCGTCCACCGGTCCATCCGGGAAGGCGGCATGGCGATGAAGCGCAAGGGCGACGACTTCGATTGGTCGTAGTAGAAAATCGTGTCGTCGCCGTACTCCAGTTCCCGAGGAACTGCATCGTTGATCGTGCGCACCGCGAAATACCTCTCCGCCAGCACATTTCCTGCCGACCCTATCACCCGGAGACGAATTTCGTCGCCGTCGCCAAGAGAGCGAGGTGCCCCACACAGCTCGATTTTGTATTGCTCGCCACCGAACTCTTTCGTTCCCCCGTTAAAAGCTTGAGTATAGTTTTCGCAACCCCCATATGATTCGCGCAACATAAGAGACGGAATCGCCAAGACCAAAACGGCCGAGATCGCGATTAGATTTTTTCTGGTGACCTGCATATTTCGCCCAGACTTAATTATGGCAACGGGAATATATCAGGCTGTTTCGCTGCCGGACGATGCTGGTCAGACGGACGGTGTAGGGTCGTGCGTTCGGCGGGCGCGCCGCGTACATTCCTCCCTTGGCTATTTTTCGGCAACCGTGTCCGCATGCGCGGCCGGGCGCCGCGCCGCGGGCCGCTCGACGCCCGGATAGAACTGCCGCGCCCAGCGCTGAAACACCGGGTACGGTCCGTCACCGGCGCCCGGCGTACCGTAGCCCGTGTAGTCGCGATTGTTCCACACCATGATGTCTTCCTTGAACACGGGTACCAGCCACAGCCGGTGCAGCACGCGGCCGAGCGCGGCGTAGACGAGCCGCTGCAACGGCCCCGGCCACCTCGCCAGCCACGAGAAGCGGAATGCGATGCCGTCCCGGAAGGTCCAGCGCAGCGGCGCGATCTGCACGCCGCACGCGAAGATCTTCGCTTCGAGGCCGATCGCCTTCATTTCATGGTCGGACGACACGCAGCCCAGGCCATGAACGCCAATCAGCGTGCTCCATCTGATGTTCTTCCACGCCATGTCCACCTGCATCGAAATGCGCGGCCCGTCGATCACGGGCGCATGCGGTTTCATGTCCTTCCAGCGATGCAGCGCGCCGAAATGTTCGAGGTCGTAGCCGTTTTCCGGCAGGTTCTGCATCACGCCGCGCAGCGTGAATGCCTGGCCGACCGGCGCCGAGAAGCCGGTCATGTCCACTTCGGGCAACTCCCACGTCGGCGCCAGTCCGTTGGCGTTCTGCCACACGAACACGAAGCCGTTCCATTCGCGCACGTGCCATGTGCGAAGCACCAGTTCCTGGCTACCCTTCATGCAGCGGGCCGTGGTGCGCCGGCCGTCGGGGCCGTACGCGTAGTGATGGAACGGACAGACGATCTGCTCGCCGTCGACGGTGCCCCCGTGGCCGAGATGCGCGCCCTGATGCGGGCAATATGCGTCGACCGCACACGCGACGCCCGAGGCCGTCCGGTACAGCACGACATCGCGTCCCATGAAAGGCGTCGTGAGCACGGCCCCGCGCTTCAGCTCGCGGCTGAAACACAGCGCGAACCATCCGTCCGGATAGGGCAGCGGGGCGGTTTCGTCGACGGGGCTGGCTGCATTCATCGCGCGCTCCTGCGTTGGCATGGCGCTCATCGCGCGAATGCCCGGTCGGCGTGGGCGACGGCCGCCGGCACGGTGCCGTGTTGCCCGTGTTGCCCGTCGGGCGCGTCGCCGCGGGCTTCCGGATAGAACTGCGCGGCCCAACGTCGGAACGTCATGATCGGCATCTCGCCGGCCATCAACGTCGGGCGCGCGTCGTAGTCGCGGTGGTCCCAGATGCGCAGGTCGCGCTTGAATTGCGGCACGAACCACAACCGGTACGCGGCGCTCACGAGCATCTCGTGCAGCGCGCGGCGCAGCGGCGACGGCCACGCCGACGCGCGTTCGACGCGCAGCGCGATGAATTCGCGGCAGGTCCAGCGATCGGGTTCGATCTGCGTCGGGAACAGCACGACGCGCGCGTGTAGCCCGAGGTCGGGCAGTTCCATGCGCGCGGCCATGCAGCCCAGGCCGTGCATCGTGATGTCCAGCAGCAACCGTTGCCCGAGCAGCACGAGCGTCGAGCGCATCGTCATCCGGTGGCCGTCGGCTTCCGGTGGCTCCAGCACGGGATTCGACCACCCGTGCACCGGGCTGAAATGATTGACGTCGACGCCGTTCTCGGCCGGATTCTGCAGGCTGCCGTTCAGCGTGTGGCACCGGCCGCGCGGCCGCGAATAGCCCGCGAGGTCCAGCTCGGGCAGCGACCACCGCGGCGCGGCGCCCGCACGGTCCTGCCACGCGAGCACGACGCCGTTCCATTCGCACACGTGGCGCTGCCGCAGCACGGCGGCGGGCGGCTTGCCGTCGCGCCCGGCCCGCACGCAAGTGCCGTCCGGCGCGAACGCGAGGTGATGGAACGGGCACACGATCTCCTCGCCGCGCACGATGCCGCCGTGCCCGAGATGCGCGCCGAGGTGCGGGCAATGCGGCGCGACCGCACGAATCAGGCCGGATGCCGTTCGATAGAGCACGACGTCCTCGCCCATGAAGCGCGTGACGACGAGCGCGCCGGGTCTGACGTCGCGGCTGTATGCCAGCGCGAACCAGCCGTCCGGGTAGCGAGGTCGCGCCGCCGCGGCGGGGTCGGGCAGGTAATGAATCGATGAATGCATGCGCATGTCTCCGTTCACCAGCGCGAATCGCGACGGTCGCGCACGGCGATTTCGTCGAGTGTCGGGAGCGCCGTCATCGCGATTTCGCCCCCTGTGAAGCGCCCGCCACCGAAATCGTCGCCGTGGTAGCGGGTGCTGAACGCGTGAAACTCCGCATTGCCCGCACTCATGTAGCCGAGCTCCGCCACGTACGCGTGCGCGTCGGCGTCGCCTGCCAGCACGCCGGTCGCTACCGCCTGCTGTGCGTCGATCAGGCGGCGTTCGTTCGCCGTGCAGAGCGCGGCCAACCGGTCGAGCGCCGCCTGAACGCCCAATTCCTCCACGCGCATCAGGATCCACACGGCGTTGAAGCGCTCGCGCGCGGACCGTTCCTTGCGAAACGAAAACAGGTCGTTGACGAGGATCACCGAATCGATCGCGGCGTTACGCGCGTCGGCCAGTGCCGCGTATTGCGCGAGGCGCTGCCCCATGTCGACGTCGAGCGCATATTCGGTGAGCAGCGTGATCCAGTGTCCGAAGCCCTCGACCCGGCGAAACGCCAGATAATCGGCGAGCGACAGGCGCGCCGCGTCGGTCGCCGTCGGGTCGGCCTGCGTGCGGATCTGTTCGCGGATGCATTCGACGAGCCGCTGCCGGAACGCCGGACGCGCGTCGAGTACGGTGCGCATCGCGCGCAGCGTGTCGTACAGCAGTTGCGCGGCAGGCGCATCGGCCGGCGGCGGCGTGCCGTCGACCGCGGCGAGGAAATGAGCGTGCAACGCGTCGAGCCCCGCCTGATCGCCGGTGCGCGCGAGATGCGTGAAGGCATCGTCCATCAGCGTCGTGACGTTCATCATGCGATGGATCGCGTACACGCGATCGGGCCGCGCGTTCGGGTAGCACAGGCTGCCGTATGCGGGAATCCGCTGCGCGAGAAAACGGCGAGCCGCCGCGTCGCTGCGATAGTGCCGCAGGATGTACGGGTAGTCGTCGATCGCAAGCTGCTGCTCGATCGCTTGATGCTGAGGGTGCCGGGCAAGCGGCAGCGACAGACGCGGCAGCGGCAGCACCAGCGTGTCCGTCGCGCCGGACGGGGCGGCCGCGGTGGGCGGCGTTCCGGATGCTTGCATGCGGATCTCCCGGTTACGCGTCGGGTTTGACCGCGACGATGCTGTAGGTCGACACCTTGTTCTTGATCAGCGCGACGGACCAGTTTTCCGCGAGCACGCGCAACTCTTCCAGCGTGTCCGGCGCGCGGTGCGGAAAATGGCGGTCGATGTTGGCCTTGGCATCCATCAGCCAGCGCGCGACGTCGATGTTCGACGGCAGCACGCGCATGTCGCGGATCGCGAACCCGGCGTCGATCAGCACCTGCCTGAAATAGTCGGGCGTCTTGCGATGCTTGCACGCGATCCGGTCGACCTCGTCCGGCGTGTCGGACTGGTATTCGTTCAGATCGACGTTGTACAGATTGTCCGAGATGACGACCGAGCCGCCGCCGCGCACACGCGCATGCAGCGCGCGCATCGCCTTTTCGTACAGCGCGTTCGGGAAATGCGAGATCACGCCGCGAATGATCACGAGATCGTACGGCGTCCCGGGATCGGGCAGTCGATCGACGTCCTGCGCGTTGCACTGATACAGGTTGATGCGCCCGGCGAGCCCGTGCTGCGCATGAAAACGTGCGCAGTACTCGAGCTGTTCACGACTGACGTTGACGCCGTCGAGGCGGATGCAGCCCGGGAAACGGTCGGCGAGATACTTGAGGATGTAGCCCCAGCCGCAGCCGATGTCGAGAATGCGCTCGACGCGCGCGGGAACGGGACCGTCGAAGCCGGCGAGGCCAAGCTGGCGTTCGAAGTAGCGAATGCCCGACTCGTCGAGCGAGATCGGCGGCGTGGAGCGCGGATCGTCGTAGACGCCGAACTGGAACAACAGATATTCGCCGATCGCCTTGCGCCAGTCGTCCGGGCTGCCGGCGTAGGTCGTCTGCACTTTCCGCTCGTAATCGCTCACCGTGTCGCCGTGCAGCACCCGGATCGGCAGGGCGGGCGCCGGATGCGCTGCCCGCATGTCGACGATCGCCTGTTCGCTGACCTGATTCATCGGAATCCTCGCGTCGTTTATTTTCGTCAAACTGGACAAAAACAACACCCGCCGATCGAGCGGCAGCACACGTATTCACGAAACGCCGGAACGAAAAAAAGCGCGTGCCGATACGTACGATCGTGCGATTGAATAAATCGATGTAATGCTTTCGTTGAAACGTTATGAAGGTGAAAGATCCGTGCGCATTTATAGAATCCCCGGATAAATGGCGGAAAGGGCGCCGTGACGCGGCATCGCGAGGCAGGCCCGATCATGCGCGGGATGCCTGGCGACGCGGGTTGCACCGGCTGGCCGGTTCGGCTCCGTATGTGACTCGCATTTTCACGATTCGGATACTGCGACCGTGAACCGGAAACGAAGTGTCTTTGTTATATGAGAGGCGATTCGATTTTTCAAGAATCTTCCCGTCTGTTTTAAAAACACGGGAAAACGGGCGCCGATAAAGATATTGAAATCACGATCGTCAATGGCGGTGGGGATTGTTTCGATTCGATGAATCGAAAAAGCAGCCGCGCCGTGAACGAATCGCGCACGCGGCTGCCTCGGCCGGACGAGGCCGTGCGGACACACGGCGTCCGGCTCGACTGAAACGCCGTTCACGCATGAACGGACCGGGCGCGACCTGACTGCGCCTACGGCCGCGCGGCGACCTCGTCCAGATGCCACAGCAGATCGGCCGGATCGTCGTACACGCGCAGCGCGCCCGCCCGCTCCAGTTCGTCGCTGCCGTAGCCGCCCGACAGCAGCCCGACGCCCAGCGCGCGGCAGCGGGCGGCGGCGAGCATGTCCCAGATGCTGTCGCCGACCACCACCGTATGCTCGATCGGCACGTTCAGTTTCGCGGCGGCGGTCAGGAACAGGTCCGGGTCCGGCTTCGCATACTTCACCTGATCGCGCGTGACGACGACGTTCTTCGCCGGATCGACGCCGAGCGCCTCGAGATTGATCGCCGCGGTTTCCATTCGCCCGCTGGTCGCGATCGCCCAGCGAATGCCGGCATTCGACAGCGCGGCCAGCAATTCGCGCGCGCCCGGCAGCGGCCGGACCTGCGCGCGCAGCCGCTGGTACGCGGCCGCATGCAGCCGTGCGAGCCGCTCGACGCGCTCGGCGTCGATGTCGCCGGCCGTCTCGCGCAGCAGCTGATTCAGGAACAGGCCGCCGCTCATCCCGATCTTGCGATGGATGCGCCACACCGACAGTTCGATGCCTTCGGCATCGAGTGCTTCCTTCCACGCGAGCACGTGCTGATAGACGCTGTCGACGAGCGTACCGTCGAGATCGAACAGAAATGACGTTTCAATGCGCATGTAACTCTCCTGGCCTGATGGTGGTCGGGCAAATCGTCGGTAAAACCCGATTCGTCACATTATCGGCGCGCGGCCGTGTCACCGCCATGTCCCGCGCCGCACGCGCCGCGCCCGGCGGCGGCGTGTCGAACAGCGCTGGTACAATCGCGCCGATGCGCCGGGCGGGCCGCCCGCGCGCCCAACCTTCGTCGAATCCCCGTATGGCAACCCCCGACGCCGTCAGTTCCGAACAATCGTGGTGGGGCGTTCTGGCCCTGGCACTCTCCGCCTTCATCTTCAATACCACCGAATTCGTGCCCGTCGCGCTGTTGAGCGCGATCGGCGACAGCCTGCAGATGCAGCCGACCGCCGTCGGCCTGATGCTGACGATCTACGCGTGGGCCGTCGCGGTCGTGTCGCTGCCGCTGACCTTCGTCACGCGGCACGTCGAGCGCCGCAAGCTATTGAGCGTGGCGCTGCTGGTGTTCGTCGGCAGCCACGTCGTGACCGGCTTCGCGTGGAATTTCACGGTGCTGATGATCGGCCGGCTCGGCATCGCGTGCGCGCATGCGGTGTTCTGGTCGATTTCGATCCCGCTCGCGGTGCGGCTCGCGCCGAGCGACCGCAAAAGCCGCGCGCTCAGCCTGATCGCGATGGGCTCGGCGATCGCGATGGTCGCCGGCATTCCGCTCGGACGCGTGATCGGCGAGGCGTTCGGCTGGCGCATCACGTTCCTGATCATCGCGGGCGCGGCGGGCGTCACGCTGCTGTTGCTGCGCGCCACGTTGCCGTTGCTGCCGAGCCAGGGCGCCGGGTCGCTGAGCAGCATCGGCGTGTTCCTGCGCAAGCCGGCGCTGGTCGCGCTGTACGCGATCACCGTGCTGGTCGTGTCCGCGCACTTCACGTCGTACACGTACATCGAACCGTTCGTGCAGAGCGTCAACCATGCGAGCAACAGCCGGATCACGTACGTGCTGATCCTGTTCGGCGTCGCCGGCCTGCCGGCCGCGGTCTGCTTCAATCGCGTCTATCCGCACCGGCCCGACGATTTCCTGCTGGCGTCGATCGTCGCGCTGTCGGGCTGCCTGCTGATCCTGTTCCCGTGCGCGCTGAACATCGTCACGTTGTCCGTGCACACGCTGGTGTGGGGCGGCGCGATCGTCTGTTTCGGGCTGGCGATGCAGGCGTGGGTGCTGAAGCTGGCGCCCGAGGCGACCGACCTGGCCGTGTCGATCTACTCCGGGCTGTACAACGTCGGGATCGGCGCCGGCGCGCTGCTCGGCAACCATATCGCGGGCGACTTCGGGCTGCCGTGGATCGGCACCTTCGGCGGCGTGGTCGCGATCTTCGCGGCCGGGATCGCGTGGGCCGCGTTGCGGCTGCATGAGCGGCGGGCAGTGGCTTAGCGCCATCGCCACACCGCACTTCATCCCGCATGGTCAATGCGCTTCGCCGTGCCTGATCCCCGCCGCATCGCGCTGCCGCAGTTTCGCATACAGCGTCGTGCGTGAAATGCCGAGCTGCCGCGCGGCCGCCGACACGTTGCCGTCATGCTCGTCGAGCGCGCGCCGGATCGCGTCGAGCGACTGTTCGCGCAGGCTGGCGTTGGCGTGAGGGCGGCCGGCCGGCGCCGCGTGGCACACGTCATCCGCGTCGGCGAGTACGTCGGCGTGCCGCGCCGCGGTCGTGCGATCGAGCGGGGCGCGCACGGTGCGCACCCATACGTGGCTGCCATCGTCGCGCGCGATCCGCTGCGGCGTGCGCGACGGTGTCAGCAAGCGACGCTGCTGCGCGGGTGTCGCGCCGGGAAACAGTTGGCGGTGACCGACCGGGGCGACCGGCCCTTCGGGCGCGAGATCGAGCATCCGGCGCGCCAGGCGGCTCACCGCACGCACGCGGCCCGCTTCGTCGAGCGCGATGGCGCCGGCGAGCGGCGTGCCGAGCCAGCGCGGATCGAATTGCACCTGCAGCAGATGGCAGTCGCGCAGCATCGCATAGAGCCGCTGCTCGGCCGACAGCGACGCATGCCGGAACGGCTCGTGCAGTTGCGCGACGTTGCGCCGGCCGATGCCGGTGATATCGAGCGCGCCGATCACTTCACCGTCGAAACCGACGAGCGGCACTGCGAGACAGAACACCCGCGCGAACGCGTCGAGATAGTGCTGCGCGCCCGCGACGACGGCTTCGGCGCCGTCGTGAATCACGCAGCTCGGCGCGGTCGTGCCGATGTTCGGCTCGACGATCCGGCGGCCAGCGACGATCGGCGTCAGCAGCGCGTCGTCGCATTGCGGGCTGCGCCGCGCATGCACGATCGTGCCGCGTGGGTTGACGCACATGATCGCCCATTCGCGGCCGCCGAACGCGGCCCACAGCGGCTCGATCTCCTGCGCGACGCAGCGATAGAGCCGCCGGTCGTCGCGGGATTCGTCGCGCTCGCGCTGCATTTCATAGCGGGCGGCTTCCCACGGCCGCAGCCCCGCCTCGCGCGAACGCAGCCACGAGCGCGCGACGCTGGCCGGCAACGCCGTTTCCGGCAGCGGCTCGCCCGCGGCGAAGCGGGCGCGAAGCCGGTCGAGGTCGACCGGCCGTGCAGGGGATTCGGGGGCTGTATTCACGCTGCGCTCCAGTTGGGGTCGAAAGTCGGGGCTGGACGTGCAGGCCCCGTGTCGCGCGAATGCGTAATATAGCCCGGCGCCTCCGGCGCGGTATTTTCGCGACGGCTACGCGCGGCCCCCGGCGGTCGCGATCTATTGCGCGGACGGCGGCGCATCGCCGCTCAATGCGGCAACCGCAGGATCGGCTTGAGCGTGCTTCCGTTGCTGCTGTCTTCCGCCGCCTGGTTGATCTGGTCGAGCGGATAGAACTTCACCAGCCGGTCGAACGGAAACCGTCCTTGCAGATACAGCTGCACGAGCTGCGGAATGAACGTCTGCGGCACGCTGTCGCCTTCGACGATGCCGCGGATCGTGTGGCCGCCGAGCAGCAGGCTGTTCACGTCGAATTCCGCCTTTGTGCCCAGCTTCGGCGCGCCGACCACGCCCATCGTGCCGCGCGAGCCGAGTGCGTCGATCCCTTGCGACAGCACGGCCGGCAGCCCGGTCGATTCGAGCGCGTAGTCGACGCCGCCGTCGGTGATCTCGCGGATCGTGCCGACGACGTCCACTTCTCGGCTGTTGATCGCATGCGTCGCGCCGAGCTCCAGCGCCAGCGCGAGCCGTGACGGCACGATGTCGACGGCGATGATCGTCGTCGCGCCGGCGATGCGCGCGGCCATCACGGCGCTCATGCCGACCGCGCCCGCGCCGAAGCTCGCGAAGCTGCTGCCCGGGCGCACCGCGAGCGAATTGATTACCGCGCCCGCGCCGGTCTGGATTCCGCAGCCGAGCGGGCCGAGCAGTTCGAGCGGCGCTTCCTTCGGCACCTTGATCGCGTTGTTCTCGCGTGCGAGCGCGTAGCTCGCGAACGACGACTGCGCGAAGAAATGATCGTGCAGCGGTTGCCCGGCCTCGTCCCGCATGGCCGTCTGGCCGTCCGAGTCGGCGCCACCGAAATTCAGCGCGAAGAACTGCCGGCAATACGCGCCGTGACCGCCGACGCACGACGCGCAGTGGCCGCACGCGCCGTAGGTCAGCACGACGTGATCGCCGGCCGCGAGCGTCTTCACGTTCGGGCCGACCGCCTCGACCACGCCGGCCCCTTCGTGACCGAGCACGGCCGGCAGCGGCACCGGATAGTACTGGTCGCGCACGATCAGGTCGGTATGGCACAAGCCGGTCGCGACGACGCGCACCCGCACCTCGTCGCCGCGCGGCGCGCGGATCCGGGCCGCTTCGATCGAGAAGGGCGCGCCGGCGGCGCGCGCGACGGCCGCGGTGACGGCGCGTGTATCGTTGTCGGTGTACATGGTCGGTCTCCTCGTCAAATCGGATACAGCGGCGCTTCGCCCTTGATCGTCAGCCACTGCCACTGCGTGAATTCCTCCCAGTTTGCCGCACCGCCGATGCTCGAGCCATTGCCCGATGCGCCGACGCCGCCGAACGGGTTGATCGCTTCGTCGTTGACCGTCTGGTCGTTGATGTGCAGCAGCCCGGTGTTCAAGCGCTCGCCGATCCGCAGCGCGCGGCCGACGTCGGCCGACAGGATCGCCATCGACAGCCCGTATTCGGTTTGATTGGCGAGTGCGATCGCGTCCTCGTCGGTATCGAACGGCACGACGATCGCGACCGGCCCGAAGATTTCCTCGTCGAATGCCGGATTGCCCGGCGCGACGCCGCTCAGCACGGTCGGCTCGAAGAACAGGCCGCGATGGCCGCCGCCCGTCTCGACACGCGCGCCCGCGCGGCGGGCCGCGTCGACCACGCTCGCTGCATGGTCGCGTTGCGCGGCGTTGATCAGCGGGCCGAGGCCGACGTCGTCGCTGGCCGGATCGCCGACGCGCAGGCTGCGTGCCTTC
The DNA here is from genome assembly GCF_020419965.1 of Burkholderia sp. AU39826. Lineage (NCBI taxonomy): Bacteria > Pseudomonadati > Pseudomonadota > Betaproteobacteria > Burkholderiales > Burkholderiaceae > Burkholderia > Burkholderia sp. AU39826. The sequence continues at coordinate 113,826 of NZ_JAIZQG010000022.1, forward strand.
TCGACGAGCTTCGCGACGAAGCGGTCGTGAATCGCGCGCTGCACGAGCACGCGGCCGGTCGCCATGCAGATCTGGCCTTGATGCAGATACGCGCCCCACGCGGTGTTCGCGACGGCGCGGTCGAGATCGGCATCGTCGAGCACGATCAGCGAGTTCTTGCCGCCAAGTTCGAGCGATACCTTCTTCAGGTGGCGGCCCGCCGCTTCGCCAACCTTGCGCCCGGCCGCGGTGGAGCCGGTGAACTGGATCATCGCGACGTGCGGATCGGCGACCAGCGCCGCGCCGGCCGCGCCGTCGCCGGGCAGCACGTGCAGCACGCCTTCGGGCAGGCCCGCGAGCTCGAACACGCGGGCGATCGCGACGCCGCCGCACACGGCGGTGCGCGGATCGGGCTTCAGCACGACCGCGTTGCCGAGCGCGAGCGCGGGCGCGACCGCGCGTATCGCGAGGTACAGCGGGAAGTTGAACGGCGAGATCACGCCGACCACCCCGCGCGGGCGGCGGCGCGCGAGCGACAGCCGGCCGGCATGCGACGGCAGTACCTCACCGGCCGCGCGCGACGGCAGTCCGGCCGCTTCGTGCAGCGCCTTGATCGTGACCGACGTTTCGAACGACGCCTTCGCGCGGGTCGAGCCGCTTTCGCGCACGAGCCAGTCGACGATCGCGTCGAAGTGCGTTTCGGCGACGGTCGCCGCGCGACGCAGGACCGCGGCGCGGTCGTCGTAGGGCAGGGCAAACCATGCAGGTTGAGCGTGATGCGCGGCGGCCGATGCTTCGGCGATCGCCGCGCTATCCGCGAGACCGATGCGGCCGAGCGTGTTGCCGGTCGCCGGTTCGGTCACGTCGGCCGCGTGCGGACTCGCGTGCCAGCGGCCGGTGAAGATCTTGCCGCGCCAGATGTCGGCGTCGAAGAGGGCGGGGTTCCTGCTGCTATCCATGTGCGCTCCTTGGGAAATTCGGATCGCCGGATCGGGTGTTGCTTGCGCGTCGACCGGCGTGCGCGCGAGAGTAGGCGGGCGGCCCGAAACGGGGCTATCCGGGTTTCTTCCCACGCGCGGCGGGCGCATGGAGTGGGGCGCGTTTGCGACTCGGTGTGCGGAAACTGGACAGTTGCGGTGCGGATTGTGCTGTGTGTCGGCTGATCACACTGCGGGTATTGCCGGTGCGGCGGGACCGGAGGTATCCGGAATTTAGTGTGTGAGGCGGGTTGAGATTCAGACTCCAATGTTGAATCGTTCTGGGTAAAGCAGTGCGAACTGAGTCATGGCGCTCTTCCAATCGTGCCGGGAACCCGTCCACTTG
>NZ_JAIZQG010000023.1:0-111623 GCF_020419965.1 Burkholderia sp. AU39826
TGTCGACTTCGACCTCGACCGGTATCAACTCGCTGTCCACCGGCCTGAGCTCCACCGACAGCTCGGTGTCGTCACTGTCGACCTCCACGTCGACCGGCTTGTCGTCCGCCAACAGCTCGATCACGTCCCTGTCGACTTCGACCTCGACCGGTATCAACTCGCTGTCCACCGGCCTGAGCTCCACCGACAGCTCGGTGTCGTCACTGTCGACCTCCACGTCGACCGGCTTGTCGTCCGCCAACAGCTCGATCACGTCGCTCTCGACTTCGACCTCGACGGGCCTCTCGTCGGCAAACAGCTCGATCACGTCCCTGTCGACCTCCACGTCGACCGGCCTGTCGTCCGCAAACAGCTCGATCACGTCCCTCTCGACCTCGACGTCGACTGGCCTCTCGTCGGCAAACAGCTCGATCACGTCCCTGTCGACTTCGACCTCGACGGGCCTCTCGTCGGCCAACAGCTCCATCACCTCGCTGTCGACTTCGACTTCGACCGGCCTGTCGTCCGCCAACAGCTCGATCACATCGCTGTCCACATCGACCTCGACCGGCATCAGCTCGCTGTCCACCGGCCTGAGCTCGACCGACAGCTCGGTGACATCGCTGTCGACCTCCACGTCGACTGGCTTGTCGTCCGCGAACAGCTCGATCACGTCGCTCTCGACTTCGACCTCGACGGGCCTCTCGTCGGCAAACAGCTCGATCACGTCCCTGTCGACCTCGACCTCGACCGGCATCAACTCGTTGTCAACGGGTCTCAGCTCGACCAATAGCTCGGTGACGTCGCTGTCGACTTCCACGTCCACTGGCCTCTCGTCGGCCACCAGCTCGATCACATCGCTGTCCACATCGACCTCGACCGGCATCAGCTCGCTGTCCACCGGCCTGAGCTCGACCGATAGCTCGGTGTCGTCGCTGTCGACCTCCACGTCGACCGGCTTGTCGTCCGCGAACAGCTCGATCACGTCCCTCTCGACCTCCACGTCGACCGGCCTGTCGTCGGCTAACAGCTCGATCACGTCCCTGTCGACCTCCACGTCGACCGGCCTGTCGTCCGCGAACAGCTCGATCACGTCCCTCTCGACCTCCACGTCGACCGGCCTGTCGTCGGCTAACAGCTCGATCACGTCCCTCTCGACCTCGACGTCGACTGGCCTCTCGTCGGCAAACAGCTCGATCACGTCCCTGTCGACTTCGACTTCGACCGGCCTGTCCTCCGCAAACAGTTCGATCACATCGCTGTCCACATCGACCTCGACCGGCGTCAACTCGCTGTCCACCGGCCTGAGCTCGACCAACAGCTCGGTGACGTCGCTGTCGACCTCCACGTCGACCGGCCTGTCCTCGGCCAACAGCTCGATCACGTCGCTCTCGACCTCGACCTCGACGGGCCTCTCGTCGGCTAACAGCTCAATCACCTCGCTGTCGACCTCGACTTCGACGGGCCTGTCGTCCGCGAACAGCTCCATCACGTCGCTCTCGACCTCGACTTCGACGGGCCTGTCGTCGGCCAACAGCTCGATCACGTCGCTCTCGACCTCGACGTCGACTGGCCTCTCGTCGGCAAACAGCTCGATCACGTCCCTGTCGACTTCGACTTCGACCGGCCTGTCCTCGGCAAACAGCTCGATCACCTCGCTGTCCACGTCGACCTCGACTGGCATCAACTCGCTGTCCACCGGCCTGAGCTCGACCAACAGCTCGGTGACGTCGCTGTCGACCTCCACGTCGACGGGCCTGTCGTCGGCCAACAGCTCCATCAGTTCCCTGTCGACTTCGACGTCGACCGGCCTGTCGTCCGCGACCAGCTCCATCACGTCCCTGTCGACCTCGACCTCGACCGGCATCAGCTCGTTGTCCACCGGCCTGAGCAGCACGGACAGCACGATCACGTCGCTGTCGACCTCGACGTCGACCGGCATCGGCTCGCTGTCCACCGGCCTGAGCAGCACCAACAGCGCGGTATCGTCGCTGTCGACCTCCACTTCGACCGCGATCAACGCCGCGAAGACGCATTACTACAGCGTCAACGACAACGGCGTGCAGCAAGCCAACTACGCGAACGACGGCGCCACGGGCACCAACGCCCTCGCCGCCGGCGTGAACGCCAGTGCGGCGGGCGCCAGCAGCGTGGCAGTCGGCGACGGCTCGAACGCGCAGACGGCAGGTGCGGTCGCGATCGGCCAGAACGCCTCGGCAACGGGCGGCAAGGCCGTGTCGATCGGCTCCGGCAACACGGCGTCCGGCGATGGCGCGGTCGCGATCGGCGATCCGAACGTGGCGACGGGTACCGGCGCAGTGGCGATGGGCGCGAACAACACGGCGACCGGCGACGGCGCGGTGTCGCTCGGCAACCAGAACACGGCAACCGGCGCCAGCGCGCTCGCCCTCGGCAGCGCGAACCAGGCCACCGCGGACAACACGATCGCGCTCGGCAGCCAGGCCACGGCCAGCGCCACCGGCGCCCAGGCCTACGGCTCGGCCGCCAAGGCCACGGCCGCCGACGCGCTCGCCTTCGGCACGAACGCACAAGCGAACGTCGCGAACTCGATCGCACTCGGCGCGAACTCGGTCACGGCGGCAGCCGTCGGCACGTCGAGCGCCACGATCGGCGGCGTCACGTACCCGTTCGCGGGCGGCTCGCCGGTCGGCGTGGTGAGCGTCGGCGCACCGGGCCAGGAACGCCAGATCACGAACGTCGCCGCGGGCCGCATCTCGGCCACGAGCACGGATGCGATCAACGGCAGCCAGCTCAACGCGACGAACACGGCGCTCAACACGCTGTCGACGTCCACCGCGTCGAACGTCGCGTCGCTGTCCACCGGCATCAACTCGCTGTCCACCGGGCTGAGCACGACCAACAGCAACGTGGCCTCGCTGTCCACGTCGACCTCGACCGCGATCAGCTCGCTGTCGACGGGCCTGAGCACGACGAACAGCACCGTCACCTCGCTGTCGACGTCGACGTCGACCGGTATCGGTTCGCTGTCGACCGGCCTGAGCACGACGAACAGCAACGTGGCGTCGCTGTCGACCGGCGTGACGAACATCAACAACCAGTTGAACCAGTTGTCGACGACGATCAACAACAACACGACGCGTGCAGTGAACAACAACGGCATCGCCGCCGACATGAACGGCACCGGCAGCGATCACCCGACCGTCACCGCCGGCTCGAACTCGGTGGCGATCGGCGCCGGCTCCAACGACGGCGGCCGCTCGAACGTGGTGTCGGTCGGCAGCGACACGCAGCAGCGCCAGATCACGAACGTCGCACCGGGTACGCAAGGCACCGACGCGGTGAACGTGAACCAGCTGACGCAGGTGCAGACGACGCTGTCGACGGCGCTGTCGGGACAGCAGGCGCAGATCAACTCGCTGGGTTCGCAACTGCAGCAGACCGACCAAATGGCGAAGCAGGGTATCGCGGCCGTGGGCGCGATGGCCTCGATCCCGCAGCTCGATCGCGACGCCAACTTCGGGATGGGCGTGGGCACGTCGACCTTCCTCGGCCAGAAGGCGATGGCGGTCAACATGCAGGCGCGCATCACGGAGAACCTGAAGGCGTCGATCAACGGCGGTTTCAGCGGCGGTCAGAAGGTGATCGGCGCCGGCGTGCTGTACCAGTGGAAGTAACGCGTCGCGCCGCCCGGCCGCCCGGCTCGCCAGCCGTCCGGCCCGCGGCGGCCTCGACGGCCAGACGAGCCCGCCGCGCAACCCGTGGCGGGCTTCAGTCAACCCAAGCATTGAGGATGTAACCGTGAACAAACTCGCTCTTGCGCTCGCGCTTTCCGCAACGGCCCTCGCCGCATGCTCGACCGCATCCGGTCCGACCTTCAGCGCCTCCGAACTGCAGCCGCGCGACGGCGTGCGCACCTTCCAGGTGGACTGCCACGGCCTGCTGTCGGGCCCGCAGACCTGCATGAAGGCCGCCCGCAAGATCTGCGGCGACGAGCCCGTGCGCGCCGTCGATTCGGCCCGCGCGCTGCGCGACCAATCCGATCCGGCCACGCTGGTCTTCCAGTGCGGCGTCGCACAGGCCGAAGCGGCCTCGGCCGCCACACCCGCACCCGCTGCCGCCGTCGTCGAGCGCGTGAACCTGTCGGGCGACGCGCTGTTCGCGACCGACCACGCGACGCTCGCACCGACCGCGCGCGAATCGCTCGACCGGCTGCTGAGCGAGCGCGCCGACCGCACGTACTCGCTGGTGACGGTCACCGGCTTCACCGATTCGGTGGGCAGCGACGACTATAACCTCGCACTGTCGAAGCGCCGCGCCGAATCGGTCGCCGCCTATTTGAAGGCGCATGGGCTGAAGACCGATTCGATGACGGTGTCGGGTCGCGGCAAGGCCGATCCGGTCGCCTCCAACGCGACGCCGGAAGGCCGCGCCAGCAACCGCCGCGTCGAAATCCGGCTGCAGCACTGAGCCGCCTGCGGCCGCCCATGCGGCCGCGCTATCCGGCGGGCCGCACCCGCCGCGCCGGAATTCCGCCGGACCACCGGGCGCCGCTTCGCCGGCGCCCGTCCCAGTTGGCCATCGGCTATGTCAAAGTTCGTCACGCCCTGCCAAAAACGGCGGTTTCCATGCCACAATCGCCGCAGACAGTCGCCGGGGCAGCCTGCCCGACGCGCGCCGTGCCGGGCGTGCCCGGCGACACGCCGGAATCCGGCTGCCGCCTTCGCGAATCTCGTCGCCCGATTCGCACACCGCGGCGCACCGGCGCGAATCCAACCATGACAACCCACGGCGCGCCGCTGCCGGCCAGACGCTCGACGCGATGCCCGGACGCACGACGCCGCAGAGGAAACCAACCGGTGACGGACATCAATGAAGCCGCCGCGGGCGGCACCCGCAAGCAACGGCCGGCGGTCGGCATCTCGCTGTTTGCGCGCGACGGCCAGGCGATCTGGGAAAACGGCATCCACCAGAACATCGCGTTCCTCGCGATGATGCTCAAGCGCTCGGACCGCGTCGGCCCCGTCTATTTCCTGAACGGCGGCGACGCCACTGCACTGCCGGCCGGGCTCGAACTCGACGGCCTCGACATCCCGCTCGTGAAACCCGCCGACGTCACACACGAACTCGACGTCGTGATCGAAATGGGCGCGCAGTTGCCGGTCGAATGGCTGCGGCACATGAAGGCGCTCGGCAAGAAGATCACCGCGTTCTTCTGCGGGCACGTGTATGCGGGCCTGTGCGAGACGCCGATCTTCGGGAAACCGTCGGGGCACGTGTTCAACGGCGCGCCGTTCGACGAAGTATGGCTGCTGCCGCAATACGACAAGACCGCCGCGCCGATGCTGCGAACGATCCTGCGCGCACCTGTTCACCTGATGCCGCACATCTGGTCGCCGTACTTCCTCGAGCGCCGCGTGGCCACGCTCGCCGACGAAGGCGCGACGTTCGGCTATCGGCCCGGCCAGCGGCCGTGGAGGCTCGCGACGCTCGAGCCGAACATCTCAGTCGCGAAGTCCTGTCACTACCCGATGCTCGCGTGCGACGCTTTCTACCGCGCGCGGCCTGATGCGGTGCAACACATGTTCGTCGTCAATTCGATGCACATGAAGGAACATCCGACCTTCCTGCACTTCGCGAACAGCCTCGATCTCGTGCGCCAGCACAAGGCGACGTTCGAACCGCGGCTCGACCTGCCGGGCTTCATGGCGCGCCACGCGGATGCGGTCGTGTCGCACCACTGGGAAAACGGACAGAACTATCTGTATTACGACGTGCTGTACGGCGGCTATCCGCTGATCCACAACTCGACGCTGATCGGCGACGCCGGCTATTACTACCCGGACTTCGATTCGGCCGCCGGCGGCCGCGCGCTGCTCGAAGCGTGGCTGCATCACGACGAACGCCTCGACGACTACCGCGCGAAAGCCGGCCGGCTGCTGCAGTCGGTCTCGATCGACAACCCCGCGAACCTCGACGCGTTCGTCTCGCGTCTGGTCGCCTGAACCGGAGCATACGCATGTCGGACTCCAATGCCCGTCAAGCGCCCGGCGAGGGCAAGCGTCTCGTCGTCGGCGTGTCGCTGTTCGTGCGCGGCGCCGGCCAGTCGCTGTGGGAAAACGGCATTTTCCAGAACTGCCTGCTGCTGATCCTGCTGCTGCGCCAGTCGCCGCTCGTCGCGGATGCCGTGATGGTCAACGGCGGCGAACAGGTCGCCGATCCGCAGATGATGCTCGGCGAGTGGAACGTGCCGCTGCTGTCGATGGACGAAGCGCTCGAGCGCTGCGACGTGCTGATCGAGATGAGCGCGCAATTCGGCGCGGACTACCTGCGCGCGTTCCGCGAGCGCGGCGGCAAGGTCGTCACGATGCGGGTCGGCAACGACTACGTGATCGACATCGAACGCGCGATGTTCGACAAGCCGTCGGGCTTCCTGTTCTCGGGCGCGCCGTACGACGCGGTGTGGACGATTCCCGAATTCGAGCGCTCGTGCCTGCACTATTACCAGACGGGCTTGCGCGCACCGGTCACGATCGTCCCGCACATCTGGCATCCGATGCTGTTCGACAAGGCGCGCGCGACGCTCGGCGCCGGTTTGTCGTTCGGCTATCAGCCCGGCAAGCCCCGGTGGCGCGTGACGATGTTCGAGCCGAACATCTGCATGGTGAAGACCAGCATCATCCCGATGCTGATCACGGAGGAAGCCTACCGCGCGAATCCGGCGTTCCTCGAGTTCGTGCGCGTGTGCAACACGATCCACCTGAAGGAACATCCGACGTTCGTGCACTTCGCGAAGAGCCTCGACATCGTGAACCACGGGATCACGACGTTCGAAAGCCGCTACGCGGTGTACGAGTTCATGGCCGCGTACGGCGACGCGGTGGTGTCGCACACGTGGGAGAACGCGCAGAACTACCTGTATTACGAGCTGCTGTACGGCGACTATCCGCTGATCCACAACTCGCCGTTCCTCGGCAAGGCCGGGTATTTCTATCCGGACTTCGACTGCCAGGCGGGCGGTCGCGCGCTGCTGCAGGCGTTCGCCGAGCACGACGCGAATCTCGACGCGTATCGCGAGCAGTCGAGGCACGTGCTCGACTCGGTCAGCATCTACAACCCCGAGAACGTCGCGGCCTATACGGACGCGATCGCCACGCTCTATCGCGACGCGTGACCTGTTTCCGCCCCACGGAGCCGATCCGATGAAACTCAATGTCGCGATAACGATGAACGTGCAGCGCGACGCGACGCAGTCGATCTGGTACAACGGCGCGAACCAGCACTGCGTGTACCTGTACATGCTGCTGAAGCAGTCGCCGCTGATCGGCGAGGTCTGGCTCGCGCACGACGACGGCGTCACCGAGTATCCGCAGGCGTTGATGATGGACGCGTTCGGCGACGCGCTGCGGCCGCTGTCGGCCGTTGTCCACCAGACCGACCTGCTGATCGAGATGAACGCGTTCATCGACCCGTCGCACACGGACGTCGTGCGCCGGCGCGGCGGCAAGTGCGTGTCGTACCGCTTCGGCAACGACTACGTGATCGCGGTCGAGACGATCAACTTCGAGAAGAACGACTGGCGACCGAACCCGCACCGCGTGCAGTTCGACGAGATCTGGACCAATCCGCAGCACATGCACACGTGCGCCGCGTATTTCCAGGCCGTGTACCGCGCGCCGGTGATCGAGCTGCCGCATATCTGGTCGCCGTATTTCATCGAACGCAGCCTCGACGCCGATCCCGAGCTGAAGGCGCGCTTCGGCTATCGCAACCACGGCCCGGCCAAGCGCATCGCGTTCTTCGAGCCGAACCTGAACGTCGTGAAGAGCGCGATCGTGCCGATGCTCGCCGCGAACGCGTGCTACGTCGACCATCCGGAACTCGTCGAGCACGTGTACATGACCAACACGTTCGACAAGAAGGAGAACGTCGCCTTCAAGCATCTCGCGCTCGGGCTCGAGATGGTGCGCGACGGCAAGGCCACCGCCGACGTGCGCGCACCGTTCGTCGCGTGGGCCGCGCATCACACCGACATCGTCGTGTCGCACCACTGGGAAAACGGCCTGAACTACCTGCTGTACGACGCGCTGTACGGCAACTACCCGCTCGTGCACAACTCGCCGTTCCTGCGCGACGTCGGCTACTACTATCCGGACTTCGAGATCTTCGATGCGGCGCGCGCGATCGCGACCGCCGCGCAGACGCACGACGCACGGCTCATCGACTACGCGGCCGCCGCCCGGCGCTGCCTGCACCAGGTCGACGCGCTCGCCGAGCACAACGTGCGTGCCTATTCCACGCAGATCCAACACCTGTTCGCCGATCGCCCGCTCGGCTGATTGCGATCGCACGCGCCCGTCGCGTTACACGCGTACCCGATCGCCGCTTTGCGCGGCGAACGCGCGGCCGTGCCGCCGCCCGATGCGCGCGAGCACCGCGAAACAACGGGCCGCCGACCGGCCCGCGCGGCCCGATTGCCTGACGAGGCTGTCGCATACGCCGCGCGCGATCGCCGACTCGTCACCGCACGCGCCGGCAATGACGCCCGCGTAATAGTGCCGCGCCGCCAGCTCGCGGCCGCCCGCGTCGAGCGGGTTCATCCGCTGAATGCGGCGCGCGACGGTCGTCAGGCCGTCGAGATAGGGCGCGACATCGATCGGTGCATCGGGCGACTCGGCGCCCAGTTGCCCCAGGATGTCGGCCAGTTCGGCGAGGGCGATCAGGCCGCGCACATCGGTTGCCTGCGTGCCCGTTCCGCCTCCGGCTTTCGTCTCCGCCATCTCCACGCCCCTTTTTGCGATTCGTCCCGCCCCCGACGCGCATCCCGCGCGCCGCCCTGCCCGTTGCCGCGATCACGCGGCGGCCGGCGACCGCCACGAAAAGCGGATGCCCTGCGCCCACGCGACGCCGGCATCCACGATGATCTGCCGGTCCATCTCGCTTTCCACGCCCTCGACGACGACGTGCCGCGCACCTTCATGCGCAAACGCGATCAACCGGCGAAACCGGTATCGCCCGATCGCGTTGCGCTTGATCATCGACAGAATCGAGCGGTCGAGCTTCACGATGTCGGGATTGCCGACCACCAGATTGTTCAATGCACTGAAACCGACACCGAAATCGTCGATCGCGATCCGGCACCCGGCGCGCCGGAGGCGGTCCACGAACGACCGGCCCGCGACAGGGTTCAGCGGCCCCGTCTCCGTGATTTCGACCACCAGCCGCGCCGCCACCGACGGCTCGCACTCGAGCCGCCTGAAGATCCCGAGCCACGCGTCATCCACGACCGCACTGGCCGCCGCGATGTTGCACCCGTACACGGCACCGGGATCGGCGCGCAGCGCGTCGATCATCCGGCCGACCACCAACCGGTCGAACCAGCGCATCAGCCCGAGCGCTTCGAGGCGCGGCAGGAAGGCGAGCGGCGGCAGCGCGTCGCGCTCGCCCCATCGCAGCCGCGCCAGGCATTCCTGGTACAGCACGCCGCCCGACAGGTCGGCGCGGCACACGGGCTCGCGCGCGAAACCGAGCCGGCTTTCGACGAAACTGCGTACCGACGCGAGGTCGGGATGATCGTCGCGCGCGCCGAACACGCGGTCGATTTCGTCGCGATTCGCTTTCCGATTCGCCTCCTGGCGAGCTTCGACCGCATTCATCCGGCGCTCCGGCAAATGGCGAGCCGCCGATCGCGGCTCGACCTCAACACATCAGCGGAACGAGCCGACCTCGACGCGCTCCGCCGCCCTACCCGGCCCATCCTGTCATGTCGATTTTTCCGGGGAGCGGATTGTTCGCTGCGGCGCCGTCAAATTCGATATTTTTTGCGATATTCGGTTACCTGAAATACATCACGCACGCGCGATGCCGACAGTGCGACAGGTTACACAACCCGAATTACAAGGAACCCGAAGCTTGAGTCGTTTATCTTTTTCGTCGAAACAGTTTTATCTGAATCGTCTCTTCGCGAATTCCCCGTCTCGAGAATCAGGGCACCGTCAATTGATCTGACCAATACCGTGCCGTGAAGTACCGATCACGCGCGACAGGCCGCGGTGAAACACCGTTCCCCATACACGAGCCGCCCCGCGAGAAACCCGTTTCCGCCCGCCATTCGATCATCGCGGCATTCAATTTTCACGTTTCAAACGATATTATTAAAATTCCATGTGGAATCAATCTTCATTTAATCAATAATACCAACTTCAATTATATGAAGATTATAGATTGAAACATATTTAACAATCTTTCCAACTTGTTAACCTATAAACTTGTTTTTGACGGACTTCCCTCGGAGCCGTCAATTTCGTGCCTTCGAAAACCGTCGAACCGATCGCGTTCGGCGGTTTCTTTTTTAACGGCATGATTTCGTCAGACATGAGGGCGGGACAAACCCGGCGGCGGCGGACGGCGCGCAGGCCGCAACGAACCGGTACCGCGGAAAATCGGCTCAGGCGGCCGTCGCGCCGATCAGGTTCGCGAGCAGCGCGTCATACTCGGCGACGAGCGCCGGATTCGACGACGTGTAACGGCCGAGGATCTCGCGCTGGCGCCGCGTGTACGCCTGCCAGTCGTCGTCGTGCGTATGCAGCGCGCGCAGCAGCGCATCGGCGCCTTGCTGCACGTCGTTGTCCGGATAGTAGTAGCCGAGATCGGGCGCGAGGCTCGCGTTGTGCACCAGCGGATAGCCCTGCCAGCACACGTCGAAATAGAAATAGTTGAGCGGGTTCGACCACTGGTGCGACACGACGATATCGGTCAGGTCGGCCAGGAACAGCGGCGTATCGAAACGCCCGACGAAGCTCGCCTTGCCCGCGCGCACGATGTCGAGGTAGTTCATCAGCATCACGAACTCCGGGCTGTCGTGCGCGAGGCGATCGGCGTTCGTCACGTGCGTGAAGCAGATCGCGTCCGGGTCGCGGCGATACGCTTCGTCGATGATCAGCATCGGATACACGCAGAACTTCACGACGTTGTGGTTCGGCTCCATCACCGTGAGCCGCTTGCCGGGCTCGCTGCGCGGCCGGTATTCGCCGTGCTCGGGCAGTGAGCGCGCGCGTTCGGTCAGGAACATCGGATCCCACACGAACGGCACGACGCGCCCCGGGCAGCGGCGCAGCGACTGCAGGAACGGCAGCGACGACGGCGCGATCTGCGGAATCGCCCACACCTCGTCGTAGCCGCGGTTGATGAACAGCGAATCCCACAGCCGGCGGCCGAACAGCATCGACTCCATCGCGTTGATGTACTCGACGCCGCAGCAATAGCTGACGAGCTTCACGCCGCGCGCTTTCAGGTAGGCCGTCTGCTCGCCGTCGATCTGGCCGCCAAGCTCGATCATCACGTCGAGCGCGTCCTTCATGTCGGCGAACGCGCGCGTGTCGTACACGCTGCGGTCCCACGGCAGCGCGTCGGTCAGCGGCACGTCGGTCGTGTTCACCAGCGTCACGCGGTAGCCGTGCGGCGACGCCATCAGCAGCTTCGCGAGGAACAGCGCGTTCTGCTTGATGCCGTTGATCCACAGGCTTTCGTCGGGGGCACGCAATCCGATCGTGATGCCGATGCGCAGGCCGGTCAGGACAGGAGACGTCATCGTCGGCAGGATGGAAAGTTGAACGGGGATGGCATGGCGCAGTGTAGCGCGCGAAGCGCCGCCTGCGTCAAGCAGCGGCAATCCGGCATTCTAGCGGAGCGCCGGCCGCACACTGTCAGGGATGGTCAGCGGCGGGTCCGCTACCAGTCGAATGCTTCGCATCCTCCGATGGTTTCTCGGTATCACAACCAGTCTCCCGTCTTGCTCACGCACGGATAGCGCCGAATCGGCCCCCCGACGCCTTCGTACAGAACGAGTCGCACTGCAAAGTGGCAACACGCGTAGCGGCCTACGAAGCGGCTGAGTACGTCGCCGAACAGCGCGACGTCGCCCGGCCCGGCGAAACCCGACGGCTCGATACCCACGTTCACATTCACGATGCGATCGACGCGCATACCCACCCGTTCCGTTTCCTCGTCGAGCCACACGTAGTCGATCGCCTCGATACGTCGCCGGTTATCGTCCTGTCGCGTCCAGTCGTACAACGACAGCGCGCCGCGCAGCACGTTCGCGTCCATCATGTTCAGTTCGCCCGCACCGGCCGTGTTGAAGTGAGAAATCACCCGCCAGTCATAGTCGCGTCCGCGCGGCGGATACAGCGGCATCGTCGGGGCCGTCAGGTTGCATACGCGCTCGACACCGTTAAAGGTCGAAGCAGGCGTGGCAATCGTCGATTCACGCAGGGCCATGCGCGGCAATCGGCCATTGTTTGCCAATACCCGGACCGTCACGTGCGCGTCCGGCAAGCTGCCCGGCTCATCCCATGAATGCCCGCCCAACGTCACGACCATCTCGCGCTGGCCGGTCACGCCTTGCCGAATCGATGCGTGGTAGTAGCGATCCGGCGATTCGTGCCGCATCATCCCGCCGCGGTGACGGAATTCCTTGATCGACCGATACGCGTATTGATTGGCGGTGCGCGGATCGGTCGCCACGACCGACAGCGCATCGTAGGGCTCGACGTGCTCGCCCGCCGACCTGGGAGGGAGCACCGGATAGTCGCGATCGTGTCCGTTGGGCCGGATTGCCTGCGCGTCCAGCTCGAACAGGTTGATCACCGGCGTGCAGAACAACCGGATATTGTCCGCGCCGAACGTGGCGTCACCGGGTATCCGATCCCGGATCACGATTTCGAATTCAAGACGCGTTTCGCCCGGTGGCACACTCGCCGCGTCGAAACCGCACAAGTCGACGAAGTGGAACTTCTCGGGGAACGCGAAATATTCGAGCATCGTCTGCTCGCGATCGAGAGCGGCGTCGCGTGCGTCGTGATCGACCGGCCACAGTCGCTCCTGTGCGCCAAAGCCGGCCGCCTCGAACTTCATCGCCGGACGCGGCTGTAGCTGGCCGTCGAGCAGGCGCGGCATGCGCACGCCGATCGACTCGACCTGGCGCGTGAACACTGCGTACAGCGCGGATGCGGTCGGCCGGTCGCCATGCAGGTAAAGCCGGATACGCGACAGGTCATCCAGCAACCGCTGCTCGCGGTGCAGCAGGTCGAACGCGAGCCGAATCACCGTGCGACCGTCCTCGCGCATACGCGCACCCGCCTCGCGCACGCCGAGCGGCAACAGGCTTACCGCCTGAGTGGTCCGATAAACGCATATCGTCCCGTCCCGGCCGACCGGTGTCGAATGAACCTGTAACCCCGGCGGCAACGTATCGAGAATCCGCGCCTCGCCGGTGCGGGGCATGCACGCAAGGATCGCCAGCGACGGAATCGTGCGACCCGCATGCGGCCAAAGGTGGTCGATCAGCGGATCGGTGATTTCCGAATAGGCGTCGTCGAGCTTCATGCGCAGCCGGCTCGTGAGGAAAGCGAAGCCCTCGTAAGTCTGCTCGACACTGTCGTGGAGTGCACCGGGCATCATCGTCATTCCCACACGGCGGGCGCCTTGCGGCTGTTCCTTCGCAAATTCCCGCGCCGCTTCGCGCAGGTAGCGCATCTCGGCATCGAAGTAGCGCAGGTACGGATCGTCCTCCGCGCCGAAGCCAACGCCTTCGGGTATCACCGGTTCGTTTTTGCCTTCACTCATGGCTGGAGATCCTGTGGCAGCGGCGGCAGGAGCGGCATGGTAGACACGACACCGGCGTTGCCGACGATGAAAATGCGATCGGGCATTCGGAATCCGCGCAGTTTCAGTAGGCCAATCGGCCCGGCGCCGACCTGTGTGCGCAGCACATACGAAAGCGGCTCGCTGCTCCCGGTGTTCCACGTGAGCCGATAGCGCGTGCTATCAAGCTGCGTGACGTCCGCCTTGCTCAGCAGACGCAGGAACGCCCAATCGCCGGTCGAATCAAACGCCTGCCGCAGGCCCGCGTCGAGCGTCTGCCACGTGAGCCCCGCGTGTCCGTTCAGGCCATTGCCTGGCCACGCCAGCGGCGTCCAGCGTTCCTGCTGATTGAAATAGACGATCTGCTTGCCGTCGATCGACAGTTCCGAGCGTGTTACCTCCGGCGTCGGCAGGGCCATCATTTCGAATTTCTGTCCCGCGTCGCCCTGCAAGTAGAGCTGTGCGCCCACCGTCGACAGCTGCCGGACGGCGCTCAGGAATTTCGGATCGAACTGCAGCGCCTGCGGCGCAAACTCGTTCGGCGCCCAGTGATCGCCCTCCAGCTTCATCACGCCGGCCAGTTGTGTAGTGACGAAACGCGAAATCAATCCGGTGTCGGGCCGCACATAGCGGCCAAGCTCAGCGAAGGATGCATCGGCCTGCGTATCGAAGAACGGATAGCGGCCGCTCATCGCCGCGTTGAAGGGCGCGGCAACGCTGGCTCGCCATGCGTCGTTCAGGCTCGCCGCGGCCGGTTGCAGGATCGTCTGCCATGCGGCCTCGAGTGGCTGCGCAAACACCGCGTCGCCAAAACCCGCCCACGCCGTACCCAGACTTGCAGCCGTCAGCGCTGCGTCATCGCGTGCTTGGGACAGCTCCGACAACTTCCCCTGGAATACCGCCTGCGCGAGCGAGCGCGCCATCGCCTGCGCATCCGGACTGCCGGAAATCTGCTGCAACTTCAGCCGCATCGTCGTGACTGCCGTCAGGTAGCGCGACAGGCTCACACCGGTCAGCGCGATACCGGCCGGCAGAGCGCTCTTCGCGTTTGCAGCGGCCGGCGACGCGCCCGTGTCGCTCATCAGCATGAGCAGCGGACCGAACGGCTTGTCGAGCGGGCTCACGACGGCCGCCCCTGCCTGCTCGTCCGTGCCGATCAGGTCTTGCGCCTTGCGCACCAGCGTGTCAACCAGCGCCTGCGACGGGCGGCCCGCCTGGGCCTGATACCGCACGGATTTCATCAGCGCGATCAACGGCGAGGTCTGTGCATCCGCGAGCCGCGAAAGCTGTGCCACCGCACCGCCGAGATTGGATGCCGGCTGCCATTTCATACTGTTGAGTATGCGCTGCCACGCAGCCGTGTACTCGTCAAAATAGCGCGCCGTCAGCCGCTGCTTCAGTTCCTCGGCCGCGCGCTTCTCGTCGACGATTGGCTTGGCTTGGACCATGCCCTGCGCGAGCGTATTGCCAATCGGCTGCGGCGCCTGCGAACCGGTCAACACCCAGTCACCGCTCACCCGGCGTTCGCGGGATGCCTTGTCGATCGCCGCAGCGATCATCCCGTCCCATGCCGCGCGCGTATAGATTCCCGGTACAGTCTGCGACGCCGTGAACATCCCGTAGGCATCGGAACCGTTCAAAAGGGTTTCGAGCGACGCGTCGGCGTATTTGTTCGTAACGTCGTCGAGAATACTTTGGTACACCGTGTCGTCGGCCGATGCGAGTCCCATTTGCGTGATCAACATGTTCCGGGTCGCGGTCACAACACCGTCGTCCATCGCGATCCGCCATTCGGGATGCGCTTTGAGGTGATCGGCGTAAAACGCCGCGAGCCGCCGGCCGGTATCGTCGCGCTCGCCTAGCGACATCTCGACGGGTCTCGGCCACAAGGCGACCAGCAGGCGCCTTAGAAACGCCGGATCGGCTCGCGACGGATCGCCAAGCATCAGGTAAGTCTTGAGCGCATTGTAGGTACTGCTGCGTATGTCCTGCGATTGAAGGCTGTCGGCGCGCGCCTGGTCCGCGGCTTTCAGCAGCCCGTCGATCGTTTGCACGACGGGTATCTGCAAGTTACGGGTCGCCGCGATTCGGTATGGTTGCCAGAGGCCGCTCAGGATTTCGTCATTGCGCGACAGGCCCGCGCGCAGGTACCACGGTGCGCCATGCTGCTGCCGGTATTCAAGCTTTTCCATCAACTGCTGTAGCGCGAGTTGCGTGCGCCAGGCAACTGCAGTCTGTGGCCGGGCGCCGATGGCAGCATTCGCCGTCGCCTGCGCCTCGCGCATGAGTTGCTGGTTGCCAATGAACGACGTGGTCATCCATACGCACCATGCAATCGTGGCAAGGGTCACACACATCGCCAGCGCGTTCGACCAGTAGAACCCCACGCGCCGACCATTGCCTCGTCGATTGGCAATTTCCAGCCACGTCGGCAACAACGCGGCGGGTTGCCTCGCGAACTCAACCGTTCCGTTCGGAACAGTTGCAGCGTTTGGCGCCGCGCCCCCGTCCCCACCCTCGGCGACCGGGGCAGGCGTCGGCATGGTCACCGTCGTTGCGAATACGGGTGCGAACATCACGCCCGCCAGCGGGGCTCGCAAACAGTGCGAAGCAAGTAGCGCTTGCCAGCTCGCGGCGATGTGTTCGTGCTGTTTACCAATGTATCGCGAGATCTCGGCGAGACAGGTGATGTGCGAGGCTTCCGTACAAAGCCGCACGCCTGCGTCCGCCGTATCACGTTCGATAGCGGCAAGCTGATCGCGCAAGGTGGCGACCGCCGCGGGCGCCCCGTTGTGTGCGAGTTGCGAAAATGCGCCAATCGCGTCGAACGTCTCGGGGCTCCCTCCCCGCACGGGCACCGCATGCAGGAAGGTAACGGGCGCGGCCCAGCCGAGATCGTTCGCGAGCGCGGCAAGCACACGCGGCAGCTCGGTATCGCGCTCATCCGCGTCCGTAACCTGCACCACGCTATCGACCGGCCGGCGACGACGCAGCATCCAGATTTGGCGGCGCCACTCACCCGCCTCGATACCGTCGGGTTCGGCGTGCACGAGGATCGCGTTGCCGACGGACATCGCACCCGCGCGCTTGAGGCCGGGCGCGACTTTGTCGATCAACACGTTCGTCCCGTTCACCAGCAGCCATGGTGACCGGTATCGCCAGCGCCAGCCTTGCGAGACACGTAGCTCATCGACCATACGTTGCAGACGGGCATCGCGTTTCAGCGGCTTCCGCGCCTTCGTCGTGTCGCCGGTCTCCTTGCGAAACATCTGTCCGGCGACGGCATACGCGCCGATGAAAAACAAGCTGAGGTGAATAGCGATGAAGAGAATCAGGGCGATGACGATGACGATCACGACCTGCATACGCGCCATGCCGGGCGAGAGATCGAACAGATCGCCGCGGCCCCACACGAGGCCAATCGCGAACGCGGCGGCGATCAGCGCAGCAGCGATCACGCCCCAGAGCGCGACGCGTCCAGAAGGCGCAGATTCGACAGTATGGGCCGAGTCAAGCGGTCGCAAGGTCAGTTTCGGATCGATCATGCTGAGTGTGTTCAGGCAACAAAGTTTCCTTCCCATGCGTACCGGGAAGGACGTGAACAATGGCCGACTGCACGCCATCGACGATCAGTTGCGGCGTGCCCGCCGCACCCCATTCGCTTGCGGCTGCGACGGACAGCCAGCCGCTGGCGCTACCGAAATCGCCCACGATGTAGGCGAGGTCGCATTGGGCATCGCCACTCGCAAGCGCATCCAGGTTCGCGATACGCAGCCCCTGATTGCACCGCTTGACGGCACGCGTGACCCATGCACGCGTCACGGCGGCGAAATCCGCGCTGCCCCATATCACGGCATTCGCGAAGCCGTACTCGATCTCGTCGGCCTTGCCCTCGACGGGTCGATGCAGGGCTGCCATCACGGGCACATCTTCCGGTAGAGCGTAGAAGCCGGCATCGAGCAGTATCGCGACACATCCCTCCGTGCTACCGGTCGGAGGCTGTTCTTCGTGCCATACCGTTGCAATCACAAGCAGCGGGCATGCCTCGCGAGCGTCGAGCCATGCGTCGGCCACCAGCAACCCGTGCGAAGCAGGTACGGCCAACACGGTGAGCGATGGCAGGCCCGCCAATTGGAGCGCGTCGCGCACCTCGTGTTCGCGCAAAGCTTCCTCGCCGGGTTCGGCCAGCACACGCACCTTTGGCCAGTAAGCTGATTCATACTGCGTGAGCGTGTGCAGGATCGGGGTGAGCGGGTCAAGCGCTTCGGCGATCTTGAGTGCAAGCTCGGTAACAGGTCGCGTTGGAGCCGCATCGACTACCGCATCGGCCACGCTTTCCTGCGCCGGATCAGCCACGTCGGGTTCATCGAATGTTTCCGGAGGATCATCAAAGCGGCAATGCTCGACGACACCTGCGCCAAAACGGGGCTGCTGCTGTCGCGGCAGACGCGCGCCAACACGAATCGCCTGGGCAAGCGTCTGATCGTTCAAGGGCAAGCAGTAGCCGATGCCAAGCACCCGTAGCGGCTGCTGCGCGAAACGGATGCGCTCCGCCAGCCATCGGTCGCGATGGAGGTTGCGGTGATACGCGCGATACCACACGGCCTCATAGCGCGCTCGCTCGATCGCAAAGAGAAAGCCGAAAAAACCGTTCGGGATACCGGCGACGCAGAACCAGAACCATGGGCTGCCCGCGCGTTCACCCTTCGGCCATATCAGCAGGACAACGGCCGCTCCGGACACCGCGCAGGTCAGCCAAATGCAGAACCACCACGGCCAGAACCGTGGGCGGCGCGGATAAGCGCTCGGGTGCCCCGCTTGAGAGAGGTCGACGGGCATTATTCGAAGTGGACGTTCGGCAGCGACGAGATCAACCGACAGCCACATGCGCAGCGATGGCCGTCCAGCGCGAATGGCTTGTGGTCGCGATCGGGAAACTTGTCGGCGCCCTCGTCAATGACAGTCCGGCCGTGCAGTTCGCAGGTCGCCTCGTCGCCTTTACGAGCAAGCGGGCGGCCCATGAATGTCGTCCAGGGCGAGCCGCTGGTGACTTCGCCGCCGTGCTCGAGTTTGTCGGCTTTGCGGATGGGAGATTTCATAACAGCCTCAAAGTCAGTTGTTAATCTTTGCATTTCTGCATTGAAAACTGTGGCTCCGACCCTGGATCAGAAGACTTGATTTTCATATCTTTTATATCTATGACATCAAATCCAAAACGGCTAGAAATTAACATCGACCTCCGATCAGAACCAATCGCAACATCATATATCCCGCCGCCGTATGTTCTTTTTAAAATCATTCCCAACTTAGGTTTTAATATATAAATTGAAAGAAATGTTGCTTGAGGACTGCGAAGATCTATCTTGTTTGGCAACCCATAAACAACGAAACTCTTTTCATCCAAAGAAAAAACACCCCCATCAATACTGTGATCAATTTTAACTACCCTTATTTCCTTCCCGTCTCGCTTAACGAGCATTTCGGCTTGACCAGTAGCCTGCGCTGAATATCTTCCGTCACAAGACGTAACAACTTGCGCACGCGCATTCGACAGTAAAATTGTCAACAATAAAATTAGGATAAACTTCTTCATGCCTTGTCTCCCAATATTTGTTGCGCCTTTTGTCCGTCCGTCCGGCGTATTGCCCGCCTCGCAGAACAATCATTTCTTGTCGCGCACGAAATTTTTCCATACATCGACCACAAAAACCGCCAACGCGCATCAATAATCATCTTCGAAAATTGAATAATCTTTCGCACGTTTTACTGTCAATTTCGACCGATCTTCCCGCTCGTATTTCAACGATTTCAAATTTTGAGTCTTTCCCACATCGATGTCGATCCAACGACATATACTTTCCATCAAGTGATATAACAGGATTCATATCTGAAGATGCCTCCTCTTCTAATTTGGACTTACTTACAGTGATTCGATAGAATCCTGGAATTTCAACCAAACTCCTGTCACTGCCGATCCTCCCAACAATCGCCACAAAACCCAAGGGAGAAACAGTAACCGGCACCATTGATGCATAAATTCCCGTCTTGACGTTTACGTCCGAGAGGAAGCCCACATGCGGGGCTGCGCGCCTCACATGAACCGGCTTGCTGGCCTTGCAATGATTTAGTTCATTGACAAGAACGTAGTCAGTACCGGACACGATAACCGCCTCACCGTCGGAACTCAGCGTAGTGTGTATTGGTTCTTTGTCGATTAAGCAGTGAACGTCCTCAGTCATCGTTCGCACGGTCAAATCGAAAGATTTTACTGTGGTCGCAACACTAGTAGTCCGGCAGCAACCTTGAGCCGAGGCAGCCAGCAGACCAATAAGTACGAACATTTTTACTTTCAAAGGAGAACCTCCCTGACCACGCAAATATATTAAATCCTCTTATCAAACCCACTCAATCATCGCTGACAATAATTGGTGCAATTACCCCCCTCACAACAATCATTTATTTTTCGGCAGCGAATTTGAATATTTTTTCTCTAGTACCTTTCGAATCGATTCAGCATCCTTATAACGAGCATGCGTTGAGCGCCCATCGCGGAAACCACATTCACATTGGTTCAAGAAAGGTGCGCTGGCATCACTTTGCAGTCCGGCAAAGACAGCTCCCGCTTGAGGATCGCCAGTCAACTTATAGACATAGCCATCGTAATACTCCCCACCGTAGTCGTAATGATTCAGTGGCATTCGCACCAAAACAACGACCTCCTTACTCTTTCGATCATGATCTGCATTCGCAAAAAACACAGTATAAATTTCAGGAACCCCATCATCCTTCACATAACGATCGAATAATACATCGCGCCAAATATGATTCTTATCATAAAATATTAGATGCGCATCAAGCACGTAAGGCCCATCACCTTTAGCATAATCCGGAAAACTAGATGTATTCGCGACAAAATAAATATACACCCCTTGCATTGCGGGTGCCGCATCGATGATCGGCGGCTGCAATTTATGAACTTCTCCAATACGGGCCTTTATTTCCGCCTGAATAGTGGCTGGAACATCGGCCGCATAGACTCGATGCACTGAGAACAGACAAAATAACACCAGCGAGACACCGAATACAAATCCGTGTCGACCACCCATAATAGCCAACCCTCAAAAAATCAACCCCAAAAAATTCCCAATCGATAAGTACGCACCGCCCCTCAAAAGCACACGTTATTTATAATTTATCTCGAGTTTTCATCTTTTTTATTGACGATCCATTATTCTCATTTCCGCTAAATTAAGCCATTTATCACCTCTCAACCGACAACCTAGTAATACACCTTTTAGGAACATTTCTACTCCAATAAGTGCTAACCAAATAACGCCTCTTTTCATCCATCCTAAGGTTAGCAAATTCATCCCTGCATGAAGGAAACCTCTCCACAAACTCATTAGACGATGGGGGAAACGTGAAAACCCTATCGACTTCATACGTCCCCATTCCATCGTCCGTATGCGACACCCAAAAGCCGAGCCGCCCGCTAAAATCATAACTACCGATTTTTATACTAATTGGCTTTTCTGAATCGATAAATATTTCCCCCTGCTTAACCCCGCTCTTTCCAGATAAGCTCCAAAACAAATTTTGCCCCTTAATTCTCACTACGGCCATGATCCCCGGAGATGGAGCAAAGGTCCTTAAAACATCATCAGCCCACGCGAAAAATGATGTCGAGAACATCACTACAGCCAGCAAAGTCCTGATAATCTTCATTGATCACTCCGGCTTAAGCATGTTTACCAACACCGTTTTTTGAGGCGAGGCGGATTAGCTAACACCACCCCATCAACATCAACTCCATCGCCCAAGACGCGCGTTCTAAATACTGAGTACGGCTGCCTCTCACCGCATCCACTTTCACCACCATTAACGAGCCGATTCATAAAATCTACGTTCTAAGTTGAAACATGTTCAATATCCGCTCAAAAAAACTTGCACTCACTTTCGACTCGCACGAGATGTCAAAAAAATCGAAATGATGAGAATAGATAATTGAAAGCGCGCGCCCTCTCCCTACCGACCTTCAACGTCCGATCTCCGTAGTACAAACGAAAAACAGTCGAACGTGCACCATTACCAGTAATGAAAACCCATTGTTGCTTTTGATATTCAACAATGGCTCCCGTCGGTTTTATTGCCGAGTAGCTTATGATATAGAGGTCACCACCTGACAACTGAACATGTTCCTTCGAGACCGCCCTAAATAGGCCGTTTTGAGCCGCTCCGTCTACCGACTCAACTTGCGCCAGACGATCCCCCACCGGAATCGCCTCGACAGTCAGGGCAAAATCTGTCAAAGCGCGCCAGTCGTCGGGCATGTGCGGCATAGGCCCAGTTCGTTTAAGCCGAAGCTTCCCCGTATATAGAAACGGTATGTAGCACTCATCTTTCCCTAATGCGATGGTGTGCCCAACGTCAACATACTCGAGACCATTGGGAATCGCAAACGACAAATGACAATCATCCCTCAATACCCTCTCCGGTTCCTTGCCACTCGCCGAACACACAAAGACCATAAAGCACAAAATACTCAACCCCCGCAAAATGAATCGCCTCACGATTCCTCACATTACCGGCTTGTAGCCTGCATTTGGCACCACCTCCCAACCACCCACCTACCTACCCAAGCAAATTAATTTTTCTCACATTTTTTGTATTTCAAATCCTGGAACATACATCACATCAAACGAATGTGTCCCCTCTTTCTCGACATCCATCACCTCAACTCCAAATCGAATATTAATAACGATAAATTTTCGATCGCCACCAAATTCGGCATCATATACTCCGCCCCCCCATAAATCCCTCCCCTACAGCACGAACACCCCTCCCAATCAAATATATAGAAGGGTATGAAACTTGAGGAAATCGACGATCCATCGCAAACGGAAGCCCAAATATAATCAACACGTAATCGTCGAGACTAAATACTCCGCCATCGATAGAGTGATCGATTTTCATCGCCCCAACGTGCCTCCCACCCCTCAAAACAGCCATTTCTTGGGGCCGCTGATTTTCGCCACATAACTTTTCCATCGCAAGACGTTGCTATTCCGGCCTTCGCACCACCATGGAAAATAACCAAAACCAAGTGAAGTGCAATTTTTCTCACAAGCCGCCTCGAAATTCGCATCCATGGTTATTTATCGATTTTTATGGATTTAATGATCTCATTAATCACCCTCACCTTACCCATTGCCTTTTCACTAAGCCTCCCGCCCGGAGCGGGTGACTTCTCAATGATGGCAGAGACGAAAATTACCGGAGGTGTATTGGATTTTTTAGATGAAATCAATGCTGCTTCGTAACAAATCGCGGGACGCTTTTCTACAGTGTCAGAAATATCGCAGAGCGTGTTGTCAGCCTCATAAACGATAAAATCTCCAATTTCTTCCTTTCTTGTTTCATAGAAACCACCGTAGCTCCCCTCTACATATACAAGAGCATCATCAGGCAATGAGGAAATTCGATTTTTACCTTCCGAAGGAAGTTCTCCGTATTTAATGAATCCATTGTCTTGGAAAATTTTGTCGGACGTTTTGTCGTATAGACATATGGTAGCTATCGTTTCCAGTCGATTAACATCTACACATACGGAACCGGAACCATCCGGATTGGCTCGCTTGTTTTCGTATGCAGGCAAATGAATTTTTGTTTCGTTATCGAATGTAAAATTTTTCGCATATAAAGGCGACGCGAATCCAAGCAAGCCAGTTGCGATGAGAGACATGACGAAATTTCTCATACCAGATCCATTAATATTCTTGAAATGCGTTGAGTGTGATTGATACGATCTTCCAGCCCGTTTGGCTTGCTCGTCTTTTTGTTTATCCCGTTGATAGCGCGAGACACGACGAAAATCGATTGAGCAGAGACGTCCATCTCCCGGATCGATGAATTAATCGTAATGAACTTATTGCTTGCGGCACCTGCCGTCCAATACCACCCGCCTGCATCAATACAGTTAAATGGATCGATGCTAATTTGTTGGGGAGCGGCAATAATTGGCCGGATGCGTGTTTTGTCTACCAACCATTTTATGTCGAAGGACGATGAATCTAGCCAGCCGCGGTACACCCAGTAGCTGGCATAGTTCACTCGCCCGGTAAGTTGCTTCATACCCCGTCCACGGAATTTGATCCCATCACCAGCGTCGATATTTCCAAGATCAGCTCGCCCTTCAAGATAGTCGAAATAGCGATCATCTTTATTTTTGTAAAAATCACTTGCTTCAGGTTGCAGACTCGCCGAAAAATTGGTGCTGGACGCCTCCATCATGCGAGCCAGCATGAACGACTCCACTGCCCCTTGACCAAGAAAATGCGTCATCCTCGTTGGCGTATTTACCAAATACTTTCGCATTCCCTGATTGAGCGGTACCCGATACTGTTCTCTCTTAGCGTATGGGCGCGGTGTTTCTCGACGGTTGTAGAGCTTATCTGGGTAGATACATGACAGTTCGTATGACGATAGCCAATTACACCGCCTAAAATGCCGAATAAACGCAAGCGGATGAAAAAACCACAGCTTCTGCCCTGCCGGAAGCCCCGTCTTGTTCCAAAACTGAACTTCCTTCAGATACTTCATGAAATCGTTGTAGCCCTTGTCGTTACCATGGTAGTAGCCACCTTCGTCGAGCAATCTCGCATAGCGTTCTTCGTTGTTTGTACTATCCCATTCACTCGGCGCATTGCAGACAAGTCCGCACAACTGCTGCCGTACCCGCGCGTTATCTTTTACATAGGCCGAGAGCGCCCTCGTCTTATGAGCTTCCGGCGTTTCCCCTTCCACCATTGGTACTTCGTGCGGGGCAGCATCGTTCAGTACTTTCTTCAGCGCGTCCACATCGCACAGCCCGTCGCTGTCGAACGGCGTATTGCCCTCACTGATTTTCTGCCAGCCCATATAGGACATGAAATCCGCGTCGGAGAACTTTTGGATATTCGAGTTATTGACATCGATGTAGCCCGCCTTGTCTGTCGCCCAGTTGACCTGCATCCATGTCACGCATGCATCGGCAGCCAACTTTTTGTCCGTAGACAGGATGCGGCCAAACCGAAGCAGCTCGTAACCGTCGCTCGGACATGACGAATAAAGCGCCGTGGCACGCTTGTACAGATCGTATTCGTAGTCCTTTTCCTCGACGGGCTGCGGCGTAAGCAGCGTGCGGGTGCCGTCTGGCGCAATACTCCACACGTTGGTGTATTTCGAGCCGAGGCTGAAGTACGTCTCGACAAGCAACGGCAAGGTATTCGAGCCGTCGTGACCCGGCTTGAACTCGATGCCATGTAATTTGTTGCGGGCATCGACCTTCGCTGGCAGACGGCGAAACTCGCTGCCGGCCGGAATGACGAAATACGCATGCCCCCACCAGTCCGTCTCGGCAGGAGCGGGAGGAGTGGGCGTGCTGTTACCCAGTTGCGTGCGCCCAAAATAGGTGTCGAAGTCCTCAGGCAACATGAAAATCTCAAAGTGCAGATGGGGCATCCCCTCATACTTCCCGCGCCATCCCAATATGTCCTTGCGTTTGACTCTCAGACTGACTTTCGGATCTTCTTTCCCGGATTTCGCCGGCGTCACCTGCCCCTTGCTCACCGGCCCAGTCGGCATGCGCAGGAACTCGGGCATCTTTTTGGCGTTCGCGCTGTGCTGTCCGTATTCCGCCAGCGGCATCAGATGCATGTAGAGCGAATAGAAAGTCAGCGTGCGGCCTTCACCGGTTTCGGTCGTATGCTTGAGCAGCACAAAGCCCGTATGGCTCTTACCGTCGTCAACCGCATGCTGACAGACCCGGTAGGCAACGACTTCGCCGTCTGCAATCGCGTACACCTCGCCCTTGGTATCGGGCTGAAGATGCACGCCGCAATGCCAGCGTCGGTCAAAGGCGATCGGATAAATGCCATGAGCACATTCGAACTTGTCTACCGCATCCATCATCGGATCGGGGTTCGTCCCGGTTGGGGCCGCGAGACCTGCGTCGGGCAAAAACGGCGGGCTGATAATCATGATCGTTACCGTGTGTGGCTGTATTTGGCGCCGGGCTGGTAGTCGCTCACCGGCAGTTGCGGCAGATTGACGGACGTATTGCCGGGCCCCTCGAACGTGAATGAAGCCGCTCTGATGCGGAATTCGCCAGGGCAGTTGAAAACAACGCTGCCGTTCTCGATGGTCATTGACGCGCCACCGCTGGCCACCATCGCCCTTGTCTTGGCACTCACGAGCACGTTCGCGCCGGCGCTCGACACATGCAATTGCCGGTCGGAAAAGAGATCCATGGGCGCGCCTTGTGCCTGCAACTCGATTTTCCCTTTCGAGAAGATCTTGATGCCAAGCTTGTGCGCGCACAGCGAAATCAGGTCCCCCGCCACCATGCGCAGCCGCCTGAGGATGCTCACGTCCATATCCCGGCCTGCGGTGACGATCACGTTCTCGCCTGCCGAGTGCTGCGTCGATTTCGCTGTCACGAACGCCATGCCGCCAGGTGCGCTCGCAAGCAGCCCCGCGTCGCGAAGCTGATTCAGGCCATCGAGCAGCGCCGCCTGCGCCGCACGGTCAGCAGGGTCGGCCTTGGCCTGCGTCGTCGCTGCCGCAAGGTCCGTTACGCGCTGCAATGCTGCCTTCAGCTGCGCAATCGCGGCAGGCATATCGAGATGCGGCGTCTCGGAGCCGGCTGCCGCGTCCGCCGACAAAAACAACCCCTTCGGCGCGCGCACCGCGCCCCAGTGCTGCGTGGTCAGTTCGAAGCCCTCGCCGCGCTTGTGCTTCTCCGTGTCGACCAGATAGCCCATGTTGAGCGACGACTTCCCGAACACCGTCGCCAACCGAACGCCCTCGTGATTTTTCAGGTCTTCGAAGCGCAGCTTGTTGCCAAGCAACGGTGAACGGAACACCGCACGGCTATACCAGCCCTCCTTGCCATGCACCAGATCCCGCCGGGCGTAGTCATGAACCGCCCCGGCAATCAGCAACCGATCGCAATTGCCTTGCGTCGGGACAATGCGCACCTCCGTTCTTGGCAATAAGGGGATGTGCAAGCCACCCTGATACGACGCGGACGCGCGCAGCAGCCGCAACGGCATGCTGTTCGTGCCGCGCTTGCCGCTGTGCCGGGTGAACAGGAGCCTGACGCGATAGCGGCCATATTCGTCCATCCATGCGTACGGTTCGTCATCGCCGGACTCGACCACACCGATCAGCATCCCGGTGATCCATCGCCAATGCCTTTCAGGAACGTATTCGGGCCGATAGGTCTGATGTGCCGGGATTGCTTCGAAGGTATTGATCACCGACTGGCTGCGGCTACCGGTCGTAACGAGCTTCGTGATCACGATCCCGTGCGGCGCCTCGGGCACTACGTCATTGGTTATCCGCACCACCATGCCGGGCGTCATACCGATCACGTTACTCGTGCCCGCGAGCCGCATCTGCCGCGTGCGCAGTTCGTCACGCCGCGCATCGGCCAGCGCCTGCCCCTCTTCGATCGAATGGAAATGCTCGATGCCGCGGTTCACGCTCCCATAGACCGATCGATCGTCGTCGGCCACGACCGATTCGACCTGCAACGGATCGTCGGGGATGCGATAGTTGTGGTCCCATTCGCGTACCGTCTGCGGCACCAGCGCGCGCGTGGCTTCCAACGTCAGAATCGCCTCGTGCCAACTCGTCAGGCCGGAGTGCGGCAGCAACGGCACTTCGAGCGCCCGCACATAGCCTCGCGCCGTATTGCCGAACACCAACGTGTCGCGTTTGGGGCCGTCCTCTTTCTTCGCCTGTTTGAAGTAGTAGTAGACGCCCGCGCGGCGGCAATGCCGATCGATAAAGTTCGCGACCGTCTCTTCGTACATCACGGTTTGTTCGAACTTCCCGTCAAGCCCTTCCAGCTCGAACTCGACGTCGAAGGACTGGAACAGACTGCGATCGACGATCACGTCGGTGAGCAACTCGCGCAAGGATCGGTCGAGAAACACGGCCGAGTCGTGCACCGATTCGAGCAGCGCGAACCGCGGCTTCAAATGAAGCTGATAAGTTGCCTCGTCACGCGTGGTCTTGATTCGCGTCCACTGCGTGACGACGCCGTGCACCGTGCGAGCGGTATGACGCACGGGGTCGATCAATCCCGGCAGGGACGGCACCGATGCATGCTCGTCGATCGTGAAGATCGCCGGCCGCCCGACGGTGGCCGCGCCGTCGATATGCTTGTCTGGAGACGTGACCGTGATGTCGGCCAGAAACGGCGTGTTCATCGCCTCGGTGAGCGTGAATTCGAACACGGAGAGCGCGGAAGCAAGCGTCGCGATCTCGAGATGAAGAGACTGGGTAACGATCGCGCTCGGGTGTTGGAGCACGTCCTGAATGGTTCGCATGGCCACCGTTGCATGACGGGTTACATACATCGGCACGCCCCATTCGCTACAACCTCAGGGATACGATGCCGTCGAATTTTCCCGAGTTAAGCAAATTTTCATAATGAAATCCATGAGACAAATACGAAATTTGAAAATCAAATCAACGACAAGAAAATTAGGTTTGCGAATCGTTAAAATCTCGCAATTTTCCGTCAAGAATACAATATCGGAATATTCCGAGAGATATCCATGCGATGATTTTTATTTCAATGGAATTACTGGAAAATTAACGAGCACCGAAAGTTGGTGGCTGGCACCTGCTGCAAAGCAACACGTCCAACATCACGCAGCACCGGTTCGTACAATCCGTCGCCCCTAATCGCTCTGCCGGTATGTCGTCGAGCGGCTGCTCGAAGGATCTGACTGGCTGCTCGCGCAAGATATCGGCCGGCGGGCGTTCAACTCGGGCGTGATCGCGTTCCGGCGCACCGAACGTAACGATGCGATGCCGCGCGACATGATGACCACGATCGCCGCACGGCAGGACAGGTCGAGCGTCTATGCCAGCGATGGCAACCCGCTGCATTTCATGCGTACGATGGAGCGCGACGGGCAGTTGCACGGCGAAGGCGTGGCCGATCTCGTCAGCCTCGACACGCCCTGGCTGTTTCGCCGTGCGGACCGCTACATCGAGCATGACCAACGGATGTGGCCCGCCACGCGCGCGGACGATGGCGCACGACGGCGAACCGCCGCACTGAAGCCGCCGCTTCGGAATCGGAAACGCAAACTCCCGCGCCGGGTGGATTCAACCAGCCGGCGCGCGTCGGTTACCGTCAGATCGCCGCAATCGTCGGTGCCACGGCGGCCGGGTCGGTGATGCTCGGCTTACCGGTCTCGACGTGCCCCGCGATGCGGCGCACCCAGCCGGCATTGCCCGCCACCGCGAACTGCAGGTCGTACCAGTGGCTGCTGCACGACAGGTCCCAGTGCGCTTCGACGCGCTGCCCGGCCGGAACCGTCAGCGTGCGCGCCGCGCCGCCGTACGCGACATCGGTCGCCGTGACCGTGAGCGGGCTGGCGCCCGCATTGGCGATCGTCACGTAAAGGTCGCCGTTCGCGGTGTCATAGCACGGCGTGATTTCAGGCTTGGCGGCGGCATCCGCGGCAGCCGAACCCGCGAAACGCCGGAAATAGCCGTTCGGCCCCCACACGCTCACCAGGTAGTTGCCGTTCGCATCGAGCGCCCACGTATCGGTCAGTTGCTTGCCCGCTTCGACCGTATAGCGGCGCGGCATCGCGGACAGGTCGCCCGTGTAGACCCAGAAGTGCGCGCCCTGCGTGCCGGTATTCGCGAACGTCAGCGCGTAGCCTTGCGGCTGCAACTGGCCGGTGACATGCAATTCGTACGGCAGCGCGCGTGCCGGCCGCGTGCCCGGTTCCTGCGCGGTCACGACCTGCTGCGCGGTGCTGGCCGGCGCGGTCTGCGACGACGCGCGCGAGCATTGCAGATCCGCCTGCGCGACATACGCCTGCGTGTTCGGCAGGGTCGGCACCGTCGCATCGGATTTCGAGAAGTCGAGCGCCGACGTCAGGTCGCCGCAGATCGCGCGGCGCCACGGCGAGATGTTCGTTTCCATCACGCCGAAGCGCTTCTCGATGAATTGCAGCACCGACGTGTGATCGAACACCTGCGAGCAGACGAAGCCGCCCTTCGACCACGGCGACACGACGAACATCGGCACGCGCGGGCCGAGGCCGTACGGCAGGTTGTCGGCCGTATAGGTGCCGGCTTGCGTGGCGGTCACGACGTCGTGCCGCTCGAGCGACACGTCCACCGTGCTCATGCCCGAGCCCGGCAGCGTCGGCGCCGACGGCGGCACGACATGATCGAAGAAGCCGTCGTTCTCGTCGTACATGACGAGCAGGACCGTCTTGCTCCACACGTCCGGGTTGGACGTCAGCGCATCGAGGATCGTCGACAGATAGTACGCGCCGTACAGCGGCGTGAACTTCGGATGCTCGGAATACGCGGCGGGCGGCAGCAGCCACGACACCTGCGGCAGCGCATTCGCCTGCACGTCGGCCTTCAGTTGCGTGATCGGACGCGTGCTCATCCCGCGCGCCTGCAGCGACGAACCGGCCGGCGCGTTCACGAAGTTGCTGAAGCACGCGAGCATGTTCGTGCCGTAGTTGCCGGTGAAATTGTCGAACCCGGTGCCCTGCTGGTAGATCTGCCACGAGATGCCGGCTTTTTCGAGCCGTTCCGGGTAGGTCGTCCAGTTGAAGGGCGGCAGCTGCACCTTGTCGAACGGGTTGTCGATGTAGTCGGTGTTGTCGAGCAGCGGGCCGCCACCCGTGCCGAGCGGATCGACCATGCCCGTCATCAGGTACATGCGGTTCGGGTGCGTGTTGCCGGGAATCGAGCAGAAGTAGTTGTCGCACACCGTGAACGCATCCGCGAGCGCGTAATGGAACGGGATGTCGTCGCGAACGTGATAGCCCATCGTCATGTTCGACTTTTGCACGGCCCACTGGTCCGCGCGGCCGTTGTCGATCGCACCGTGCGTCGTCGCCCACGTATGCGGCAGGCCGCCGATACATTGCGCGTTGACGCCCGGGTTGGTCGTGTCGTAGCGAAACGGCGCGATCACGCTCGACTTGTCTTCCTGACGCGGCTGGAACCACACCGGCTTGCCGTTCGGCAGCGTGACCGGGAAGCGGTCGTTGTAGCCGCGCACGCCGCTCAGGTGACCGAGGTAGTGGTCGAACGAACGGTTCTCCTGCATGAACACGACGATGTGCTGCACATCCTGGATCGTGCCCGTCACGGTGTTCGGCTCGATCGCCAGCGCCTTGCGGATCGATTCCGGCAGCAGTGCGGTGGCGGCGGTCGCGCCGGCGAGGCCGGCCGAGAACTTCAGAAAGTCGCGTCGTGAATGAGTGGCCATGCTGATTGCTCTTGATGGGATTTCTGGTGGAAACGGCCGGTATCAGGAAGCAGGCGACGAAGCAGGCGCGGTGAAACCCGGCGGGCACCGCATCTGCGCGGTGGCGACCACGGCGCCGCCGCACGCGGCCTTCTGCTGCGCGACGGGCGCGGCGGGTGCGGTCAGGTCGTCGTTGCAGGCGCCGAGGACGGCGGTCAGCGCGATCAGACCGACGACCGCGAAAGGCCGTAGGGCCGACGTTCGCATAACGGTTCTCCGTGGGGATGATGACGTGACGCGGCGCGAACCCGCGCCGGTCATATCGACGCCGAGATGCTATGTTCGACTTGTTACACGATGGTGTCGAGTGGCGGGAAGATCGAGGTGCGCGCAGCGGACGGCACCCAATGGTGTGGGAGGAGCAGCGAAGGTCGTAAGGCGTTCGAAAGACTGGCGCGAATCACGCGTCCTGCTTCATGTGTCGGCGCTATCGAAGCCGCGCAGTCCAGACGACGGGCGTACGGCGAACCGCAACGCATTTTTTGCGGGCCGGCCGCGACGGCAACCGGCCCGCGCACAAGGGCAAGGCCGGTTCAGCCTTCCGTCATCATCAGCAACTGCGCGCCGTCGGCGACCTGGTCGCCGACGCCGTACAGCACTTCCGCGATGACGCCTGCGCTCGGCGCGCCGATTGTGTGTTCCATCTTCATCGCTTCCATCACGATCAGCGGCGTGCCGGCTTCGACCTTCTGGCCCGGCTCGACCAGCACCGCGATCACCTTGCCGGGCATCGGCGCGGTCAGGCGGCCGCCGCCGTGCTCCGCGTCGCCCGCATGCGCGAGCAGGTTGCGCCATTCGAACGTCTCGGCCGCGCCCTGCGTGAACACGTGGAACGTGTCGCCGTCCGCATACACGCGGCCGCTGCTGCGCACGCCGCCGAGCGTCACGTCGAAATCGAGCGGCGTGGCGCCGCGCGTCCACGCGAACGGTTGCGCGGCCGCGTCGCCGATCGCGATGCACGTGCCGGCGCCGTCGTCCTCGCAGGTCACCGTCACGTCCGCTTCCCGATCGATCGCATGCCATTCGAGCGTGCGGCGATAGCCGCCGTTCAGCCGCCAGTTCGACAGCGCGCGCCATGGCGACGCACCCTCGTGCGCGGCCGCATCGCGTTCGCGTGCGAGCAACGCCGCGCAAGCCAGCGCGAGCGCCGCACGCGGCGGTTGTTGCGGTGCGAACAGCGCATCGTGGTTGCGCTCGATCAGGCCCGTGTCGAGATCGGCCGTCGCGAACGGCGCGCACGCGACGATCCGCCGCAGGAACGCGGCGTTCGTATGCAGGCCGACCACTTCGCACGCACGCAGCGCACGCAGCATCAGGCCCAGCGCTTCCGTGCGGTCCGCGCCGTGCACGATCAGCTTCGCGATCATCGGATCGTAGAACGGCGTGATCGCATCGCCTTCGCGCACGCCGCTGTCGACGCGCACCGCAGCGCCGATGGCGAACTCGACGCCGGCCGGCAACCGCAGATGCTTCAGCGTGCCCGTCGACGGCAGGAAGCCGCGCGCGGGATTCTCCGCGTACAGGCGCGCCTCGAGCGCATGGCCGTTCACGCGCAGTTCTTCCTGCTTCAACGGCAGCGGCTCGCCCGCCGCGACGCGCAGTTGCCATTCGACGAGGTCGAGCCCCGTGACCATCTCGGTCACCGGATGCTCGACCTGCAGGCGCGTATTCATTTCCATGAAGTAGAACGATTCGCCCGTCATGATGAATTCGACGGTACCGGCGCCGACATAGCCGACCGCGCGCGCGGCCGCGACGGCCGCTTCGCCCATCGCCTGGCGCACGTCCGGATGCAGGCCCGGCGCCGGCGCCTCCTCGAGCACCTTCTGGTGGCGGCGCTGCACCGAGCAATCGCGGTCGAACAGGTACACGGTATTGCCGAGCGTGTCGCCGAACACCTGCACCTCGACGTGGCGCGGGCGCGTCAGGTATTTCTCGATCAGCACGCGGTCGTTGCCGAAGCTGCTCGCGGCCTCGCGCTGGCAAGACGCGAGCGCCGCCGGGAAATCGTCGGAGCGCTCGACCACGCGCATCCCCTTGCCGCCGCCGCCCGCGCTCGCCTTCAGCAGCACCGGATAGCCGATCGCGTCGGCTTCGCGATGCAGGCTGGCCGCGTCCTGGTCGTCGCCGTGATAGCCGGGCACGAGCGGCACGGCGGCCGCGTGCATCAGTGCCTTCGCGGCGGCCTTCGACCCCATCGCCGCGATCGCGTCGACCGGCGGCCCGATGAACACGATGCCGGCCGCTTCGCATGCGTGCGCGAAATCTTCGTTCTCCGACAGAAAGCCGTAGCCGGGGTGAATCGCCTGCGCGCCGGTCGCGCGCGCGGCTTCGATGATGCGCTCGATGCGCAGGTAGCTGTCTGCCGCGGCCGAGCCGCCGATATGCACGGCCTCGTCGCACGCGGCCACGTGTTTCGCGTTCGCATCCGCGTCGGAATAGACGGCGACGCTCGCGATCCCGAGACGTTTGCACGTCGCGGCGACGCGGCACGCGATTTCGCCGCGGTTGGCGATCAGAATCTTGTCGAACATGGCTTCGATGTCGTCCGGAAGGTTGGGGTCACGCGATCATTCACGCCACGACGGCGCACGCTTGTCGAGGAAGGACGCGATCCCTTCGCGCGCTTCCGCGCCGGCGCGGGTCTTCGCGATCCAGTCGGCGGTCTGCTCGATCAGCGTCGCGTCGAGCGGCCGGCCGGCCACGTCGGCGACGAGCCGCTTGCACGCCTTCACCGCGTCGGGGCCGTTCGCGACGAGCGTCGCGGCCAGCTTCGCGACCGTCTCGTCGAGCGCGTCGGCCGGCACCGCGTCGTGAATGAAGCCGAGCGACGCCGCGCGCGCGCTGTCGAACACTTCGGCCGTCGTGAAGTAGCGGCGCGCCGCGCGCTCGCCCATCGCACGCACGACGTACGGCGCGATCGTCGCCGGAATCAGCCCGAGCCGCGCTTCCGACAGGCAGAACTTCACGCCGTCGGCGGCGATCGCGATGTCGGCCGCCGCGACGAGGCCCACGCCGCCCGCATACGCGTCGCCGTGCACGCGCGCGATCACCGGCTTGCCGCAGCGATAAATCGCTTCGAGCATCCGCGCGAGCTTGCGCGCATCGGCACGGTTCTCGTCGTCCGAGTAACCGGCCATCTTCTTCATCCAGTTCAGGTCCGCGCCCGCGCAGAATGCGGCGCCTTCCGCGGCGAGCACGATCGCGCGCACGCCTTCGTGCGCATCGAGCCATTCGAACGCGGTAGTCAGCTCGGCGATCGTCGTCTCGTTGAACGCGTTGCGCACGTCGGGACGCGCGAGCGTGACGGTCGCCACGCGGCCGGCCTCGCTTACCTTGATCGTTTCGTATCGCATCGGTCTGCCTCCCGGGCGTTACATGCGGAACACGCCGAAGCGCGTGTCGTCGATCGGCGCGTTCATCGACGCGGCGAGGCCGAGCCCGAGCACGTCGCGCGTCTGCGCGGGATCGATCACGCCGTCGTCCCACAGCCGTGCACTCGCGTAGTACGGATGCCCCTGGCGCTCGTACTGGTCGCGGATCGGCTGCTTGAATGCTTCCTCTTCTTCCGGCGACCATGCGCCGCCCTTCGCCTCGATGCCGTCGCGGCGCACGGTCGCGAGCACCGACGCCGCCTGTTCGCCGCCCATCACCGAGATGCGCGCGTTCGGCCACATCCACAGGAAACGCGGGCCGAACGCGCGGCCGCACATCCCGTAGTTGCCGGCGCCGAACGAGCCGCCGATGATCACCGTGAATTTCGGCACCTTCGCGTTCGACACGGCCGTCACCATCTTCGCGCCATGCCGCGCGATGCCTTCGTTCTCGTACTTGCGGCCGACCATGAAGCCCGTGATGTTCTGCAGGAACACGAGGGGGATCTCGCGCTGGCAGCACAGCTCGATGAAATGCGCGCCCTTCACGGCCGATTCGGAGAACAGGATGCCGTTGTTCGCGACGATTCCGACCGGGTGGCCCCAGATGTGCGCGAAGCCGGTGACGAGCGTCGTGCCGTAGCGCGCCTTGAATTCGTCGAATTCCGAATCGTCGACGATGCGCGCGATCACCTCGCGCACGTCGAACGGCTTGCGCGTATCGGCCGGGATCACGCCGTACAGGCTCTTCGCGTCGTAGCGCGGCGGCTTCGGCTCGCGAAGCTGAACCGGCGACGCGATCTTCGGCGCGAGGTGACCGACGATGGTGCGTGCGATCGACAGCGCATGCGCGTCGTTCTGCGCGAGATGGTCGGCCACGCCCGACAGGCGCGTATGCACGTCGCCGCCGCCGAGATCCTCGGCGCTCACTTCCTCGCCGGTCGCGGCTTTCACGAGCGGCGGCCCGCCGAGAAAGATCGTGCCCTGGTCCTTCACGATGATCGACTCGTCGCTCATCGCCGGCACGTAGGCGCCGCCGGCCGTGCACGAGCCCATCACGACGGCGATCTGCGCGATCCCCGCGGCCGACATCGTCGCCTGGTTGTAGAAGATGCGGCCGAAGTGGTCGCGATCGGGAAACACGTCGTCCTGGTTCGGCAGGTTCGCGCCGCCCGAATCGACGAGGTACACGCACGGCAGCCGGTTTTCCGCGGCGATCTCCTGCGCGCGCACGTGCTTCTTCACGGTGATCGGATAGTAGGTGCCGCCCTTGACCGTCGCGTCGTTGCACACGATCACGCATTCGCGGCCGGCGATGCGGCCAATCCCGGTGATGACGCCCGCGCCCGGCGCGTCGTCGTTGTACATGCCGCTCGCCGCGAGCTGCGAGAACTCGAGGAACGGCGCGCCCGGATCGAGCAGTTGCGCGATGCGATCGCGCGGCAGCAGCTTGCCGCGCGACAGGTGCTTGTCGCGCGCGGCCTGGCCGCCGCCCTGCGCGAGCTGTTCGATCTTCGCGCGCAGGTCGGCGACGAGCGCCTCGAGCGCCGCGGCATTCGCGCGGAAGTCTTCCGAACGCGGGTTCAGTTTCGATTCGATGATCGGCATCGACGGGGCTCCGTTCGCGTGACGTGGGGCGTTACATCGTTTCCGCGAACAGCTCGCGGCCAATCAGCATCCGGCGGATTTCGCTCGTGCCGGCGCCGATCTCGTACAGCTTCGCATCGCGCCACAGGCGGCCCACCGGGTATTCGTTGATGTAGCCGTTGCCGCCGAGAATCTGGATCGCCTCGCCAGCCATCCACGTCGCCTTCTCTGCCGTGTAGAGGATCACGCCCGCGCAGTCCTTGCGCACCTGGCGAATGTGGTCGCTGCCCGCCGAGTCGAGATGGCGGCCGACCGCGTACAGATACGCGCGACACGCCTGGAACGTCGTGTACATGTCGGCGACCTTGCCCTGGATCAGCTGGAATTCGCCGATCGCCTGGCCGAACTGCTTGCGGTCGTGGATGTACGGCACCACGGCGTCGAGGCACGCGGCCATGATGCCCGTCGGGCCGCCCGACAGCACCGCGCGTTCGTAGTCGAGGCCGCTCATCAGCACCTTCACGCCGCCGTTCAGCTGGCCGAGGATGTTCTCTTCCGGCACCTCGACGTCCTGGAACACGAGCTCGCCCGTGTGCGAACCGCGCATGCCGAGCTTGTCGAGCTTCTGCGCGACGGAGAAGCCCTTCATCCCCTTCTCGACGATGAACGCGGTGATGCCGCGCGGGCCGGCTTCGATGTCCGTCTTCGCATACACGACGAGCGTGTCGCAATCGGGGCCGTTGGTGATCCACATCTTCGTGCCGTTCAGCACGTAGCGGTCGCCGCGCTTGTCCGCGCGCAGCTTCATGCTGACGACGTCGGAGCCGGCGTTGGGCTCGCTCATCGCGAGCGCGCCGATGTGTTCGCCCGACACGAGCTTCGGCAGGTACTTCCGCTTTTGCGCGTCGGTGCCGTTGCGGTGGATCTGGTTCACGCACAGGTTCGAGTGCGCGCCGTACGACAGGCCGATCGACGCCGACGCGCGCGAGATCTCCTCCATCGCGACCATGTGCGCGGTGTAGCCCAGGTTCGCACCGCCGTATTCCTCGGAGACGGTCATCCCGAGCACGCCGAGATCGCCGAATTTCTTCCACAGATCCATCGGAAACTGGTCGGTGCGGTCGACCTCCGCCGCGCGCGGCGTGATTTCCTTCGCCGCGAACGTCGCGACGGCGTCGCGCAGCATCTCGATGTCTTCACCGAGCATGAATTGCACGCCGGGCAGGTTGATCATGTCTCCTCCGTCTCCAGAAAGTGTGTCGCACTCACCGATTTCTGAGTTTCGCTCAGATCGAATGAATACGCCGATTCATTGACCAATACAGCGGAAATTTTGCACAGTTTCGCGCCTCGCCCGGTTCTCCGTCAATAGTTTTTTGAGTGATACTCAGATATGATGCGAAGATGACAGCCGCTCCCGCCGACACCATGACCGCCACCGCCAAAGCCGATCGCGCCGACGCGTCGCGCGCCCCCGCCGGGCGCAAATCCCAGCAGCGCGTGCAGGACATCCTGCGCGCCGGCCGTGAAGTGTTCGCCGAAAAAGGTTACGAGCATGCGACGGCCGCCGAGATCGCGCAGCGCGTGGGCGTGTCGGAGGCGACGGTGTTCAGCTATTTCCGCGGCAAGCGCGAGCTGTGCGCGCGTGTGATCGCCGACTGGTACGACGAAATCATCGCCGCGTTCGAACACGGGATGCCGCGGGACGCGTCGGTGCAGCAGCAGTTCGCGTTCATCGTGCGCACCCATCTGCGCTTGATGCTCGTGAACGGCACGGGGCTGTGCGCGCTGGTGCTGTCGGAAGGCCGCGCGAAGCAGCATGCGCTGAGCGACGAGCTCACCGCGCTGCAGCGCCGCTACACGGCGCCGTTGATGGACGTGCTCGCGCGCGGCCAGGCGGCCGGGCAGGTTCGCGCGGATCTGCCGCTGAGCCTGCTGCGCTCGATGGTGTTCGGGCCGATGGAGCACGTGCTGTGGGATGCGATCCTCGGGCACCGCAAGCTCGATACGGAAACGACGGCCACGCAGTTGATCGACATGCTGTGGGCGGCCGTGCAGCCGCCGGCGCCGGAACAGGCGGCGCTCGTGCGCTTCAGAAACGAAGTGGCCGAAGCCGTGCAGCGGCTGGAAGAGCAAGCGTCACGCGGGTGACGGCCGGCGCAGCGCGCGCCGCCGTTCCGCGCCGTCGCCCGGCGCCGCTACGAATCCTCGCTCACCCGCAGCGGCGCGCGGCTCTGCTCGTTGTTCAAATGGACGAACTTGCGCAGCAGGCGCATCAGTTCCTCCGCATCGTCCTCACCCATCCCGTCGAACAGGCCCGCGCGCAGTTCCTTCACCGACGGAATCAGGTGCGTGAGCAACTCGACGCCCGCCGGCGTCAACAGCAGCCGCCGCTGACGCCGCGGCAGCACTTCGCGGACGATCAATCCTTTC
Organism: Burkholderia sp. AU39826; assembly: GCF_020419965.1. Classification (NCBI taxonomy): domain Bacteria; kingdom Pseudomonadati; phylum Pseudomonadota; class Betaproteobacteria; order Burkholderiales; family Burkholderiaceae; genus Burkholderia; species Burkholderia sp. AU39826. The sequence goes on from NZ_JAIZQG010000023.1 coordinate 38,344, forward strand.
GCCTCGAGCCGGACCGCGAGATCGGCCGTCGTCGACGTGTCGAGCGCGACCCGCTGCGCGAGCGTCACCTGATCGAGCCCCGGATTCTCGTACAGCATCCGCAGCACCGCGTACTGCACGGGCGTCACGTCCCTGCCGAGCTTCTCGTAGAACATCGCGACCGCGATCTGGTGCGCGCGCCGGATCAGGTGCCCGGGTTCGTCGTACAGGTCGATCGGGAAAGCCGGCAGGTCGGCGGGATTCGTTTTTTCCATGGATGAGTCGATGACATAGGCGGCGCGCACCGGTTGCGCGCGCCGTCGGCATGGCGCTGTCTCGCGCCATTTCCCGGGAAAACCAGTATACCGCTCGCCTTGTCCCGCCCCCTATCAGTGAGTACACTGAATCTCATTCAGTACACGGAATGAAGATCGGGCCGCTTCCCCGGCGGCACCGCCCCGAAGGAGACAAGGAACATGTTTCTCAAGAATGCCTGGTACGTGGCGTGCACGCCCGACGAGATCGACGGCAAGCCGCTGGGCCGCAAGATCTGCAACGAATCGATGGTGCTCTACCGCGCGGCGGACGGCCAGATCGCCGCGCTCGAGGATTTCTGCCCGCACCGCGGCGCGCCGCTGTCGCTGGGGTTCGTGCGCGACGGCGTGCTCGTGTGCGGCTATCACGGGCTCCAAATGGGCTGCAACGGCAAGACGGCCGGCATGCCGGGCCAGCGCGTCGGCGGTTTTCCGTCGATTCGCAGCTTTCCGGCGGTCGAGCGGTACGGCTTCGTGTGGGTGTGGCCGGGCGACGCGTCGGAGGCCGATCCCGCCAAGCTGCCCGCGCTGGCATGGGCCGAGGATCCGGCCTGGGCGCACGGCGGCGGCCTGTATCACATCCGCTGCGACTACCGGCTGATGATCGACAACCTGATGGACCTCACGCACGAGACGTATGTGCATGCGACGAGCATCGGCCAGAAGGAAATCGACGAAGCGCCGCCGAAGACGACCGGCCACGGCGACGAAGTCGTCACGAGCCGCTTCATGGAGAACGTGATGCCGCCGCCGTTCTGGCGGATGGCGCTGCGCGGCAACGGGCTCGCCGACGACGTGCCGGTCGACCGCTGGCAGATCTGCCGCTTCACGCCCCCGAGCCACGTGATGATCGAAGTGGGCGTCGCGCATGCGGGCCACGGCGGCTACGACGCGCCGGCGGACAAGAAGGCGTCGTCGATCGTGGTCGACTTCATCACGCCCGAAACCGACACGTCGATCTGGTATTTCTGGGGGATGGCGCGCAATTTCCGGCCGGACGACGACGCGCTGACCGCCGAGATCCGCGAAGGCCAGGGCAAGATCTTCGCGGAGGATCTGGAGATGCTCGAGCGCCAGCAGCGCAATCTCGAGCAGTGGCCCGAGCGCACGCTCCTCAAGCTCAACATCGACGCCGGCGGCGTGCTGTCGCGCAAGGTGATCGACCGGCTGCTCGCCGCCGAAAACGCGGCGAGCCCGCCGCGACCCGCGATTCCGGTCGCGCACGTCAAGGAGGCGTCATGAGCGACGCGACGTTGACGGTCCGGGTGGCCCGCAAGTGGCGGGAAGCGCGCGACATCTGCGGCTTCGAATTCGTCAGCGGCGACGGCTCGCCCTTGCCGCGCTTCGACGCCGGCGCCCATATCGACGTGCATCTGCCGGGCGGGCTCGTCCGCCAGTACTCGCTGTGCAATCACCCCGAGCAACGCGATCGCTATCAGATCGCGGTGCTGCGCGAGGCCGAAGGCCGCGGCGGCTCGCGCGCGATTCACGACGAAGTCCGGCAAGGCGATACCGTGCGGATCGGCATGCCGCGCAACCAATTCCCGCTCGCCTCCGACGCACCGCACCATCTGCTGCTCGCCGGCGGGATCGGTGTCACGCCGATTCTGAGCATGGCGGAATGGCTGTTCTCGACCGGCACGCCGTTCGACATGCACTACTGCGCGCGTTCGGCCGATCGCATGGCCTTCGTCGAGCGGATCAACGCAACCGGTTTCCGTGATCGCACCCGCTTCCACGTCGACGACGGCGACCCGGCGCAACGTTTCGACCTGGCCGCCGTGCTCGCGGCCGCGCCCGAAGGCACGCATCTGTACGTATGCGGCCCGCGCGGCTTCATGGAGGCGGTGCTGAACGCCGCGCGCGAGCGCCACTGGGACGAAGCGCGGCTGCACTACGAGTCCTTCGGCGGCGCGGTCACGCGATCCGGCGCCGATCGCGCATTCCAGATCCGGATCGCGAGCAGCGGCCAGACGATCGACGTGCCGGCCGAATGCACGGTCATCGCGGCGCTGGCGGCACACGGTGTCGACGTGCTGACGTCGTGCGAGCAAGGCGTGTGCGGCACCTGCCTGACCCGCGTGCTCGAAGGCGAGCCCGATCATCGCGATTCATATCTGACCGACGACGAAAAGGCGGCCGGCGACCAGTTCATGCCCTGCTGCTCGCGGTCGCGCACCGACCTGCTGGTACTCGATCTGTAGAGCGGCAGGCGGGCTGCCGGACGCGCGGCGGCCGACCACGATAACGGAAACGATCAATGGCGAATCCTGCCCGCCGTCGGTCAATACACCTGAATTCCCGACCGATCGATGGTGCTGCAACCCGAATCCGCGTGACCCTCGCACGCCGGCACCGCCCATCGCTCGGCTCAATCGGCGAGCCGGCAATGCGTCAGCTTCAACCCCGGCAGCACCGGCGCGTCGATATAGCCTTCGTTCACGCAACTGAACCGGAAAGCCGCGGACGTGACGAACGGCTTGATCTCGCCGCCGGGGAATTTCGGCTTCAGCGCGCCCTGGTCGGCCACGTCGAAATGCGTGTCGAACTGCTCGCCGTCGGCCGTCAGCGCGCCGAAGTACGTGCCGCCCGGGTCGCTACCCATCCGGATCACGGCGCCGACGAACGTGAGGCGCTTGCCGTCGTACTTCGTCTTCGCGGCGGCCATGTCTCGTGTATAGGCCTCGATCACGGCGCCGTAATGCGCGTCGATCGCGGGTTCGGCGTTCGACGCCGCACCGGCCGCCTGGTGAACGCCCGCCAGCAGCGTGCAGGCAGCAAGCGCGGCCGCCGCGAATGGTGCGGAAATCTTCTTCATGGGTGGTCTCTCCCGTCCAGCGTGGTGGTTGAAATGATCGAACCCGGCGCGACGCCGGTTGAATTCGCTTCCGTTGATTTAATCGTTCGAATGGCGGTACGCGGCTGCGATCACTTCATCCGCCCGCGTGGTCGCGCGCGGCGCATGGCGTCGCGCTGAATGCGACGTGGCAGGAAGATGACATGGTGCGGCCCCCGGTTCTCTCTCGTTGAATTTCACTGCGTCTGATTTTGGCCGCTACGGTAGCAGACGGCCGACAGGCCGGCAACCGAGGGCCGAGCATCGTCCTGCCGCCCCATTACAATTGCAAATGGTTCTCATTACATATATCATGCGCGTCCTGTACGCAACGCAATGTCGCGGCCCGCGCCGCGATCCTTAGCATTCCTCTTCCCGCATCGATTCATGCCATCCCGTCGAATGTCCTGCCGCGCCCGGGCCGCGCGTCCGTGGCGCACGCGCCTGCCTGCCCTGCTCACCCTGTGCGTCGCGAGCGGCGCGCATGCGGCCGGCACCGAACCCGTCGCACCCGCACCTGCGACCGCCGTCGAACACGAACTCCCGGCGATCAGCGTCAATGCATCGGCCGCCGTCGACCCGACGATCGGCTATCAGCCGCGCACGACGAGCATCGCGGGCGGCGACGACCGGGCGCTGAAGGAGATTCCGCAATCGGTCGCGGTGGTCAGCAGCAGCGTGATGCAGGACCAGCAGGCGCGCTCGCTCGACGACGTGCTCGGCAACATCAGCGGCGTCACGCAGACCAACACGCTCGGCGGTACGCGCGACGCGTTCATCAAGCGCGGCTTCGGGTCGAACAACGACGGCTCGGTGCTGGTCGACGGCGTGCGCACGCCGGTGCTGCACAGCTATCTCGCGACGATCGATCGCGTCGAAGTGCTGAAGGGCCCCGCTTCGCTGCTGTACGGAATGCAGGACCCGGGCGGCGTGATCAACCTCGTCACGCGCAAGCCGGAAGACACGTTCGGCGGCTCGACCTCCGCGTCGCGCACGAACCACGGCGGCAGCAGCGCACAGTTCGATCTCACGGGCCCGCTCGGCAAGCCTGGCCAGATCGCGGGCGGCACGCTCGCATTCCGGCTGACCGGCGAATACGACACGAGCCGCTACTGGCGCAGCTTCGGCCGCGAGCGCAACGCATTGATCGCGCCCGCGCTGTCGTGGCACGACGCGAACACGTCGATCGACGTCAGCTACCAGTACGTCGACTACACGATGCCGTTCGACCGCGGCACCGTGCTCGTGAACGGCCAGCTCGACGATGCGCTGCGCTATCGCCGCTACGAGGAAGCGTGGTCGCAAAGCAGCGGCATCCAGGAAACGCTGCGTACGCGTATCGAGCACCGCTTCTCCGATGCATGGCGCGTGCGCGCAACTTACGGCTGGGGCCGCGATCGCTACGATCAATACCTCACCCGCGCCACCGCGTTCAACAGCAGGACCGGCGCGCTGACGCGCTCGTCCGATGCGAACCTCGGGCGCAACGACTCCGACCAGATCGCGACGCTCGGCCTGCTTGGCAACGTGACGCTCGCGGGCATGCAACACGCGATCTACGTCGGCGGCGAATACGAGCGGCAGCGCAGCTTCCGCGGCGACACGATCCGCGGCAAGGCGACGACGGGCTTCGATCTTTACGATCCCGTGTACGGCCTGCTCGCGCCGGGCGGCATACCCAACGCGAAGCAGAGCGATTCGCGCTCGGTCGTGCATGCGTATTCGACGATCGTGCAGGACTCGGTGAAGATCACCGAACGCCTCACCGCGGTCGGCGGCCTGCGATGGGAAAACTGGCAGCAGGAGTCGGGGATGGGCCGGCCGTTCGTGTTCGCCGACCGCTCGCGCGGCAGCGTCTGGCTGCCGCAGTTCGGGCTCGCGTATGCATTGACGCCGGCGCTCACCGCCTACGCGAACGTGAGCCGCTCGTTCAAGCCGAACGTCGCGTCGAACGTTGCCGCGCCGCTCGCGCCGGAATACGGGCGCGTGCTCGAGGCCGGGCTGAAGTTCAGCCTGAAGCCCGCGATCACGGGCACGCTCGCCGTGTATCAGATCGACAAGCGCAACGTGGCGGTCACGGTCGGCGACATCACGTCGACGATCGGCACCGCGCGCTCGCGCGGGATCGAGCTCGACGTCGCGGGGCAGATTACGCGCCACCTGAGCGTGATCGGCAGCTACGCGTACACGAACGCGAACGATCGCGACAGCAACACGCCGCTCGTCAACGTCGCGCGCCACACCGGCAGCCTGTTCGTGGTATACGACACGGCCATCGCGAACTTGCCCGGGCGCTGGCGCTTCGGCGGCGGCGCACGTCTCGTCGGTGCGCGCTCCGGCGACACCGCCAACAGCTTCACGCTGCCCGGCTACGTGACCGTCGACGCATTCGCGGCCTACGAAACGACGATCGGCAAGTTTCCGACCCGCTTCCAGCTCAACGTGAAGAACCTGCTCGACAAGACCTACTATCCGTCGAGCAACAGCAACCTGATCGTCGCGGTCGGCGAACCGCGACTCGTCACGCTGACGACGACGGTATCGTTCTGACGACCCGCGCGGTCACGGACGCCAGCGGTACACGACGATGCTCGACCCGTTGTAGTTGTCCTTCGTGATCACGTACTCGCCGTTCGAGCGCAGGTACGCGCGCACGCCGTACATGGAGTCGACGTCGTTGCCGACGTCCATCGCCGACGGATTCGAGTTCGTCAGCGTCGTGACGAGCGCGCCCGTGTTCAGGTCGAATATGTCGATGTTCGGCACCGTGTGCACATAGCCGACGAACAGATAGTGCCCGGCCGCCGCGATCGATTTCGGGTTCGCGCTCGTCAGGTTGATCACCGGGTTCGGCGCGCTCGTGTTGCCGTTCTTCCAGCCGCGATAGACCTCGATGTGCCCGTTCATCGCCGTCCAGTCCCAGTTGCCCGCGAGGCCCTGCGCGAGGATCATCGTGTCGCTGTCGGCCTGGTAGATGATGCGCGTGACGGGCGCCACGCTGCTCGGCACGGGCGTCGTCACCGGCTTGCCCCATGACGGCTTGCCGGTCGCGTCGAAGCCCGTCATCGGATAGCGCGTGATCACGTTGGAGCCGTTCAGCCCGGCCCACACGTCGCCGTTGCCGTCGATGTCGAAACCGGCCGTCACCTGCAGCGTCGTGTTGAACGGCTTGCCGGGCAGCGAGCCGGCCGGAATCGCGATATAACCGCTCGCGGTGTTGAAGTAATAGAAGTTGAAGTTGCCCGGGTTCTGGCCCGACGCGACGAGAATCCGGTTGCCGCCGACCGTCACGAGCTGCCCGAAGTGCTGGCCGCGCTGATAGTCGTTCATGTCGAGGCGCGGATCTTTCGGATAGGTGAACGGGTCGATCGTGTTCGCGACGAACGTGCCGCCCGCGGTGCCCGTGTACACGTTGTTGCCGCTGAAGAACAACGCGCCGTCGGTCGCGGGGTCGGGCGCCGCGACGCCCTCGAAGTTCAGCGCCTGCAGCTTCCACTGCAGCGTGCCGACCGGGCTGTACGAATGCAGATCGGTGCTGCCGTTGCGGCCGAGATCCCAGCCGCCGCCCCAGGCGTTGTTCAGCACGTACAGGTTGCCGGCCGCATCCTTGCCGAGCGCCGCGACGCGCGTGAAGCGCTTGTCGCCGACCTGCCCCTTGATGCCCGTCGTCGCGTCGAGATAGCCGCCCTGCACGCCGAACGTGCCGACCTGCACCGGCAGGCCTGGCAGCCCGGTGTACACCTTGATGTTCATGTCGGGCCCTTCGTCGCCCACCATCAACCGGCCCATCGACGCATCGAAGTACAGCGACGCCGGCCGCGCGCCGGCCGCCATCTGAAGCGTGTTCATCGCCGCACCGGTCGCGCTGAACTGCGCGACGACGCCCGCGCTCTTGCGCGCGACCCACAGGTTGCCGGCCGCATCGAGCGCCAGCGCGCCGGGGCCCGTGACGCCGATGTCGCGCTGCCACACGCCGTCGGTCGTATAGACGCGCACGCGGTTGCCGTAGAAGTCGCTCACGTACAGCAGGTTGCCGCCCGTCGCGAGGCCGGTGATCACGTCCGCATACTGGATGCCCGTCCACGTGCTGACCGGAATGCGCAGGTCGCGCTGGTTCGTGCTCCGGTTGTAGCGGCCCACCGAGCCGCTGCCGAACGTGCGGTTGTAGCCGAGCGCGACGAACAGCGACGTCGAATTGCCGGTAATCGCGCCGCCCTGGAATTCGTCGTGGATGCCGATCGTGCCGAGCGGCTGGCCATTCTGGTAGATCGCGACGCCGCCCGCGTTCTCGTCCCAGCGCGACGCCGTGTAGATCACGCCTTCGGGCGCGACCCACATCGAGCGCGCGCCGTTGCCGACGTGCGAGGCCAGCGTGCCGTACGTGTTCGCGAGCCAGTCGGTCGAGTATTGCGCCTGCGCGTGGCCTGCCGGCGCGAGCATCGCCATGCACATTCCCAGCAACGCCGCGCGGATTTGTTTCATTGACATGAATAATGCTCCCAGACGAACCATCGTCGACACTGTAAATCGCGGCGCGTGAAATATTGGTGATTCCGGAAAATTCGCATTCGGCGTTCCCCGGAATTATTCACTCCGCGTCTTTTGCCGTCCGGGCTTTTTCGTCAACGATCGAAAAATCGCCAAACCCTCGCCCATACGGCCTTCCAGCGTGCAGCTCGGGCGCGTTTCCCGGCATTTTCTTCCGGATCACGCAATGCAAATACGTCATTTTTTCTGCCACGACCGCATTGCTTTTTCATTCCCCGGAAATCGTTTCTATTATTACAAATCGAAATCGAAATGAAAGAAAAAAATTATTCGGTGCGATCGGAAATGCGTGATCCTGCAACGGACGGGAAAGCGGGAGGAAAAGCAGGAATGCGGAGGGGAAAGCCGCGCGCCGGCCGTACCGGCTCGGCTGCAGGTCGCCAGGCAATCGTCCGCCGTAAGCACGCGCACGCAGCCTGTTCGGCACGACGCGCACGCCGAGCCGATTCGTTCCGGACACGATCTCGCCGTGCGGACAGCGTTCGCGTCATGCCGCCGCCTCGAAAAGGGCGGCGGCGGTACAGGAGCATGCGCGCCACGAGGCCCGCATCGTCCGCGAGCCCCGTTGCACGCGCAACGGCCGCCGCGTCAGAACTTCTGGCGCAGCCCGAGGCTCACGATCGCCTGGGACCGCGAATCGGACGAATGGCCGTTCGCCTTGTCCGACACCGACGCGGTCGCGGCCACCGGCCGGCCGAGCGCGTCGAGCGTCGTGCCGGACGCATGCTGGTACGCGCCGAGCAGGTACACGCTGGTGCGCTTCGACAGGTCGTAGACCGCGCCGAGCGTGACGTTGTGATACTGCCCGCGGTTGTCGATGCCGTCGACGTCGCTGCCGCGCGTGTAGCTGTAGCCCGCGAACAGCTGCGTCTGCGGCTGCACGTTCCAGCGCGTGAACACGCCAGCGACGTTGAACGTCGCATGGCCGCTGAACAGCGACTGCGCGCCGCCGCGATACTGCACGTTGCTGTAGTTCACGCCGACGACGGCCGGCCCGAAGTTGTACGTCGCGCCCGTCGCGATCACCTGCTGCGACTGCGCGCTCGCATAGCCTTCGTTGATCGACGAATTGAACAGACCGTCGTCGGTGCTCCGCCACTTGCCTGCCGTCGGGTCGGTCGCGCCGGTCTTGCTGTTGTCCGAGCGCTCGTAGCCGACACCCACGCGCAGCGGGCCGGCCGCGTACGCGGCGCCGACGCTCCACGTGTTGCGCTGCTTCATGCTCCCCGGCTGGCCGCCGAAGCCGTACAGTGCGCCGAACGTGAAGCCCGAGTAGTTCGCGCTCGTGTACTTGATCGCACTGTCGACGCGCGCGGTCTGGTCGAGATCGTCGATGTCGCCCGGGTGCGCGCCGAAGCCGCCGATGAACGACGACGGGCCGACCGGGCTCACGAAATCGTCGAGCGACGTGTACTGGCGGCCGAGCGTGATCGTGCCGTAGCGGTCGCTGCCGACGCCGACGAACGCCTGCCGGCCGAACTGGCGGCCGCCCTGGCCCGACGTGCCGTTCGTGATGTCGAAGCCGTTCTCGAGGACGAACAGCGCGCGCATCCCGCCGCCGAGATCCTCGGAGCCCTTGATACCCCAGCGGCTGCCGGACAGGTTGCCGGTCGTGAGCCCGACGTTCGAATGCCCGGTGGACGCGCCCGCCGAGCCGGCCCGTTCGTTGCTGCGATAGGTCACGCCCGCATCGACGATGCCGTACAGCGTGACGGAGCTTTGCGCGGCGGCGATACCCGCGAGCGAGAGCAGCAGCGGGGCTGCGATCAGTTGCTTGTTCATGGTTTCGTGTCTCCGGGCGGTGAACCCGTTGTTCTGGCTGTTTGCGAGTAGCGAGCGGGCGCCGACATCCGCCGGCGGTGCAAGGCCGGCGACGTCCGCGCGCGACGACGCGGCGGGCATGCCCGCTGCGGCCGGTATGGTAGTTGGAACCGGTTCCGTTCCAAAGCGGAATAATGACAACAGTTTCTTGTCAAAATCGCGATAGTCGGAGGCGGCGCCTGTACAGCGCGAGGCGGCGCGGACGATAATCGGCTGCGCGCCTTCCACCGGGAGCTTCTTCATGCATGAAACGACCCTGCTGGTCTTCTCCGCCGTCGCGTTCGTCGGCATCGCGACACCCGGCCCGACCGTGCTGCTCGCGCTGACCAACGGCTCGCGCTACGGCGTGCGCCGCGCGGCCTACGGTTTCGCGGGCGCGATGCTGTCCGACTTCGTGCTGATCGTCGCGGTCGCGCTCGGCCTCGGCGCGCTGCTGATGGCGTCGGCGTTCTGGTTCTCGGTCGTGAAGTGGCTCGGCGCCGCCTACCTCGCCTATGTCGGCATCCGGTTGCTGATGTCGAAGGGATCGCTCGACGTCGCGGCCGCGCAAGGCGACACGGCATCCGGACGCACCGGACGCAACGCGTCGATCTTCGCGAAAAGCTTCCTGACCGCGGTGACGAACCCGAAGGGCTATCTGTTCTTCTCCGCGTTCCTGCCGCAGTTCCTCGATCCGGCCGCGCCGCTCGCGCCGCAGTACGTCGCGCTCGCGGTCACGTTCGCGCTGCTCGACGGCGCGGTGATGTTCGGCTACGCGCTGCTCGGCGCCCGTGCGGTGCGGCTGCTGAAGCGCTCGGGCGCGCTGTGGCTCGAGCGCACGTGCGGCGCGATGCTGCTCGCGCTCGCCGGTTCGCTGGCGCTGTATCGGCGCCATGCCGCGTAGGCGCCGGGTTCGATGAAAATCGCCGCGCCGCCCTGCTCCGGATTTCCCGGCCTGTCGCTCAGGCAACTCGAACGCGCGGACCTCGACGCGTGGTACGCGTACCTGTCGAACCCGGCCGTTTTCCGCCACACGAGCTGGAACCTGCGCTCGCCCGGCGATCTGCTGCCGCTGTTGGACAGCATCGAATCGGCCGATCCGGATTCGATCCGGCGTCTCGCGATCGTCGATACCGAATCCGGCGCGCTCGCCGGGACGATCGGGCTGCATACGGTGTCCACCGCGAACCGCTCGGCGGAGATCGCGTACGACCTCGCGCCTTCGCACTGGGGGCGCGGCATCGCGAGCGCGGTGTGCGAAGCCGTCACCGCGTGGGCGTTCGCCGAAGGGGGCTTCATCCGCATGCAGGCCGTCGTGCTGACCGGCAACGCGGGCTCCGCGCGCGTGCTGCAGAAGTGCGGCTACCGCTACGAAGGGCTGCTGCGCGCATACAAGATGGTGCGCGGCACGCCCGGCGATTTCGCGATGTACGCACGGCTCGCGACCGACTGACGCGCCGCCCGCGGCATCGCGTGCCGACGCCGTGACGCGATTGGACGGCCCGCGCCGAATTGGCGACAATCGCCGTTCCCCTCCTCGACGCTCCGCCATGAAAATCGCCGCGCTGTCCGATATCCACGGCAACCTCGCCGCGCTCGACGCGGTGCTCGACGACGTCCGGCGCCGCGGTGCCGACGTGATCGTCAATCTCGGCGACATCGTGTCGGGCGCGCTCCATCCGGCCGAAACGGCCGACCGCCTGATCGCGCTCGACCTGCCGACCGTCAAGGGCAATCACGAACGGCAGTTGCTCACCGAGGATCGCGACGCGATGCGGCTGTCGGATCGCTGGGCGCACGACACGCTGCGCGCCGACCACCGCACGTGGATCGCCGCGCTGCCCGAACGCCTGATGCTCGACGGCGACGTGCTGATGGTGCACGGCACGCCGGCCAGCGACCTCGTCTATTTCCTCGAAACGGTCACGCCCGACGGCTGCCGCGCGGCCACGCCCGACGAGGTCGCGCAGCGCGCGGGCAACGAAACGGCCTCGCTGATCCTGTGCGGCCACACGCACGTGCCGCGCGCCGCGAAGCTCGACGACGGCCGGCTGATCGTCAATCCCGGCAGCGTCGGGCTGCAAGCGTATACGGACGATCTGCCGCATCCGCACCGGATCGAGACGGGTTCGCCACATGCGCGCTACGCCATGGTGTCGCGCACCGCCGCCGGCTGGAACGTCGAATTCCATGCGGTCGAATACGACTGGCACACGGCCGCGGCCATCGCGGCCTCGCGCGGGCGCGACGACTGGCGCGTCGCGCTGCGCACCGGCCGCTGCTGACGCACTCGCGCCGCTCGTCGACGCGCAGCCGAGACGCGTGTGACGTCGCACGCATCCCGCACATCGCACGCTTCGGCACACGCCCGACACCGCGACGCTCGCGCGCCGCGTCGCTTCACCCCGCGCTCCTCAGCGTCAGCCTCGCTTCGAGGCCGCCGCCGTCGGGCCGGTTGTTCAGCGTGAGCGTGCCGCCCATCGCAAGCGCCAGTTGCCGCGCGATCGCGAGGCCGAGCCCCGTGCCGCCCGTATCGCGATTGCGCGACGTCTCCACGCGCCGGAACGGCTCGAACACCGCGTCGAGCTGATCGTCCGGAATGCCGGGGCCGCGGTCGAGCACCGCGATCACCGCGCCGCCGTCCGGCGCCGCCTGCACGTCGATCTCGGCCGCGCCCGCGAACTTCAGCGCGTTGTCCACGAGGTTGCCGACGATGCGGCGCAGCGCCTTCGGCCGCGTGACGAGCGCGAGCGGCGCATGGCTGTGCAGCGCGACGTCCTGCCCCGCATCCGTGTAGTCGTACACGATGCTGTCGAGCAGCGCATCGAGATCGATGCGGCGCGCGGCCTCCTCGGTGCCGTGCAGCGTGCGCGCGTACGCGACGCCCTCCTTCACCAGATGCTCCATTTCGAGCAGGTCCTGGCGCAGCTTCGCGCCCTGCGTGTCGTCGTCCATCACGTCGACGCGCAGCCGCATTCGCGTGATCGGCGTCTGCAGATCGTGCGAGATCGACGCGAGGATCTGCATGCGCTCGGCCATGTACTGCGCGATGCGGTCCTGCATCGCGTTGAAGGCCCGCGCGGCGCGCGCGACTTCAGACGGCCCGTCTTCGTTCAGCCGCTCGCCCTTCAGGTCGGGGCCGAGCGCGTCGGCGGCCTGCGCGAGCTGCTTGAGCGGCCGCGTCGCGAGCCGCACCGCGAGCCAGCAGCACGCGGCCAGCACCGCGAGCTGCACCACGAGCACGGCCGGCAGCCAGCCCGACAGCGGCACCGTCGACATCGGATGAATGTCGATCGTCAGCGGCGCCCCGTCGGTCAGCCGCAGATGCACCTGCAGATGTTCGCGGTCGCCGGGAATCGAATTCGCGGTCAGCGGGTAGTCGCCGCCGATGCCGTCCGAGATCGAGCGCTCGACGCGCGCCGACAGCCGCGCTTCCGGCGGCGTGCCGGTTTGGCCGGGCCCGAGGATGAACGCATAGCTGCGCCGCGCGAGACGCGGCAGCCACGCGGCCCGCTCGGCCGGCGGCAGATGGTCGAGCAGCGCGACCGAGCTCGCGACCTCGCGCTCGATGTAGCCCATCATCAGGTTCGTGGTCGCCTGGTCGCGCTCGGTCATGGTGAGCCAGAACGACAGCGTCTGCGCGAGCGCGAGGCCCACGAACAGGATCAGCGCGAGCCGCGCGAACAGCGAACGCGGCCAGTGCCACGGCGTGCGCGCGCTCATGGCGTACCGTCGATGGCGGTCACGGCCGACGAGAACACATAGCCCTCGTTGCGCAGTGTCTTGATGTAGCGCGGTTCGCGCGCGCCGTCGCGCAGGCGCTGGCGCAGCCGGCTCACGAGCAGGTCGATCGAGCGGTCGAACGGGTCGGACTGCCGCCCTTGCGTGAGGTTGAGCAATTGATCGCGCGTCAGCACGCGCTGCGGGTTGTCGAGGAACACGCGCAGCAGCCGGTATTCGGCGCCGCTCAGCGCGACCAGCGTGCCTTCGGCGTCGAGCAGGTGGCGCCCGGTCGTGTCGAGCTGCCATTCGCCGAACGCGAGTATCGCGGCCGTTTCCGTCACCTGCATGCCGGGCGGCAGCATGCGCGCGCGGCGCAGCACCGAACGGATCCGCGCGAGCAGCTCGCGCACCGCGAACGGCTTGGCCAGGTAGTCGTCGGCGCCCATCTCGAGGCCGATGATGCGGTCGGTTTCCTCGCCTCGGGCGGTCAGCATCAGCACCGGCACCGTGCGGAACTTGCCCGCGCGCAGGTCGCGGCACAGCGTCAGGCCGTCCTCGCCGGGCAGCATCAGGTCGAGCACGATCAGGTCGGGCGCGCCGTCGTCGAGCACGTGGCGCATCTCGCGGCCGTTCGCGGCCAGCGACACGCGCATGCCGTTCTTCTCCAGGTAGTCCGCGATCAGTTCGCGGATCGCGCGATCGTCGTCGACGATCAGCACGTGGTCGATCTTGTCCATGAGTCGGTGTCGGTATCGGGGTTCGGGCGGGCGATGTCCGCTTTTATACCGCACGGCGGGCACGCGTTTGTATCGCAATGTATCGCGTCGCCGCGACGACACACAACATTGCACACGCGCGGCCGGCCGGACACATCGCAGATACGTCGGCGCCGCCTAATGGGGCCTGTCGAAACCCGCCCGGACGCCGACATCGCGCCGCGGCCCCCAAAGATCAGGAGAACGCCATGCTGCCCCGACTCAAGACCGCCGCCCTCGTCATCGCCCTCGCCGCCACGGCCGGGCTCGCCGCGTTCGCCGGCACCCGGGACGACACGGGCATGCAGACGTCGCTGGCGGGCATGGCGGCGCCCGGTTTCACCGGCATCGAGCGCTGGCACAACAGCGCGCCGCTGACGCTCGAGCAGTTGCGCGGCAAGGTCGTGCTCGTCGATTTCTGGACGTACTCGTGCATCAACTGCATTCATACGATCCCGTACGTGAACGACTGGTATCGAAAGTATCGCGACCAGGGGCTCGTCGTGGTCGGCGTGCATACGCCGGAATATCCGTTCGAGCGCGACGCGAAGAACGTCGCCGATGCGATCAGGCGCTTCGACATCCGGTATCCGGTCGCGCAGGACAACCGCTACGACACGTGGCGCGCGTACGGCAACCAGTACTGGCCCGCGCTGTACCTGATCGATGCCAGCGGCAAGATCGTCTATACGCGGTATGGCGAAGGCGGGTACGACAAGACGGAGGCCGCGATTCGGGAAGCGCTCGCGCAGGCAAAGGCAGGGATGAAGGATTCGACGCGCACGCAGTGATCAGCGCGGCGCGCGGGCCCGCGGCTCGCCCACGCGCCGCGGTCCTCGTGTGCTCAAGTGCGCTTCGCGTCCGCCTCCGCCAGCATCGCCTCCCCGATCGCGAGATGGCCGTCCGCGACCAGCGCTTCGCCGGCGCCGCGGATATCGGCTTCGGCCTTGTTCTGCCCGAGCTTGCGCTTGCCGACGAGCCGCGTGATCTCGATCCGCAGCCCGACGATCGATTGCAGCATCGTGTCGATATAGTCCTTCGGCGCATCGCCCATCTTCCACGGCACGGGTTGCGACGCCTCGTGCGTGCGCGTCAGCCGCGCGACCACGCCACGCACGAATTGCTCGTCGTCGCACACCGTGATGCGGCCGTGCGCATGCACGACCCGGTAGTTCCATGTCGGCACCTGCCGGTGGGCGACGTGCTTGCTCGGATACCAGTTCGGCGAGATGTACGCGTCGCCGGCGCGGAAGATCACGAGCACCTCGTCGCCGTCCGCGACGTCCTGCCAGACCGGATTCGCGCGCGCGACGTGCGCGTGCAGTTCGCCGAGCCCGCCGTCGCCGGGCATCAGCTCGAACGGAATGTGGTTCGCGTCGAGCCCGCGCTCGCCGTGCGTGATCAGGCTGCCGAACGGATGCTGCACGATCAGCTCGCGCATCGCGTCGGGGTTGGGTTCGTTGTAATCGGCGGGGATGTACATGTCGGCTCCACGGTCGTACAGGGTGGGAAAGGGTGCGGGCGCAGGCCCGTCATGCGTCGATTGTGAGCCGAAACTGGTTTATGCTGTAGAGCCGGTTTGAAACAATTTCAGCAGACCAGAATCATGGCAAGAACGGCCCGGATCGTCGAAATCCCGTCGCTCGGCGCGCTCGACCGCGCGGCCGGCGACCTGAGCCGCCAGCTCGCGCAGGCGCTGCGCGACGCGGTGCGCCGCGGCGACGTCCGGCCGGGCGATATGCTGCCCTCCACGCGGTTGCTGGCGGCGTCGCTGCAGGTGGCGCGCGGCACCGTCGTCGACGCCTATGCCCAGCTCATCGCCGAAGGCTTTCTCGAATCGCGCGGCGGAGCGGGCACGCGGGTCGCGCACGCGCTCGCGGAACCGCCGCCCGGCAACGGCCCGGAATCGCCGGCGCCAGGCCCGGACCCGATGCGCGACGGCCTGCCCGAACCGGCCGCCACCTTCGCGCGGCTCGCCCGCGAATTCAATCCGCTGCCGGCCATGCCGTTCGCGATCTCGGTGCCGCTCGGCCTCACCGCGCCCGACGACATCTGGCGCCGGCTCGGCAATCGCCTGCGCGCCCGCGGCGCCGGCGCGCCGTCCGGCTATGCCGATCCGCAAGGCGCGCTGCCGTTGCGCGAAGCGATTGCCGACTACGTGCGCCGATCACGCTCGGTGCGCTGCGATGCCGGCCAGGTCGTGATCACGAGCGGCACGCAGCAGGGGCTGCATCTCGCGAGCCAGGTGCTGCTCGGCGAACACGACCGCGCGTGGGTCGAGAATCCGGCCTACCGCGGCATCACCGCGCTGCTCGAAAGCACCGGGCGGCGCGATGCGATGGTGCGCGTGCCGGTCGACGCCGACGGCCTCGACGTCGACGCCGGCGTTCGTCTCGCGGCCGATGCGCGCGCCGCGTTCGTCACGCCGTCGCACCAGTACCCGCTCGGCATGCCGCTGAGCATGGCGCGCCGCAATGCGCTGCTCGCGTGGGCGCGCACGCACCGCGCATGGGTCGTCGAGGACGACTACGACAGCGAGTTGCGCTACGAAGGCTATCCGTTCCCGTCGCTGCAGGGCCTCGCGCCCGATCGCGTGGTCTATCTCGGCACCTTCAGCAAGATCCTGTTTCCGTCGCTGCGGCTCGGCTACGTGATCGCGCCCGACGCTCTCGTGCCCGCGTTCTGCGGCGCGCGCGTGCTGATGGATCGTCATGCGCCGACCGCCGATCAGCACGTGCTCGCCGCGTTCATCGCCGAAGGTCATCTCGACCGCCACATCCGCCGCGTGCGCGGCGTCTATGCGGAACAGCGCGCGCTGCTGATCGACACGCTCGGTGCGCGGCTGCCGCGCGAACGCGCATGGGTGCAGCCGGGCGACCAGGGGATGCACGTCGTGCTGTGGCTCGCGCAAGGCATCGACGATCTCGACGTGGTCGCGCGCGCCGCCCAGGCCGGTGTCGCCGTGCGTGCGGTGTCGCCGATGTTCGCGCCCGGCACGGCGCGCCCGGGGCTCGTGCTCGGCTTCGGCGGGTTCGGCCGCGCGCAGATGGAAGCGGCCGCGCAGCGGCTCGCGGACGTGATTTCGTCGGTGGAATCGCGGCCCGCGCATGGCAAAAGGTTGTCGGCGGGCAACAAACGTAATCGTCTGTAAATCCTGCAAGCAAACGGCCGTTTCGGCTGCCGGCGCGCAGGTTCCGTTTGCTA
Organism: Burkholderia sp. AU39826; assembly: GCF_020419965.1. Classification (NCBI taxonomy): domain Bacteria; kingdom Pseudomonadati; phylum Pseudomonadota; class Betaproteobacteria; order Burkholderiales; family Burkholderiaceae; genus Burkholderia; species Burkholderia sp. AU39826. The sequence goes on from NZ_JAIZQG010000023.1 coordinate 55,503, forward strand.
GGATCGCGCGTCTTCCATTCGCGCCCCTGCCGCCTTGAACCGCTTCGTGCCGTTTCTCCGAAACGCGTGGCTCCGTTGCCGCGCCCGTATCGCGCCGCTTGCCGCCGGGTGCCGCACGCGCGTCCGCGCACTGTGTGCCGGTGCGCTGCATCGCCTGCGCCATCCGACACGTCGCGGCGTGGCGCTGACGCTCGCCGCGATCCCGGTGCTCGGCCTGCTGGTCCTGCTCGCGTTCGTTCCGTTCACGCCGAGCATCGGCGACATCCGCAAGGCGCGCATCGACCGCCCCGCCCGCGTGCTGTCGGCCGACGGTCAGCTGATCGCCGAATTCCGGCCCGTGAACCGCGAATGGGTGCCGCTCAAGCAGATCTCGCCCCACATGGTCGACGCGCTGATCGCGACCGAGGATCACCGCTTCTATGCGCATCACGGCATCGACTGGCGCCGCACGCTCGCGGCCGGCCTGCATACGTTCTCGGGCAGCCGCCAAGGCGGCTCGACGATCACGCAGCAGCTCGCGCGCAACCTGTATCCCGACGAAATCGGCCGCGCGCCGACGCTCACGCGCAAGGTGAAGGAGCTGATCACCGCGTTCAAGATCGAAGCGGTGTACAGCAAGGACGAGATTCTCGAAACCTACCTGAATACCGTGCCGTTCCTGTACAACGCGTACGGCGTCGAAATGGCCGCGCGCACCTACTTCGGCAAGTCCGCCGACCAGCTCGACATCACGGAAAGCGCGACGCTCGTCGGGATGCTGAAGGGCAACAGCTACTACAACCCGGTGCTGAATCCGGAGCGCGCGGTCCAGCGGCGCAACATCGTGCTCGGCCGGATGGCGCAGATGGGCATGCTGTCGCCGCCGCAGCTCGCGAAACTGCAGCGCCGGCCGCTGCGCGTCGACTTCGAACCGCAGTCCGCGCAGCCGGGCCTCGCGCCGCATTTCGCGGTGCAACTGCGCAAGTGGCTGATCGCGTGGGCCGACCGCAACAACTACGATCTCTACTCGGACGGCCTCGTCGTGCGCACGACGCTCGATGCGCGGCTGCAGGACATGGCCACGCAGGCGCTCGCACGGCAGACCGAACGGCTGCAGGCGATCGCCGACAGCGCATGGCGCGGGTCGTCCGGCTGCGGGCTGCGCAACGACCTGTTTCGCGGCTTCATCCGGCAGACGCCCGAGTATCGTCAGGCCCGCGAAACGGGGCTCGCCGATGTGCCGGCGCTGAAGCAGCTCGGCGCGAATCGCGCATTCATGCGCACGCTGTGCGAGCGCAAGACGCAGGTACAGGCCGGCTTCGTCGCGATCGATCCGCGCAACGGCGCGATCCGCGCGTGGGTCGGCAGCCCCGATTTCGGCAGCGAGCCGTTCGATCACGTGATCCAGGCGCGGCGTCAGCCGGGCTCGACGTTCAAGCCGTTCGTCTATGGCGCCGCGTTCGCGGACGGGATGCGGCCGGGCGATACGTTCGTCGACCGTCCCGTCGCGATCCCGATCGACGCGCACACGGTGTGGCGTCCGACCGATGCGGAACCGGCGACCGGCGAGCCGATGACGCTGCGCGACGGGCTGGCGCTGTCGCGCAATCGCATCACCGCGCAGGTGATGCAGCACGAGGGCGCGGCGAAGGTCGCGCAGCTCGCCCGCGCGATGGGTGTGCGCGACAGCCCGCTCGACGCGGTGCCGTCGCTCGCGCTCGGCACGAGCCCCGTCACGCTGAAGGAAATGGTGTCCGCGTACGGGACGATCGCGAACCGCGGCGTGTATGTCGCGCCGCAGATGATCACGCGCATCGAGGATCGCGACGGCAAGGTGCTCGCCGCGTTCGGTAGCGCGCCGCCCGAGCGCGCATTGCCGGTGGCCGCGGCGCAGACGCTCGTCGACGCGATGCGCGGCGTCGTCGATTACGGGACCGGCGCGGACATCCGCTCGCGCTATGGGATTCGGATCGACGTCGCGGGCAAGACCGGCACGACGCAGGACAACACGGACGGCTGGTTCATCCTGATGCATCCGCAACTGGTGGCCGGCGCGTGGGTCGGCTTCGACGACGGCAGCGTGACGCTGCGCAGCGACTACTGGGGCGCGGGCGCGCACAGCGCGCTGCCGATCGTCGGGTCGTTCTACGATGCGGCGCTGCGCGCGCAGGCGATCGATCCGCACGCGCAGTTCTCGCCCGACTTCCGGCCGCGTAGCGCGCCGGCGCCGAAGCGGCGCGCGCCGCAGCATTCGGGACTGTTCGACTGGCTGAGGTTGTTTCGCTGAGCGTGATGCGGGCGGGCTTGGTCAGAAAAAGCGCTCAGCCCGCCGCGAGCGTCGCAGCCAGCGCGTCGTATTCAGACGCCCATGCCGCACGCCACACCGCCTTCGTCGCGTCATCGACCCACGCGCCGTCGATTCCGTTCAGCATGAATTGCTTCAACTCGGCCACGGTGAAGCCGAAATGGCTGAACATCAGCTCCCACGCTTCCGAAGGGTTCACCTTGTGCAGCGTCGGATCGTCGGTGTTCGGATGGATCTTCAACCCGAGGCCCGGCATCTTGCGCATCGGATGCAGCTCGGCCCATTGCTCCGGCGGTAGCGTGCGCAGGTAGTACGAGTTCGTCGGCACGACGGTGAATACGATGCCGCGTTCCGCGTAGCGCGCGCACAGCTCGGGGTTGTCGACGATCGTATAGCCGTGATCGATGCGGTCCACCTGCAGCAGATCGACGGCCGTCTCGACGTTGCGCCACGGCATCCCGAATTCGCCCGCATGCGCGGTCGTGCGAAAGCCGGCCGCGCGCGCGTTGCGGTACGCTTTCCAGAACAATTCGGGCGGCCGGTCGTTCTCGCGATAATCGATGCCGAGCCCCGCGACTTCGTCCGCGCGATTGGCCGTCATCCACTCGACGATCACAACCGCTTCGTCGGGGTCCTGCTCACGGTCGATGCTCGGAATCAAGCGCGCGCCGATCCCGAAATCGCCCGCGGCGTCGCGAATCGCCGTCACGATCGCGGCCTGCGCGTCCGCATACGCGATGCCCGACACGCGCACCGTTCCCGTCGGATTCCAGAAGAATTCCGCATGCCTGACGTTGTGCGCGGCCGCGTCTTCCAGATACTCGTAGGCAATCCGCCGCAGGTCGTCGGGGCGTGTGAGCAAATACTTGTCGAGCGCGCGCAGCACGTGCAGCACGCCCACCGGCTTCTCGCCGCGCGCGTAGAACGCGTCGATCTCCGCGCGCTCGATCGGCGCGCCGCTGCGTTCGGCCAGTGCGACGAACGTGTCGTGCCGCACCGCGCCGAGCAGATGGCAATGCAGCTCGACCTTCGGCAACGCGCGGAAGAAGGCCCGATGCGCGGGCGTAATCTCGATGCCCGTGCGCGCGGCCGGGACGTTGCCTGGTGTTCCCTTCATGTCAGTCTCTTTTTTTGGTAGTGCCGATGCGTCGCGAAGCCGTCTCTCAGTGCGGCTTCACGACGGTCCAGAAGTAATAGCCGAGCGGCAGCGCGAGCACGACGAGCCCCCACGACACGTCGCGCCAGCGGCCGGCCAGCAACTTGACGAGCACGTAGCACAGCAGCCCGCCGGCAATGCCGGTGCCGAAGCTGTTCGACATCAGCGTGAGCAGCACCATCGACATCACGGGCAGCGCATCGGTGAAGTCGTCGAAATGCGTGTGGCGGATCGTCGCGAACATCGACAGCCCGATCAGGATCAGCGCCGGTGCGGTGGCCTCCTTGGGGATCGCGAGCGCGACCGGCACGAACAGCAGCATCGCGGCGAACAGCATGGCCGCGGCCAGCGACGACAGCCCGCTGCGGCCGCCGGCTTCGACACCCGCCGCCGATTCGATCAGCGCGGTCAGCGCCGGAATGCCGAACACGGGGCCGAGCGTCGCGGCAAGCGAATCGACGAGGAACGGCCGGTTGATGTTCGGCAGGTTGCCCTGTTCGTCGAGCAGGTTCGCCTTCGCGCCGACCGCGAGTGCGGTGCCGAGCGTCGAGAAGAATTCCGCCGCGAAGAACGCGAACAGGTACGGTGCGGCGGCCAGACTCAACGCGCTGCCGATATCGAGCTTGAACGCGATCGGCGCGATGCTGTGCGGCAGCGACACGAACGACGCGGGCAGTTGCGTGACGCCGAGCGGCACGCCGGCCGCGGCCGCGACGAGGATCGCGATCAGGATCGCGCCGGGCACCTTGCGCGCCTGCAGCACGATCGCGATCGCGAGGCCGATCAGCGCAACGAGCGCGCCCGGCCGCGAGAAGTCGCCGAGCGCGAACGCGTTGGTCTTCGCGTTCGCGACGACCATCCCCGCATTGCGCAGCCCGAGCATCGTGACGAACAGCCCGATCGACGCACCGAGCCCGAGCTTGATCTGTACCGGAATCAGGCGCACCACGACGCCGCGCGCGCCGAGTATCGTCAGCAGGAAGAACAGCACGCCCGACACGCACGCGATGCCGAGGCCCGTCTGCCAGCCGACGTGCTCCGTCGTCGCGAGCGTCACGCCGATGATCACCGAGCCGCCGATACCGGGGCCGACGAGGAACGGCAGGTTCGCGTAAAGCCCCATCAGCGTGGTGAACAGCACGAACACGACGATCGTCGCGGTCGTCGCCGCGCCGCGGTCCATGCCGCCCGTCGCGAGCAGCGACGGGATCACGACGAGCAGGTACGCGGCCGCGAGAAACGACGTGACGCCCGCGATCGTCTCGGTGCGCACGCTCGTGCCCCGCGCGGCGAGCGCGAAGCGACGCTCGAGCCAGTTGGCCGGCGCATGCGCCGGCATCGTGTCAGTCGCTGACATGGTGGTTCTCCCGTGATTCCGAATATTGTCCTGTGTCGGGTCGTGCAGCGCGGTCTTATACTGCCGCGTACCGCATCCCGACCGTTATTGCCCGATGTCCGACCGCTCGTCGCTGCTCCCCGCGCTTACGCTGCGGCAGGTCCAGCACTTCGTCGTGCTCGCCCATGCACGCAGCTTCACGCAGGCCGCGCAGGCGCTGTCGCTCACGCAGCCGGCGCTCACCGCGTCGATCCGCCAGATCGAGTTCCTGCTCGGCGGCCGCCTGTTCGCACGCACCGCGCATCGCCTCACGCTCACCACCGCGGGCGAAGCCGTGCTGCCGCTCGCCGAACGCCTGCTCAATCAGGCGCGCGGCACCTTCGACGACATGACGCGGCTCATCGGCGAACGCATCCAGACCGTGCGCATCGCGTTCATTCCGTCGGTCGCGGGCCGCCTGCTGCCCGCGCTCAACGCCCTGCGCGGCACGCACCCGACGCTGCGCTTCACGCTCACCGATTTGCCGAACAGCGCACTCGTCGAAGCGGTGCGCGACGGCGTCGCGGATCTCGGCATCGGCGTGCGCGAACCCGATAGCGACGACGGCACGCTGCGCTACCAGCAGCTGTTCGAGGACGAGATCGTGATCGTCGTACGGCACGACGATCCGCTCGCCCGCGCGAAGAGCGTCACGTGGGCGAAGCTCGTCGATCGCGAACTCGCGGTATTCGTGCGCGGCAGCGTCAGCGAATCGCTGCATCGCACCGGCGGCGCCGGGAAACTGCGCCTGAACGTCACGTACCGGATGGAATACACGGAGCCGCTCTACGCGCTCGCGCGCAACGGCCTCGCGACCGCCGTGCTGCCGAGCCTCTACACGATGCATCTGCACGATCCCGAACTCGTCGCGCTGCGCGTCGACAAACCGCGCGTCACGCGTGCGATCTCGCTGATCTCGCTCGCCGCCGACGATCGCGGACCGCACGTACGCGCGTGCCGCGAGTGGATCGAGAAGCACATCTGATTCCGTTCGCCGCGCTTGGGCACCCACGTTCAGGGCAGCTTCGCGATTCGATCGACGAGCGTCGCGTAGAAGCGGTCCGCGTCGACCTCGTTGATCCACGTGGCATTCGGAGCACGGCCGCTGCGCCCGTTCCAGTCGACGATCGTCTCGCCGAGCGTCCATTGCCCGGTCGTCTCGACCACCACGTTCACCTTGCGGCCGCCGAACAGCGTCGGATCGACGAGATAGCCGACGGCCGTCGGGTCGTACATCGGCGCGTCTTCAACACCGCGCCGCTTCTTGTTGTAGGCGAGCTCGGCCTCCATGATGTCCGCGACGATCGCGCCGCAGCGGTTGCCGAGCGCGCGGAACGGCGCGACGCGCGCCGGCGTGATCGGCGCCTTCACCGCGACGTCGCGCGGCAGCACGACGATCGGCACGCCGCTGCCGAACACGACGTCGGCAGCCTGCGGATCGACGTAGACGTTGAACTCCGCGGCCGGCGTGATGTTGCCGCGCTCGAAGAACGCGCCGCCCATCAGTACGATATCGCGCAGTGCGGCGCGAATCCGCGGCGCCTCGACCAGCGCGGTCGCGAGGTTCGTCAGCGGGCCGAGTGCGCACAGCGTCACGCTGTTCGGCGCCGCGCGGCTCAGCGTATCGACGAGGTACGACACCGCGTGACCGGCCGCGAGCGGCGCGCGCGGCTCGTGCAGTTCGACGCCTTCGAGCCCCGTCTTGCCATGCACGTTCGCGGCCGTCACGAGGTCGCGCACGAGCGGACGCGGGCAGCCCGCGTACACCGGCAGCGTCTTCGTGCGGCCGGCCCAGTCGCGGACGATCCGCGCATTGCGTTCTGTCAACTCGAGCGGCACGTTGCCGGCCACGGCCGTCAGCGCGCGCACGTCGAGCCGGTCCGGCGCGCCGAGCGCGAACAGGATCGCGATGGCGTCGTCCTGCCCCGGATCGGTATCGATGATCACCGTGCGGCGCGCGGCGTCGCCGCCGGCCGCGAATGCGCCCGTTTCGGGCAGCAGCGCGGTGCCGGCCAGCGCGGCGGACAGTTTCAGGAAGGTGCGGCGGGATGCGATCGGATGAGTCATGGTCGGGTGCTCAGAAGACGTGCCGGACGCCGAGCGTCGCCATCATCTGGCGCGTGCCGGTCGAACGCGCATACGCGAAGATCTGCGCATGATCCGCGTCGCCTGCCGCCTGCTGCGCGATCACCGTCAGCGCGACGTCGGTGCGTTTCGACAGGAAGTAATCGGCCTGCAGGTTCACCTGATGCCATTTCGGACGCTTGTCGATCACGTCGTACTTGCCGTTCGTGAACGCATACGCGGCGCCGAGAAAGAGCTGCGGCGTCATCGTGTAGACGACGTTCACGTCCAGGTTCTGCAGGTGCAGGTGCGAATTGTCGAGGTAATCGTAGCGCACGTCGGTGAACATCGCCGCGAACTGCGCGCGGCCGATCGTGTAGAAGCCGCCCGTGCCCGCGATCCGCTGCCGGCTTGCGTACGCGGCCGGCGACATCGCGCTCTTGCTGAAGATCAGCAGCGGCGACGCATAGTCGTTCGCGATCGCGCCGTCCTGGTTCGTCGCGCTGTACGGATGGTTGTACTGCGCATAGACCGCGCTCCAGCGCAGCGGGCCGCGCTCATAGCCGAGCCCGAGGCTGTACGCGCTGTTGTTCGCGAAACCGGTGGCATTGCTGAAGCCGTACAGTGCGGTGAACTTCAGCCCGTAGTAGACGGGGCTCACGTACTTCACCGAGTTCTGCACGCGAATGTCGTTGTAGCCGTTGTCGTTGTCGCCGATGTTCACGCCGTTGCTCGCGATGATCACAGGCCCGATGTAGTCGTGGATCGCGTCGTACTGGCGGCCGAACGTCAGCGAACCGTAGGTACGATCGGCGAGCCCGACGTACGCCATGCGCCCGAACTCGCGGCCATTCTGCGCGGCCGTGCCCGTCATCACGTTGAAGCCGTTTTCGAGCTGGAAGACCGCGGACAGCCCCTGCCCCAGATCCTCCTTGCCCTTCAGCCCCCAGCGCGGGTTCTGGTTCGTGCCGGACAGCGCCTGCCACGCGTTCTTGCCGCCCTGATTCGTCGCGAACCCGACACCGGCCGAGATGAGACCGTACAGCGTGATGCTGCTTTGCGCACCGGCATGGGTCGCGAAGGCGCCGAGCATCGCGAGCGGAGCGAGCTTGTAGAGAGTTTTCATGCGGGTCGTGTGGTCGATGAGGGTCCAGGCGCGGCAGGGTTCCGCGAAACTGGACACGACTATACGAACCCCGATCGGATAATAAAAGTTTGCTTTCCTTATATGTCAATAAAACGGATTTATTCTCATCTTCACGCCTTCCGCGCTCGGCGGACGGGCCGTCAATCCGCCGTGTCCCCGCCCTTCGGCAGCTTCGACCACGCGCCGCGCCCCGGCATCGGCGACCAGGCCGGGCGGGTCTTGCGCGCGCTGTCGATCACGACCAGATAGCGGCCCGCGATCGGCGTGATGTCGCGATCGCGACGCAGCACCCACAGCGACTTGCCGGCCTCTACGCGTGCCTGATAGTCGTCGTCGAGCAGCCCGTGCTGGTCGAGGAACGTATTCAGCGACGCGGGAATCCGTACGCAGCCCTTCGAATGCCGGATGCCGAGCAGCGCTTCGAGCCGGTCGGGGTCGGTCGCATGCATCTGGAAGCGCATCGGCGACACGCCGCCCTTGCCCCAGCCGCGCTCGCCGTCCACCCAGCCGAAATCGTAAATGCGCATGTCGCGGTGGCCGTAGCCGCGAATGCCGTTCTCGTTCGTCGTGCCTTCCGCGCGGAAATCCATCGTATCGGGCGAGTGATGGAACACGCCGAGCGGCGTCAGGAAATGGTCGTACTGGCCCGGCAACCCGGTGCCGACCGGTGATGCGCCGATCATCAGCCACGCATTGGCCGGCGTCGCGCGGAAGTAGATGAACAGCGCCTGCACGTTCGGCGCGCGATCGACCATCACGACGTATTCGCCCGCGAGATCGCCGAGGTCCGCATCGGCGAGTGCTTTCTGAAGCCGCTCGCCGTACGCGCGCTGCTCGTTCGCCGGCACGTTCAGGCGTCGCGTGACTTCCTGCGTGAAGCGCTTGCGCATGTCGAGCGCGCGCGTCGTCGCGCGTTGGGCTTCCTCGGCCGACAGCGGCGGATGCCGGCGCGGCGGAGTGGGCGCAGGCGGCTCGGCCTCGCTGGCGGATGTGTCGGAGGCGCCCGATGCAGGCGCGGCGGCCGACGACGCGGAAGCGGCCGACGCACCCGACGCCGCGCCCGCGGGTTCCGCGTGATTCACGTGTGACGCGGCGGATGCCGGCGCTGCCGCCGATGATGCACCCGGCGCCGCATGCGCGGACGAAGCCGGATGCGTACCGGAGGGCGCCGAAGCAGGCGGCACAGCGGGTGAGGATGAGGATGAGGACGACGCGGCAGACGGCGCAGCGTCGGACGCGGCAAAGGCAGGCCGCTCGGCGAGCACGGAAATCGACACTGCTGCAGCAAGCCACACGGATGCGGCGACTGCGCGGTTGAGGCAACGCGGCTTCGCAAAGCGCCGCGTCAAATAGGCAAGAATCATACGTTCGAGGCCATCGGCCGATCCGGCCGCCGCATGCTGCTGGTGCGAGCGGCGCATCTTCCGCGCAAGCCATCGACACGTGCGGCGCATCGCGCGCGCCCGGCGCCGACGCCTCTTCGCGGCGGAGCCGTTCGCTGATGCAACGCGGGCGCTCCGATGGCGGCTAATGAGTCGTCAGGCCCTCCATTTTACTCGTCGATGCGCGAATCGGCAGCGACGAAAACCGCGATTTCCCGTGAAATTGCGCTTCGTCACGCTTTGTTTCAACTCGTTTCCACTTGCGCGTTCGTTGCATGGCAGGCTCGTGCCGTCCGATCGATTCGGTCAACCAATCATTCCAACGCCCCGTCCATCTGAACTCAGAACCTCGACCACATCGCACGCATGTCGCACGAACCGCGCGACACGCGTGCGCACCTGCCCACTACTTCGAGATGGTTTCGAGCGCGATACCCTTCGTGCGCGGTCCCATCCCTCCGATCGCGGCCATTACGATCACCATCGCGCCCGCGATGAACGCGAACACGCCGAACGTGCCGAAACCGCGCAGCACGGCCGCGATCACGAACGACGAGAAGATTGCCGAGAAGCGGCTCCACGAATAGACGAAACCGACGGCCCGCGCGCGGATCGACGTCGGGAACAGCTCCGCCTGATATGCGTGGAAGCTGTACGACATGATGTTGCTCGCGAGCGTGAGGCCGATGCCGAGCACGATCAGGAAAGCGCCCACCGTCGTCTGGCTGAACAGCAGCCCGCACACGACGATCGCCGCCGCCATCGCGACGATCACCGACTTGCGCTCGAAGCGATCGGCGATCACGAGGCCGATCAGCGGGCCGATCGGCGCCGCGAGCGCGATCACGCTCGAATACATCAGGCTCGACGTGATCGTGATGCCCTGCTTGATCAGCAGCGTCGGCACCCAGTTCGCGAAACCGTAGAAGCCGACCGTCTGGAACACGTTGAAGATCGTCATCATGATCGTGCGGCTGCGATACGGCGGCACCCACATGTCGCGGAAGCTGCCGCGCGGCGGCACGGGTTCGGCCGGCGCGGGCGGCGGCAGCGGCCGACCGTATTCGGCTTCGACCTTCGCCTCGAGCGCGCGCATGATGCGATCGGCTTCGTCGACCCGGCCCTGCTGCGCGAGCCAGCGCGGGCTTTCCGGCAGTTCGCGGCGAATCCACCACACGAACAGCGCGCCGTGCGCGCCGATCAGCACGACCCAGCGCCAGCCGTCGAGGCCGAGCGGCGCGTGCGGCACGAGCAGGTACGCGAGAAACGCGACCACCGGCACCGCGACGAACCCCACCGCCTGCTCGCATGCGAACGCGCGACCGCGGATCTGCTTCGGCACGAGTTCGGAGATGTACGTGCCGATCGTCACCATCTCGACGCCGAGGCCGAGACCGACGACGAAGCGCCAGAAGTTCAGCCCGGTCGCGGTGTCCTGGAACGCCATCACGACGTTGGCGGCCGTGTACCACAGCAGCGACCACGTGAAGATCGCCCGACGGCCGAACCGGTCGGCGAGGAAGCCGCACGCGATCGTGCCGATGAAGAGCCCCGAGAACAGCGCGGCGATGAAGCTCGCGACGCCCGTGGTGCCGAACAGGCCGTGCGTCGTCGCGGAAAGGATGCCGCTTTTCACGAGGCCCGGCGCGACGTAGCCGCTGTACAGCAGATCGTAGAGTTCGAAGAAGAAGCCGAGGCTCAGCAGCACGACGAGCTTCCAGACGCTGCGCGTCGGCGGCAGGCGGTCGAGGCGGGCCGAAATGGAGCCGGGGTCGATGGAGGGGGATGGGGCTTGTGCCTGCGGAAGGCTGTCCGTTGAGGCCATCTTGGGCGCGTCTCCTGATCGTGTCGTGTTGTGTGTTGTCGTCCGGCGGACCGTCGAACCGCCGCCGGGCGAATCGCTGCATTGTACCGGCACGCCCGTTTCGCGCAGGTGCGAACCGGCAAGCCGGCTGCGATACAGGCACCGAACCGAATCGATGCCCGATTCCGCGCCGGATAATGTGTAAATTGCGTAACCGTGTATCAGAGCCGAAACGCGCGTCAGCTCGGCGTTGCAGCGCCGCCTTCCCCCGCCCGCTGGCGGCGCAAGCCCGGCAATACGGGCCTGCCGCGCCGTTTCGCGCAGGCACGCGCCGCCAAAATCGCGGCGAACGGCAAGACGCAATCGGTACAACCACGCGTTCCGCGCCCCGGTAACATGCTACCGGGCCAACTACCGGCTTCCGGCTGCCTTTCGGCAACCGGCATTGTCGGCAAATCGTAAGCATTCCATGTCCATACAACGACTATCCCTGTACGCCCGCCGGATCGCGCTGATCGCGCTGCTGCAGTTCGCGGCGATCGCGACCGCGTCGGCGTTTCCGGCGGCCGCGTCCGCGCCTGTCGCGAGCGGCGTCGGCGCAACCGTGCCGGCCATCTCGCTGCCCGACGCGGTCGCGCAGCTCAAGCAGATGCAGGCCGAGCTGGACCGCATCAAGCAGCAGACTTCGACCACGTCCAACAGCAAGGAGCTGGACGCGCTCGACGATTCGGCGCAGGAACTGAGCGCCGATGTCGCGAAACTGCAGAGCGATCTCACGCCGCAACGCGCGCAGGTCCAGGCGCAACTCGACGTGCTCGGGCCGCCGCCTGCCGAAGGCGCCGCGCCGGAAACGCCCGCCGTCGCGAAGCAGCGGGCCACGCTCGACGCGCGCAAGACGCAGATCGACGCCGCGCTGAAGCAGGCGGCCGACCAGAAGGCGAGCCTCGCGAACCTGACCGAGCAATTCGCGAAGCTGCACCGCAGCCTGCTGAAGAACCAGCTCGCGTTCCGTTCGGGCAGCATCTTCAGCGCGCAGTTCTGGCTGCCGCTGTTCCACCTGGCGCCGGACGACCGTCAGCGACTCGACGATTTCAACGGCGAACTGTTCGACATGCTGCGCTCGTCGTGGGTGCCCGGGCAGCGGACGATCACCGCGATGCTGCTGATCGCCGCATTCGCGGCATGGCTCGGCGGCCGCCGGCTCATCGAGCGCGGGCTCGCCTGGGTCGCGCTGAACCGCCTGCCGCCCACGCGCCTGCGGCGCAGTGCGCTGGCGCTGTCGACCGCCCTGTCGACCTTCCTGGCAACGGCGATTGCGGTGCAGATCTTCTACCTCGCCGTCGCGCGCCGCTACGAGCTCACGCCGTCGCTGACCGATCTGTGGGACCAGTTCGTGAAGCTCGCCGCGACCTGCGCGCTGATCGCGGGCCTCGGCCGTGCGCTGCTCTGCACCAAGCACCCGTCGTGGCGCCTGCCCGCGCTCGCCGATCCCGTCGCGCTCGCGATGAAGCCATTCCCCAGCATCCTCGCCGCGCTGCTGCTGGTATCCGGTACGCTCGAATCGATCAACCGGATCGTCGACACCAGCCTGTCGGTCACGCTGTTCGGCCGCGGCATCGTATCGCTCGTCGTCGCGCTGACGGTCGGCGCGTCGCTGTTGCGCGCGAACCGTGCGCGCGCCGCACTCGCGGCGGCAGGCGAGGCGCCCGAGCAACGCTCGACGCTCGCCGGCCTGATCCATGCCGGCGTCACGCTCGCGATCGTCGTATCGTTGATCGCACTCCTGATCGGTTACATCACGGTCGCGCGCTTCATCACGTACGAGCTCGTGTGGTTCGAGATCGTGCTGTGCGCGACCTACATCCTGATCCAGTTGACGCGCGACGCGAGCGAGAGCCTGTTCTCGTCGAGCCTGTCGACGGGCCAGCAGATCAAGCACCTGTTCGCGCTCGAAGACCGTCACCTCGATCAGGCGCGCACGGTCCTGTCCGGCTTCGGCACGAGCCTGCTGATGCTGATCGCGGCGATCGCGCTGCTGACGGGCGGCTTCGGCACGACGCCCGGCGACCTGCTCGACAGCGCGGTCGCGATGATCGGCAGCCAGCGGCTGCAGAGCCTGAACATCATGCCCGACCGGATCATGAACGCCGTGATCGGGTTCGCGATCGGCTTCTACCTGCTGCGCTCGCTGCGCCGCTGGCTCGACGGCGAGTTCATGCCCGCGCTCGGCATGGATACCGGCATGCGCGTGTCGCTGATCACGCTGTTCACCAACGTCGGCTACGTGCTGCTCGTGCTGATGACGCTCGGGCTGCTCGGCGTCAGGTGGAGCAATCTCGCATGGATCGTCAGCGCGTTGTCGGTCGGTATCGGTTTCGGCCTGCAGGAAATCGTGAAGAACTTCGTGTCGGGGCTGATCCTGCTGACCGAGCGCCCGGTGAAGGTGGGCGACATGGTCAGCATCGCGGGCGTCGAAGGCGACATCCGCCGCATCAACGTGCGTGCGACCGAGATCCAGTTGAGCGACCGCTCGACCGTGATCGTGCCGAATTCGCAGTTGATCTCGCAGAACGTGCGCAACGTGACGATGGGCAACAGCACGCAGGGTGTCGCGACGCTGGTGCTGACGTTCCCGCTGAATACCGATCCGGAACAGGTACGCGACCTGCTGCTCGATGCGTATCGCGCGCACCCGGCGATTCTCGACAAACCGGCGCCGTCGGTGACGTTCAGCCAGCTCGCGCCGGACGGGATCACGCTGAGCGTGACGGGTTACGTGTCGAGCCCGCGGATCGCGAGTTCGACGAAGAGCGATCTGCTGTTCGAGATCCTCAAGCAGTTGCGCGCGGCGGGAATCACGCTGTCGAGCCCGCAGATGCTGGTCGTGCAGAACATGCCGGCGGAAGAGAAGTGAACAAAGACGGCCGGTCGCGTACTGCGGCTACCGCGATGGCCGTCTCCAGTCCTACCGGAATGCCCATCGTCCGATGATGCCGGCGCTGGCAAGCAGTCGAAGCCGTGCCGCCTCCCATTCGGCGAGCGTTCGCACCCGTTCCTGGCGGGCATCGGCAAGCGCCGCCTGCGCCGACAGCAGTTCCAGAATATCGCCTGCGCCGAACGCGTAACGATTGCGCGCCGATGTCAGCGCCGCTTCCGCGGCAGCCAGCAAGCGTGCCGACGCTCCCAGGTTATCCGCCGTCGTCTCCGCATCGGCGTGAGCCTTCAGCACGTCACGCAGAATCTGCTGCTGCGTATCGTGAAGCTGTGCCTGTGCCAGTTCGGTCTGAGCCTGCGCGCCGCGAATCCGATACGTGCGGGAAAAACCGTCAAAGAACGGAATCGTCAGAGTCAGGCCGATGCTGGTTTGCGTCGCCCGCACCGACTGCAGCCCCTGATTCGGGTAGCCGTTCCGGGACAACGTGCCGCTCAGATCCAGCGTCGGCATACCCTCTGACCGTGCAGTCGTCACCTTCGCTTGTGCAGCCTCCCATTTGGCTCGCGCTGCACGAATCTCGGGATGAGAACCTTCGGCCGCGCGAAGCCAGTCGCTTAGCTGGCGCTCCGCGTCCAGCGCAACCGGTACGACTGCCTCTTCGACCTCGATCCGCGTGCCGGCGGGCAGACCGGTCGCAAAGACCAGTTCGGCGCGGGCCCGCGCGACCTCTCCGCCCGCTCGCCGGGCAGCGAGCAATGCCTTGGCCAACGCCGTCTCCGCCTGCAATACGTCTGCTCGGGATGCAACGCCCATGGCCAGTCGCTTACGCGACGCACGCAGCGTCGATTCCGCCAAGGTCGCGGATTCGGTACGCGCGGCAAACGCGGCTTGAGCATTCTGAACATCGAAATAACTCCCGACGACATCCGCGACCGCCTTTTGCATCGCTGCGTCGTGGCTCGCCAGCGCGGCCGTCAGCAGCTGTTGCGCTGCCGCGCCGTTTGCAGCCCGCCCGCCAAAGTCGAGTAGCCGCCAGTTCAACGTCGCGTTCGACGCTCGACCGACACCGCGCGTATTCATCGACGGTGCATCGGGATACCGGTTATATGTCGTCAGTTGGCTGATCGATCCGTTGATAGTGGGGAGCCATGCCGATCTGGCTTCACCCACCGCGGCGGCCTGGATCTTGATCGATGCCCACGCCGCTCGGATACGGGGGTTGTGGCATAGCGCAAGATCGACCGCATCACCAATCGTCAGCGGCTTCGCCGGGTTGGTCGACGAAGCGCACACAACTGGCGCGTCATCGCCCGGTAATCGCTTCCCCGCATCCAGCACCGGCGGACGGGTCAGCAGCGGATCGGCGAGGCCATCCGGAATCCCGCGTGTTTCGGCATTGCACGCAATCGAAACCAACATCAGGCCGAAGATCCACGGACGCGCGCGATCTTTCAAGCTCCTAGCGCTCACGCAAACTCTCCCGTGCATGCTGCAGCAACGGCGACAGCACATACTCGATTACCCGCCGCGTGCCGGTTCTGATCTCCGCACTGCCCGACATACCCGGCGACAGTGCGATCTCGCGACCGTCGACCATCAGCGCCGAACGATCGAGCATGATCCTGACCGAGTAGACGAGCCCCTTCTTGTCGTCGTCTATCGCATCGCGCGAGACATGACTCACGGTCGCCGACACCGTGCCGTATTTCGTGTACTCGAATGCGTCGATCTTCACGCTGGCGGCCTGCCCTTCCTTGACGAAGCCGATATCCCGGTTGTCGACGAATGCTTCCATTTCTACCGCCCCCTCTCGCGGCACGATCTGCATCAACGGCTGCGCGGCCGGCACCGCCGTCCCGATGGTGTGGACGGCGAGCTGCTGGACGGTTCCGTCGATCGGCGCGGTCAGGCGCAGCAGTTCCCCGTGTGCCTCCGCTCGCCGCATGTCGCCCGACGACGCGTCCACGATACGCTGCGCATCGTTCAGCGCATCCTGGGTATTCCTTCGCGTCTCTGCCACGAGCGCCGCGCGTTGGTGACGAGCATCCGCCAGTTGTCCGGCCATATCGATGCGCTGCTGCTCGGCCTCGATCCACGCGTGCTCCGCAACGTCACCGGTCTTCATCAACCTGGCGTAATCGTCCGCACGACGCGCCGCAAGCGGAGCGGCCTGACCGTACCTGTGTATTTCGCTGTCGAGACGGTCCCGCCGCGCGACGAAATCGCGCCATTGATCCAGCAGGTGTCGCTCGACCTCGCGCCGCCGCTCGGGCGACACGCCCTCCACATCCGCCAGTCGAGGTTGTCGCCCCGTGTCGATCGCGTCGATCAACGCCCGTGCACGCTCGACCTGCAGTACCGCATTCAGCCGGTCGCCGTCCGCCCGTTGACGTTCGGCGTCGATCACGCGCGTGTCGAGATCGATCAGCGCATCGCCCGTCTTCACGATCTGCCCGTCGCGCACGTGCAGCGCTCTGACGCTCGCCACTTCGACCGCCGCCAGTGTCTTGGTCCGGGAGGATGGAATGATCTTGCCGCCGCCGTCGACGACAATGTCGATTTTCCCGAAATACGACCAGACGATCGCCGTCATCACGAGCAGGATGAGAATGCGCGCGACCCACCGGCCTGCCGGCGAGACAGGCGCCGCCTGGACCGACAGCGCCGCCGGGAGAAATTCGGCCTCGTTCGCGTCGAATGTCGGCAGCGTCATCCGATGGCGTCGCTTCCAGCAGTGACGCCAGACGTCGCGGTAACGCCCCACCAGTTCACGCCAGGCCTCTGCCTGCTGCCGCACGCTCATGTCCGTGCCTCCGCTACGTCGCGGCCGCCCTGTTGCAGCGAATACAAGTGTGCGTAGATGCCCTCCCGCATGCGCAGCAGTGTGTCGTGCGTACCGCTTTCCACGATCTGCCCGCGATCCATCACGAGAATCCGGTCGGCATCGCGCACCGCCGAGAGCCGGTGCGCAATGATCAATACCGTGCGTCGCGCGCAGATGTCGCGCATGTTGGCCTGTATGACGGCTTCGGATTCGTAGTCAAGCGCGCTGGTCGCCTCGTCGAATATCAGGATGCGTGGATCGGTCATCAATGCGCGGGCAATGGCGATGCGCTGCCGCTGGCCACCCGAGAGTCCGGTGCCATGCTCGCCGACGAGTGTGTCGTACCCCTCCGGAAGTTCGCAGACGAACTCGTGTGCGCCGGCCAGCCTCGCAGCATCGATCACCGCGTCGATCGACGCAGTGGGTCGAGCCAGCGCGATGTTGTCCCGTACCGAACGATTGAACAGCGTGTTTTCCTGCAAAACGACGCCAATCTGCTGGCGAAGGCTCGCCGTATCGATCACGGCGATATCCTGCCCGTCGACGAGCACTCGCCCGCGATCCGGCACGTATAGCCGCTGCGCGAGCTTGGTCAGCGTGCTTTTGCCCGACCCGGAGCGGCCGACGATTCCAATGACCTCCCCCGCCGCGATCCTGACGGAGATCTGCCGGATGACATCGCTTGCATCCGGCCGGTAGCGAAACGATACCTGGTCGAACTCGATCGCCCCGTCGAGACGGGGTACACGCGTCTTTTTCGCTGCGGTTTCGGGCGCCGTGTTCAGGATATCCCCGAGGCGCCCCATCGAAATCCCCACCTGTTGAAAGTCGTTCCACAACTGCGCGAGACGCAGTATCGGACTGGATACCTGCCCGGCCAGCATGTTGAACGCGACGAGCTCGCCGACCGTCAACTTGCCGTCGATCACCAGCGTGGCGCCCAGCCACATGATCGCCGCGGTCACCAGCTTGCTGATCAACGTCACGCCGCCGCTTGCAATCGTGGCAACGTTGGTCGCCGCCAGTCCCGCACTCACATAAGCGGCCAGTTGACGATCCCATCGGTCCGTCCAGCGCGGCTCGAGTGCCATCGCCTTGACCGTATCGATTCCGCTGATGGTTTCAACGAGGAATGACTGATTCTCGGCGCCCTTATTGAATTTCTCGTTCAGACGCCGCCGAACGATCGGCGTAAACACGACCGACAATAATACGTAGAGCGGAATCGAAACAACGACGATCAACGTAAGCCACGCGCTGTACCAGAGCATCACCCCGAGAAAAACGAACGAAAACGCGAGGTCCATCACCAGCGTCACGGCGTTGCCGGTCAGGAACGCGCGAATGTTCTCCAGCTCGCGAATACGGGCGACGGAATCGCCTACACGGCGCGCCTGAAACCACGCCAGCGGTAACGCCAAAAGATGGCGGAAGAGCCGCGCGCCGAGTTCGACGTCGATCTTGCTGCTCGTATGCGCGAAGACCCACGTTCGTATCCCCGAGAGCGCCGCCTCGAATAGCGTCGCGCAAATCAGCCCAACGGCGATCACGTTCAACGTCTTCATCGCGTGATTGACGAGCACCTTGTCCATCACCACCTGGAAGAAGAGCGGCGTGGCAAGCGCAATCAATTGCAACACCAGAGAAATCACGAGGACCTCGCCCAGCAGCTTTCGATACGTGACGATTGCCGGAATGAACCAGCTGAAATCGAAGCGCGCCAGAGTGCCCGCAATGCTGCTCCTGCTCGTGAAATAGATGAGCTCTCCCGTCCAGATTTCCAGAAGACGCTCGCGCGTCAGCACGGTAGGCGCCTCCCCCGGAAACTGGACAAGCGTTCGAGGCGCGCGCGTTCCATCCCCGGCCTGATACTGCGCGACCACGAAATAGCCGCCTTCACCCTTCATCCGTGCGACCGCGGGCAAAGGCGCCCGATCCAGTCGTTCGAGGTTCTGTTGAACGACCCGGGCCGTCATGCCGAGCGAACGCGCGGCTCGCAGGATTGTTTGAGTATCGAAACGATCGAAACCAAATTCATGTCGCAACGCGGCTTCGTCGGCCGCGATGCCGTGCAGGCTCGCCATCGTCAGAACGACGGCGAGACCGGAGTCGACATCCTGCGTCGGAAACGACGCCTGAGGCCGGAAA
Source organism: Burkholderia sp. AU39826 (assembly GCF_020419965.1). Lineage (NCBI taxonomy): Bacteria > Pseudomonadati > Pseudomonadota > Betaproteobacteria > Burkholderiales > Burkholderiaceae > Burkholderia > Burkholderia sp. AU39826. The sequence goes on from NZ_JAIZQG010000023.1 coordinate 74,622, forward strand.
TTGGAACTGTCCATGAAGGGAATACGAGGCGAGGAAGGAAATGCGATACGGCCGGCAGCAGGCCGTCCGGTCGCACTAATGTGCAATCGGACGGATGGACATTCGGGAACGGGAATTAGCGCCAGCTTGTCGCCAGCGTGGGCGCAAGCGCGGCCTGATGCTCAGGGGGCAGCGTTACCGCTCCTGCAGCCGGCGGCGACCATGCCGCCATGGCCTGCACCAGCTTCTCGACATCGGCGTTGACGAGCGTCCGACCGTCGTCCAAGCGGATCTGCTCGATCTGATAGCGTGATCCCGAGTACCAGTCCCGAACCGTAGCCGTATCGCTGGAGCCGAGGATACTGATCTCGAGATCGTCGCCGACGTGACGGAACCACAATTGATCCGCGGATACACCAGCCCCGATGCTGATCACATCGTTGTTGCCGAGCGTTTCGTCGTCGTCCCGGATCGTGTCGCGGCCGGACCCGCGGCCAAATCGATAGGTATCGTTGCCCAAGCCGCCGACCAGGATGTCGTTGCCGGCACCACCATCCAGCACGTTGTTACCGCGATTGCCGATGATCGTGTTGTCGAGTGCGTTACCCGTGCCGTCGATGTCCTCGTTCCACAGTTTCAGCGCTTCGGCCGTGTAGATCGCGTAGGCATTCGGTACGTTGGCGGCTGCCCGGAACTCCTGAAGGCTGATGTAGCGCGTCATGTCGCTGACGCGCCGGCGGCCCGAGTCGGCGATATAGAAGCCTTTGAGCTGGCCGTCAGAGTCTCCGTAGACCGCGCCCGTCACGGTGACGACGTGATTCACGCCACCGCCATCGAGATAAGCGCTGTCCTCCCAGAGCCGCCCCGAGTTCAGCGCGAGTATCACGCCACGACCACTGCGCACGAGATTCGCAACCGCATGCTCGTCGTAGCCGGCAAGCAGATTGTTTGCAATACCGTAACTCTTGAGCAGCGCCTGTTGCTGAACGTAATTCGACCCGCCTCGCTGGTAATCCGTTGCCGCCGGGCTGGTGACGGCCCATTGATTGTCGATTGCGCGTCGGACGACGTCTCCCTCAGTCGTCGGCGTCCCGGTCTGCGTCAACAGATTCGCGATCGAGGTCAGCGCACACGTTCCCTGGAACGTCGGAACCGCATCGCCCTGCATGTAATCCAGCTCGTTGGCCTTCGGGTACCCGTACACGTGAACGGCCACGCCGTCGACAAGCCCTTTTTCCGGCTTGCCGAAATCCAGCAGGTTCAGGTTCTCGACGTGTTCGCCCAACGTATAGCTGATCTTGCTCTGCACGGTATCGATACCCTCGCCGGCGAATTCGACGACACGGTCGCCGACATTGTCGACGTAGTAGGTATCGTTGCCCTTTCCGCCGATCATCGTATCGGCACCGGTGACACCATCGAGAATGTTGTCTGCGCTGTTGCCGACGATCCGGTTATCGAGCGCATTGCCCGTGCCGTTGATGTTGAAGCCTTCGACGAGTCTCAATTCTTCGATATTGGCATTGAGAATGTAGTTTGCGCTGCTGATGACCGTGTCGTAACCCTCGTTTGCGTATTCGAGAATCACGTCATTGACGCTGTTCACGATATAGGTATCGTTGCCCGCGCCGCCTTCCATGTGATCCGCGCCGGCCCCACCGTCGAGATAGTCGTCGCCGAGACCGCCGAGCAGCGTGTCATTGCCTTCTCCACCGTAGAGATAGTCATCGTCGGTTTCACCGGGGCCTAGCGTCCTCTTCGCCTCGTTGTCGCCGGTGAAACCCACCAGCAAATCGTCGCCGGCGCCGCCGTACAGAATGTCGTTTCCGACCTGGCCGAACAGTCGGTCGTTGCCGTCGCCGCCGTAAAGCCGGTCGTGGCCGTCGCCCCCCTGAATTTCGTCGTTGCCTGCGTCGCCGTGGAGCAGATCGTTGCCGAGACCGCCGAGGATCAGATCGTTTCCGGCTCCGCCGTAGATCGTATCGTCGTCGGTTTCCCATGCGGCCAGCGACTGCTTCGCGTCATTGCTGGCCGTAAAGCCGACGAGAATATCGTCGCCGTCGCCACCCCAGATCGTGTCGTTGCCTGCACCGCCAAAAATCTTGTCGTTGCCGGATTCACCGGAAAGCGCGTCGTTGCCGTTGCCGCCGTTCAACTCGTCGTTACCCGCCCCACCGAAGAGCCGGTCGTCGCCATCTCCGCCGTCGAGGAAATCGTGGTCGTTGCCGCCGTCGAGGTAATCGTTGCCCAAACCGCCGTGCAGCGCATCATTGCCGTTGCCGCCATACAGCGTGTCGTTGTCGGATTCACCCCACGACAACGTTTGCTTCGCATCGTTGCTGGCGGTGAAGCCGACCAGCACGTCATCGCCATCGCCGCCCCAGAGCACGTCGTCGCCGGCTTCGCCGAAGATGCGGTCGTTACCGGCGTCTCCAAGTAGCTGGTCGTTGCCTGCGTCACCATGCAGTTCGTCGTTCCCGGCGCCGCCGAAGACCGTATCGTTTCCGTCCCCGCCACTCACGAAGTCCGCTCCGTCGCCACCGTCCATGTAGTCGTGGCCGAGGCCTCCCCACATCCGGTCGTTGCCGGCGCCACCGTACATGACGTCGTCATCCGTTTCGCCCCAGGCCAGCGTTTGCTTGCTTTCGTTCGATGCGGTAAAGCCCATCATGATGTCGTCACCGTCGCCGCCGTTCATGATGTCGTTGCCGGCCTGGCCAAATAGCCTGTCGTTGCCGATCCCGCCGTCGAGGACGTCGTTGCCGGCGCCGCCGTTGAGTTCGTCGTCACCTTCCTCGCCGTACAGTCTGTCGTCGCCGTCATAGCCGAACAGCGTGTCGTTGCCGGTGCCGCCCCACAAATTGTCGTTGCGGCTGCTGCCGCCCATGATGTCGTCGCCGCCGCCGGCGAGGAAGTTCACGAGCAGGCCGCTGTTGATCCAGTGACCGTATGCGGCGTAGTAGTTCGCATCGAATACGTCGTTGCCGTCGGTTCCGACGAGATAGGTTCGATTGCTGTTGTTGACCTTGATTTGATTCGGGCCGAAAAAGATAAAGTCTCTGCCGCCGTTGACCCAGTAAATATTGTCGTTGTCGCGCAACCACCGATAGTTCGAAAACGGTACGCTCGGCGCCAGATAGATTCTTCCGGGCTGGCCCGCAACGTCGCTCCCCTTCCACGGCGCGGCGGCAGAGCCTGCCGCATACCAAGCGTTGCCGCGGGTCAGAATGTCGTAATCGATAGCGCGGATCTCGGAAATCCCTGCCTGTCCAAGCGTTTGAAATTCGCCCGCGTCGCCGATGCCATCTTCATTGGTATCGACCCAGACTTGCAGCCCGCTCAATTCCGCGCCTGAAAGCTTGCCGTCGCGATTGGCGTCGAGCGATCCAAGCGCCGCCGCGCTCAGGCCGCGCCGCTGCGCATCGAGCAGTACCGGGGTCTTGTTTGCAATCGATACTGCCGCGTCCAGTGCGGCGCTTTTCGCTTCGTAGAATGCGCCGATCGGGTTTTGCCAGCCTGCCGGCATCGTGAACCCGTAGTCGTTTTTTCCGCCAAAGGTCAGGGTTCGCGAAATGATCTGGCTCAGATCCAGATAACTCGTGCCGCTCAGTAGGCCGGTGGCGCGATATCGCGACAGCAGGCTGTCGGCAAAGGCGGCATCGCGGATGTTGGACAGGTCGTAGCGCTGGCCGCCATTCACGACGAAGTTGCGGTCGGCGACGCCGTCGCCGTTGGTGTCTTCGCGGATTACGCTGGCGCCGTTACCGAGGTGGGTTTCTGTTTTGATGTTGTCGAAGACGCCGTCGCCGTTGGTGTCAGTTCGGGTGATCGTTCCGTTTCCGATGGAATCGTAGATGATTTCCTCAGTCTTCAAGCCGTTAGCCGCATATCGCGCATATTCGACAATCTGTCCGTTTGGACCATATAACGCTGCTGTGCTCAACAACCCGCGATCATATTGATTTGTCTGCCGCGTGCCGGTTGAGAAATGCAACGTCACGGACTTCACCAGTCCCGTCTCGAAATCTACTGAGTAGTTCATTGCAGCAACCGGAGCATGAGACAAGCGCTTTGGTGACGCACCATAAGCCGATCCGTAGTACTCATAGTAGTTGACGTTCAAATTCGCTCCGGGGCTCGCCTGAGCAAGATAGCTTCCGGCAACCTCCATCATTGCCTTTTTCAGCATATCCGCCGACATCTTTCCGACGTTCGCGTCGTAAACTTTAGTAAGCATGTGATAGATGTCATAGCCGGGTGCCGACACATAGTCCGGACGATCGCCAAGCACGGAGATCAACGATCCGCTATTCTCGTAAATTTCCCGTGCGATTTTCCAATTATTGTAGGCTGCCTCCGCCTCCTTCGTTACGCCAACAATAGCGGCAACATCATAATCATTCCGCATCTTATCCGCATAAAAATTCTCCCTCGCTTTATCACGCGCATCGTTGATGTAGTGCCCCAGCTCATGACTCAATACACCTACAAAGACACGCGGATCGAGTGCATCATATCCTGCATCTCCGTAGCTCCCGAAATAAATACCTTTCTCATTGGAGCTCCAGAAAATCCCTCTCCTATTGGCATCGACCTCAATTGGCCGAACAACCTCCGTCAAAACATCTTTATTGTATTTATGAATCTGATCGACCAGCGTTTGGCTTTTATTTATCAAACCAATCACATCTTCGCTCAAATTCAGCCCCTTAAATACTTCCTCTCTTCCAGTAATTTTCGACACACCAACCCCTTAGAATAAGCCATCAAAATTATGCTAAATTGGCTCAAATCATCGACTCACCACATCTAAAACAAAACCCCACATCAAACAAGTCAAACTCAATCGCACGAATTGTTTTGGAATAAAGTCACCGAAGCCAAGCACTGGTTACTCAAAAAACCAAAAGTCGCTTTCACCCCCGCTCTCGGCGGCGTGTATACATACCCCCACCCGCTCCCGTGTGGCTCTGGTCGCTTGCCGACATCCCCAAACACTTCAATCAGATCGGAAGGCGTAATGCATGTCAAATCAGCGTTTACCGGCAACGCCAATAGAACCCTCGTGAAGCTCCGTGCCGTTGGCCAAAACATTCCATATGAATACCTTCCATCCGTTCGGTATTCCTTCGAAGCGGCCACCTTTATCGCCTCAACTCGATAACCGATAACCGATTTTTCATCGGCGCCAAAGACGGTCTCACTCGGCTTCACTCGATAAACAACTCGCAAACGGGAAGAAACCGAATCGACATCACTCAACTCAACTACGTCCACGACAGTCTTGACATCCATCAAGAAGTCTCGCTTGGCACGGATTGGCAGTTCATTGACGGATAGGTTTCTACACCCAACAACAGAAATGCTCACACCGATAATCGCGGTTGCAATACATATCTGTCTTATCGCAATCGACACATACCATACATTCGCCCGTCCATCGACACCGAGCATCACCATCCTCGAACAATAATGACCACACTTCTTGAGACGATCGACCAGATGCATATGCGCTCCATTTTCATCGACACATCCCCTCCGATCACAATTCACCCAAACGTCCCCAACGCGTCCCACTCATCAAGTTCATGCCAAGCCACGAATCACGCCTCTTTCGATGAAAAAATACCGACCACAAAAAACCAAATCCAACTAAGACCTAGAGAAATACACATAATATGAGCACCGCCTGCGAACAACGGCCCCACCAAGCCAAGCCACAATCGAGATTCACTAATGGGAATGAAATTAAATTCGTAGTAGTACCCCTCAACCAAAACAAAAACTCCACATAAAAGAAAAAATGGAGCCCCACAAATTACCTTTACCTTCCCTGTTATCGACAATCTCTCATACGTTTCCCTCCCCTTAGCCTGACCCGCATAAAGCAAACGAAACCCAACCAGAATCCTAAACGGAAAGGCGGCAAGCATCAGCGCAAAATAGAGTGCAGTGACATCGGGGAATTTTGACCTTTCAATGGCACCGAATAGCAAAGGAAATACTTTGCCAACGCTGGCTACAATCACATCCAGAAAGGGCCATCGCACCAGCGCGTCCTCCGGCGCAAGCCAAGCTACGATTGCGCCGGCGACATGCAATACCAGAATGGCCGGACTGAACTTGTAAATTCCAATCACTCCACCAACAAGACTCCGAGATTCGTTATCACCCGTTTCCTCTTTCGATATTGAGCTCCGCCCTTTAAATCGATCTGACATCAGCGACCCGATTTAACACCATCCACACTAGATTCGAGATCACCCATCAATCACTCAAATTCAATGCTTCACATCCGTTATATTTGCAAATTTCCCAATGTGGAATTGGAATTCAATTCAAAATAATTACATGTGAATTCGTTTTTCTGCTGCGCCCACCCGTCACCGAGCACAACACCACGAAGATATAGAAAGAATTGAAAGAAAACAAGCAAATGCTTGATTTCCATACACATACGAAACAAGGAAAAAATAATCCCGTACTTGTCTGATCCGGGCCTTACTGCCGTGCATCAGTTGATCTATATATCCCCAACACCAGTCGATCTACTCTATAGACCCACGAGCCAATCAATACCGCCAAAATAAAAAAGCCGGCACTCTGGCCGGCTTTTCCGCTAAACCTGAAGACCGACGTATTGTCAGTCGCTATGTACAGTCAGCACACGATACGTGTTCACGACACGGTGCATCAAACATCAAACTTCACCCCCTGCGCCAGCGGCAGTTGCCGGCTGTAGTTGATCGTATTCGTCGCCCGGCGCATATACGCCTTCCACGCATCCGAACCCGACTCGCGCCCACCGCCCGTTTCCTTCTCGCCGCCGAACGCGCCGCCGATTTCCGCGCCGCTCGTGCCGATGTTCACGTTGACGATCCCGCAATCGCTGCCGGCCGCCGACATGAACTGCTCGGCCTCGCGCATGTCGTTCGTGAAGATCGCCGACGACAAGCCTTGCGGCACCGCGTTGTGCAGCTCGATCGCGTCGTCGAAGTTGTCGTAGACCATCACGTACAGAATCGGCGCGAACGTCTCGCGCTCGACCACCGCCGACTGCTGCGGCATCCGCACGATGGCCGGACGTACGTAGTACGCATCCGCATGACCGACGTCGACGCGCTCGCCGCCCTTCACTTCGCCGCCCTGCTCGCGCGCATCGACCAGCGCCTTCTGCATCGCGTCGAACGACGCACGATCGACCAGCGGGCCGACCAGCGTGCCTTCCTCGAGCGGGTTGCCGACCTTCACCGACGCATAGGCCTTCTCGATGCGCGGCAGCAGTTGCTCGACGAGGCTGCGATGCACGATCAAACGGCGCAGCGTCGTGCAGCGCTGGCCGGCCGTGCCGACCGCCGCGAACGTGACCGCGCGCACGACGAGATCGAGGTCGGCGCTCGGCGCGACGATCATCCCGTTGTTGCCGCCGAGTTCGAGGATGCCGCGTGCCAGGCGCTGGCTCAGCACCTTCGCGACTTCCTGGCCCATCCGCACGCTGCCCGTCGCGCTGACGACCGGCACCTTCTTCGACGCCGCCAGCACCTCGCCGACATCGCGCATGCCGAGCACCAGTTGGCTCAGCTCCGTCGGCGCGACGCCCGGATGCGTCTTTTCGAACTCGCGAAGCGCCTTCTGGAGCAGCACGTGGCAAGCGATCGCGGTGAGCGGCGTCTTCTCGGACGGCTTCCACACGACCGAATCGCCGCACACGAACGCGAGCGCCGCATTCCACGCCCACACCGCGACCGGGAAGTTGAACGCCGAAATCACGCCGCACACGCCGATCGGGTGCCACGTTTCCATCATCCGGTGGCCCGGGCGCTCCGATGCGATCGTGAGGCCGTAAAGCTGGCGCGACAGGCCGACCGCGAAATCGCAGATGTCGATCATTTCCTGCACTTCGCCGAGCCCTTCCGACGTGATCTTGCCGGCCTCGAGCGTGACGAGGCGGCCCAGCTCGGCCTTGTGCTCGCGCAGCACGTTGCCGAACACGCGCACGAGTTCACCGCGCACCGGCGCCGGCACCGTGCGCCACTTGAGGAACGCGTCGTGCGCGGCGTCGATCTTGCGCTCGGCGTCGGCGGGCGTGTCGACGGCCAGCGTCGCGAGCGTCGCGCCGTCGAGCGGCGAACGCGCGGTCAGCGCATTGCCTTTCCACTGGGCGAGATCGATGTCGAGCGCGGCAAGAATGTCGTTGAATTGCATCACTTCCTCTTCAGGGACAGATTGATCGGTGCGGCGGCAGCGCCGCCCGCGTGATTCGATTGGAGCGCGTTCGAGCGCCTCGTGCAAGCGGATGCGCCGCGCGGCGGGCCCGATGCGCCATCCGGCGCATCGCGCTGCGCCGCCGCCGAAAGCCCGCCCGGACGGCGCGCCCCGGCCTCGCGAGGCACGATCCATGAAACACATTGTCGATGGCCACAAGTCGGGCCGCTATTGATATTAACTCACGACTTCATTCCCAAAACGCAAGAAGTCAGTCGAGCAGCCGCGTCCGTTCGTGCTCCGATATCGGACGTTTCCAAAGCTCGTGGACGGGTGCTCGGACGCGTCGCGCCGCGACAGTAGTTGATGATCGTCCCGCATCACCCTGTTCGGAAATATCGTTTGCCCGCCCGCGCACCCTGCACCCACAATCGGTGCGACGTCGAGGTGCAACGCACCCGGCGCGCCGCCGGCCGCCACTACGGCGCCCGGACGACCGACGAAGGCGCACGCATCAGGGCCCGGCTCAGCGGGCCGGCTTCGCCCCGCATCACCGCTGCCCGGCCCGCGGCCGGCAACGCGTCGCGCTTCGTCACCGAACAACAATCCCGGAGACAGCGCCCAGCGCCCGCCATGCATTCAGATGCCCGCCCCGATTCGTCCCGCCCGTCCGGCTCGCCGCCCGCGAAGCCGTCCCTCCACCGTGCGTTGCAGGCTCGCCATCTGCGGATGATCGCGATCGGCGGCTCGATCGGCACGGGCCTGTTCGTCGCGTCCGGCGCGTCGATCTCGCAGGCCGGGCCGGGCGGCGCGATGCTCGCGTACATGGTGATCGGCCTGATGGTCTATTTCCTGATGACGAGCCTCGGCGAGATGGCCGCGTTCATGCCGGTGTCGGGCTCGTTCGCGACCTACGGCGCGAAGTTCGTCGACCAAGGCTTCGGCTTCGCGCTCGGCTGGAACTACTGGTACAGCTGGGCCGTGACGCTGGCGGTGGAACTGGTCGCCGCGCAGCTCGTGATGAATTACTGGTTCCCGCACGTGCCGGGCGTCTGGTGGAGCGCGCTGTTTCTCACGCTGATCTTCGCGCTCAACGCGCTGTCGGTGCGCGGCTTCGGCGAAGCCGAATACTGGTTCGCGCTGGTCAAGGTGCTGACGGTACTCGCGTTCGTCGGCGTCGGGCTGCTGATGATCTTCGGGATCATGCAGGGCGGCCCGAGCGCCGGCTGGGGTAACTTCACGACCGGCGACGCGCCGTTCGTCGGCGGCTGGGCGACGATGCTCGGCGTCGCGATGATCGCGGGCTTCTCGTTCCAGGGCACCGAGCTGATCGGCGTCGCGGCCGGCGAATCGGAAAACCCGCGCACGACGATTCCGCGCGCGGTGAGCCAGATCTTCTGGCGCATCCTGCTGTTCTACGTGTTCGCGATCTTCGTGATCGGCGTGCTGATTCCGTACACCGACCCGAGCCTGCTGAAGAGCGACGTGACCGATATCGGCGTGAGCCCCTTCACGCTCGTGTTCCGCCACGCGGGCCTCGCGTTCGCGGCCGGCGTGATGAACGCGGTGATCCTGACGGCCGTGCTGTCGGCCGGCAACTCGGGCATGTATGCGTCGACGCGGATGCTCTACAACCTCGCGGTCGAGGGTCGTGCGCCGAAGCTGTTCGCGAAGCTGTCGCCGGGCGGCGTGCCGCGCAACGCGCTGTATGCGACCACCGCCGTCGGCGCACTGTGCTTCCTCACGTCGCTGTATGGCGACAAGACCGTGTACCTGTGGCTGCTCAACACGTCGGGCATGGCCGGCTTCATCACGTGGCTCGGCATCGCGGTCAGCCACTACCGCTTCCGCAAGGGCTTCCTGAAGCAGGGCTACCGGCTCGACCAGTTGCCGTACCGGTCGAAGTGGTTCCCGTTCGGCCCGCTGTTCGCGTTCGCGCTGTGCGCGGTCGTCGCGCTCGGCCAGGACTACCACGCGTTCCTCGCCGACCGGATCGACTGGACGGGCGTCGCCGCGACCTACATCGGCCTGCCGTTCTTCCTCGCGATCTGGCTCGGCTACGCACTCGTGCGCAAATGCCGCCTGGTGCGCTACGAGGACATGGAAATCGCGCCGTGGATCGAACGCAACGCGGCGCATGAAGCAGCCGAAAAGGCCGACGCCGGTTATCCGGCCTACGTTGCCCGCCCGGTCAACCCGACGCCGGGCGCCTGACGCCCGGTAACGCGCCAGCGGCCCCCCTTCGCGGCGCCCGGCCCGCTACGCTGAAAACCCCATTCGACGCGGCGCGCGCGTTCAGGCAAGATCGACGCGCCGCCCGTTTTTCCGCCGTCACGAGTCACCGAACACGCATGCAGAACTTCTACGAAGCCACCGTTTCCCGCCAGCCCTACCCGCAACTGACCGGCACGATCGATACGCAGGTCTGCATCGTCGGCGGCGGCCTCGCCGGCCTGTGCACGGCACTCGGCCTCGTCGAACGCGGCGTGCACGATGTCGTGGTGCTGGACAGCGAGCGGGTCGGCTTCGGCGCGTCGGGCCGCAACGGCGGCTTCGTGTTCGGCGGCTACAGCCTCGACAACGCCGACCTGCTGCGCACGCTCGGCCGCGACGAAGGGCGCCGGCTGTACCGGCTCACCGTCGACGCGGTCGATCTGATCCGCGCGCGCATCGCCCGCTACGGGATCGACTGCGACATCGTCGACCAGGGCGTGATGCTCGCGAACTGGTTCGACGATCCGGCGCGGCTCGACAGCGTGCGCACGCTGATGAAAGACGAGCTCGGCGTCGACTGGGAACCCGTCCCGACCGACGCGCTGCGCGAGCGGCTGAAGACGCGGCGCTATTACGGCGGCCTGTTCGAGCCGAACGCATTCCATTTCCATCCGCTGAAGTACGTGCTCGGCGTCGCGGCGGCCGCGTCGCGCGGCGGCGCCCGCGTGTTCGAGCGCTCGGCCGCGCTCGGCATCGCGCGCGACGGCGCCGGCTACGTCGTGCGCACGGCCCAGGGTGCGGTGCGCGCGAAGGACGTCGTGTTCGCCGGCGGCGGCTACGCGCGCGGCGTGTCGCCGCGCATCGAGCGCGCGGTGCTGCCGATCGCGACCTACGTGATCGCGACCGAACCGCTCGGCACGCGCCTGCCCGACGCGATCGACGCGCCGTACGCGATCTACGACACGCGTTTCGCGTTCGACTACTACCGTCCGCTGAAGGACACGCGGATCCTGTGGGGCGGCCGGATCTCCGTGCTCGACCGCGGCCCCGACGCGATCGCGCGCCTGCTGCGGCGCGACCTGCTGCGCGTGTATCCGCAACTGGACGGCGTGAAGGTCGACTACGCGTGGGGCGGGCTGATGAGCTACGCACGGCACAAGATGCCGCAGATCGGCCGCGACGCCGACGGCGTGTGGCACGCGATCGCTTTCGGCGGCCACGGGATGGCGCCGACCACGGTGGCCGGCGAGACGCTCGCCGCCGCGCTGGCCGAAGGCCGGCCGGTGCCGGACGGCTTCGCCGCGTTCGGGCTCACGCGCACGTTCGGGCTGGCCGGCCTCGCCGCCGCGCAGCTTGCGTATACGGCGTACCAGGCCCGCGACGCGCTCGCGTCGTGCCGCCGCTGAGCGCCCGCGACGGCCTTGCCGATTAGAGCGGAAGGTCGGCCGGGCGGGCATTTTCCGCATGCTAGAATGCCTTTTCCAAGCCGCCGCGAACCACAACAAAGTCACATGAAAGCAGGAAGCAAGGCCGCCACGTCCGACCCCCGCGCGCTTGCGTCCGATGCGCGGCGCAAATACGATCCCGAGCAAACCAAGCGCAACATCCTCGAGGTCGCCACGCAGGAATTTTCCGCGATGGGCCTCGCCGGTGCGCGCGTCGACGCGATCGCCGAGCGGACGAACACGACGAAGCGGATGCTCTACTACTACTTCGAAAGCAAGGAAGGCCTGTACGAGGCCGTGCTGGAGAAGGTGTACGGCGACATCCGCGCATTCGAGCAGGAACTGCACGTCGGCGACATGGAGCCGCGCGAAGGCATGCGCCGTCTCGTCGAATTCACGTTCGACTATCACGACAAGCATCGCGATTTCGTCCGCCTCGTGTCGATCGAGAACATCCACGGCGCGAAATATCTCGAACAGCTCAAGTCGTTCAAGAACCGCAACGTCAGCATCATCAAGACGCTCGAGGAACTGGTCGAGCGCGGCGCGGCCAGCGGCGCGTTCCGCAAGGACATCGACGCATACGACCTGCACCTGCTGATCAGCTCGTTCTGCTTCCATCGCGTGGCGAACCGCTACACGTTCGGCGCCGCATTCGGCCGCGATCCGTCGGCGCCGCGCCTGCGCGCGCGGCATCGCGACACGATCGCCGACGCGGTGCTCCGCTACGTCGCCGCGTAAGCGACGGCAGCCCGTCGGAGCGCGCGCCCGCCGCGCCCGTCGCACGTCGGCGCATCAGTCCGTCGGCGCGGTCGACGCGAGCGCGATCCGCGCCTTCTCTTCCGGGCTGCCCGGCACGTAATACTTCTTCGCCCAGCTCGAATCCGGCGCGAGCGCGAGCCGTGCACGCGCGCCCGTGCCGCGCTGCTTCGCACGAATCGCCAATGCGCGAGCGCGATAGTGCTCGTAAAGCCGCAGGAATTCCGCGAGATAGATCGCCGCGATCCGCTTGTCGCGGATCTCGAGCAGGTTCTCGTCGTTGTACTGCTCGGAATTGCGGCTCATGTTCGCCGAGCCCGTATAGACGACCGGATTCGCGCCCTCCGCATCGATCACGATGAACTTGTGGTGGATCACGACGGGCGGAAAGGCCGGCGCCGGCTCGCCCGGGAAGAGCCGCAACTCCGGCTCGAAACCCTGCGGCACGGTGGCCGGCGAGAAATACGACGCGTCGATCACGTCGTGGTTGTCGCGGCTGCGGTGGTACAGCTCGAGGTTCGCGAGCGTCGCCGCATCGAGCGACTGGCCGGCCTGCCGCGCGGCATCGGCCTTCGTCGCGCCGCCAACGTTGATCCGGTTCACCAGGCCGAACATCATCAGCCCGCGGTCGCCGGCCGCGAAGCACGCATCGCGCAGCGCCGCGTCGGTCGGCATGAACAGGCAGAACGACACCGAATGCTTCGCGGCCGCGATCGCGGCGACGATCGTATCGATCTCGGTACGCTGCCCCGCCGGCTCCGGCGAGTACGCGACGCGTACCTGCGCGCTGCCGATCGTCATCGGCGCCGACCAGCCCGGCGACAGCCGGGCGGTTTCCGCAATCGACGGATTCCCGGCCAGCGCGAGGGCGCGCTCGTTGTACAGCGCGGCGAGCGCGGGCGAGTCGAACGCATGCAGTACGTTGGCCTGCTCGGTGAGCCCCTCGGTCGTGAAGTTCGCGGAACCCGTCAGCACGCGCGCGGGCGCCGGGTTCGACCGCGCATCGGTCACGATGAACTTGTCGTGCATGATGTGCGTCCGGTCGCGCGGGGCGAGCGTCGCGAGGCCTTGCAGCGCATCGACGGCCGGCTGGTTCGGCGACGGCAGCGGCGGCTTGCCCTTGCGCGCCGTCGTGTGCGCGTCATAGACGATCGCGAGCGACGCTTCGCCATGCCGGCGCCCGAACGCGGCGAATGCAGGCAGCGCCCACAGCGTGTCGGTCAGGTGATAGACGGCCGACACCGCGCGCGACGCGGGATCGAGCATCTGAGCGAACACCTGCTCCATGTCGTTCGCGAGCCACGTGCGCAGCTTCAGCGCCTGCGCGGCGCTCGGCGCCTCGTTCGGCGCGAGGCCGAGCGCCGCGACCTGCTTCGCGAACGCCTGCGAGCTGACCACCGCGCGGTTGAACCACGTGCCGATGCCGTCCTCGACGTGCGCGGGCAGCACGACGTCGCACGCGCCGGCTTGCGCGTCGAGCACCTGCAGGTTCGCCGGCGTGCCGACGACCGGATAGACGTCGTAGCGAAACGACGCACCGCGGTCCTGCGGATCGATGCGCGCGTCCCACCACATGAATTTCTGGATCGGCGCCTGATCGGTCGGCGCATCGCCCTGCGTGTCGGCGGCCGGGCCGTCGAACGTCAGGCGGTTGGGCAGCCAGCTGTCCGGCGCACGCGTCTTGCCGTCGGCCGACCAGAAGCCCGGCGTGCGCCGGATCGCGAAGCCGAGGAAATCGGCGCGCGACGCCGCATCCGGCCAGTCGAAAGCCAGCAGGACGAGGGTGGGGGAAAGATAGCTGCGCACGCTGACGGCCATTCGTTGCTCCCTGGCCTGACGGCCGGTCGAGGTGAATGGGTCAGTGTCGACGGCGGTTCTTCCGGCACGATGACCGTTCGATGAACCTTGTATGTCGGACGCGCGTCAGTCGCACACGAGCAGCTCGATGCCGCGAGCGGTCAGCGCGCGGCGCACCGCCTTGTCCGGCGCGCGTTCGGTGACGAGATAGCGGGCGGCCGACGCGCCGTTGATCCGCACCGGCGTCACGCGGCCGAACTTCGAATGGTCGGCGACGATGATCGCCGTGCCCGCCGCCGCGATCATCCGGCTGCGCACTTCTGCCGCGAGCCGCGAATAGTCGGTGCATTCGCCGTCGGGCGTGATGCCGCCGGCGCCGACGAACGCGAAATCGACGTGGTATTGCGCGAGCTGGTGGATCGTGTCGAGCCCGAACGTGGCGTCCTCGTCGTCGGACAGTTCGCCGCCGAGCAGCGTCACGCGGTTGCCGTTGCGCCGCGCGAGCACGAACGCGGTGCGCCAGTCGTTCGTGTAGATCGACAGCCGGTGCCGGTCGGCGAGCGCCAGCGCGACCGCATGCGGCGTGCTGCCCGAATCGATCAGCACCGATGCGTCGTCGGGCACGAATTCGGCCGCGCGCCGCCCGATCGTGCGCTTCGCGTCGGCGTTCGCGGCTTCGCGCTCGGACAGGCTCGGCTCGCGGCGAGCCGCGGCCAGCGCGCCGCCGTGCGTCATCACGAGCAGGCCGCGCGCGGCCAGCGCGTTCAGGTCGCGCCGCACGGTTTCGCGCGACACGTCGAGCGAACGGACGAGTTCCGCGACCGACAGCGCGCCCGAGCGTCCAAGCTCCGACAGGATGTATTGATGACGTTGTTCCGCCAGCATCGCGTGTGCGCCCGAGGCGACTGGTAATGGGTAAGCCGGCCATTGTATTACGGTCGTTTGACGACCATTTGACCGCGCCGGGGAATGCGGCCGGGCGGCGGCCGCGCACGTCGCCCGAAAGCGAAATTCAGTATTGCCGGGCGCGCGCGAATCGGCGCGGCGCCGGTTGCTACACTTTGCGCTTCGCCGAACGACCGACCAAGACCGACCGACAAAGGGGCTCGCGCCATGTATCGCAAAGGCAGTGTGATCGAAATCCAGTTTCCGCCGGAACGCCTCAACGACGCGGCAGGCGATCCGTACTGGATCGACCTGACGCTCGACGAAGCGCGCCGACTCTACGAACAGCTCGCCGCGCGCTTCGCGACCGACGCGCGCGCCAACCAGCCGCTCGACACGTTCTCGATCGACTGATCGCCGCCGCGTCGTATCCGCCCGCACGGGGCGGTACGCATCGCCCACCCGGCGCGCGATGATCGCCCGCACCGTCACGCACGGCGCGGCGTGAGTGCAGGATTCGACAAGACACCGGCGCAGCTTCGCCCGATACTGGCCGACTTTCCGGTTCTGTCCGGCCGCGTCGCGGCCCGTCACGCATGCTCAACTCGATCGTCGCCGCCGTTTTCGTCGCGCTCTGGTCCACCGGCTTCATCGTTGCACGGGCGATCAAGCCCTACGCCGATCCGAACCTGTTCCTGCTGGCGCGCTTCGCGGGCACGGCCGCGCTGTTCGGCGCGGTGGCGCTCGTCGCACGCGCGCCGTGGCCGGCCCGCCGCGAATGGCCGCGCCACCTGATCGCCGGCGCGCTGCTGCAAGGCGTCTATCTCGGCGCGAGCTACTGGGCCGTCGCGCAAGGATTGAACGCGGGCGTGATGGCGCTGCTCGGCGCGCTGCAGCCGCTCGCCACCGCCGTGCTCGCGGTCCCGCTGTTCAACGAACGCCTGCCCGCGCGCGGCTGGCTCGGGATGGCGCTCGGGCTGGCCGGCGTCGCGCTCGTGCTCGCGCCGAAGGTCACGGGCGGCGTCGCGCCGCCGCCGGGCGCGGCGCCTGCGTGGCTCGTCGTCACCGTGTCGGTTCTCGCGGTCGGGGCGATCACCGCCGGCTCGCTGTACCAGAAAGGCAAGCTCGCGCAGAGCGACCTGCGCACGGCCGTCGCCGTGCAGAACTTCGGCGCGGCGATCGTCGCGGCCGCCTTCGTCGTGCTGCTCCATGAAACCCGCTGGATCGGCGCGCCGGCGCTGTGGGTGTCGCTCGTATGGGGCGTCGTGTTCCTGTCCGGCGGCGCGGTCACGATGCTGATGTGGATGCTGCGGCGCGGCAACGCCGCTCGCGCGACGTCGCTGCTGTTTCTCGCGCCGCCGCTGGCCGCGCTGCAGGGTTACGGGCTGTTCGGCGAAACGCTCGCGACGATCCAGCTCGCCGGCTTCGCGCTCGCGCTGGTGGGCGTCGTGCTCGCGCGGCGCTGACGCCGGCCGTCGCCCCGCCCGGAGGCCGTTCGCGCCGCATCCCGCACCTGCCTGGCGCACCGCGCACCATGGCGATGCGCCGCGTCTCGCCGAAGCAACGCGAAACCGCCGGAAACGCAGGCCCGGCGCGGCGGCGCGCCGCGATTGCGCTTATGATGGGCGCCTTGCAATTCGTTCCGGAATTTCCCTCATGACCTCCGCCGATTACGCCAGCCGCCAACGCGCGATCATTGCCGAACTGAACGTCGCCCCGCACTTCGACGCCGAAGCCGAAATCGCCCGGCGCGTCGATTTCCTCGCGCAGTACCTTCGTTCGACCGGCCTGCGGACCTACGTGCTCGGCATCAGCGGCGGCGTCGATTCGTCGACGGCCGGCCGCCTTGCGCAACTGGCGGTCGAGCGCCTGCGCGCCGACGGCTACGATGCACGCTTCATCGCGATGCGCCTGCCGAACGGCGTGCAGAACGACGAAGAGGATGCGCAGCGCGCGCTGGCGTTCGTGCGCGCGGACGAGGTGCTGACGGTCGACGTGAAGCCGGCCGCCGATGCGATGCTCCGTTCGCTGGTCGCATCCGGCCATGCGTTCGACACGCCCGCGCAGCAGGATTTCGTGCACGGCAACATCAAGGCGCGCGAGCGCATGATCGCGCAGTACGCGGTAGCCGGCGCGCGGCGCGGCATCGTGATCGGCACGGATCACGC
Organism: Burkholderia sp. AU39826; assembly: GCF_020419965.1. NCBI lineage: Bacteria > Pseudomonadati > Pseudomonadota > Betaproteobacteria > Burkholderiales > Burkholderiaceae > Burkholderia > Burkholderia sp. AU39826. Next base: position 92,074 of record NZ_JAIZQG010000023.1, read on the forward strand.
GGCCGAATCGCTGATGGGTTTCTTCACGAAGTTCGGCGACGGCGGCGCGGACATCCTGCCGCTCGCGGGCCTGAGCAAGCGTCGCGTGCGCGCGGTCGCGCGCGCGCTCGGCGGCGACGAGCTGATCGTGATGAAGGTGCCGACGGCCGACCTCGAGGAGCTGCGCCCGCTGCGCCCCGACGAGCACGCGTATGGCGTGACCTACGACGAGATCGACGACTTCCTCGAAGGCAAGCCGGTCGCCGATCGCGTGTATGAAACGGTGCTGCGCTTCTACGACGGCTCGCGCCACAAGCGCGCACTGCCGTACACGATGTTCGACTGGCCGGCCACCGCATAAGCCGGCCGCCGCGCCACCGACATACCGCCGCGCGCACCGTCACGGCTGCGCGCGGCCGACCGGCGACGGGCCACGCTACGCGCGCCCGCCCGTCTTCTTCGCCTGCAGCGCACGAATGCGCATCCGCGCGCCCGTATCGCTGACCGTCGCGTCGTACATCGTCGCGAGATCGCGCTTGAGCGCGGTGCGCGACCCGGCGTCGAGGTACACCATGTGCCCCGACGGATAGAACCGCGCGGACAGGTTCTGCCGCACCTTCTGGTCCTCCAGCGGCATCTGCTGCAGATCGATCACGGTCTGGTAGAACGGCGTGACGAAATCGTAGAAGCCGTTCGCCGACAGCACCTTCAGGTCCACGTTCAGCGCCATCACCGCGGCGAGGTCGCCGGCCGTGTAGAGAATCACGTTGCCCTGTGCATCGATGCCCTGCTGCGCGCCGGTCGGGTCGATGTGGCTGAAATCCCAGTTCTTGAAAGCCTGGTCGTTCAGGTCCGTGAACGCCGAGTTCGACGTGAACTTCAACTGCTCGTTCAGGTAGCTGTTCCACATCGCCGTATAGACGCCCGTCACGGCCGTCATCGTCGGATCGTTGCCGCCCGAATTCGGGTCGATCTTGCCGGCGATGCCCGACGAGATCCCGGTCACGCGGCCGTCGTACGAACCGAGCGCGAGCCCCTGCGCATGCAGCAGCGTCGTCAGGAACAGCGAATTGCCGCGCGTGTCGTAGCCCGCGATGTCGAGCCCCCACGATTGCAGCGTCGCCGTGTCGATGCCCGTGTATTCCGACAGTTTCCGCACGGTGGCCGGGTCCGCATGCGGCGCCGCGCGCAGCGCGCTCAGGTAGTCGGTGCGCGCGAACTGCGCGACTTCCTCGACGAACGCGCCGAGATCGCTCGGCGCCGGCTTGATGCCGAGCTTCTTGTGATACCACGCGTCGGCCGCGGCGGTCGGCAGCGTGCCGACCGGGTTGCCGGCCTGCCGGTAATCGAGGATCGACGATTGCAGCGTGACGCCGTTCAGGTCCACGCCGTCCTCGTGCAGCTTGTACGCGAGCACGCAGCTGCGCGCGGTGCCGTACGATTCGCCGAACAGGTATTTCGGCGAATTCCAGCGGTTGTTCTTCGTCAGGTAGCGCTTGATGAATTGCTTGAGCGAATCCGCATCCTGGTCGACGCCCCAGAAGTCGCGATTCTTGTTCGGCGCGACGGCCGCCGAATAGCCGGTGCCGACCGGATTGATGAACACCAGGTCGCTGTGGTCGATCATGCTGTCCGGGTTGTCTTCGATCTGGTACGGCGCGGGCGGCGTGAACCCCGGCATCGACGTCTTGATGCGCTTCGGCGCGAACGAGCCGAGCAGCACGAACACCGACGACGAGCCGGGCCCGCCGTTATAGAAGAACGTCACGGGCCGCGTTTCTTCCTTCGCGCCGTCCGCCGTGAACGCGACGTAGAAGATTTTCGCGGCCGGCTGCGAACTGCTGGGATCGACGGTCACGAGGTGGCCGACCGTCGCCGTGTACGCGATGCGCCTGCCGTCGATCAGGATCGTGTGGTGCGTGATCGCGGCCGCTTCGGTCGTGTCGGTCACCGAGTCGTCGGGGCCGTTGCCGTACGCGACCGGATCGAAGAACGGCTGGTCGCGGCCGCGGCTCAGCGCGACCGGGTTGATGGTCGGCGGCACGCCGTGCGAATTGTGGTCGCCGTGATGCAGCGGATACACGCCGCCGGAAGATGCGGAATCGATGCCCATCGTGCTGCTCCTGGAGGTGAAAAAAGACGCGGGAAGATCACCCGCGTCGAAAGTAAAGGCAGGTACCGGCGCGTCAGCTCGACGGCTTGCGCGCGAGGAGCGCCGCCAGTTTCGCACCGTCGGGGCTGCCGAGCCCCGTGCACGCGTCCCAGCCGGCCGCGGCCGCATAGGTGCCATTCGATCCTTTCGTGATGTCGCGCAACGCATCCGGATGCTTGTACAGCACCGGATTGATCCAGCCGGCCGATGCGCCGGCCGCCGCATTGATCCGCGCGATCAGCGCGGCCCACAGCGGTGCGACCGCGCTCGTGCCGCCCATCACCGCGGGCGTGCCGGCGACCGACACTTCGTAGCCCGTCTGCGGCGACGCATCGCCGGCCACGTCCGGCACACCGCGCTTGGCGAGCGGCGTGGCGGTGCCGTCGGCGCGTGCGACCTTCAGCCCCTGCTGCCACGCCGGCAGGTCGAACAGCGAACTGACGCCGCCGCCGCCCGCGCCGCCGCCCGACGCCTCGTCGTTCCACGTGACCTCGCTGCGGATGCCCTGCCCCGGCAGCGCATCGAGCTGCGTGCCGCCGCAGCCGAGCACGTACGGGCTCGACGCCGGGAAATCGACGTGATCGGCGCCATCCTGCAGCCCGTCGCCCGAGCCGCTGTCGCCCGACGCCGCGCATACGGTGATGCCCTGCGCGGCGGCCGCCTGCAGCACGCGGTTGAACGCGTGTGCCGACTGCGCCTGCCAGATCGCTTCCGGGCCGCCCCAGCTGATCGAGATCACGGAAGGCCGGTGGGTCTTGTCGGTGACGGCCGCGTTGACGGCCTGGATGAAGCCCGCGTCGCTGTTCGGCGCGAAGTAGACAGCGATCTTCGCGGCCGGTGCGATCGCGCCGGCGATCTCGATGTCGAGCGCGACTTCGCCGTCCGGCCCGTTCGGCTCGCCGGTCGGCGCATTGCGGCCGGTGCCGACGTTCACGTCGACGAGCGTCGGCGGCGTCGTGATCCCGAGCCCGCGGAAATACTGCTGGATGTCCGCCGCGCGATAGCCGCCGCCGAGTTCGATGATCGCGATGCATTGCCCGGCGCCGTCGCCGGCCGGAAAGTCGTACAGCGACGCAAGCTGGATCGGCGTGAACGTGACGGCCGCCGCGCCGCGCGCAGGCTTGAACGGCGGACGGAAGCGGAAGTGCGGCCGCGCCTGCGGGCGGCTGTCGAGGCCGAGCACGGCGGTTACCGCGTCGCCGAGCTCGTCGGGCAGCGCGATCGGGCCCGAGCGGCCGCGATACTGGCCGATCGACCGATGCTCGAAACGCTCGAGCTTCACGCCGAACGCGGCTTCGAACTGCGCGATCGTGCCGGACACCACGACGACGCTTTCGACCGGGTCGACGCGATCGACCGTCAGTTGATGACGATGCGCGAATTCCTCGGTCTTGCGGATGTCGTCGGGATTGGCGGAGAAACGCTGCGCGAATGCGTCGCGCGACACCGGTTTTGCGCGGGCGTCGCCGGTGGCGAGCTGGTGGACCAATGCATCGAGTTGCCCTTCTTCCTGCCGCCGCAACATGATCGTGACGTGGATGCGTTCTGCCGGATCGCACTGGCCGAGACACTTGGACTCGGCGACGATGCGGGGTTCACGGTCGGCTTGAAGATGCCTTGCCATGTTCAGACCCTCCTTGGTACCGCGTTGCACGGAACAGCCAGGAAATCGGACATAGCCTGCGGACGACGGTTCCGTTCGGTCAGTCGATTCGCGACGGCGCGTTTGCGACGGCGCGTTTGCGACGGCGCGTTCGCGATCACGCGAAGTCAGAGGAAGTTTAGAACAGTCAGACGATTTGCGCGCACGCCCTTCTGCGGCAAGCATTTGCGCGAAGGCCGGCATCGCGCGCGGCCTGAATCGACTCGTGCATGGCCCGCCCGCGCGGCCGATCGCCCCGCCGGCGGCCATGTCGGCGCAACGCTCAGTCCATCGACAAACGCAGCGCGAAACCGATCAACGCCGCGGAGAAGGTCCAGCGCTGCACCGTCTGCGCGAGCGGATGCGCACGCATCCACGCCGCGATGCGCGATGCGCCGAACACGCACGCGAGGTCGAAGCACACGCCGGCCGCCACCAGCAGCGCACCGAGTTCGAACATCTGCCAGACGACCGGCCCGACCTCGGGCCGCACGAACTGCGGCAGCAGCACCGAGCAGAACAACAGCGCCTTCGGGTTCAGCAGATTGGTCAGCAATCCCTTCACGAACGACTGCCGCAGTTCGCCCGCCGCCGCGTCGCCGTCGCCGAGCGCGAACACGGGCGAGCGGAACACCTGGATCGCGACATACGCGAGATAGAGTGCGCCGCCGTAGCGGATCACCTCGTACAGCCACGGCGCGCCGCGGATCAGCGCCGCGACGCCGCATGCCGACAGCGTCACGTGCACGGTGCGGGCGAGCGACAGGCCGGCGGCCGCCGCCATCCCCGGCCGCACGCCGCGGCCGATGCTGGTTTGCAGCACGAGCGCCATGTCCGGCCCCGGCACCGCGTAAATGGCCGCCAGCGCGGCGAGATAAATCAACAGCAAATGCGTGGAAATCATGGTCTGCCCCTCGTCCTTCAATGACGATATGTTGCCGCCGAAGGCAGAGGGATTATTGGCCATTTGCGACTCAGGATTGGAAATTCCTGGCGGAATCCGCCACAATAAATGGATCACGACAAGGATTCCGCCAACATGATCGACCTCGACAAAACCGACCGCGCGATCCTCGCCGCGGTGCAGCGCGACGGCCGCCTGCCGATCGCGCGGCTCGCCGAATCCGTCGGCCTGTCCGAAACGCCTTGCGCGCGGCGCCTCAAACGTCTGGAAAACGACGGCTACATCGAGCGCTACCGCGCGCAACTGTCGCGCCAGGCGCTCGGTTTCGGCGTGGTCGCGTTCGTGCTCGTGCGGTTCGCGACGCACGACCGCAAGGTCGCCGACCGGTTCGAACGGGAAGTGCTCGGCATCGAGCGGATCCTGGCCTGCCACAACGTCGCGGGCACCGCCGACTACCTGTTGCAGGTGGTCGCGCGCGATCTCGACGATTACGGCACGTTCCTGCGCGATTCGCTGCGGATGCTGCCGGGCGTGACGTCGATCGAATCGGCGCTGTCGCTGCGCGAGGTGAAGCACGATGCGGGGTTGCCGGTGCCGTGATGCATGGCTGGCCGGCAAGCCGCCCGCGCGCAACGCGCGTTCACCGGGTCGGCCGCGCCGCGCCGGCGTCACACCACGTCGGGCGCCTGATGCGCGCGCTCGAGATCCTCGAGAAACGCTTCGACCAACGGATCGCCGCGTCCGTCGCGCGCCACGACCATGTGGAACGTGACCTCGTAGTGCAGTCGATCCGGATTGAGCGGCGCGAGCAGGCCCTGCGCGACATAGGGCGCCGCGAAGTGCTGCGGCAGGTAGCCGAGGTGATGGCCTGACAGGATCAGCAGCGCGACGGCCTCCATGTTGTCGGCGGTCGCGGTCACGCGATCGGGCGTCGTCGACATCTGCGCTTCCGGCAGCGGATACGAGCGCCAGGCCCACTCGAAGCCGGCGACGTCGGCCGGCGTCAGCGTGCCGGCGCCCTCGAACAGCGGATGGCCACGGCCGCAGTAGGCGACCTGCCGCTCGATGAACAGCGGCGTGTAGTGCAGCGTCGGCACGCGATGCCAGAAATAGCCGACCGCGATCTGGATCTCGTTGCTCAGCAACTTTTCCTCGAGATCGCCGGGCGCGCGCACCGAGATCGAGAAGCGCACCGCCTCGTCGCGCGTGCGGAACGCGGCGATGGCTTCGGCGATGCGCGCGTTCTGGCTCACCGGCGTATGGCCGATCAGGCCGATGTTCAGCGTGCCGACCAGTTGGCGATCCATGTGCCGCGCGGCCATCCCGAATTCGTCGAGCGCCGCGAGCAGCTTGCGGCTCATCGCGTGGAACCGTTCGCCCTTCGGCGTGAGCCGGAAGCCGCTGCGGCCGCGCTCGCACAGCCGGTAGCCGAGCCGCGTCTCGAGCGACGACAGCTGCGCGCTGATCGTCGACTGGCCGACGTTCAGTATCGCCTGCGCGGCCGACACGCCGCCCGCGTCCGTGACCGCGAGAAACACGCGGATCAACCGCAGATCGAGGGTCGACAGATTCCCCAGCACGTTCATCCCCTTCCATACATCGATGAAGATCGATGTTTACGTCGATATCTTCGCATTCTTCTTTGCCGGCGGAGCGCGTAAAACTGTGCGCCAGGCCGCGTCGCATGATACGGCAACCCCACACCGGAAGAGACGAACCCATGAACGACCACACCCATTTCCAGCCGCTCGGCGGCAATGAAATGCCGCGCTCCGGCGGCATCGCGACGATGATGCGCCTGCCGCACGTGGCGAGCGCCGAAGGCCTCGACGCATGTTTCGTCGGCGTGCCGTTCGATCTCGGTACGTCGAACCGCACCGGCGCGCGCTTCGGCCCGCGCCAGATCCGCACCGAATCCGTGCTGCTGCGCCCGTACAACATGGCCACGCGCGCGGCGCCCTTCGATTCGCTGCAGATCGCCGACATCGGCGACGTCGCGGTCAACCCGTACAACCTGCACGATTCGATCGCCCGCATCGAGGCCGCGTACGACGCGATTCTCGAGCACGACTGCAAGCCGATCACGCTCGGCGGCGATCATACGATCGCGCTGCCGATCCTGCGCGCGATCCACCGCAAGCACGGCAAGGTTGCATTGATCCACGTCGATGCACACGCCGACGTGAACGATACGATGATGGGCGAAAAGATCGCGCACGGCACGCCATTCCGCCGCGCGGTCGAGGAAGGGCTGCTGCACGGCGACAAGGTCACGCAGATCGGCCTGCGCGGCACCGGCTACGCGGCCGAGGATTTCGACTGGTGCCGGGAGCAGGGCTTCCGCGTCGTCCAGGCCGAGGAATGCTGGAACAAATCGCTCGCGCCGCTGATGGAAGAAGTGCGCGCGCGCATCGGCGACACGCCCGTCTACATCACGTTCGACATCGACGGCATCGACCCGGCCTACGCACCGGGCACCGGCACGCCGGAAATCGCGGGCCTCACGGTGCCGCAAGCGCTCGAGATCATCCGCGGCGCGAAGGGGCTGAACATCGTCGGCTGCGATCTCGTCGAAGTCGCGCCACCGTACGACCCGTTCGGCACCACGGCGCTGCTCGGCGCGAACCTCGCGTACGAGCTGCTGTGCGTGCTGCCGGGCGTCACCTACCGCGACTGATCCTGGCGCCGCCACTATTCCAAATCAGAGGATTCCAGAGGAGCACACACCAAGATGGGGACTTCCGTCAAGCAACCGAAGCGTGCGGCGCTCGCTTCGTTCGTCGGCACCACGATCGAGTGGTACGACTTCTATAGTTATGCGACCGCCGCCGCCATCGTGTTCGGGCCGCTGTTCTTTCCCGGCGAAAACCGCTTCATCAGCCTGCTCGCATCGTTCGGCTCGTTCGCGGTCGGTTTCTTCGCGCGGCCGCTCGGCGGCGTGATGTTCGGCTATCTCGGCGACCGCTTCGGCCGCAAGCGCTCGCTGCTCGCGACGCTGATGCTGATGGCCGTGTCGACGGTCGCGATCGGCCTGCTGCCCACCCATGCGCAAGCCGGCGTGATCGCACCGATCCTGCTCGTGCTGATGCGCGTGCTGCAAGGCATCGCGGTCGGCGGCGAATGGGGCGGCGCGGTGCTGCTCGCCGGCGAGCATGCACCCGAGGGCAAGCGCACGTTCTTCGCGTCGTTCGCGCAGTTGGGCAGCGCGAGCGGCCTGATCCTGTCGATGCTCGCGTTCGGCGCGATCAGCACGCTGTCGAAGGACGACATGATGAGCTGGGGCTGGCGCGTGCCGTTCCTCGCGAGTTCCGTGCTGCTGATCGTCGGCTTCGTGATCCGCGCGAGCGTGTCGGAATCGCCCGAGTTCGAGGAAGTCAGGAAGAGCGGCAACATCGCGCAAAAACCGCTGCGCGAAGCGCTCAAGGTCTGGCCGCTGCTGCTGCTCGCGATCGGCGCGAACGTTTACGGGATCGCCGGCGTGTATTTCAGCAACATCTTCATGATCAGCTATGCGACGCAATTCCTGTCGCTCGACCGGTCGATGGTGCTGCATTGCATGACGATCGTCGCGGTGCTGCAGTTCGTCGTGCAGCTCGCGGCCGCGTTCCTCGCGCAGCGCTTCGGCACCACGCGCGTGCTGCTGATTACCGGCGCCTGGGCGATGATCGTCCCGTTCGTGATGCTGCCGCTCGTGCACCTGGGCACGCCGGTGTCGATCACGATCGGCGTCGGACTCGCGACGCTCGCGGAATCGGGCTACTACTCGGTCGTCGCGGGCTTCGTCAGCGGCATCTTCGTCGCGCGGATCCGCTATACGGCGATCTCGATCGCGTACCAGGTGTGCGGCGCGCTCGCCGGCGGCCTCACGCCGCTGGTCGCGACCATCATCGCGCAGCACGCCGCGCCGCAATGGTGGCCGCTCGCGCTCCAGTACACGAGTGCGGCCGTGCTGTCGTCGCTCTGCGTGTGGCTGATCTCGCGCCGCGTCCGCATCGACGATGCGGGTGCGCCCGGCAAGACGAACGACGCGCTGCCGCGCGGCACGCGCACCGCGTAGCGCTCGACGCGTGGTGCACATCCATGCATGACAAAAAACGACCCGCTGCCGCGGGTCGTTTTTTTCGTCCGATCGTCGATCGCGACGGTACCGCACCGCGTTCGCTGCGTCACTGCACCTGATTGCGTAGCGTCTTCGCGGCGGCGACCATGTTCGTCAGCGCCGGAATCACTTCCGCCCACTGCCGCGTCTTCAGCCCGCAATCCGGGTTCACCCACAGACGTTCCGCCGGAATCCGTTCGGCCGCCTTCTTCATCAACCCGACGATGTGATCCTGCGTCGGAATGTTCGGCGAATGGATGTCGTACACGCCCGGCCCGATTTCATTCGGATACTTGAACGTGTCGAACGCGTCGAGCAGCTCCATGTCCGAGCGCGACGTCTCGATCGTGATCACGTCGGCATCCATGTCGGCGATCGACGCGATGATGTCGTTGAATTCCGAATAGCACATGTGCGTGTGGATCTGCGTATCGTCCTGCACCCCGTTCGCGGCGATGCGGAACGACTCGACTGCCCACTTCAGGTATTCGCTCCATTGCGCGCGGCGCAACGGCAGACCTTCGCGCAGCGCCGCTTCGTCGATCTGGATCACGCGCACGCCCGCCTTCTCGAGATCGAGCACTTCGTCGCGGATCGCCAGCGCAAGCTGGTAGCACGATACCGAGCGCGGCTGGTCGTCACGCACGAACGACCAGTTCAGGATCGTCACCGGGCCGGTCAGCATGCCCTTCATCGGCTTGTCCGTCAGTGACTGCGCATAGGCGATCCACTCGACCGTCATCGCCTTCGGGCGGCTGATGTCGCCGAACAGGATCGGCGGCTTCACGCAGCGCGAACCGTACGACTGGACCCAGCCGAACTGGCTGAACGCGTAGCCGTCGAGTTGCTCGCCGAAGTATTCGACCATGTCGTTGCGCTCGGCTTCGCCATGCACGAGCACGTCGAGTTCGAGCGACTCCTGTTCGCGCACGCTGCGTTCGATCTCGGCCTGCATCGCCGTGCGATAGCCGGCTTCGTCCAGCGCGCCGGCCTTGAACCGGCTGCGCGCCTGGCGGATCTCGGCGGTCTGCGGGAACGAACCGATCGTCGTCGTCGGGAACGCCGGCAGGTTCAGTCGCGCCGACTGCTTCGACGCACGCTGCGTATAGGGGCTCGCACGGTTGCCGAGCTGCGTGTCGATGCTCGCGATCGCGGCCTTCACCGCCGGGTTGTTCACGCGCGGCGAGCGGCGGCGCGAGTCGATCGCGGCGGCATTCGCGGCGAGCGCGTCGGCCACCTTGTCGCGGCCTTCGTTCAGCGCGGTCGCGAGCACCTTCAACTCGTCGAGTTTCTGCAGCGCGAACGCGAGCCACGAGCGGATCTCCGCGTCGAGCTTCTCCTCGCTCGCGAGATCGACCGGCACATGCAGCAGCGAGCACGACGGCGCGAGCCACAGCCGGTCGCCCAGTTGCTTCGCGAGCGGTTCGAGCCAGTCGAGCGTCGCGTTCAGATCGGTCTTCCAGATGTTGCGGCCATTGATCGCGCCCACCGACAGCACGCGGTCTGCCGGCAGTTCACGCACCAGCGCGTCGACTTCGTCGCGTGCGTTGATCGCGTCGATATGCAGGCCGTCGACCGGCAGCGACGCCGCGAGCGTCAGGTTGTCCTGAAGCTGGCCGAAGTACGTGGCGAGCAGCAGCTTGATGCGGCGCGTTTCCAGCGCCGCGTACGCGGTGCGCAATGCCTGGCGCCATTCGGCATCGAGTTCGGTCACGAGAATCGGCTCGTCGATCTGCACCCATTCGACGCCCTGCGCGGTCAGCGTGTCGAGCAGCGCGCCGTACACCGGCAGCAGCTTCGGCAGCAACGCGAGGCGATCGGAATCGTCCTTCGACTTGCCGAGCCACAGGTACGTGACGGGGCCGAGAATCACCGGTTTCGCGCGCACGCCCTGCGCGTTCGCTTCGGCCAGTTGCTGCAGCAGACGCGACGGATCGAGCGAGAAATTCGTATCCGCGTGGAACTCCGGCACGATGTAGTGGTAGTTCGTGTCGAACCACTTCGTCATTTCGCCGGCCGCGACACCGCCGCAGCACGCCGCGTGTTCTTCCGCCGACTGTGCCGAACGGCCGCGCGCGACGCGGAAATAGTTGTCGAGCGCATCGCCGTGGAAATCCTGCACGCGCTTCGGCAGGTTGCCGAGCGTGAAGCTCATGTCGAGCACCTGGTCGTAGAACGCGAAGTCGCCGATCGGCGCGAGATCGAGATCACGCTGGTCGTGCCAGTGGCGCCGCCGCAACTCGGCGCCGAGCGCCTTCAGTTCGTCGCGCGACGATTCGCCCTTCCAGTAGCGTTCGAGACCGAACTTGAGTTCGCGCTTCGCGCCGATGCGCGGAAAACCGAGGTTGTGTGTCGTGACCATGAAGCTGCCGTCCAGAGAAATATGAAGATCCGGCAGCCATCATAGGGATTTCAAACCATGAAATAAAATGGCATTATTTCATTCATCCATTAACATTCTTCATGTATTCGTGGAATGAGCGCCATCCATGCTGGAACGATTCCATCTCGTCGTCATTCGTGAAGTCGAGCGCCAGGGCTCGCTGACCGCGGCGGCCAATGCATTGCACCTCACGCAGTCGGCGCTCAGCCATACCGTCAGGAAAATCGAGCAGCAGCTCGGCACACCGATCTGGGACCGGGAAGGCCGCGGCCTGCGGCTCACGCAGGGCGGGCAGTATCTGCTGAAGCTGGCGAACCGGCTGCTGCCGCAGTTCGAGCTCGCCGAGGAACGGATGAAGCAGTACGCGAAGGGCGAGCGCGGCACGCTGCGCATCGGGATGGAGTGCCACCCGTGCTACCAGTGGCTGCTGAAGGTCGTGTCGCCGTACCTGTCGCGCTGGCCCGACGTCGACGTGGACGTGAAGCAGCGCTTCCAGTTCGGCGGCATCGGCGCGCTGTTCGGTTACGACATCGACGTGCTCGTGACGCCCGATCCGCTGAACAAGCCGGGGCTGCGTTTCGATCCCGTGTTCGACTACGAACAGGTGCTCGTGGTCGCGGATTCGCACCGGTTCGCGCATGCCGACTACGTGACGCCCGCGCAGCTGACCGACGAGATCCTGATCACGTACCCGGTCGAAACCGATCGGCTCGACATCTACAACCAGTTCCTGACGCCGGCCGGCATCGTGCCGAGGCGGCACAAGTCGATCGAGACGACCGACATCATGTTGCAGATGGTCGCGAGCGGGCGCGGCGTGGCCGCGCTGCCGCGGTGGCTCGCGGACGAGTACGCGGACCGGATGCCGGTCGTGCCGGTCAAGCTCGGCAAGAAGGGCATCGCGAAGCAGATCTTCCTCGGCATCCGTGAAGCGGATGCATCGATCGACTATCTGGCGGCGTTCGTCGCGCTGGCGCGCGAATCGACGTGGAGCGCGCCGCGCATGCTGCGCTAGGCGCGCCCGGTTGCCCCGCGCGTCAGGCGGCGCGCATTCCCGCGCGCTCGCCGCGCTCGACCCATGCGCCGAACAGCAGGCCGATCGTCGTCCACATGATCACCTGCATGCCGATGGCCGCCACGCGGAATTTCCACAGCAAGGCCGCCGGGAAATCGGCCGGCAACTCGCTGACCGACGGCAGCCCGATCTGCACGGCCGCGATGATCGCGACGAACACGAGCCCGGCGACGATCGACGCGTTCCACTGCCCGAGCTTCGCCAGCAGATGGCGGCGCACGCTGACCGAGAACACCATCGTCGCCACCGAGATCGCGATCATCAGGAAAAACAGGCCCGTGCGATAGCCGATCGTGTCGGGGTCGCCGACCGACGGCGGATTGGCCGGGTACTTGAGGTTCGGCACGATCACGAGCGCGACGAACGCCGCCAGCGCGAGCCACGCGGCGAGCGGGCGCGCCGGCAGGCGGCTGCCGCGCCCGTATGCATACGCGAAGACCAGCGAGAACAGCCCGCCGAATGCCGCGCCGTAGGTCACGACGCCCGTCAGCAGCCCGAGGCCGGCCTGCGTGTGGCGGCTGACCAGCTCGGGCTCCGGCGCCTCGCCTTGGGCGGCGGTGGTTTTTTCCTCGAAGGCGATTGCCTGATCGACCTGCGGTTCGCCGACGATTTTCGCGAAACCGAACGTGAGGAGGCCCGCGGCGATGCCGGCGAGCATCCCGCGCATGAGCAGCTTTCCGACCATCTTTTACTCCGCGTCAGTGGCAGGGAAAGCCGAGCAGATGGCGGCCGTCGTGGACGAATTCGTGTACGACCATGCCCGGCACGAGCGACGTCGCGCCCTGTTCCGCACCGACGAAATAGAGTGCGAGCAGCAGGATCAGGCCGACGAACACGGCCCACGGCAACAGCTCACGGACGGGGATGGGCGCCGGCACGACCGCCGGCTTCAGCACTGCTTCGCTCATGGATGCACCTCAGGGGAATCGCGCCCCGACAAATGATGGATGGGTACGAAGGCAGGTCTGGCTTCCGGGATCATCGATTCTCCGGTTACAGTGGCGCGACCGCGCCGGAATTGCACCGGCTTCCGCGCTTCGTATCGGGCGAATTGTACGCGCGAACGTTCGCGTATTGAAGCGATGCCACATGGGCAAGCGCATCCCGTTCCGGATCATCCGACAACCGACATGACCCTGCCTGCCTCGCTGCGCCTGATCGCGCACGCATCGACCCGCGCCATGCGCACCGGCACGTTTCCCGACGACGATCCGCTCGACGCACTCGGGCTCGCCGAAGCCGCTGCGTTGCGCGGCCGATGGATGGGCGTTGCCGGCTCGCTCGTGCTGTGCAGCCCGGCACGCTGCGCAAGGCAGACGGCCGACGCACTCGGGCTGCACGCCGATATCGACGATGCGCTGCGCGACCTCGACTACGGCAACTGGCGCGGCAAGCGGCTGCACGATCTCGCGCGCGACCTGCCCGACGAACTTGCAGCATGGATCGGCTCGCCGTCCGCGTCGCCGCATCGCGGCGAATCGTTCGACGCCGCCGCGCATCGGGTCGGCACATGGCTGGCCGCATTGCCGCGCGATCGCGATGTCGTCGCGATCACGCATGCACCGATCGTCCGCGCGGCCATCGCGCACGTGCTGCGGATGGATCGCGAGGCGGCCGCCCGCCTCGACGTCGCGCCGCTGTCGTGCACGACGTTCGTCGCGTCGCCCGGCGGCTGGACGTTGGCCGCGACAGACAACGTGCATGACACGGGTGCGTAGGCCACTGTCTCGTTCACGATGTGGGTAGACGATGCGCCCCGACGCGTCACATGCCGCCGCTTGCCTTACATCCCGTAAGACGCACCGTTCGTCCTCCCGACTGTCATCAAACTGACTGCTAGCCGCAGCTAGGATCGGACGCGGTTCCCTCACGAGATGCCGTCATGAATCAACCCGCTTCGTCCTCCCCGCACCATCCCGGCTCCGTCGCACGCAACAGGCAGATCGGTTATGCCGCATTTCTGCTGGTGCTCGTGCTCGGCGCCGTCTATATCGCCACGCACTTGCTCGCCGATCTGGCGCCGGTCCGCGAAGGGACGCTGTTCCCGTATCTGCTGCTCGGCGCCGCGCTGCTGATCGCGCTCGGCTTCGAATTCGTCAACGGCTTCCACGACACCGCGAATGCGGTCGCCACCGTGATCTATACGCATTCGCTGACGCCGAACGTCGCAGTGATCTGGTCGGGCATGTGGAACTTCCTCGGTGTGATGGTCTCGAGCGGTGCCGTCGCCTTCGGCATCCTGCAGTTGCTGCCGGTCGAGCTGATCCTGCAGGTCGGCAGCGGCGCGGGCTTCGCGATGGTGTTCGCGCTGCTGATCGCCGCGATCGTCTGGAACCTCGCGACCTGGTATTTCGGATTGCCGTCTTCGAGCTCGCATACGCTGATCGGCTCGATCATCGGCGTCGGGCTGATGAACCAGCTGATGCACGGGCCGTCCGGCACGAGCGGCGTCGACTGGGGCCAGGCACTCGGCGTCGGCAAGTCGCTGCTGCTCTCGCCGATCGTCGGTTTCCTGTGTGCATCGCTGCTGCTACTCGCGCTGAAGGCCGTCGTGCGGATTCCCGAGCTGTACAAGGAACCGCCGAAGGACCAGCCGCCGCCGTTCTGGATTCGCTGCCTGCTGATCCTCACCTGCACCGGCGTGTCGTTCGCACACGGGTCGAACGACGGGCAGAAAGGAATGGGCCTCATCATGCTGATCCTGATCGGCACGGTGCCCACCGCATATGCGCTGAACAAGGCCGTCACGCCCGCCGAATCGCAGACCTTCGTGGCCGTCGCGAACCAGGCGGCCGCGACGTTTGGGAAGTACACGAACGGCGTCGCGCCGTCCGCGAACCCGCGCGCCGATGTCGAACACTACGTGCAGCATCGTGAACTGACGCCCGCCGTGCTGCCGGCCGTCGCGCAGTTATCCACGTCGCTCGCGACCGCCGTCGGCGCGTCGGGCTCGATGGCGGCCGTGCCGCAGCGCGACGTCGACAACGTGCGCAACACGATGTATCTCGTCTCCGAAGCCATTCGCCTGATCGAGAAGTCGGGCCAGCCCGCGTTCGCGGCCGACGACAAGCTCGCGATCAACAACTATCGCACGCAGCTCGACCACGCGACCAAGTTCATTCCGACGTGGGTGAAGGTCGCCGTCGCGATCGCGCTGGGTCTCGGCACGATGGTCGGCTGGAAGCGGATCGTCGTGACCGTCGGCGAAAAAATCGGCAAGCAGCATCTGACGTATGGACAAGGCGCATCGGCCGAACTCGTCGCGATGCTGACGATCGGCGCCGCCGACGTGTACGGGTTGCCCGTATCGACGACTCACGTGCTGTCGTCGGGTGTCGCGGGCACGATGGCGGCGAACGGCTCCGGCTTGCAATGGAGCACGGTGCGCAGCCTCGTCCTCGCATGGGTGCTGACGCTGCCGGCGTCGATCGCGCTGGCGGCCGGGCTTTACTGGTTGTTCCGGTCGCTGGCCTGATCGCGGACGCGGCGGGTGGCGCCGGGTGCCGGCCATCCGCCGCGGTAGACTAGATCTGTCGCTTCGCTGCCCATCAGTTCGTCCGCTGCTCCGCCGCCTCCCCCCTCCCACCCGTCGCCACCTTCAGTGTGTCAATGGCGCGCCTTCAACGCTTCCCCTTCCCTGTTTGCCGGCCCGAATTAAAGCGCAAGATCTGGAGCGTATCGGCATGTGGACGCCGCTAGACTGGGTTCATCGACTTCCATCGTGAATCCGACCGTGCGCGACCGCACGACGCCGCACTGCCGATGCCCCGAGGTACGCCCGTGAACATTGCCGATCTGCAACCCGCCGTCGACTCGCAGGACATCGCGCAACGCGTCGACACCCTCGACTGGTCGAGCGTCGATGCCGAGCTCGATCGCTACGGATGCGCGCGCGTGCCGGGCCTGATGTCGGCACGCGAGTGCGATGCACTCGCGTCGCTCTATCCGCGCGATGCGCTCTATCGTTCACGCGTCGTGATGGCGCGGCACGGCTTTGGCCGCGGCGAGTACAAGTATTTCGCATATCCGCTGCCCGCGGTCATCGCCGAGCTGCGCGCGACGATCTACCCGCATCTCGCGCCGATCGCGAATCGCTGGAACCAGGCGCTCGGATGCGACGTCCGTTATCCGAAAGACCATGCGACGTTCCTAGACCGCTGCCACGCAGCGGGACAGACGCGACCGACACCGCTGATCCTGCAATACGGTGCCGACGACTACAACTGCCTCCATCAGGACCTGTATGGCGAGCACGTGTTTCCGCTGCAGGTCGCGATCCTGCTGTCGGCGCCGGGCCGCGATTTCAGTGGCGGGGAATTCGTGCTGACGGAACAGCGACCACGCATGCAGTCGCGTGCGGAAGTAGTGCCGTTGACGCAAGGCGACGCAGTGATCTTCGCGGTACACGGCCGGCCCGTGCAGGGAACCCGCGGCGTCTATCGCGTCAACCTGCGGCACGGCGTCAGCCGGATTCGAAGCGGCCACCGCCATACGGTCGGCATCATCTTCCATGACGCGCAATAGCGGGTAGTGGATAGCGGGCATCGGGACGGACGGCTGCTGTCTCGTCCCGCCCCTGTCGCGCATCGCATGCATGGTCGCCGCGGCACCGCACGCTATCGTTCCGAGAACGTTCCGACAAAGCACGATCGACCAGAAGGCCGCGTGCCCGCAATGACCGAATACCGATTGCGCCGACCGTCAAGCGATCCACGCAGAAACGAATCGGCCACTTCAGGGTGAGTGCTGCAAAACATCCGCGCTCACCTGTCGCCCCGCCGATACGATTGGCAGTCCGGCCTATCCTCGCGCCATGTTGGCCCGCAGCCGGTCGCCGGCATCGGAGGCCAGCCGTGCATAGCCCGGCAACGTCAGCAGCGCGAGCACGCCCGCTGCGACGAACGCCCAGCGGAAATCGTCGAGCACGTAGTGCATGCCGGCCGCGTCGCCGCGCCCCCATGCCGCGAGCCGCAGCGACAATGCACCGAACGCGATCCCCATCCCGATCGTCATCTGCTGCGCGGCACTCCACAGCGTGCTGGCCGCGCTCGTTTGCTGAGGCGGGATATCCGCATAGGCCAGCGTCGCGAGCGTCGTGAACTGCATCGACCGCGTGAGCCCGTAGACGAATACGACGAACAGCGTGATCGCCAACGGCGTCGACGCAGTCAGCCAGCCGCATGCGATCGTGAAAATGCCGACGATCGTGACGTCGACGAGCGCAACGCGCCGGAAGCCGTAACGATCAAGGATCCACGACGTGCCCGCCTTCATCCCGAGATTGCCGAGCGCGCTCGCGAGCAGCAGCAGGCCGGACTGAAACGGCGATAGCCCGAAGCCGATCTGGAACAACAGCGGCAGCAGGTACGGGACGGCGTTGATCGCCATCCGCGTGATCGAGCCGGTGATCACGGTCACCGAGAACGTCGGCACCTTCAGCGTCGTGAAATCGAGCAGCGGATGCGCGCAGCGTCGCGCATGCAGCCAAGCGGCAATGCCGAACAGCACGCTCGCGCCCACCAGGGCACCCGCGCGCGTGAAATCGACATCCTGCTGGCCAGCCGCTTCGGTGCCGATCAACAGGCAGGTCAATGCGCCGCCGGCCAGCACGAAGCCGACCCAGTCGAGCGGCCGTTGCTCGCCGGCCCGCGTATTCCGGACGATCAGCCACGTACAAACGAGCGCGGCAAGGCCGAACGGGACGTTCAACAGGAAGATCCATCTCCACGATGCATAGGTCGTGATGAAGCCCCCGATCGGCGGCCCGACGACGGGCGCGACGATCCCCGGCCACGTGATCGTCGCGATCGCGCGCATCAGCCTCGCCTTCTCGGTACTGCGCACGACGATCACCCGCCCGACCGGCACCATCATCGCCCCGCCGACACCCTGCAGCAGCCGGGCAGCCGTAAACGACATCACCCCTTCGGACAGCCCGCACAGCACCGACGCGCCGGTAAAGACGACGATCGCACTCGCAAAGACGGTGCGTGAACCATAGCGATCTGCGATCCAGCCGCTGATCGGGATGAACACCGCCAGCGCCAGCATGTAGGCCGTCATCCCGAGGCTCAGTGCGTTCGGTCCGACGCCGAAGGAGCGGGCCATTTGCGGCAGCGCAGTCGCGATCACCGTCGTGTCGAGGTACTCCATGAAGAAGGTCGCGGCGACGAGATACGGCAAGAAGTCGGTCGTCCGACCACTTTGAGCGGGGCTGTCAGTCATGAACGATGCAGAAGACGGAATACAAAAAGCGCCGACGGCCGGCGGATGCAGGCAAAGCACCGGGAATCGGGACGAGCGATGATATTACCCCGAAGGGCTTACTTCCCGCTCTGCCGGGCATGTCACGCGAATGAACTTTATGCGCATAGATTTTTATGATGATGTCGTGCTGCGATCGTCGAGTAGTGCGTATGACACGGCGCCTCGAAGGACGGGCAGATGCAGGGATTTTTCGTCAGTAGGCAGTATTCATCGATCATTGCCGATCAACATCGCTCATCATCAGCCATCGCAACATCGTCGCCGAATGTGCAATATTGGCCAGAATCGATCCTGAAGACGGATGGTACGGTTAGCGGAAGGAGGTGCTGGGAGATTCAGGACGGTACAACGGCCGCTACCCGAGAATAACGGAGCGCAGGATTGACCGGTCTGCACTGCTATTCATTACGTCGCAGCGGGACTCGGCGTAGGTAGCCTCGGTAATGCTTCGCCGCCGGCCTTTTGGGATGCCGAAATGCAAAAACCCCCGCCTTGTCGGGCGGGGGTTCTTGGCTTAGGGAGCCTGACGATTACCTACTTTCACACGGGAATCCGCACTATCATCGGCGTAGAGTCGTTTCACGGTCCTGTTCGGGATGGGAAGGGGTGGGACCGACTCGCTATGGTCATCAGGCAAAGGGGGTTGTTGCGTTGCTTCGCAGCGCAACCAATCTTGGAAGAAGCAGTAATTTAGGTTGTGTGTATCACACACGAGAATCCAACTTGTCTCATCTTGCTACGCAGGTCGCCGGTACTTCAACCGGCGCGCCGCATCGATCAGCTTCGCTGCTCGACGCTCTGCGTGGGATGCTCGTAAGTGCTGAAGCACTAACGATCATCGACAAGGCAGACTTGTTATAGGATCAAGCCTTACGGGCAATTAGTATCGGTTAGCTGAACGCATTACTGCGCTTACACACCCGACCTATCAACGTCCTGGTCTCGAACGACCCTTCAAGGAGGTCAAGCCTCCAGGGATATCTCATCTTAAGGCGAGTTTCCCGCTTAGATGCTTTCAGCGGTTATCTCTTCCGAACATAGCTACCCGG
>NZ_JAIZQG010000024.1:0-105370 GCF_020419965.1 Burkholderia sp. AU39826
GATCGCTCATGCGCCGTCGCGCGCGCCGACCGGCGTACGCAGCCCGCCGCCCGCCTGCTGCGCGGCCGCCCCGCCGCCGTTCGCACCGCGCGGCGCGCCGAGCAGGCCCGCGAGCCGCGCGCCGAACATCCCGCGCCGGGCGGCCGACAGCGCGATCACCGCACAGGTCAGCAGGATCAGCGCGAACACGAGCCAGCCGAGCGGCGAGCGCAGCCGCAGGATGTCCGACACCGCGCCGCCGATCCCGTCCACGCGCGTCGCGCGCGCCGCGGCCGGCTGCAGGAACAGCGACACGTTGTCGTACTGCAGCCCTTCGATGCTGTGCGCGACCAGATCCTTGACCATCGGCGCCATCGCGCGCAGGTCGACGCCCGGCCGGTAGCGGATGTACACCGCCGCCGACGACGGCTTGATCTTGTCGGCGAGCGGATCGTTCTCCGGAATCACGACCTGCACGCGCGCGACCACCACGCCCTCGATGTCCTGCAGCGTGCGCGACAGGTCCTGCGACACGCCGTACAGGTAGCGCACGCGCTCCTCGGCCGGCGTCGACACGAGGCCCTGCTTCTGGAACAGCTCGCCGAGGCTCGCATAGCTCGGCTTCGGCAGCCCGTTCGCGTGCAGCACCGTGAGCGCCGCCTGCATGTCGCCGTCCGCGACGCTCACGAGCCACGCGTTGCGGTCCGACGTATCGCGCGCGTCGTTGTCCTTCGACGCGCTGATGCCCGCGTCGCCGAGCACCGCGATCATCTGGTTCGCGTCGCGCTCCGACAGGCCCGAGTACAGCTCCTTCTGGCACCCGGCCAACAGCACGAGCAGCCCCGCGAGCAGCGCGCGCGCCGCCCGGCTGCGCCACGCATGCGTGCGCGGCGTCGAATCGATCGTCGTCATCCGTTTGTCCGGTTCAGGGCGCATGAGGCCGTATCCTCCGGCCCGCACGCGCTTTCACTCCTGCGTCTTCAGCACCGTGTGCGTGAAGCCGTTCGCCGCCTGCGCAACCGACAGGCTCAACTGGTATTCCGAAATCGTGGTGGTTGCCGTCCACTGGAAATCCATCGCCTTCACCATCGTCATCAGCGGGTCGCTGCGGCTGTCCGCCATCGACGTCAGCATCTCGGTGCGATGCTTGTCGATGTTCGCGTACCGCGAATCGAGATCGTTGCCGTACGTGCGCAACCGCTCGACGAGCGACGACGGGTTCGCCTGCGCGGGCGTCATCCGCACGGCCGGCGCCGCATCCGCCGGCGCGCGCGACATCGCGACGCCCGACGAAGACGGCGCAGCGGCCGGCGACGCGCCCGGCTGCATCAGCGCATCGAACTGGCGCACCTGCGCCGGATCGGACGTCGCGCCCGTTTGCTGCGCGGCGCCCGCGAGCGCGGCTGCGCCCGGCGGCGCCGCGCCTACGCCTGTTACCGACATGATCGTGTCCTCCTTGACCGGCAGAGCCGGAAACGGGCCGGCCGGCACGCGCACACGCCACGCCGGGCGCCCGTCGTGGGCGGCTCCGGCACGCGGCGTCGCGCGGCCCGGCCGGCGACCGGCGTCACGCGCGGCCGGCGGAACTCAGGTGTTGCGCAACCTGGGCGTTCGCCGTCCCCTCCTGCGCGGTCACTGCGTTGCTGGTTTCGAACGTCGCAGTCGATTGCTGAACCTGGAAATTGATCTTCGTCAGTTCGAGCTGCGTCTTGGTCAGGTCGTCGGCCTGCTTCTGCACGTCGCCCGTGTTCGTCACACCACCTGCTGCCGAGGTACCCATGCTTCGCTCCTTTACGTGAACCACACTCCACATTCCGGCGGCGGCCCCATGCCCCGCCGGCGACGTGACGCGCCGCATGCATGCGGCGTGTCGCGTGATGCGCGCATCGCAAAACGCGCTGCGCCTGATTCGTCGCGACGCTAATGCGCCGCCTCCTTCGCCGATACCCCGACACCGGCCGCCGGCTCGCCCGGCAGCAGCGTCGGCCCTGGCACCGGCCGCGCGACGCCGGCCGCCGCGCCGCTCGCGAGCGGCGCCACGGGCGGCGCGCTCGCCTGCTCGGGCGCGCTCGCCGGCGCGCCGCCGAGCGGCATCGTGATGCGCTGGCCGTTGCGTGCGAACACCACTTCGTCCGGGCCGATCGACACGACCGTCGCGCCTTCCTTCATCCGCGCACCTTCGAAATAGCGGCTGCCGTCGACCGTCTCGATGTAGCGCTGGTCGCCGTCGCCGGCGAACACGGTCGTGATCTCCGGAATGCCCGCCGTGCCGCCGAGCGTCGTCGCCGTGCGCGGCGCGGCCGCGTCGGCATCGCGCACGTGATCGACCACCTCGAGCGCCGGGCGCGCATCCTTCATGTAGTTGCGGATGCGCGGCTCGATCTGCGCGCGCGCGGCCGCCCCCGTCAGCTCGATCCGGCCGCGGCCGAGATACGTGACCGTCAGCGCCGTGTCGCTGAAATAGGTCTGCGCGGTCGCGACCAGATCGCTGACCACGTAGATGTTGCCGAGCGCCGCGTTGTCGACGCCCGCGACGATCTGCGCGACGCGCTCGCGCGCGGCCGGGTCGCTCACGTAGCCCGACACGATCACGCCGTCGTCGCGCGGCGCGACCGCCAGCTCCGGATACGCGTGCAGCAGTTGCTGCAGCCGGTGCGTGCGCGCGAGCACCGATTCGTGCTGCCACGGCAGCCGCCCCGACCACGCGACGAAGCCGTAGCCGAGCGCGCCGAGCAGCACGCCGACCCACAGCGCGACCAGCGCGATCACGAGCCGCCGGCTGCCCAGCCGCCGCAGCCCGCCCGTGAGCCAGCCGAGCCACGCGGCCTCGCGCGCGGCGTCCGGCGCGTCCGTTTCGTCGGGCACCGCGACGCTCGCCTGCGCATGCCGTGCGATGCCGAGCCGGATCGAGCCGACGGTCACGACGTCGTTCGGCGTCAGCGAGCGGCGGCCGGCGCCGAGCGGCTCGTCGTTGAACAGCACCGGCGCGCCAGTGTCGCCGCCGTGGTTCTGCACGGTCACCGCGAGCGCGCCGACCTGCAGGCACACCTGCTTCGCGCCGATCTCGCGATCGGGCAGGATCACTTCGCAGTCGGCCGCCGTGCCGACCCAGTTCGCGCCGCGCGCGAGCGACATCGTGCGGCCGTACATCGGCCCGCTCAGGAAGCACAGGTTCCACGGCGACGCGAGCGCGGCCGAACCAGCCCCCGCGCCTGCCGCGCCGCCGGGCAATGCGCCGTCGCCGTGCGGATCAATGATGCTCGTCGACATGCGTGACCACTCCTGCGGTCGTCGCCGCCGGCTGCGACGCCGCGCCCACGGGCGGCGGCAACGCGGGCGGACCAAACTTCGTGCCGGGCAGCGGCTTCGGCGTCAGCGGCACCGTGACGTCGTTGTCCGGCGGCCGATACATCGACATCCCCTCCGGGTTCGCCGGACCGTCGACGCCCGGGTTCACGGGCGAGCCGTCCGGCGCATACATCGACGCGTTCGTCACGACGCGCGGCGTCAGCAGATAGAAGCGCTCCATGTGGTTGCCCGACTTGTCGGTGTACTTGAACAGGTTGCCGATCAGCGGGATGTCGGACAGCCAGGGCACGCCGCTCTTGTTCAGCCGCACCTCGTCGTCGTTGAAGCCGGCGATCAGGAGGCTCTTGCCTTCGTCGATCATCGTCTTGGTGACGATGTTGCGCTGCTGGATCACCGGCACGTTCGACACGGCCTGCCCCGGCACGATGTTGCCGTCCTGGATGTCGATCGACATCATCACGCTCTGTGGGCTGCGAACGGCTACCGCGGACACGGCCGCGGCGTTGCGGATCGCCTCGTCGACGATCATCGGCGTCACCTTGATGCTGGTGCCGGTCGTCACGCTGTACAGCGACGAATCCTGGTAGCCGGGCACCTGCACGTAGAACTGCGTGAGGTTCTCGAGGATCGCCTCGGTGTTGTCGAGCGCGAGCACCTTCGGCTTCGATCGCAGTTGGGCCTGACCCTTCTGCGCGAGCGCGTTCACGCGCGTGAGCAGGTAGTTGCGCAGCGACCCGCCGATCGACGCGGTCAGCGCGATGCCGGTCGGCATGAAGGCGCCCGTCTGCCCGGTTTCCGACGTGCCGATGCCGAACGTCAGCGGCGGGTTGCCGACGCCGTTGTACTGCGTGTTGCCGTTCAGCGGGTTCTGGCCGTTGCCGATCTGCACGTCGCCGTGCGTCGTGTGCAGGCGCCAGTCGATCCCGAGGCTGTCGAGCGAATCCTCGTTGATGTCGATGATCGTCACGTTGATCTCGACGATGCGCGGCCGCTCGTCGAGCTGGCCGATCAGCGACTGGTAGCGATACATGTTCTCCGGCAGGTCGCGCACGATCACCGCGTTGATCGCCGGATCGGCGACGATCTGCGGCAGCGTGTCGCCGCCGCCGGTCGAGAACGGCGAGAAGCCGCCGCCCATGCTGCCGTCCGTACCGCCATAACCGCCCTGTCGCGGGCCGCCGGAGATGTCGGGGAAGTCGAGCCGCGGCACCGCGATCGTCAGCCCCGAGCCGAGCTTCACCTGTCGCGCGGCCTGGCCGAGCGGCGTGCTCGCCGGCGCCGCGGCCGTGTCGCCGGTCTTGCCGAACAGCCGGCGCAGGATCGTCGCGACACCCGGCACCGTCACTTCCTTGCCCGAGCGGTTGATCGTGAAGTCCGACGCCCAGCCGTATTTCAGCCGGAACGCGCGGATATCCGCATGCGCGCCGTTCGCCGACGGATCGCCGACCGAGCCGATCGCCTGCCGCACGAGTTCGACATAGCGGCGCGGGCCGGCCACGTACACGCTGTTCGAGCGGTCGTTGATCACCAGCGTGTAGCGCTTGTCCGGAATCTGCATCGCCTGCAGCGCACGGCCGATTTCGCCGGATGCGTTCGGCGGGATCGGGATCATCTGCGTCTGCGACTGGTCGGCCGGATCGACGTACAGGAACGAGCCGTCGTAGTACCACGTGAGCCCGTAGGTCGAGCAGATCGTGTCGAGCGTCTGCTGCGGCGTGCCGGAAAAGCGGCCGCTGATCACGCCGTCGACCTTCGGGTCGACCACCGCCGTCACGCCCTGCGACGACGCGAGCTCGCGGATGAAGTCGCCGATCTTCTTGCCGTTCGCGACGATCGTGAACGGCTTGTTGCGCCAGCGCAGGTCCGCGGCGCGCGCATGCTGCGCGGGCGCCATGCACAGCGACGCCGTGAGCAGCGCGGTCGCGCACACGGCAAGCGCGGCCCGTTGCAGGCTGCGCGGTTGAAACCGGATCGAGGCGACGCGTCGACGCATCAAAGGACTCCTGTTGAAGAAACGAACATGCGTTCCAGCGCCTGCTGCGCGAAGCGCAGCACTTCGCCGCCGAGCCAGCCCGACAGCAGCACGAGCGCGACCATCACGGCGATCAGCCGCACCGCGATGCCGATATTGGCGTCCTGCACCTGCGTGACGGCCTGCAGGATCGCGACGACGAGGCCCGTGACGGTCGCGATCAGCACGATCGGCAGCGACAGCAGCAGCACGAGCATCAGCGCCTGGCGCGTCAGGTCGAGGATCGTCGAGCTCGTCATTGCACGGCTCCCGGCGCGCGCACGTCGGCGCCCGCGCCGACCGTACCGTCGTCCGGCGGGTTCTTCACCCAGCCGACCGTATGCAACTGCACGTCCTCCTCGACTTCCTGGTA
Organism: Burkholderia sp. AU39826; assembly: GCF_020419965.1. Classification (NCBI taxonomy): domain Bacteria; kingdom Pseudomonadati; phylum Pseudomonadota; class Betaproteobacteria; order Burkholderiales; family Burkholderiaceae; genus Burkholderia; species Burkholderia sp. AU39826. The sequence continues at coordinate 5,673 of NZ_JAIZQG010000024.1, forward strand.
CGACAGCACCGCGAGGTCGGGCAGCACCGGCTGCAGGATCGTCTTCACGTAGCGGCGCGCGCCGAGCGCGACCATCACCGCGAGCCGCGCGGCGCCCGGCGCGTTGCCGTGGCCACTGTGGCCGCCGGGGCCGGCCGCCTGCGCAGCCTGCACGATCGCGCGCACCTGTTCGCCGATGTCCTGCTTGACCGCGCTCGACAGCGCGAGGAAATTGCCCTGTTTCGTGCGCATCACCGCGCGCTCGATCCGCTCCTGCAGGTTCTGCTCGAACAGCACGACCCGCAGCTGGCGCGCCGTGCCCGCGTGGCGATCGGTGATCATCCGGCGCAGGTCGACGCGCACGAGTTCGACCAGCGCGATCACGTCGTCGGGCTCGTTCGGCGCCCACGTGATCAGGCTCTCGAAGATCACGCGCAAGTTGCGGATCGGCACCTGTTCGGCGAGCAGCCGGCGCAGCACCTCGGTCACGCGCTGCAACGGCACGAGCCGCGTCAGTTCGCCGACGAGCTCCGGGTGATCGCGACGCACCAGATGCACGAGCGCCTGCGTCTCCTGGATGCCGAGCAATTCGTCCGCATGCTGGCGCACGATCTGCTCGACGTGCGCGGCCAGCGCGCTTTCGCTCGACAGCCACTTGCCGTCCGGCGCCGCACCGTCGGGCTTGATCCACAGCGCGGTCGCGAACGGGCCGAACGCCTCGGCCGGCTGGCGCTCCGCGCGCTCCGGCAGCGGCGCGACGCCGTCCCACAGCAGCCAGCCCGGCTTCAGCGCGCCGTGCGCGGCGAGCACGTCCTGCAGGTAGATCCGGTACGTGCCGGCCGGCGCACCCTCGTCGTCGTTCAGCGTGATGCGCGGAAACACCGTGCCGATGTCCGCGTCGACGCGCGCCTTCGCGCTCGACAGCGCCGCCTGCAATTGCGCGAGGTTCAGGCCCGTGCGCAGGTCGTCGGACAGCGATACCGCGATCAGCGACGTGACGCCGGCCGCGTGCGACACCTTCGCCGGCTGGCCGTCGTCGGCCGCGCCGACGCGCCCCGCGACATGAATCAGGTTGAAGCTCGGCGCGGACGTCTTGCGCTTCAACTGCGAGAACGCGAAGGCGCCGAGGCCGAGCGCGATCAGCGCGAACGACCATTTCGGAAAGCCGGGCACGACCAGAAAGCCGCTCAGCACGAACGCCGCGATCAGCAGCGCGCGCGGGTGCGCGCCCAGTTGCTCGCCGAGCTGTTCGCCGAGCTGGCGCTGTCGCGCATCGCGCGTCGCGACGCGCGTCGTCACGATGCCGGCCGCGATCGATACCAGCAGCGACGGAATCTGCGACGCCATCCCGTCGCCGACCGTCAGGATCGCGTAACGCTGCAGCGCCTCGCCGATGTCCATCCCGTGCATCAGCGTGCCGACCGCGATCCCCGCGACGATGTTGATGAACGCGATCACGAGGCCCGCGATCGCGTCGCCCTTCACGAACTTCATCGCGCCGTCCATCGCGCCGTGCATCTGCGATTCCTGCTCGAGCTTCTCGCGGCGCTCGCGCGCCTCGTCGGCGCTGATGATGCCCGCGCGCAGGTCCGCGTCGATGCTCATCTGCTTGCCCGGCATCGCATCGAGCGAGAAGCGCGCGCCGACTTCGGCCACCCGCTCCGACCCTTTCGCGATCACGATGAACTGCACGACCGCGATCACGAGGAACACGACGCCGCCCACCACCACGTTGTTGCCGACCACCAGCCGTCCGAACGCGTCGATCACGTGACCGGCGTTCGCATGCAGCAGGATCAGCTTGCACGACGCGATGTTCAGCGCGAGCCGGAACAGCGTCGTAAACAGCAGCAGCGCGGGAAACGACGAGAAGCTGACCGCCGACGGCACATAGGTCGACACCGTCAGCAGCACGACGCTCGCCGCGAGATTCAGCGAGATCATCCCGTCTAGCGCGGCCTGCGGCAGCGGCAGGATGAACAGCGCGACGACCGCGACGATGAAGGTCGCGAGAAACAGGTCGGCGCGCGGCGAGGCGCCTCCGAGGCGCCGTCCGGACACGCCGCGGCCGGCGGAAAACAACCGCTGCCAGTCGCGGGGGAGCGCCTTCGGTTCAGCCATCGTGCCGTTGTCCTGTCGTTATCGCCGGCTGGCACGGGCAACCCTTCCCCGTGCTGCGCGGACCGTTGAATGGGACGAGTGTAGCGACGGGAAACCGCGGAAAAAGAAGCGCGCCTCGTAGCGTGAAAGCGCGTTTTCCTCAGACGATCGAATCGGACTACGAAACCCGGCGGCCCGCTCGGGCACGCGCCGCCGGAACCGCTTCCATCGCGCGCCGCGGGCGCCGGCGCGCGTGTCCGGCAGGCTTACGTCAGGACGGCAGCCGCCGCGCGGCGAGGTACGCGAGCTGCGCGCGGTTCTGCACGTTGAAGAGCTTTTCCAGCGAGCGGATGTGGTGCCCAACCTTGTGCAGCGACGTGCGCAGCGCGCTCGCGATCTCCTGGTCGGACAGCCCGTGCACGAGCCGGTCGAGCACCTGCTGCTGCTCGTCGGCGAGCGCGAAGCCGCGCATGCGCGCGACGCGCGCCTCGAGGAACGGCAGCGCGACGCGATGCACGGCAAGGCTGACCGACAGCGCGCCGCCGATCACGCGATCGTCGATCCATTCGGTGCCGTGCGTTTCCGACGTCAGGTTCACCGCGACGCGCAGGTCGAGGCGCGGCGCCGACAAGCTGAAGATCACGCCGCTGTTCATCGCATGCGCGCGCAGATGGCCGGCGAGCGCCAGCACCTTGCGGTCGCCGCTGCCGTGCGCGGCCGCCTCGATCTCGTCGAGCCGCCACGCGACCGGGAAGCCGCTCTGCCGCACCTGCGCGAAGCGCGGGTCGCTGTCGTACAGCATCCCTTCGATGAACGGCTGCATGAACGTCGCCGGCGCGAGGTCGCGCAGCAGATGCGCGCGCAGAATGCGCCGCCCGATCATTTCGTAGGCGCCGTAACCGAGCGTACTGAATCCGATTTGCCGCAATCGCGCATGGCATTGCGCGAAATCGAATGACGCGAGGTCGGTTTTACCGGGTGCCATTTGAATACCGGTAAAAAAGTCGCGCTCGACTGCGTGATATTCGTTCGAATAAGCGGCAGCGGCCGCTATATCGGCTTGTGAGAACCATTCGACGCGTGGTGCGCCGTCAGCATATGTCATGAGGAGCCCGCCCTTTCCCAATATGTGAAACTGCGCCCCGTCACGATCTGGTCTTTTCTTTATGATTTTCTGGTCGTCGTTATATGCGCGCGAACATGAACCTTTCGCCGACATTAGTATTACGGCATATTACCCACACACCGGCATTTTTGTACAATGCCCCCGCGTTTCGTCAGGGATGACGGTCGGCGCAGATCACAACGATGCTCGGTCGCACCGCCGCGAATGCCGTACTCGATACGGCCGCCGCCAGGCGATGCGCGTCGATTCCGAGGGATGGCTCATGTCCGATATTGCATTGCACGAAGAAGCGGTCGCCCCAACCACCTTGCCGCGCGCGTCGCGCGGATCGGACGCAGGCGCGGACGCGCTGCGCGAGCGCACCGTGCAGGTCGTCTGGTGCGACGACGTCAAGCGCGGCGACGTCGCGCAGCCGCACGCGCCGAAGCTCGGCGTGGCCGATACGCTCGCGCACGCGCAGAGCACGGCCGAGCGCAACCGGATCGTCACGAGCCTGCTGCATCTGACAGGCTTCTCGACGTTCGCGTACTTCGCACTCGAATTCACGCGCGAGCGCGTCGAAAGTCTCTACCTGCACGAGGCGTTCACGCCGGCCACCTATCGCGGCGACTACGTGCGCCACAACCATCATGACGTCGATCCGCGCACGCTCGGCGCGCGCGTGTGCAACATGCCGATCGTGTGGGATCTGCAGCAATTGCGCCGCGAGCACCGCGAGCGCGACGACGCGCCGCGCGTGAGCCCTGCCGCGCTCGACGGCTTCCTGCAGACGATGCAGGACGACGGGATGTGCAGCGGCATCATGTATTCGATGGCCGTGCCCGGCACGCGGCTGCACGCGTTCATGAGCTTCACCGCGCCGCGCCGCACGCGCGAATGGATCACGCCGGCGACGATCGAGCAGGCGCTGTCGATCGGGCTGTCGGTACACAAGTTCGCGTCGCCGCAATTGATCTCGACGTCGCGCGAGCGCGCGGTCAACGGGCTCACGCCGTTCGAGCAGGAACTGCTGCTCGGCATCGCCGAAGGCGCGTCCGACAAGGAAATCGGCCGGCGTCTCGACACCAGCGCGCACAACGTCGACTATCACCTGCGCAAGCTGCGCAAGCGCTTCGGCGTCGCGAACCGGATCCAGCTCACCTATCTGACGTCGAAGCTCGAGTTGATCTGACGACGGCGGCGCAGTGCGGTTTCGCGCCGACGAACGCGTCAACGCACATGCCGGCCTCGCGGGCCGGCATGTGCGGGTGGCGGCGCGGCGCCGCTTGCTGGCGGACGATCGCCGTTACTTCATCAGCGTCATCTGCACGACCTTCACGATCACGAGGCCGACCGCGATCACCAGATAGCCGCGCAGCACGGCCATCCAGATCCGCGTCGCGAGCGTCATGTTCTGCGGTTCGAGCGTATCGAGCGGCGGCATGCGCCACGTGTCGCGCAGCGAACGATCGATGGCCGGCTCGACGACGCGCCTGTTGCGGCGAATCAGTACCGTCGCGAGATAGCCGGCGATCGCGAGCACGGTGCCGCCCACCAGCACGTCGACGATCGCCTCGCCGCTGATGTCCGGATACATCACCGACGCGGTCAGGATGATCGACAGCAGCACCAGCACCCAGATCACCGCGCCCGTAAATATGTTGAGCTTCGTCGAGTTGACCCAGGGCCCAAGCACCTGGCGGTCGTTGCACAGCACCAGCAGGAACACCGTCGCGCTCGGCAGCAGCACGCCGGCCAGCGTCTGCACGGCTTCGGTCAGCAGGCCGAGCGGGCTGCCCGGGATCAGCACGAGCGCGGCCGCGGCCGCGACGATGCCGAAATAGACGAGATAGAAGCCCTTCGCGTCGGTCACCCCGCGGTGCAGCGAGTGGCGGATCCGGAATACGTCGCCGATCGCGTACGCGGTCGACAGCGACACGGCCGCCGCGCCGATGATGCACGCGTCGAGCAGCGCGACGGCGAACAGCGTCGCGCTCGTGCGGCCCGCATACTTCTCGAGGCCCGCGATGACGCCGCCAGCGTCGGTGAAGTTGCCGGCTTCCGGATGGCCGCCGAACAGCGCCGAGCTGAAGCCGATCATCGCGACCGCGCCGACCAGCACGAACGCGATGCCGATCCACAAGTCGGCCTTTTCATATTTCATGAAGCGCGGCGTGATGCGCTTGTCGATCACGTAGCTTTGCTGGAAGAACAACTGCCATGGCGCGACCGTCGTGCCGACGATACCGATCACGAGCAGCATCACGTCCGACAGCTTCGCGTGCGCGGGCCAGTTCGGCACGAAGAAATCGCGCGTCATCTGCGCGACGGGCGGGTGGATCGACACGAGCACCGGCACGAGCAGCAGGCTCAGCACGCACAGTCCGATCGCGAACCGCTCGAAGCGCCGGAAATCGCCGGTACTCACCGCGGCCATCGTCAGCGCCGCGGCCACGCATACGCCGGCCACCTTCGGCAATCCGAAGAAATCGAGCACGAAGGTGATGCCGATGAACTCGGTGACGATGGTCAGCGCGTTGAGCAGGAACAGGTCGATCACGCTGAACGCGCCCCAGAACTTGCCGAAGCGCTCGAAGATCAGGCGCGCATGGCCGACGCCCGTGACCGCGCCGAGGCGCAGCACCATTTCCTGGTTCACGTACAGCACGGGCACGAGCAGCAGCAACGTCCACAGCAGCGTCGTGCCGTAGTTCTGGCCGGCCTGCGTATACGTGCCGAATGCGCCGGCGTCGTTGTCGCCGACCATCACGATCAGCCCCGGGCCGATGATCGCGAGCAGCGTGCGCAGGCGCGCCCACCACGTGCCGCGCGCGCCGGTGTCGTGGTGCGAGATGGTGCCGAGCGCACCGCGGATGTCGCCCAGATGGGCTTCGTCGAGCACGGCGCCGCGCTCGACCGGGATCGGTGGAGAGACGTTGGAGGGCGTGGACATGATGTGTTCCGTACGGCTAAGGGTTATGCGATTCGATGAGCGTGTGACCTTGGAATGCGCACGGGGCGGCCCCTCGAAGGCGGCCGCGCGTGCGCATGCCGAGGCGCGCTCGGCGCTTCTTTTCAGTGGATCAATGCTTTCAGCTGGTTCAGCAGACGGGAGAACACCCGCGGACGGGCGTCGAGCGTCAGCATCGCGTCGTAGTGCTGGCGCGATTCCGTGACGTGCGGAAGGTTCGACAGCAGAAGGCCGAAGTTCATGGTCTGGCTCCGTGCGGCGACGGCAGCGTGCCGGCCGCGTGATGGGCGCGGGGCCAGTCCGGGGCCTGAACGGCGTGTCAGGCTAGTCGGCCGGATTGTCCCCGCGACCCGGGTTCAAAAGGGTCTGCGTATGCAACGGGCATAAGGGACAACTGTCACTGTCGTTCATGGCGGCTCCTGTGCGGTGTTCCGGGGAACACGGTTGACCGCCGTCCGGCCGGCGGGCCGGCATTCGCGCGCCCGGAGAACGGATGCGCGAACGCGGCCGCCTGCCTGGCGGCGGTGAAACCGGGCAACGCATGCGAGAACGCATCACGCTAACCGGCGCGAATCAGGGTGCACGTAGGGAGTGGCTGCGGAATACTGCTGCGCGCACCGTTTGCCTGGCAGACAAACGGCGGCTTCGATGAGGCGCGGACGTCGGTCGCTCAGGCGGAAATTTCGTTCGAAGATCGACTACTGCAGGCGTCCAAGGCGGCGGCCCCAAGAGTGAAGATGGCGGATTCTATGGATCGCGCGAAAGCGAAGTCAACCCCTTGAAACCCCATTTTTCGAAATAAATTCCCCGCATGATGCGACTGAAAGATTTGCCCTTGAATTGACGTTCTGAAACCTTTCAGCGTCGTCACGACGCAACGATGCGCCGATGCGCGGGAGCAACGGCCCGACCTGCGCCGCGCGCCCTCGTCACGCTCGCGGAGCGGGTACGTGGCCGCCGCGCGCCGCTGCGACACGCACACCGCGCAGCGCAACCGTCATGCGTTTTTTACTTGCGCCGCAGCAAAAGTCGCGACTACAATCCGCCCCAATTCATTACGGGAGTCCCTCCGTGGACGCATGCTCTAGTTGCAGTTCGATGCCGGTCCAGGCCGGCCAAGCCATCGCGAGATAGCAGCCAGACGCATGTCTTTCGCCGCTAGCTCGCACTCGTCGGGTTAGCGCGCCTCCATCCGGGCCGGCCATCGCCGGTTCGTCAGTCGCACGCTTCGCCATGTTCCACCCTCCGATCGCAGGCCGCGTCATGCACCCGCGCTCGATCACGTCGTCCGGCGTTCGCCGGACGGAACGGAGGCAGCGTCATGTTCTTTCAATCGTTCGCGTTCAAGTTCAAGCGCGTCGTGCACGTCGCGTGCGACCGCTCGTTTTCCGGCCGCTCGCCGCTCGCCCGTGCATTCGGCCGCTGGCGTGGCCTGGCCCTCGCCCACGTCCCCGCGGCGCCCCGCCCGCTCGATTGCGTGCTGATCGCCGCGACGGCGGCCGCGGTCGCGCTCGTCGCGCTACTGTGCTCGGCCGCGTCACACGTCGGCTTCGCGCAGGTGTGGCGCGTCGGCGGCTGGCTGCCGTAAGTCCTTCCCCATGCGGGCCGTCTCGCCATGCGGCCCGCATCACGTTCCCGTTTCTTCAGCCAACCTGATCAATCTGCCAACCCAAATGAAGAACCCGCTCGCTCCCGTCCCGCGCAAGCTTCGCCTCGACGCGCTCGCCGCGCTGTTGCTGTCGCTCGCCACCGCATCCGCATTCGCGCAAGCCTCGGCGCCCGCCGCCGAACCGGCGGCCGGCACGAACGATGCCGCCGCCCCCGCGCAACCACAGGCCGCCGATGCCGCCGCGCCCGCGCCCACCGGCTTGTGGGAGCGTTCGAACCTCCTAGGCAACATGGGCGGCCTGCGCGACGTGCTCGACGAACACGGCGTCACGCTGAGCCTGCAGGAAACCAGCGAATACCTGTACAACGCGTCCGGGGGCACGGGCCGCGGCGGCGCGTACCAGGGGCTCACGCAATTCGGTTTCAACGTCGATACCGGCAAGGCGATCGGCCTGCCGGGCGGCACGTTCAACGTGTCGGGGCTGCAGATCCACGGCACCAACCTGTCGCAGCGCTACCTGCAAACCTTGCAGACCGCGACCGGCATCGAGGCCAATTCGACCACGCGCCTGTGGGAGCTCTGGTATCAGCAGTCGCTGCTCGACGGCAAGGTCGACGTGAAAGTCGGCCAGCAGAGCGTCGACCAGGAATTCATGGTGAGCGAGAACGCGGCGACGTTCATGAACGCGACGTTCGGCTGGCCCGTGCTGCCGTCCACCGACCTGCCGTCCGGCGGCCCCGCGTATCCGCTGTCGTCGCTCGGCGTGCGGCTGCGCGTGAAGCCGGCCGACGCGTGGACCGCGATAGTCGGCGTGTTCGACGGCAACCCGGCCGGCCGCACCGACGGCGACGCGCAGGTGCTGAACGCGCACGGCACCAACTTCAATCTGCGCAGCGGCGCATTCGTGATCGGCGAAGTGCAGTACGCGCTGAACGCGCCGCCCGCCGACCCGAAGGCGCCGCAGCCGGCCGGCCTGCCCGGCACGTACAAGCTCGGCGTCTGGTATCACTCGCAGCACGCGAACGATCCGCGCTACGGCACCGACGGGCTGTCGCTCGCCGATCCGGCGAGCAACGGCACGCCCGCCACGCATCGCGGCAACTACGGCTTCTATGCGGTCGCGGATCAAATGGTGTGGCGGCCGTCGGCCGACAGCCCGCGCTCGGTCGGCGTGTTCGCGCGCGTGATGGGCTCGCCCGGCGACCGCAATGTCGTCGATTTCGCGGCCAATGCCGGCGTGACGCTGAAGGCGCCGTTCGCCGGACGCGACAACGACGTCGCCGGCATCGCGATCGGCTACGCGAAGATCGGCTCGCATGCGCGCGGCCTCGACGGCGATACCGGCGTGTACACGACGCCCGGCTATCCGGTGCGCCGCGCGGAAACCGTGATCGAGGCGACCTACCAGTATCAGGTCGCGCCGTGGTGGCAAGTGCAGGCCGACCTGCAGCACTTCTTCCGTCCGGGCGGCGGCATCCCGAACCCGAACACGGTCGGCGCGCGCATCGGCGACGAAACCGTGGTCGGCGTGCGCACGACGATCACGTTCTGATGCGAGCCGCATGAAGACCCGGGCCGGCCGGCCGCTTGCGCGACGGTCCGGCCCGTGCGGTGGCCTGCGGTACGGGCATGCGGCCCCTCCCGCGCACTACACATTATTCGCCGTACAGCCCGAGCAGTTTCAGCGTGACGCCGTTGGTCCAGCCGAAGCCGTCCTGCAACGGATATTCGCCCCCTCCGCCGCCGCCCGTGCCGGTGCCTTCGACCACGTACTTCTCGACGAGCTTGCCTTCGGTCGCGTACACCTGCTTCACGTCGGCCAGGAATCGCGTGCCAATGTCCTTCGCGAGCGCCGGTTCGCCGTAACGGCGCAGCCCGTCGATCGCGATCCACTGCAGCGGCGCCCAGCCGTTCGGCGCATCCCATTGCTGGCCCGTGTTCTCGGTCGTCGTCACGAGGCCGCCCGGCTGCAGCAGCGTCTTGCGCACTTCGCGCGCGGTCGCCTTCGCGCGCTCCGGCCACGCCACGCCCGCGAACAGCGGATACAGCGCGGCCGCCGTCACGCCGTCGCGCGGCTTGCGCAACTGCCAGTCATAGTCGCCGTAATAGCCGCGGCGGTTCCACAGGTAGTGATTGATCGCGGCCGCGCGCCGTCCAGCCCGCGCCGAGAAATCGGCCACGCAGCCGATGTCGCGCGTGAGCGCGCAGCCCTTCACGATGGTCGTCTCGAGATGGAACATCAGGCTGTTCAGGTCGACCGGCACGATCGAGGTCGTGCGGATCGTCGCGAGCGTCTTGCCGTCTCCGAACCAGCGCGAGCTGTAGTCCCAGCCGCTTTCGGCGCCCGCGCGCAGGTCGCGGTACACCTCGTTCGCCGGACGGGACGGCACCGATTTCGCGGTCGTCACGTCCTGGAGATACGATTCGTCGCGCGGCGTGTCGCTCGCATCCCAGTAGCGGTTCAGCACCGCGCCGTCGGGCATCGTGACCACGTGGCGCGCGGCCTGCCCGCGCGGCGTCGTGGTTTCGCCCTGCATCCAGTACGCATGCTCCTTGCGCAGCGCCGGCAGGTATTTCTGGTAGACCTTGTCGCCTTCGACCCGTGCGGCGAGCGTGACCATGTACGCGAAGAACGGCGGCTGCGAGCGGCTCGCATAATACGTGCGATTGCCGTTCGGAATGTGCCCGACCGTATCGATCAGGTAGGCGAAGTTGTCGAGCATGTCGTCGACGAGATCCTCGCGCCCCGACACCTGCAGCCCGAGCATCGTGAAATAGGTGTCCCAGTAGTAGCCTTCGCGGAAGCGGCCGCCCGGCACGACGTACGGCTTCGGCATCGGAATCAGCGAACTGTACGGGGGCGCCGTGACGCTCGTGCGCGTGAGCTGCGGCCACAGCCAGTCGATGTGCTGGCGCAGCGTCTGGTTCGGCGGCGGCGTCACGCCGCCTGCCGCGGGCGGTGTGAAATGCTGGTCGACGAACGCCTTCAGCGAGAAACCGGGCTGCGATTTCTGTTGCTGATACAACTGCACGATCGTCGCGGGATCGGTGTCGGGCGTGGCGTCGACGAAGGTCTTCTGGTCAGGATAGAGCTGCGCGGTCTGCACCGCGACGAACAGGTCGCCGTAGAGCTGGCTCGGCGGCGGCAGCAGCGTGCCCGACACGGGCGCGGAAGCGGCCGCGGTGGTGGCCGGCAACGCCGACTGGCTGGCCGCTTGCGCGGCGGCCTGATGCGCATTGTCGGCCTGCGCGGCGCAGCCGGCGACGGCGAGATAGGCGATGGCCAGCGCGGCGGCCCAGCGCAGACGCGGCGCGGGCGGCGACTGACGCGACGAGAAACGAGATGCAAGCGGTGCGGCACGACGTGACGTCATGGCGTGTCCCCTCCTTTCGAATGGTGAGTGGATCGGCACGAGGTCTCGTTCGCGCGCGCGTTCGTCTCGATGGCCTTCGATCGATACGCGTCATGTTGTGGTGTGAATGGGCCCGACTGTCGCACGAAACATGCGTGTCAAGCAAGTTTCGATTCGCGCGACTCCCGCAGATAACCGTGCACCGCCCGCCACGCGCGCACTTCGAGCGCATCGGCATCGGTCTCGCCGCGGGCGCCCGCCGCATCGACGATGCCTTTCACGATCGCGAGCAGATCGTGCGCGACCACGTCGGGCGCGGCGACGCGTGGCGCATCGCGCAGCCCAAGCGCATGCAGCAAGGTCGCGTGGATGCGGTCCGCGACGCGCGCGGTGCGCGCGCCGAGCGGCAACCGCGCCTCCTCGAAATCGATCAGCCGCGCGAGCGCCGGCCGGCGCATCTGGTGTGCGACGGCCCCGCGCACCAGCGCGCGCAGCACGTCGTCGCAGGACGACCGCGCGGCCGCGCGGTCGACGTCGTCGAGCAGATGCGCGCTCTCGCGCTCGACGAGCGCGGCCGTCAGCGCATCGCGGTTCGGGAAGTATTGATAGAGGGAGCCGATGCTCACGCCGGCCAGCGCGGCCACGGCATTCGTCGTGTAGCCATCGAAGCCGTCGCGCTCCAGAACGCGGGCGGCGGCCTCGACGATCGCATCGACGGTGGCCATCGAGCGGCGCTGGCGCGGCGCCTTGCGGGGCAAAAGCGGGATGCGCGAGGACGATTCGGACATGGCGGGAAGGCGGCTTTTGAATATGAGCAAGTGCTCATATTTTAGAAACGCACCGCCGCACCGTCAAAAGGAATCGACATGGCCGGCCGACGCGCCGGATGAAACGCCGCTCGGAGGAAATCACTGCGTCGACATACTGTCTGGCCTCGAAAATACGCACGCGCGTCGCCACGGCGACGCTGCGTGGTTCATCAGTCGAGCAGTGCATCCAGCACGCACAAGCGGCACATCGACCGCATGCGCGCAGTCGTTCTTTCCGCACCCTCAGCCGGAAAAGACGACTGTTGCAACATGCGGAACAACTGTTGTCATACGTGACGCAGCGCTCACATTATGGGCATAATGGCGTCTTTACCGCGCGCCCTCCTCATGTCGCCCGTCTTTCTAGCACCGCTCATCGTTGCCTGTGCGTTGTTCATGGAAAGCGTCGACGCGAACATCATCGTCACCGCACTGCCTGCGATGGCGAGGGACTTCGGGCACAACCCCGTCACGCTGAACATCGCGATCACGGCCTACGTGGTCGGTCTCGGCGTGTTCATCCCGATCTGCGGCTGGCTCGCCGACCGCTTCAGCGCCCGCTCCGTGTTCCGCACCGCGATCGGCATCTTCGTCGTCGGCTCGCTGATGTGCGCGGCATCCAACTCCCTCGGCGTGCTCACGTTCGCGCGCTTCATCCAGGGCGTCGGCGGCGCGATGATGGTCCCGGTCGGCCGCATCATCATCTTCCGCGCGGTGCCGCGCGCCGATCTCGTGCGCGCGATGAACTACCTCGCGATTCCCGCGCTGTTCGGGCCCACGGTCGGGCCGCTCGTCGGCGGCTTCATCACGACCTACCTGCACTGGCGGATGATCTTCTTCATCAACGTGCCGATCGGCCTTTACGGAATCTACCTCGCGAGCAAGCACATCGCGAACACGCACGAACCCGATCCGGGCCCGCTCGACTGGTTCGGCTTCCTGCTGTCGGCCAGCGGTGCCGCACTGCTGCTGATGGGCCTCACGCTGATCGACGGCTCGCTCACGTCGCGCTCGAACGCGATCATCATGTGCGCGGCCGGCGCCGCGATGCTCGCGCTGTATGTGCCGTACGCGCGCCGCAAGACGCGCCCCGTGCTCGACCTCGGTTTCCTGAAGATCCCGACCTACCACGCGAGCGTCGTCGGCGGGTCGCTGTTCCGCATCGGCCTCGGCGCGGTGCCGTTCCTGCTGCCGCTCGCGCTGCAGGAAGGGCTCGGCATGAGCGCGTTCCACTCGGGGCTCATCACGTGCGCGTCCGCGCTCGGCGGCGCGGTCAGCCGCTCGACGGCCACGCATACGCTGCGCCGCTTCGGCTTTCGCACGGTGCTGATCTACAACGCGGCATTCGCGGGCCTCGCGATCGCCGCATACGGTGTATTCCATCCCGGCATGGCGACCTGGGCGATCTGGCTGATCGTGCTCGTCGGCGGCATCTTCCCCGCGCTGCAGTTCACGAGCCTGAATTCGATGATCTATGCGGACATCTCGCCGCGCGACGCCGGCCGCGCGACGAGCCTCGGCAGCGTCGTGCAGCAGATGTCGCTCGGCCTGGGCGTCACGGTGGCCGGCCTCGTGCTGCACGTGTCGCACTGGCTCCAGGGCCATCAGGCGATGGTGTGGTCGGATTTCTGGCCCGCGTTCCTGGTGGTCGGGCTGTGCTCGTTCGCGTCGATTCCGATCACGCGGCGGCTGCCGCCCGGCGCCGGCGACGAAATCGCGCGCGGCAAGCGGCAGTAAACGGCCGCCGATCGATTGCGGCGGAAGCGTTTTCGCCGCAATCGATCGTCCGGGTATTACGTCGTTTTTATTTTCCAGTTCCGCGATTTATTCAATCGCGCGAAACACACAAACCGCTCGCCGAATCCCCTTGCCGAAATAACATCGGCTCGAAAATCGATCGCGCATCACCGCTTTCGATATCCGCCGGCGCCGCGCCACGCCTGCTCGGCCGCTTGCGCGCCCGGGCGCCCCGATATCGTGCATGCGAACGACTTGATAATCCGAAATCCATTGATCGATAATGGTCGCTCGCATCGGCGCGAACAGAATCCCCCCGCCGGATTGCAGCAGTCGCGATAACCATCCCATCCGCTGTTTCACGTTTCGATCGCTATCTCGCCTCGAAGGAGTCTCCATGACTCGAGAGCTGATTCTGCGCGCGCCGGAAACATTCGCCATCGACTCGCCCGCTGAACCGGATGCGGCCCGGCCGCCGTTGCCGACCCATCTCGCCGTCATTCTCGACGGCAACCGGCGCTGGGCGGAGCGCCTCGGCCTGCCGGCCGCCGACGGCTATCGGGCCGGCGGACGCAACGTGCATGCGCTGCTGTCGTGGTGCGAGGAAGCCGGGATCCCGCTCGTGACACTGTGGCCGCTGTCCACCGAGAATCTCGAGCGCGACGCCGGGGAATTGCGCGGCCTGCTCGCCGTGATCGCCGACGTCTTCGACGAGCTCGCCGCCAGCGGCCGCTGGCGCCTGCACGTGATCGGCGACCTGACGCAGCTGCCGCCCGCCACGGCCGAGCGCATCGGCGCCGCGCAGCAACGCACGGCCCACGCGCGCGGGCTCGACGTGAACATCGCGGTCGCCTATAGCGGCCGCCTCGACCTGCTGCACGCAGTCCGCTCGCTGATCGCGGAGCACGTCGCGGCCGGCACCGTCGATCAGTTGCTCGCGCAACTCAGCCCGGAGTCGATCGCGAGCCGGCTGTATACGGCCGGCCAGCCTGAGCCGGACCTCGTGATCCGCACGTCGGGCGAACAGCGCCTGTCGAATTTCATGCTGTGGCAAACCGCTTTCTCCGAGTTCTATTTCACGCCGACGTGCTGGCCCGATTTCGGACGCGACGATTTCGAACAGGCCATCGATGCGTACGGCAAGCGCGCGCGCCGGTTCGGCAAGTAGGCCGGCGCGCTCCTCACGACACCTGTTGCCACCCGCCATCCGCGAGGTACGCCATGTCCACCGTCGAAACCGTTGCCGCCGAAGCCGCGGCGCCCACGCTGGTGCTGCCGCACCTGTTCCACCCGTTCGAAACACCCGTGCATCCCGATGCCGAGCGCGCCGAAGCCGACCTGTACGCGTGGATGAACAGCCACGGATTGCTCGACGATCCGCGCTGGGCGCACGGCATCCGTCACGGCAAGGTCGGCGAATACTGCGCGCGCGTCTATGCGCATTCGTCCTTCGACGGACTGTGCACGACCGCCCGCGCTTACGGCTGGATCTTCGCGATCGACGACGGCCTGTGCAGCCTGCACGGCGTCGCGCGCGCCCCGGGCGAGCTCGGTGCCCTCTACTTGTGGCTTTACGAAATGATCGCCGATCCGACCGGCCATGACCCCGCGCCGCTGCGCGCCGCGCTGGCGGCGCGCCTGCCGCACCTGGCCGCGTTCCTGCCCGCCCTGCAACGCGCGACGCAGGACATATGCGCGCGTATCGCCGCCGTGTCCACGCGCGTGCAGTACGCCCGCTGGGTGGCAGGGATGATGACGTTCCTGTTCTCGACGCTGTGGGAAGCCGGCCGGTTCGCGACCGACGTCGTGCCCGGCGAGGCCGAATACCTGTCCGGTCGCACGTACAACGGCTGCGGCGAGGGTGCGTTCGCGCTGATCGATATCGCCGCGGGCTACGAAGCGCCGGCCGCGTTCTACGCCGACGAAGCGGTCGAGCGCCTGCGCAGGCTGTCCAACGCGATCCTGTGCCTGTGCAACGATATCTTCTCGTATCCGAAGGAGGCCGGCGAGTCGAGCAGCAATCTCGTGTGCGTGCTGATACACGAACGCGGGCTCTCGCCGCAGGCCGCGCTCGACGCGGCGGCGGACATCCACAACGGCTATCTGGCGCGTTATCTCGATCTGGAAAAAAAGGTGCGCGCGCGCACCGACGATCGTGCGTCGCTGCGCCTGCTCGACGAGGCCCGGACGTACATTCGCGGCAACTACGACTGGCACTTCGGTTCGCCGCGTTACGGCGCGGCGAAACACTACGACCTGTCCCGCGCGCTGCGGCCCGGACAGACGAGCGCCGCGGCATGACCTGTCGCGGGCAATGGAGGAAAAACCGGAAAAACAAAAAAATCAGCGGACATCCACACGGGGCCGGTGCATAGCCGCATGGATGTCCGCTCAGGGCTCCGGGTCTCTCGATGGGGGTTGAGAATCCCGGATTCGCTTCCTGCGTGCCATGGACATATGTGCGTCGGAAGCGGAATCGGTGCGCGCACGTGTCGTCGCGCCATGAACCGCACTATAGGGAAACTTGCGAAACGTATCTGTCAACCATTGTCAGACGCGTTGCAGCCGCACGTCGCGCGCGCGCGCCGCTTTCGCGCTAAAGTGGTTCCCGATCGCCACCCTCGACCGTCCTGCCGATGCTCACGCTTTCGTCCGCCGCCGCCCGCGCCCTGCATCTCGCCGCACAGGGCCTGCTCACGCCACCCCGCCGCAAGGCGACCAAGTCCGACGTGCTCGACACGATCCGCCGGATGGCGCAGTTGCAGATCGACACCATCCACGTGGTCGCGCGCAGCCCGTATCTCGTGCTGTACAGCCGTCTCGGCGATTTCCCGCCGCACTGGCTCGACGAACATCTCGCCGAGGCGCGCCTGTTCGAATACTGGTCGCACGAAGCGTGTTTTCTGCCGATCGAGCAGTTCGGGCTGATGCGCTACAAAATGCTCGACCCGTCGGGAATGGGCTGGAAATACGCGGCCGAATGGCATGAGCAGAATCGTCCCGAGATCGAACGGCTGCTTGCGCGGATTCGCGAAGAAGGCCCGGTGCGGTCGGCCGATTTCGCACGCGAACACGGCGTGAAGGGCAACGGCTGGTGGGATCGCAAGCCCGAAAAGCGTCATCTGGAAGTGCTGTTCACGACGGGCGACCTGATGGTGTCGGAGCGCCGCAATTTCCAGCGCGTGTACGACGTGCGCGAACGCGTGCTGCCCGACTGGGACGATGCGCGCGACCTGCCGCCGCGCGAGGCCGTGCTGCCCGCGCTGCTCGACTACACGTGCCGCGCGCTCGGCGTCGTGCGCGCGGACTGGGTGGCCGACTACTATCGGCTGCCGCGCCGCTCGTACCGCGCGGAGCTGGAGCGGCTCGCCGAGGCCGGCGACCTGATTCCGGTGCGGATCGACGACTGGAAGGAGCCGGCCTACGTGCATCGCTCGCTCGATGCGCTGCTGCCGGCCGCCGCGGCCGACACGCTGCGCTCGACGGTCACGACGCTGCTGTCGCCGTTCGATCCGGTCGTCTGGGACCGGCGGCGCGCGTCGACGCTGTTCGGGTTCGACTACACGATCGAGTGCTATACGCCCGAGCACAAGCGGCGCTACGGCTATTTCTGCCTGCCCGTGCTACATCGCGGCCGGCTGGTGGGCCGCGTCGATGCGAAAGCGCATCGCACGCTCGGCACGTTCGAACTGAAGGCCGTGCACGTCGAGCCGGGCGTGCGCTTCGGCGCCGGGCTCGCGGCCGACGTCGCGAAAGCCGTGAAGAAACTCGCGGCGTGGCACGGCACGCCGGAGGTGACGGTCGCCCACGCGCCGCCGGCCCTCGTGCAGGCATTCGCGCGCACCTGAACGCTGCGTGCAGCCGGCGCGTCAAGCCCTGTTCACGCCAATAACGGGCTTGCGTCGACCCTAGCCGAGCATGTGCATGCCGGCGTCGATATAGTGCGTACCGCCCGTGATCGCCCGTGCACCGTCGCCGGCAAGAAACGCGCAGAACGCGCCGACGTCGTCGATGTCCAGCGCGTGATGCAGCGGCGCCCGGCGCGCGGTGTCGTCGAGTAGCCGGCCGAAGTCCGGCAGGCCCGACGCCGCGCGGGTCGGCAACACGCCCGGCGAAATCGCGTTGACGCGAATGCCCGCGCCGCCGAGTTCGGCCGCCAGATACCGCACGCTCGCTTCGAGCGCGGCCTTGACCGGCCCCATCACCCCGTAATTCGCGACGACCTGCTCCGCGCCGAGATAGCTCATCGCCATCAGGCTCCCGCCGCGCGTCATCAGCGGCTCGGCGAGCCGAGCCATCCGGATGAACGAATGGCACGAGGTATCCATCGCGAGCGAGAAGCCTTCCGGCGAACTGTCGACCACGCGGCCGTGCAGGTCCGCCTTCGGTGCATACGCGACCGAATGCAGCACGAAGTCGATCTCGCCCCATTGCGCCGCGATCGCGTCGAACACCGCCGCCATCTGGTCCGGCCGCCCGACGTCAAGCGGCATCCGGATCGGCGCGTCGAGTTGCGCGAACAGCGGCTCGACGTGCGGCAGGGTCTTGTCCGACTGCCACGTCACCGCGAGCGTCGCGCCCGCCCGGCAAAACGCGCGCGCGCATCCCCACGCGATACTCTGTTCGTTCGCGATGCCGACGACGAGCCCGCGCTTGTGTCGCAACGTCATGTCGCTCTCCGTAACGATCCGCGCCGGCCTAGCGCTGCGCCGCGATCCATTGCGCAATGTCCGGCCACACCGTCTTCAGCGTGCGCGTCCCCATGAACAGGCCGATATGGCCGCCCGGCACGAGCCGGCTCTCGATGCGCGACGCGGGCGTGCCGAGACGATCGCGCGCCCCGAACACCTGCTCCGGCGTCGTGATGTCGTCGGCCTCGCCGGCGAGCAGATAGACCGGGCACGCGACATCCTTCAGGTCGAGCGTGCGCCCGAGCGCGACGAACGTGCCCTTCGCGAGCCGGTTCTCCTTGAAGATCTGCACGATCGCCTGCAGGTACCAGCGCCCCGGCAGGTCGATCGGGCTTTCGTACCAGTTCGCGAACACCTCGCGCTTGCGCAGGTATTCGGGATCGTCGAGATGCTCGTACAGGTCGACGTGCTCGGCGAGATAGTGCTGGTCGGGATGCATGTTTTTCCAGCCGCGCAGCATGAAGCGCCCGCGCATCAGCCCGCCGCCCATCGTGACGAGTTCCTCGTAGAACGACGTCGGATACGTGTGCACCATCTGCCTGATCGGGCCGTCGCCCGCGTCGGTGTCGATCGGCGAGCCGGCCAGCACGAGACTCGCGACCTTGTGCGGGAAACGCGCCGCGTACATCGCGGACATCCAGCCGCCCTGACACAGCCCGACGAGATTCACGCGGCCGCCGAGTTCGTCGACGCACACGTTCAGTTCGGCCAGATACTGGTCGATCTCGAGATCCTTCATGTCCTCGGTGGCCGAGCGCCAGTCGGTCAGGTACAGACGCGTCACGCCGTGCTCGCGCAGCGTCTGCATCAGGCTCTGCCCCGGCTGGTAGTCGGCGATCATCGCGCTGTGCCCCGCGTACGGCGCATCGACGATCGTCGGCAGCCCGTGCGCCGGCGCGGCCGAATAGTCGCGAAACGTCATCGTGCGCAGTTCCAGCAACGGCCGGTTCGGCGACGCCAGCGCCGGATGCGCTTCGAAATGGAGCTTCTCCTCTTCCGCAAGGAAGCGGAGATTGCGCGCCGCGATCTCGGCGCCGGCCGCGAACATCGCGTTGGCGGCGGCCATCGGCCAGAAAATCGGCAGCGCGAGAGCGCTGGCGGCAGGGGAAAGCGTGTCGCGTGCTGTCATCGAAGGTCTCACCGGGTCGGATACGGCGTGGAAGGGATCGCATCGTCCAGCACACGGCGCGTGTGCCGCGCGATCATCAGATTCTCGTCGGTCGGGATCACGCGCACCGTCACGCGCGACGCGTCGCCCGAAATCACCGGCAGGCCGGCGGCGTTCGCCGCGTCGTCGAGCACGATGCCGAGCCACGCCGCACGGCTGCAGATCCGTTCACGCACGCGCGGCGCGTGCTCGCCAATGCCCGCCGTGAACACGAGCGTGTCGAGGCCGCCGAGCACGCCGGCCAGCGCGGCGAGTTCGCGGGCCGCGCGATAGGCGAACAGCTCGACCGCGTGCGCGGCCGACGGTGCGTCGCTCGCGAGCAGCGTGCGCATGTCGCTCGACACGCCGGACACGCCGAGCAAGCCCGATTCGGCATAGATCAGATGCTCGACTTCGTCGAGTGACCGGCCTGCGTGACGCTGCAGGTACAGGATCACGCCGGGGTCCAGCGCGCCCGTGCGCGTGCCCATCGGCAGCCCATCGACGGCCGTGAACCCCATCGTCGTCGCGACGCTGCGGCCGTTCGCGAGCGCACACAGGCTCGCGCCGTTGCCGAGATGCGCGATCACCGTCCGGTGCCGCCCCCACGATGGATCGAGGGCCGCGAGCGCCGTCGCGATGTACTCGTACGACAGCCCGTGAAACCCGTAGCGCACGATGCCCTGCTCGGTCAGCGCGCGCGGCAGCGCGAACTCCCGTTCGAGCACCGGCACCGTCGAATGGAACGCGGTGTCGAAACACGCGACCTGCGGGAGGTTCGGCGCGACCGCGGCAACCGCGCGAATCGCGTCGACGTGATGCGGCTGGTGCAGCGGCGCGAGCGGCGAAAGCGACGCGATCGCATCGAGCACGCGCGCATCGATCCGCACCGGCGCGGTGAAATACGGGCCGCCATGCACGACCCGGTGCCCGACGCCGTCGAACGCGGCCTCGCGCCCGACATGAGCGGCGAACCACGCGTGCAGCGCCTCGATCGCGCCTTGATGCCCCGGTTGCGCGACGGGGCTGTCGGCGAGCGTCGTGCCGTGCGCGTCGGCCACGAACAGATGCGGCGTGTCATGCAGGTTCTCGACCTGCCCGTGCAGGCCCGCATCGAGCGAACGATCCTCGCGCGTGTCGTAGACCGAGAACTTGAGGCTCGACGAGCCAGCGTTGAGCACCAGGACGGGATGTCGCATCGCGGCCCCGTCAGCGTGCGTCGGCGGCAAGCGCCGGCGCGGCTAAGGGCGCCGCCGTCGCGCGCGCCGCCGCCGCGACGAGCGCCGCGACCGCGCAACTCGCCAGGCGCGTGCGTTCGCTGTCGGCGCGACTCGTCAGGATCACCGGCACGCGCGCGCCGAGCACGATGCCGGCCGCATCGGCATTCGCCAGGAACGTCAGTTCCTTCGCGAGCATGTTGCCGGCCTCGAGGTCGGGCACGAGCAGGATGTCCGCATCGCCCGCGACCGCGGAACCGAGATGCTTGAGCCGCGCGGCCTCCGGGCTGATCGCGTTGTCGAGCGCGAGCGGCCCGTCGAGCAGCGCGCCGGTGATCTGGCCGCGCTCGGCCATCTTGCACAGCGCGGCCGCGTCGAGCGTCGACGGCAGCTTCGAGCTGACCGTCTCGACCGCCGACAGGATCGCCACCTTCGGCCGGGCGATGCCGAGCGCATGCGCGAGATCGATCGCGTTCTGCGCGATGTCGGCCTTTTGCTCGAGCGTCGGACGGATATTGACGGCCGCGTCGGTGATGAACAGCGGCTTGGGATAAGTCGGTACGTCCATGATGAACACGTGGCTCAGGCGCCGCCCGGTGCGCAGCCCCGTATCGGCGCGCACCACTTCCGCCAGCAACTCGTCGGTGTGCAGGCTGCCCTTCATCAGCGCCTGCGCGTCGCCCGCGCGCACCAGTTCGACCGCGCGCGCCGCCGACGCATGGCTGTGCGGCGCATCCACGAGCCGATAGCCGGACAGGTCGATACCCAGCGTCGCGGCGAGCATCGTGATCCGCGCCACCGGGCCGACCAGCACGGGCACGACGATGCCGGCCCGAGCGGCGGCGGCCGCCGCGTGCAGCGATACCTCGTCGCAAGGATGCGCGACCGCGACCGTCACCGGGCGCAATGCGCGGCAACGCGCGATCAGCGCTTCGTATTTCTGATGCGTGCGTACATCGGTCATCGACTGCCCCTTCGCAAGGATCACGTGAACGGATTCTGGTGCGGGACCGGGCGAAGTCGTTTGATTTCAGTCAATCGTTTCAGGTGAAGTCCCGATAGCATGAAGTCGCACGATGACATCCGGATGGCCGCGACGCCTCCCCCCTGACATGCACACACGCGAAATCCGCTCGAAGATCGCCAGCACCTCGTCCACGCGCAAGATCACCAAGGCGATGGAGATGATGGCGCGCACCAAGATGGCGAGCGCGCAGCGACGCGCGCGCGAGTTCCGCCCGTACGCGGCGCGCATCGGCGCGATGGCGGAACGCGTGCTGCGCGACCGCCCCGACCACGTATCGGCGCTGATGGCGCGCCGCGATACCGTGCGCCGCGTCGGCCTGATCGTCGTCAGCACCGATCGCGGGCTGTGCGGCCCGCTCAATGCGCGATTGCTCGTCGAATGCGTGAATGCGCTCGAACGCTGGGACCGGGCCGGCGTCGCCTGCGAACTGAGCGTGATCGGCGCGCGCGGCCTCGCGCCGCTGCTGCGCCACGGCGCGACCATCGCGGCCCGTGCGGGCGGCCTGGCCGCCGAGCCGCACTTCGAGCAGTTGCTCGGGGCGCTGCTCGTGCCGCTGACCGCGTTCGTCAACGGCGAGCTCGACGAAGTGCACGTCGCGTACAACCGGCTGACGAGCCCGCTCGCGTACGAGCCGCGCATCGACGCGATGCTGCCGATCGCGGGGCTCGACACCGGCGCGCCGACCGACGGCGCGGCCGCATCCGATTATCTGTACGAGCCCGCGCCCAAGCCGGTCGTCGACACGTTGCTGCTGCGCTACGTCGAGGCGACGCTCTATCAGGCCGTCGTCGAAAACTACGCGTGCGAGCAATGCGCGCGGATGTTCAGCATGCAGACCGCGACGGACAACGCCGACCGCGTGTTGCGCGAACTGCGGCACCTGTACCAGAAGACGCGACAGGCGCAGATCACCACCGAGCTGTGCGAAATCGTCGCCGGCGCGGCGGCAGTCTGAAGGAGTACGCATGAAGACGTCGATGCGGCTCGACATCGTGAGCGTGGAAGCGGTGCTGTATGCCGGCGACGCGCATTTCGTCGTCGTCCCGGGGGAAAGTGGAGAACTGGGGATCTACCCGCACCACGCGCCGCTGCTCACGCGGATCCGGCCGGGCGTCGTGATGCTCGTCGATGCGCCGACCGGCGAGCATCGCCGCCTGCTCGTCGCGGGCGGCGTGCTGGAAGTCAGCCGCGAAGGCGTGACGCTGATCGCCGATCACGCGCTGCGCACGCCCGAACTCGACGATCTGCGCGCACGCGAAGCGCGGCATGCGGCCGACGACTGGCGCCGGCGCTACGCGCACGAAAACCGGCGTGCGTTCGATTTCGCGTCGGCCCGCGCGGAACTGATGGATGAAATCCGGCGCTTCTTTGCGATGGCGCTGCGGCAACAGGCGCCGCACGACAAGCCGGGCGGCGCCGGCTAGACGGCGGCTGAGGCGCCGCCCGCCCGCTCAGTCGCGCAGCTTGCGAAAACGCGGCGTGCCGTCTTCGAGATTGCCGTTGAACATTGCTTCCGGCCGCACCCAGAGGCCGCGCGCGTGCGGCCACAGATGCTCGTAGACGACCACCGATTCCTCGGTTTCGGAATGGCGGGCAACGCCGATGTAGCGGTACAGGCCGCCCTTGTAGTGGCGGTGCGTCGCGAGCTGTTCGGCTTCCTGTTCGGTCATGGTGTGCTTCTCTTCGGCAAAAACGGAAAGCGCGTATTGTATGCGCTGCGCCGCGCGTCAGCGTTTCGTGTAGATATCGGGGCGGCGAATCTCCATCAGCCGCTCGGGGTTCGCGGACGGACCGAAACCGACCGGCCGGTACAGTTCGTGTGCATCGGTCGTCACGAGCATGATGCGGCGCAGGCGCTGCACCCACTCCTGCGCGAATATATGGTCGATCAGCGCGCGGCCGTAGCCGTTGCCGCGTTCGGCCGGCAGCACGAACACGTCGCACAGGTACGCGAACGTCGCATGATCGGTGACGAGCCGCGCGAAACCGACGAACCGGCCGCCGACATACGCGCCGAAGCACAGCGAACCCTCGATGGCCCGCTCGACCACGTCGCGCGGAATGCCCTGCGACCAATATGCATCGCGATGCAGGAAGTCGAAGATCGCGTCGACGTCGAGTTCGCGCTTGTCGGTGGAAAATCTCAGCGTGGCGGAGGTGGCTGGGGGCACGTCGGTTCTCCGGTTCGAGGGGCGGAAGGCGGAGCATCGACGATACCGCGCTGTCGGGTGGGGGACAAGGGGATGGCCGCGACGCCGCGGGAGAACAGATGCGCGTCGCCCTGCCGCACGGCGCCTCAAGACATGTACGATATCTTGTACATATACTCGGTTAGCGCTACGCTTGTACCGTTATACGTACAAGTGAGGCGTACCATGCGCACGATTCATTTTTCCGATGCCCGCGGCAATCTGAAGACCGTCATCGACCAGGTCGTCGACGATGCGGACGTGACGCTCATCACGCGCCGCGATGCGCCGAACGCCGTCATCATGTCGCAGGACTATTACGACAGCCTGATGGAGACGGTCCACTTGCTGCGCTCGCCGGCCAACGTCGCTCATCTCGACCGTTCGATCGCGCAACTGCGCAAGGGCAAGGCGAAGGAACACAAGCTCGCCGAGGATGATGAATGAGCGTACGTCGCGTGCTTTTCACTTCCGATGCATGGGACGACTATGTCTACTGGCAACGGCAGGATCGCAAGACGCTCAAGCGCATCAACCAGCTCATTCGCGAAACCCGGCCAACGCCGTTCGAAGGCGTCGGCAAGCCCGAACCACTGAAGGCCCATCTCTCCGGTTTCTGGTCGCGCCGTATTGACGATACGAACCGTCTGGTCTACGAGGCTGACGACCTTCAGATCAGCATCGTGTCCTGCCGCTACCATTACGAGTAGCACGGCGCCAACTACCTTCGTCACGTTCAGCCTCCGACGCCTCGCCTGATGACCTACCGCCTCATCGCCTTCGACTTCGACGGCACGCTCGCCGATTCGCTCGACAGTTTTCTCGCCGCGCTGTCGGAAGCGTCACGCCTGCACGGCTTTCGCGACGCCACGCCCGAACTGCGCCCGGCGCTGCGCGGCATGTCGGCGCGCGAAATCATCCGCGCGCTCGACGTGCCGATGTGGAAAGTGCCGCGCGTAACGATCGACATGCGCCGCCTGATGCGGCCGCGCGTCGCGAACGTGCAATTGTTTCCCGGCGTCGACGCAACGTTCGACGCGCTCGCCGCGCGCGGCGTCCGCATCGCGATCGCCACGTCGAATACCGAGGAAATCGTGCGTGACCGGCTCGGCCCGCATGCCGGCGCGTGCGTCGACCATTTCGCATGCGGCATTCCGCTGTTCGGCAAGGCGCGCCGGCTGCGCGCGCTCGTTCGCGAGGCAGGTGTGCGCGCCGACGAAGTGCTGTACGTCGGCGACGAAATCCGCGATGCCGACGCGGCACGGCGCGCACGTATCGCGTTCCAGGGCGTCGCGTGGGGTTACACGGCGCCCGACGCGTTGCAGGCGCATTGCGCGATGCCGTTGCTGCCGCGCCTCGATGCGCTGCTCGAGCGCGTATAGCGCTTTCACGCACGCCACGCACCGACGCAGCCCACTCGCGCGACGCCATCACGCCCGTCAAATGCCGATGACACGCACGCGCATCTCATGCATTGCATGCGCCACGCGCACGCAAAAATTGCCGCCACGGCATGCGCATCAGGTACGCGCTACCTGCCTGCGCGCATGCCGACCGAATCGTCTTACCAACCGTTACACAAGCCACAGCACGGTTGCACCTGCTACCCGACCGCTCTCCTAGAATCAGTCGGGCCGGGAAACACTTCGACCGACGCCGCGGCAGAGCGGCGGTCGATTCCGGTCCGGGCGCGCCCGGTCTCTCTCGCACAGCGACGGATCGCACGATCCGTTTTTCAACCAGAGCCCCGATCGAAAGGAGGTCCCCATGAACCGCTTCCCCCACATTTCGCGCGTTGCCTTGTCTGCCGCCGGCCTGCTTCTCGTCGCCGTGACGGCGACCGCGCAAACCGCGCAGCCGGCGCCCGGCGCATCGGCCGCGCCGGCCGCGCCGGCCGCGCCGGCCGCGCCGGCCGCGACCGCGACGCGCATCCACGAAGCCGACCAGACCTTCATCACCGACGGCACGAAGACCGTGTCGACGCAGCACGACGCCGCGCGCATCGCCGATTCGCGCACGTCGGACAGCCAGGTCAAGGCATTCGCGCAACGCGTGTCGACCGACGATGCGAAGATCATCCAGGCGATGCGCGCGGCGAGCCCGCGCGGCGTCGACGTGCCGGCCAACGACCCCGACACGACCGTGCTGAACAGCATCAAGAGCCTGCGAGGCGCCGAGTTCGACAAGGCGTATATCGAACAGGTCGCGCTCGCCGGCCAGCAGAAGACTATCTCGGCATTCCAGGCCGAAATCGCGTCGGGCCGCGACACCAAGCTGAAGGAAGTCGCCCGCCAGGCGCTGCCGATCCTGCAGGCGCACTACGCGGACGCGCAGAAGCTCGCGCAGCGTCATCACCTCGCATCGGCGCAGTAACCGCTGCGATGCCGCGCCGCGCCACGTGCGCGGCGCACCGTTTCCCCCGCCGTCGCGCGGCCGCCTCCGCTGCCGGCCGCGCGACGCACGTCAAGCATCAAGCGTCCCGCGTTACGTCGCCAGCTTCGCCTCGAGCCGCGCCCGCACTTCCGGCCATTCGTCGTCGATGATGCTGAAACGCACCGAGTTGCGCTTGCGGCCATCCGGCATGATCCGTTCGTGGCGCACGATGCCCTCCTGTTTCGCACCGAGCCTCAGGATCGCCGCCCGCGATCGCTCGTTCAGTTCGTCCGTCGTGAACTGCACGCGCACGCATTGCAGCGTGTCGAACGCATAAGCCAGCAGCAACCACTTCGCTTCGGTATTCGCACGCGTACGCTGCGCCGATTCGCTCAGCCACGTATGGCCGATCTCGAGCTTGCGGTTCTTGCGATCGATCTTCCAGAAGCGCGTGCTGCCGATCGCGCGGCCCGATGCGCGATCGACGATCACGAACGGCATCACGGTGCCGGCCGCCCGCCCCTGCAACGCCGTATCGATGTAGGCGTCGACCGTCTGCACACCCGGCACGACCGTGACCTTCAGGTCCCACAACGCGCCGTCGGCCGCGGCGTCCAGCAGCGCCTGCCGATCGGATGCGTCGAGCGGGCGCAGGACGACACGTTCGCCGGTGAGGGTCGGTTGTTCGAGGAAAGACGATGCGTCGGTCATGACGGGATTCCGGAGAAATGACGGCGATGGCGGTGAAGCGCCCATCATACGGCGATGCCGCTAGCCGAGGTGTGCGGCGAGCCGGCGGCGGATCGCCTTCGCTTCGCCGCGCAGTGCATCGGCGAACGCGTCGACGAGCAGGTTCTTCGGCCGGTGCTCGGGCACGATCAGGCTGACGCGGTACGGAAACGAACGCGTCAGCGGCCGCACGTGCAGGTCCCGGCCGACGAAATCGAGCGCCGTGAGCGGGTTGACGATCGCCGCCCCGAGCCCTTGCCGCACGAACGCGCATACCGACACGGCCGACGGCGTGTCGACCACCGAGCGCGGCGCGACGCCGAGCTGCGCGAACGCCTCGTCGATCAGGATGCGGTACGGATCGTTCAGTGACAGGCTCACGAACGGACGGTCGGCGAGATCCAGCAGGTCGATCGCGTCCTGCGCGAGCAACGGATGACCGTCGGGCAGCACGCACACCTCGTCGACTTCCAGCAGCGGCGTGAGCACGGTGCCGGCCGGCGCGACATCGTGCTCGGTCAGCCCGAGGTCGTAACGCTGCGCGGTCAACCACTCCTCCAGCACCGGCGACTCCTGCGTCGCGACCGACACGCTGACGCCCGCATGCGCGTCGTGAAAGCGCCGGCACGCACCGGGCAGGATCGCATGCGAGAACGCGGGCAGCGCGATCACCGACAATTGCCCGTCGCGAAACTCGCGCAGGCGCGCGGCCGTCGCCGCGACGCGTTCGAGCCCCACATACGCGAGCCGCACGTCGTCGAACAGCGTGAGTGCGGCCATCGTCGGACGCAGCCGACCGTGCGCGCGCTCGAACAGCGCAAAGCCGACGACCTGCTCCATCCGCGCGAGCTCGCGGCTGATCGTCGGTTGCGACGTGTACAGCATCTCGGCCGCCCGGGTCGTGCTGCCGGTGACCATCAGCGCGCGGAAAACCTCGATATGACGGTGCGTCAGCATGATCGTATATATCAGAAATGAATCGAGTATCGATATATAGGCATTTTACTGTATAGCCGATCAGGCGCATCATCCGGCTATCCGTTCATTCGATCCGATTCATCCGCCATGTCCCTCGATTCCCGCCAGCTCGCAGCGCTCGCGCAGCAATACGGCACCCCGCTGTGGGTGTACGACGCCGACGTCATCCGCGACCGCATCGCCCAACTGCGCCAGTTCGACGTGATCCGCTATGCGCAGAAGGCGAACTCGAACGTCCATATCCTGAAGCTGATGCGCGAGGAAGGCGCGTGCGTCGACGCCGTGTCGCTCGGCGAGATCGAGCGCAGCCTCGCGGCGGGGTTCAGTCCGGCAGGCGATCCTGCGGCAGGCGATCCTGCGGCAGGCGGTCCTGCGGCAGGCGAGCCGGAAGGCGTCGTGTTCACGGCCGACCTGATCGACCGCCCGACGCTCGCGGCGGTGCTCAAGCACGGCGTGACCGTGAACGCCGGTTCGCTCGACATGCTCGCGCGCGTCGGCGAGCACGCGCCCGGCCACCGCGTGTGGCTGCGCGTCAACCCGGGCTTCGGCCACGGCCACAGCAACAAGACCAACACCGGCGGCCCGCAGAGCAAGCACGGCATCTGGATCGACGACGTACCGCGCGCGATCGAGATCGTGCGCCAGTACGGGCTGAAGCTGGTCGGCATCCATATGCACATCGGTTCGGGCGTCGACTACGGCCATCTGTCGCAGGTGTGCGATGCGATGGTCGATCTCGTCACGTCGCTCGGCCACGACATCGACGCGATCTCGGCCGGCGGCGGCCTGTCGATTCCGTATCGCGACGGCGAGCCGCGCGTCGACGTCGGCCACTACTTCAGCCAGTGGGACGCCGCGCGCAAGCGCATTGAACGGCATCTCGGCCACCCGGTGCGCATCGAGATCGAACCGGGCCGCTTTCTCGTCGCGGAAGCCGGCACGCTCGTCACCGAAGTGCAGGCCGTCAACCGTCGGCCGAAGCACGATTTCGTGCTGATCGACGCGGGCTTCAACGACCTGATGCGCCCGTCGATGTACGGCAGCTACCACGCGGTGTCGGTGCACGCGCACGATGGCGCGCTGCCCGCCGGCCGGCCGCTCGTCGACCTCGCGATCGCCGGGCCGCTGTGCGAATCGGGCGACGTGTTCACGCAGGATGCAGGCGGCGTGGTCACGCACCGCAAGCTCGCGCAGCCGCAGATCGGCGACCTGCTGTTCCTGCACGACGCGGGCGCGTACGGCGCGTCGATGTCGTCGAACTACAACAGCCGGCCGCTCGCGCCGGAAGTGCTCGTCGATCGCGGCACGCCACGGCTGATCCGCCGCCGGCAGACGATCGGCGAATTGCTCGCGCTCGAAACGTTCGAGTAACCCGCGTCCGGCGTGGCGAACGCCCACGGCCAGGCTTGCCGCGACCGGCGGCCTGGCCGTTCTGCGTTGGGTCGCCGCCAGCCGCGCACCGGGTGATGTCAGCCCGAGGCCCGGCAAGCCGCGGTACCTGCGTCACCCCGCGCGCTGCACGGGCGCCATCTTCGAGAAGTACTTCGCGCCCGCGACGCAGCCCACCACCACGACCGTCACGACGACCATCGACGGCGGCACCGTCTCGTGCAGCAGTCCGGCCGCGAGCAGGAAGCCGAAGAACGGCTGCAGCAGCTGCAACTGGCCGACGCCCGCGATCCCGCCGAGCGCGAGCCCGCGATACCAGAACACGAAGCCGATCAACATGCTGAACAGCGACACGTACGCGAGCCCCCACAGCGCGGCGGCATCGACGCCGTCGAACGACGCGGGCCAGGTCAGCCACGTGAGCGGCAGCATCAGCGGCAACGACAACACGAGCGCCCACGAGATCACCTGCCAGCCGCCGAGCTCGCGCGACAGGCGCGCGCCTTCCGCATAACCGAGCCCGCACGCGACGATCGCGGCCAGCATCAGCGCATCGCCGACCACCGACGCCTGCCCGCCGTTGCGCAGCGCAAATGCGGCCACCGCGCCGCTGCCGACGATCGAGAAGATCCAGAACGGCAGCCGCGGCCGTTCGCCGCCGCGCCACACGCCGAACAGCGCGGTCGCGAGCGGCAGCAGCCCGACGAACACGATCGCATGCGCCGACGTGACGTGCTTCAGCGCAAGCGCCGTCAGCAACGGAAAACCGACCACGACACCGAGCGCGACGATGGCCAGCGACGCGGCCTCGGCGCGCGACGGCCGCCGCTGCTTCAGCACGACGAGCAGCAGCAGGCCGAGCGCGCCGGCGATCGTCGCGCGGGCGAACGTAAGGAACAGCGGGTCGAGCCCTTGCACCGCGACGCGCGTCGCGGGCAGCGAGCCACTGAAGATGATGACGCCCAGCAGGCCGCTGAGCCATCCGTCGGTCGTTTTCTGCACGGTCGATCCTGATGGGAAGGGGGATGCCCGATGATCCGCCGCCGGCCAAAACGGCGTAAGCTACAGCCCAATACAATTCACACAAACTGTACTGAACAACCGGCCGTACAGTTCATCGTTCGCCATGCGCCATTCCGCCCCGCTTCCCGTCCCGATTCCCGCTCCGCCCGCGCCGTCGCGCACGCGCGTGGAAACCGTCATGGACACGTTGCGCGCACGGATCGCGAGCCGTGCGCTGATGCCCGGCGCGCGCGTGCCGTCGATCCGGATGATGGCCGACGCGCTCGGCGTGTCGAAATCGACGGTCGTCGATGCGTATGAGCGGCTCGCGAGCGAAGGCGTGCTCGTCGCCCGGCGCGGCTCGGGCTTCTACGTGTCGGGGCACGCCCCGCCGCTCGCGCTCGCGGAGCTCGGCCCGCGCCTCGATCGCGAGCTCGATCCGCTGTGGCTGTCGCGCCAGTCGCTCGAAGCGGCGCCGACGTCGGTAAAGCCCGGCTGCGGATGGTTGCCGTCGTCGTGGCTGCCCGACGAAAGCCTGCGTCGCGCGCTGCGCGCCGTGTCGCGCGACGAATCCGACGCGCTGACCGACTATGCGACGCCGCTCGGCCTGCCTGCGCTGCGCCAGCAGCTCGCGTGGCGGCTCGCGCAGCACGGCGTCCACGCGGAACCCGCGCAGATCATGCTGACCGACGGCGGCACGCACGCGCTCGACCTCGTGTGCCGCCTGCTGCTGGAGCCCGGCGATACGGTCGTGCTCGACGATCCGTGCTACTTCAACTTCCAGGCGCTGCTGCGCGCGCACCGCGCACGGATCGTCAGCGTGCCGTTCACGCCGAACGGCCCCGATCTCGGGCGCTTCGAACAGGTGCTCGCCGAGCACCGGCCGCGCCTGTACATCACCAACGCCGCGCTGCACAACCCGACCGGCGCGACGCTCGCGCCGCCCGTCGCGCACCGGCTGCTGACGCTCGCGGCCGAGCACGGGCTGCTGATCGTCGAGGACGACATCTTCGCGGATTTCGAGAGCACGCCCGCGCCGCGCCTCGCGGCGTTCGACGGGCTGTCGCGGGTCGTGTCGATCGGCAGCTTCTCGAAGACGCTGTCGGCCGCGATCCGCTGCGGCTATGTCGCCGCGCGCCCGGAATGGATCGACGCGCTCGTCGACCTGAAGCTCGCGACGTCGTTCGGCAACGCGCAGATCGGCGCGAACGTCGTGCACCGGCTGCTGATCGACGGCACGTACCGGCGCCATCTCGACAGCCTGCGCGCGCGTCTCGCGGATGCGATGGGCGAAACGATCCGGCGCCTCGCGCGGGCCGGGCTCGAAATCTGGACCGAGCCGCGCGGCGGGTTGTTCGTGTGGGCGCAATTGCCGGACGGGCTCGATGCCGCACGCGTCGCACGTCATGCGCTGGACCACGACGTGGTGCTCGCGCCGGGCGACGTGTTCAGCGCGTCGCGCAGCGCGACGTCGTACATGCGCTTCAATGTGTCGCGCTGCAAGGGGCCGGCGGTGTTCGATACACTGGCGCGCGCGATGGAGGCGGCGCGAGTGGTAGAGCGCGGCGGTGTGCCGGCCGGCAATTGACGCAAGCCGGCCGCACGGCGGCGGGAGACCCCGCCGCCCGCGTCACACCTCGCCCGCGTGCGCCCTCGCCCGCACCTCGGCGAACGACGTATCGACGAGCAGACGGCCGGTGTCGAACACCGTCTCGAGCGCTTCGTCCCATTCGCCTTCCAGCGTGCGATCGTCCCACGCAACCGGCAGCGTCACCGTCCGATACTCGCCGGTGCGGCGATTGCGCAGCAGCGTGAGCCGCCCCTTCTTCGAGCGCTTGCCCTGATCGGTGGCCGGGTCCTTCCGGACGTCATGCCATACGTCGCCACGCCGGATCGCCGAGCACTTCATCGCGAAGCGCTGCGTATCGCGGTTCACGCGCTGCAACAACGCGCCGCCCATGCCGAACACCACGTTGCCGGCCGCGTAGCCGGCCTCGTCGAGCGCGACGAGGATCGCCTCGATCGACTGCTCGTCGACCCCATCGCCCTGGATCACGCGCACGTGGTTCAGCACGCGCCGCCCTTTGCCGTTCACCGTCGAGCCGAACGACGCGTCGAGCGCACGCACCGTTTGCAGCACGATCGTCACCGGGTCGCCGGAATCGGGACGCACGACGAGCGTTGCGCCCGAATCGATCACCGCCTGGCGCAGCGGGCCGCCCCACATCTCCAGCGCGGCGAACAGATCGTAGGAGTCCGACACGACCGATACGATCGCGCCCGGCAAACCGAAGCGGGCGATCATGTTGCGGTACGCATCGGCCTCGCCTTCGCGCCCCCACGACGTGATCGTGCTGTGCTCGGCCGCCGGCACCGAGTACGCGGCCATCGGCTCGCGATAGAAGCGGTTCGCGGCCAGCACGCCGAGCACCGTGTCCGAACCCATGAAGCTCACGAGGTGCGCGGCGCCGCCGATCGCGGCCGATTCCGCGCTCGACACGCCGCGCGCGCCGAAGTCGTGCAGCTTGAACGGCAATTGCGCGAGATCGTCGTCGGTCTTGTCGAGGAAGCGGCGAATCGTCTGCCGCAGGTGCCAGCTGCGGGTCGCCACCGTCACCGGATACCAGACGCGCAACAGCATCGTCTCGAGATACGACGCGAGCCAGAACACCTGCGGATCGTCGCATTCAACCGTCATCAGCACGTTGTGCACCGGCACGATCGAACCCTCCGGCACCGCGCGGATCTTCACCGGCAGGTAGCCGTCGTAGCGTTCGACGATATGGCGCCATCCGGCTTCGTTGAACGGCTCGCCGTGCACGGTGAAGAAATCGCGCGCCTCGTCGATCATCGCGTGCGTAACGGGCTTGCACAGATACGCCTTCAGCAGCATCTGCAGGCCGAAGAACAGCGTGCGGTCGTAGCGGCCGCCGCGCGATTCGACGTACGAGAACATCGCCGATGCGTCCGGCGGATATTGCAGGAAGTGGGAAGCCTTGTACGAATCCGTGTTGAGAATCGGATTGGCGAGAACCGCGGCAAAGCCGCCGGGAACGTTTTGCATGGCTAGAGCTCCTCTAGGCCGTTGAAGTGCCGCCGCGTCTGTCGCGGCGGACCGGATGCGGGGAATCAGCGCGTCACAGCTTCCCCAGGAAGTGATATGCGATGTCGAAGTGATCCTCGAACATCACGTTGCGCATCTGCGCGAATTCGTTGAGCGGGACCCAGCGCGCCTTGTCGGCGTCGTCGCTGCCCTTCACGCGCGGCAGCTCGCCGGTCGGAAAGCTGAACAGGCACGCATGCGTGATCGTGCGGCCGCGCAGCGAGCGCGTCGGGTGATCGAACACCTGGCGATCCTTGATCGAGCCGCGCAGCACCGGCTCCGGCAGCTTGAGCCCGGTTTCCTCGCGCAATTCGCGGATGCAGGCCGCATCGAGCCGTTCGTCCTGGTTCACGAAACCGCCCGGCAGCGCCCACAGGCCGCGGCCCGGTTCGCTGCGGCGGCGCACGAGCAGGATATGCCCCGAGTGCACGACCACCGCGTCGACCGTCACGAACGTGACGGGATACGGCGCGGCCGCCCACGCCTTGCGATACGCGGCGATGAATTCGGCTTCCGACTTCAGTTGCGCGAATTCCGGCTGCGTGCGGAACCGCTCGAGCCAGCCGAACACGGGTTCCGGCACGGCCCACTGCACGAAGCTGTTGGTTCGTTCGGCGAAATACTGGTCGCGGATTTCGGTCGCGGAAATGTCTTCCGTCGCGTCGACGTCGACGAGCTCCCATTGCGGGAACATCCGCAGGTAGTACGACGTGGCGTCCTTCTCGTGGCCGATCAGCCCGACCTTGCGCTGCGCGACGTCGCCGAGCGCGGAGGCAACCGCGTCCTGCACCCAGCGCACCCAGTCGCCGTCGTTGTAGGTCGAATCCTGCAGCGGCGCGATCGTCACGCGATCGCGCTCGGACGCGTCGAGCAGCGAAGCCAGCATCTGCCGGCGCTCGTCGAACGAGAACGGATCCTTGATGGTGCGGGGCTTGTCGGTCGACCCGATCAGCACGCACACGCGCTCGGCCCGGCTCAGTGCCGACTTCAGCACGTTCAGGTGACCACGATGCGGAGGCTGGAAACGACCAATGAAAACGAGCGCGTCGAAGCGCCGGTTCTGTTGCGTACTCATGAGGCTCCCTCAAGAGATTGAAACGCTCCGGGTCTGTCCCGAAGGGTTGAAGTGAATCCTAGGGGAAATCCCGGGGTACGTCAATCGAGCAGGGTCGAGCTCGCACTCGACTTGACGAAGTCTGACGAAACACCGTTTATTGGCGCGTTACACTCGATTGCATCCCATTCCGCAACCTGGCGCCCGCCCTCATGAGGATCTCAGTCAGCCGGACCGTCGACGTCGATCGCAGGCGCCTCTTCACGTGGTCGCAGGACTACGGCCGGCGGCTCGTGTGGGACAACTTCCTCATCGATGCGTATCTGCCCGACGGAACGACCGCCGACGTCGGCGTCGACGCGTTCTGCCGCAGCCGGTCGGGCGCGACGATGGTGTCGCGCTACATCTCGTACCGTCCGCCGCAGGTCGCCGCCGTCGAAATGGTCGAAGGACCGAAGGTGCTCGAACGCTTCAGCGGCAGCTGGAACTTCACCGAGCACACGCCCGGGTCGACCGAGGTGAAGTTCACGTACCACTTCCGGGCGCAGCCGTCGTGGCTGCGCTGGCTGCTGGAGCCGCTGATCGGCGCGTTCTATCTCGTGCAAACGCGCCGGCGTCTCGATTCGTTCAAGCGCTGGGCCGAAGCCGAAGCGCTGCCGCGCTGATCGGCGCCGCCGCCGCGCGCCACCTGCTGCCGAACCTGCGCATGCGTGCCGAGCGCCGTGGCGATCGCATCGACGGCATCGGCCGCGCGCGCCGCGCCGCACATGAACGCGTCGACGGCCGCGAAACGATGCTCGGGCCACGTATGGATCGTGATGTGCGACTCCGCCAGCAGCACGACGCCCGTCACGCCATGCTCGCCGCCGAAATGGTGGAAGTGCGCGCCGATCACGCGCGCGCCGGCCCGTTGCGCCGCGTCGGTGAGGATCGCCTCGAGCCGCGCGGCGTCGCGCAGCAGCGCCGCGTCGATGCCGGCCAGGTCGGCCAGCACGTGCGAGCCGAGCACCGCGCAGGGCGGCGCGATCCCGTCGCGCGCGGTCATTTGTGCGACCCGTACGACGAGTAGCCGCTGCGCGCGGAGGAACTGCCCCACCCGCCACCGCCCGAACCGCCGCCGCCGATCGACGCGCAACTGAACAGCGTGACGACGATCAGGCCGTAGATGCCGTAAAGGATGTACCGGATCACGCGTTGCCCCCGTCCGACGCAAAACGCGCCCACAGCCATTCCGGCAGCCACAGCACCAGCAGGCCGACCAGCACGTAGACGGAGCGTCCGGTAAACGAGAACAGCGAACCCAGGTTGAAGATCACGAGCAACGCGCTGAACATGAACGGCAGCGGCGCGAAACTGTGCGGCCCCTTCCTGCCGAACAGGCCCGTCGATTCGGTGGCGCCCGCGGCAGCCGCGGCGGCTGTCGCAAGCGCCGGCGTGCCGAAACGCTCGGCGAGCGCGCTGCCCGACAGCGGCCGCGCACGCGACCAGACGATCTCCGCATCACTGCGCTCGCGCGTCAGCTTGTCCTTCTGCCAGCCGTAGTCGACGATCGACGTGCGGTCGCCCGCCTGCACGCGCCAGTTGAATGCCCCGACCACGTAGACGACCTCCGATTCGTATTCCTCGCGCAAACGGTAGGTCTTGCCGCCATCGGTCACGCTGGATTCGCCGCCGATCGTCGGCCAATGGTCGAGCACCTGCACGCGCTCCCAGCGCCCTTCGCTTTGCACCAGCCACAGGAAGCCGCGCTTCGGGTTCAGCAGCAGGTATTCGTCCCATGTCTCGGCGTCGCCCGGCACCCGGCAGCGCATCATGCCGATCACCGTGTACTTCACGCCGTCGAACGTGCCGATCGCGCCGAGTTCGAGCGCGCCCTTCACCGATTCGAGCTTGCGCTGCGCCGCGAACACGGTCTGCTGCTCGGCCGTGCACTGCACGCCCGCGTGGCAGTTGCCGCACACGACGTAGTCGGCCACGTTCGGCGCATAGGACAGTGGCGCACCGCAGCTCGGGCACGCGAACGGCACCATCTCCGCGCCGCGTTTCTCGCGCATATCGTTTTCGCTATCGCGCAAGCCCGTGAACGCGAGCGCATCGAATTCCAGCGCCTCGCCCGAATAGACGGCCGGGATGCCGCCGTTCGACTCGGCGTCCGAATAGTCGTAGGTCGCGAATGCATTGCCGGTGCGCAGGTCGACGACGCGCGCTTCCCACCCGGCATCGACGCGGAACGGCAGCTCGCCGTCGCCGCCCGTGCAGCGTGCGGTACGCACGTCGGACACCAGATACGCGCGGCCGCCGTGGTCGATCCGCATGCCCGGTTCGAGCGTGCCGAATGCGGGCCACGCTCGGCCTGCCGCATCGTCGGGTTCGCGCACCGTGATCGCGTACTGGCCCGACGCATCCGACAGCCATCCGAACGCGCCGTCGTCGAACACGACGTACCATTCGCTCCACGCGCCGGCGTCGTAGGTCATCTGGAGGCGGCCGAGCACCGTGAACACGCGGTTACCGTAGCGCCCGGCCGTGCCGATCTGGATCGGCGATGCATCGTCGAGCACCGTGGCCAGTTCGCCGATACGCTCGACGTCGGCGCCGCGCTTGAGCAGCGTGCTGCGGCAGAACGCGCAGACGGCCATCACCGCCGCGGCCGAGCGAAACTCGACCGGCGCGCCGCATTGGGGGCACGAGGTACGGAACATGCGCGACGCTTACCGCGTGAGCTTCGCGAGGATCTCGGCCTTCGCGCGCGAATATTCGTCTTCGGTCACGAGGCCCTTGTCGAGCAGCGCCTTCAACTGCTCGAGCCGCTGCACGTAATCGGTGCCCTCGGCCGCTGCCGCGGCGATCGGCGCCGCAACGGGCGCCGGCGGCGCAGCCTGCGCCGGTTGCGCGGCGCCCGCGATCTGGCCGGCCATCGCCTGGCCGATCGCCGCACCGGCGGCCAGCCCCGCGCCGACCCCGGCGATGCCGCCCGGGTTTTGCGCGGCGAGCGGAATCGCCTGCGCGGTCTGGTATTGCGTGGCGCGCGCGAGATCGCCGGCCATCCCCGCTCCGATCCGCAGATCGAGGGCCTTTTGCAGCTCGGCCGGCAGCGACACGCTCTCGACCGCGAACGCGTCGAGCGCGAGCCCGTAGCGCGTGAACACCGGCACCAGCGCGTCGGCGACACGCTGCGACAGCAGCGACTGGTTCGCGGCCATGTCGACGAACGGCACGTCGGCCGAGCCGAACGTCGTGCTCATCGCGGTGACGACCAGGTTGCGCAGTTGCTGCTCGAGATCGTCGACCGTATAGGCCGCGCGCGTGCCGCTGACCTCGCGATGGAACGCGGCCGCATCGACGATCCGGTACGAGTAGATGCCGAACGCGCGCAGTTGCACGAAGCCGAATTCGCGATCGCGGATCGTTACCGGCTGCGCGGTACCCCACCGCCGGCCGAGCTGCAACCGCGTGCTGAAGAAGTAGACGTCCGATTTGAAAGGCGACTGAAAGAATTTGTCCCAGTTCTTCAGGTTCGTGAGCACCGGCAGCGTGCGCGTTTCCAGCGTATAGAGCCCCGGCTGGAACACGTCGGCAACCTTGCCCTCGTTGACGAAGATCGCGACCTGCGTTTCGCGCACGGTCAGCTTGCCGCCGTACTGGATTTCCTGGTCTTCCATCGGATAGCGCCAGGCCAGCACGCCGTCGGTGTCTTCCGTCCATTGCAGGACGTCGATGAACTGCTTGAGGATGAATGAACCCAGACTCATGTCGGTCTCCTCGAAGCGCGTGGCGCGTCAGGTCAGGCAGGCGGCATTGATGATGCCGACGACGAGCGACGCGGTGCCCATCAGGCCGCCCATCGCGACGTTGCGATCCTCGATCGCATGATTCATGCCGGGCATCACGCGCGTCAGCACCACATAGGTGATCAGTTGCACGATCATCGCGCCGACGGCCCAGATCACGACTTCGCCGAGCGTGGAATTGTGCGCGATGCTGGACGCGAGCGTCAGGCAGAAGCCGATCAGCGCGCCGCCGAACGACAGCGTCGCGGCCGCGTTGCCGTCGCGGATCAGCGCGAGTTCGTCGAACGGGGTGACCTTCAGGTACACTGCCGCGAACACGAGAAGCAGCACGAACGCCGACAGTAAATGAACCGCATAAAGATAGGCACTATTCAT
The DNA here is from genome assembly GCF_020419965.1 of Burkholderia sp. AU39826. Classification (NCBI taxonomy): domain Bacteria; kingdom Pseudomonadati; phylum Pseudomonadota; class Betaproteobacteria; order Burkholderiales; family Burkholderiaceae; genus Burkholderia; species Burkholderia sp. AU39826. The sequence continues at coordinate 44,401 of NZ_JAIZQG010000024.1, forward strand.
TCTTTTCCTCGGATTTTGTGCTCGGTTCGCCGCCCCGTCGCCGGTCGGCCCGCGCGGGGCCGCCAGACGAAAATCCGCGCCAGTATATCCACATTGCCGAACACTGCACAACGGATGCGCGATGCTGCATAAGCGTGCGCTCGTCCTGTCGATCCTCGTGCTCGCGTCGTGCGGGCTCGGCTATGAACTGATCAGCAGCGCGCTGTCGAGCTACCTGCTCGGCGATTCGATCCTGCAGTTCTCGTCGGTGATCGGCTGCTACCTGTTCGCGATGGGGATCGGCTCGTGGCTCGCGAAGTTCGTCGAGGACGACGACGTGCTCGATCGCTTCGTCGACATCGAGTTGCTCGTCGGCCTGCTCGGCGGCGTATCGGCCGCGCTGCTGTTCGTCGTGTTCGCCTGGCTCGCCGCACCGTTTCGCGCGGCGCTTTACGCACTGGTGCTCGCGCTCGGCCTGCTGATCGGGATGGAAATTCCGCTCGTGATGCGCGCGTTCCAGCAGCGGCGCCAGGCGTTCCGCCATACCGTCAGCGAGGTGCTGACCTTCGACTATCTCGGCTCGCTCGCCGTGTCGCTGATCTTCCCGCTCGTGCTGGCGCCGCGTCTCGGCCTGCTGCGTACGAGCTTCCTGTTCGGGCTCCTGAACGCATTCGTCGCACTGTGGACGACCCACCTGTTCCGCGACGAAATCCGCAACGTGCGCGGCAAGCTGATGCGCGCGTCGCTCGTGATCGGGCTGCTGATCGCCGGGTTCGCGCTGTCGGAGCGCATCACGCACTGGGCCGAGCATGGCGTATACGGCGACGAGACGATCTATTCGGAAACGACGCCGTATCAGCGCATCGTGCTCACGCAGTGGCATGACGACATGCGGCTGTACCTGAACGGCAACCTGCAATTCTCGTCGCGCGACGAGCACCGCTATCACGAAGCGCTGATCCATCCGGCCATCGAGGCGCTGCCGTGGGCCAAACGCGTGCTCGTGCTGGGCGGCGGCGACGGCCTCGCGGTGCGCGAACTGCTCAAGCACCGCAATCTCGAACGCATCACGCTCGTCGATCTCGATCCCGCGATGACGAAGCTGTTCTCGACGTCCGCGCCGCTCGTCAAGCTGAACCAGGGCGCGCTGAAGGATCCGCGCGTGCAGGTGATCAACGACGACGCGGTGCGCTGGCTCGAATCGAATGCCGACGTGTACGACGCGATCGTCGTCGACTTCCCCGATCCGACCAACTTCGGGCTCGGCCGCCTGTATTCGGTGCCCGTATTCCGGCTGCTCGCGCGGCACCTGTCGGAGAACGGCTACACGGTGATCCAGTCGACGTCGCCGTATTTCGCGCCGCATGCGTACTGGACCATCATCGCGACGCTGCGCGAAGCCGGGTTCAACACGTGGCCGTACCACTGCTACGTGCCGTCGTTCGGCGACTGGGGCTTCGTGATCGCCGGCAAGCGCCGCGATTTCACGGTGCCGACGCACTACTCGGTGCCGACGCGCTGGCTCGATCCGCAAACGGCCGCCGAGATGTTCCACTTTCCGGCCGACATGCCGGCGCTGCCGATGTCGCCGAACGAACTCAACGACCAGCCGCTCGTGCGCCGCTTCGACGACGACTGGAAGCACGTACTGCGCTGATGGACCGTCGCACGTTCCTCGTCGCGTCGGCGGCCGCGTCGCTCGCCGCCTGCGGCCGCACCGGCTGGATCGAGACGACGCCGCGCATCGACTACCCCGGCATGCGCGAAGGCCATGCGCTGCGCGACCATGCCACGCTGCCGCCGCCGTCCGGCACGATCGAGACGGACGTCGCGATTCTCGGCGCCGGCGCGGCCGGGCTGTCGTGCGCATGGCAGCTCGCGCGCGCCGGTCATACGCGCTTCACGGTCCTCGCCGGCCCCGAATTCGGCGGCAACGCGGCCGGTGGCCGCTTCGGCGAGCTCGGCTATCCGACGGGCGCGCACTACCTGCCGCTGCCGTCGCTCGAATCCGTGCATCTGCGCGACATGCTCGCCGATCTCGGCGTGATCGAATCCGCGCCGTTCTCCGCGCGCCCCGTGTACGACGAGCGTGCCCTCGTCCACGCACCGGACGAACGGCTGTTCATCGGCGGGCAGTGGCAGGACGGCATCGTGCCGACCGCCGGCCTCGACGCCGACGCACTCGCGCAGCAGGCGCGCTTCTTCGCGTACACCGACGGGCTGCGCACCGCGCGCGGCACCGACGGCCGCAAGGTGTTCTGCATCCCGATCGCGGAATCGTCGCGCGACCCGCGCTGGCGCGCACTCGACCGGCGCTCGTTTCGCCAGTGGCTGCGCGACGAGGGCTACACCGCGAAGGCGCTACACTGGTATCTGGACTATTGCTGCCGCGACGACTACGGCGCCGGTTACGAGCACGTCTCCGCATGGGCCGGGCTGCACTATTTCTCGTCGCGCGGCGGCCATGCGGGCGACGCGGGCGACGGCGCGGTGCTGACCTGGCCCGACGGGCTGCACACGATGGTGACGAAGCTGGGCGATTCGATCGCCGCACGCACCGGCTCGAACGCATGGTCGCGGGACGGCTTCGCGGTGCGCGCGACCGAACGTGCGGGCGGCGTCGACGTGCTGTGCGCCCGCGTCGGCCACGACGGCGCGCTGTCGACGTTCATGCTGAAGGCGCGCCGGGTCGTTTCCGCGATGCCGCTGTTCGTCGCGGCGCGCGTGTTTCCGCAGATGCCCGCATACGGCTTCGATCCCGCGCGCGATCTGCCGCCGCGCGCGCCGTGGCTCGTGTCCAATTTCCTGCTCGACGGCATGCCGGCCGAGGAAGCCGGCGTACCGCTCGCGTGGGACAACGTCGTCTACGACAGCGTGGGGCTCGGCTATGTCGTGTCGACGCACCAGTTGATCCGGATGTCGCCGCCGACGCGCTCCGTCTTCTCCGCCTATCAGGCATTGAGCACGCAAACGCCGGACGATACGCGCCGCTGGCTCGCGCAGGCGAAGCCCGACGCGTTGCGCGAGCAGGCGGCAATCGACCTGCAGGCCGTGTACGGACGCGAGCTGTGGAAGCATGCGACCGCGCTCGAGATCACCGTGCGCGGCCATGCGATGGCGACACCCGACGTCGGCTTCCTGAGCCGACCGGGGCTGCTCGCGCTGCGCGATGCCGACGGCCCCGTCGTGTTCGCGCATGCCGACCTGTCCGGGCTGTCGCTGTTCGAGGAAGCGTCGTACTGGGGCATGCTGGCGGCCCGGCGCGTGCTGGCCTGACAACCGCCGTTCGTCATTGCGGCGTCGCCGCCACCCGCTATAATCGCGCGACATTCCGACTGCATTGAGCAGGCCGACGGTGGCGCGCCGTTCGACGCACCGCACGCCCTTCTCGACAACAACAATGACGAACCGAACCCTCCGACGCCTTCGCCCGCTCGTGCGCGCCGCCGCGCGCGTGCTCGCGTGCGCTCCGCTCCTCGGCGCGCCACTGGCGCTGCATGCGGCCGACGCCGCCGGCACGACCGTCGCCGCGCCCGCGTCCGGGCGCTACATCGTCGTCGACACCGGCCATACGCCCGCGCATCCGGGCTCCACCGGCGCCAGCGGCCGCGTCGAATACCTGTACAACCTCGACCTGTCCGGCGCGGTCGCCGACACACTCGCCGCACACGGCGATCGCGTGCTGCGCACGTCGGCGGACGGCCGCGAGATCGCGCTCGATCGGCGCTCGACGCAAGCGCCCGACGCGAACCTGTTCGTATCGATCCATCACGACTCGATGCAGCAACAGTTCATCGACGCGGGCCGGCAGCGCGAATTCCGCGGCTTCTCGGTGTTCGTGTCGGCGCGCAACCCGCACTATGCGGAAAGCCTGCGTTGCGCGAAGGCGATCGCCGAGCGGCTGGTCGCGGCCGGCGAACGGCCGTCGCTGTATCACGCGCAGCCGATCAAGGGCGAGAACCGCCCGCTGATCGACCCGCCACTCGGCATCCATCGCTTCGACGATCTCGTCGTGCTGCGCACCGCGCCGATTCCCGCCGTGCTCGTCGAGGCGGGCGTGATCGTCAATCCGGACGAAGAAGCGCGGCTCGCGCGACGCGAGACGATCCAGCGCCTGTCCGCCGCGATCGCGGGCGGCATCGACGCGTGTACGACGCCCGGATAAACGACGGTATCGCCCGCCCGGTTCACCGGTTTTCACCCCAGTCAGGAGACTCACCATGAAGAAAAAGAATCTGCTCGCGTCCTGCGCGTTGCTCGCCCTTGCCGTTCCGTTCGCCGCGCATGCGGCCGGCTGCGGGAAGCCGCGCAGCGCGTTCGACCAGGTGTATTGCACGAGCACGCAGTTCTCGCAGTCCGACCGCGATCTCAACGACGAGTACGGCCGGCTGCGCAAGCAACTGAGCGGCGACCAGCAGGCGGCGCTGAAGTCCGGGCAACTCGCGTGGCTGAAACAACGCGATGCGCAGTGCAGCGAGACGCGCGGCAGCAGCTACCTCGTCGATATCCAGTGCGCGAACGACATGACGCAGGCGCGGCTGTCGTTCCTGCGCGAGCGTGAGCGCGAATGCTCGAGCACCGGGTGCGTGACGTCGAAGCTCGGGGAGTAAGGGCGTCGTTACCCATGCCACGCCGCGACGCGTTTTGCGGCGCGGCGCCTTCGAACGCGAGGAACGCATGGCACCGAACACGACGACGATCGACATCCGCGCGGCCACGTCCGCCGAGGCATCGACCATCGCCGACATCCACGTCGCGTCGTGGCAAGCCACCTACACGGACATCATGCCGGCCCCGTTCCTCGCCGCCGGCGTGTCGGTCGAAAAACGGACGGCCGCCTGGCGCCAGGCACTCGACGCAGGACGGCCGCGTGTCGCGCTCGCGTTCACGACCCACGCACCGGCCGGTTGGATCGCATACGGTCCGACGCGCGACACCGACAAGGATCGTGCCTGGGGCGAAATCGAAGCGATCTATCTGCATCCATCGCATTGCGGGCAAGGCATCGGCGCATTGCTGGTCGACCATGCATGCCGATCGCTGCATGACGCAGGCCATGCGTGGGTGTCGCTGTGGGTACTGGTCAAAAACCGTCGGGCAAGCGCGTTCTACGAGCGCGAAGGTTTCGTCGCCGAACCCGACATCAAGACGTTCGAGATCGACGGTGCACCGATCGAAGAAGTGCGCTACTGGCGCGCGCTTCCCTGATCCGCTTTTCCGGCGCGCACGGCAATCACGGAAACCACCGGTACTCCCGCGCGCCGATCTCGTTGCCGAAATCCAGCTCCTCCTGGCGTTTGCTCTCGCAATACACCATCACGAACTCGCCGCCGAGCCCTTCTCGCACGGCCGGATGATCCCGCATCGCGGCCACTGACGACAGCATCTCCTTCGGAAAGGTGTGCGGCAACGAAACGAGCGCCGCGAATTCGACGCGATCACATCGCGCGTCTCCTGATGATCTGTACTGCGAAACCAATCGAATCGACCCGAACGACGAAGCGTCGACAGTTCGACCTCGTGTCGCCTCCACGAGCGGGGCGCGGCCGATCGTTCGCCCACCGGCGCGCAATCGTCTCCCGTCATCGACGCGCCGCGACGCCGCGGACGGCCGCGCGGCGCGAGCGCCGATGTACGCGACGCGCGTCAAGATCCCCTCCGGCAATCGCGCTCCGCCGCCCATCGCCTCGCCGATCACGCTCGCTTCACTCCCCGCTGCGCGCCGCGCCGAAGTGCAATAACTGACAGTTTCTCGTCCGGGCGCTTTTCATTAGATTGGCGACACGATCCCTGCAAAGCCCGCGCCCCGACATGACTCTCACCGCCAGCGAAGCACAGCACACGACGACCGCCGCGTACCGGGACATCGCCGAACGCCATGCGCGTTCCGCCCCTTGCGGCGCCTTCCATCGCGACGCATGGGATGCCTTGTCGGACGCGGGACTGTGGCGCCTGCCGGTACCGCGCGAACTCGGCGGCGCGGGCGGCACGTGGCACGACTTCGTCGATGCCTTCGAAGCGGTCGCCGCGGCGCTGCGCTCCGTCGGCTTCGCGATGGCGCTCGCCAATCAGGCGACGCTGATTCGCGCGATCGTCGCATACGGTTCCGACGCGCAGCGCACACGGCATCTGCCGTCGCTGCTGTCCGGCGCCATCGGCGCCACGGCGATCTCCGAGAAAGGTACCGGCACCGAAGTGCGCGCGCTCGAAACGTGCCTCGTTCGCGACGGCGACCACTACCGGCTCGACGGCCACAAGTACAACATCAGCCACGCGCCCGAAGCGCGCCTGATGATGATCGTCGCGACGCTGACCGGCGACGGCAAGCCGGCCACCGCGCTGCTGCTGATCGATCCCGAACGCGCGGGCGTGCGGCGCAGCGCCCCGCAGGCGACGTTCGGCGTCGCGGATCTTCCGATCGGCGATCTCGCGCTGTCCGGCGTGCGCGTCGACGCCGACGAACTGCTCGGCACGCCCGGCGACGGGCTGCGCCTGCTGATGGACATCGCGTCGATGAATCGCGCGCTGTTCGGCCTGCTGTGCGCGAACGTCACCCAGCCGTTCCTCGCCGACGCGCTCGCGCATGCCAGCGGCCGCAAGACGCTCGGCGTCGCGCTGGACGCCCATCAGCACGTGCAGCGCCGGCTGGTGGACGTCCAGGTCGGCATCGAACGCACGCGCTGGACGGCGCGCGCGGCGCTCGATCAACTCGTCGGGCAACGTCCCGAGGCGCTCGCGAACTGTTCGATCGCGAAGCTCGCGGGCGCGCGCGATCTCGCGCAGGCCGCGCTGCACCTGCTCGCGATTCACGGCAGCGACGGCTACCGGCGCGGCCCGCTCGCCACCTTCGTCGCCGACGCGCTGGCGATGGGCTCGGCCGGCGGCACCGAGGAAATGCATTACCGCAACATCTTCAGCCAGATGCAACGACGCGCGGCCGCCACGGCGCGCGCGGCGTGAGCGTTCACCCTTCCATCCCCCTTCAGGAGCTGCCCTTGACTATCCAGACTGGCCTGCGTGCCCGCGCCACCCACCGCGTCGACACGATTTCGCTCGCCGATCAATGGGGAGGCGAAGCGCACGCGCTCGCGAGCCCGATCATGATCATCTTCATCGAACAGACCTGCATGCAGGCGACCGACCATCTGCTGCCGGCCGGGCAGATGACGGTCGGCTACAACTTCGAGATCAAGCATCTCGCGCCGACGCCGCCCGAATGGGAGGTGACGGTCGACGCCGAACTGATCGAGGTCGACGGCCGCATGATGACGTACCGGGTCGAGGTGCGCGACGCGGTGGGCGTCGTCGGCGAAGGCGTGCATACGCGCTGCGCGGTCAGCCGCGACGGCTTCCACCGCCGCCTGGACGAGCGGCGCGACAGCGCGGCGCTCGTGCGCTGACGAGCCGGAGCCCGACCATGATTCCGCTTCCGCTGCAGGGTCTCCGGCTGCCGGTGATTGCGTCTCCGATGCTGATCGCGAGCTATCCCGAGATGGTGCTCGCCCAGTGCAGGAGCGGGATCGTCGGCGCATTTCCGGCGCTCAACGCGCGGCTCAGCGCGCAGCTCGGCGACTGGATCGACACGATCGACGGCACGCTGCGCGCGTACCGGGAGGCCCATCCCGATGCGCCGGTCGGCCCGTACGCGGTCAACCATATCTGCCATCCGTCGAATCCGCGCGTCGAACAGGATCTGCGCATCTGCATCGAGCGCCGCGTGCCGCTGATGATCACGAGCCTGCGCGCGCCGTCGCGCGACATCGTCGACGCGATCCACGCCTACGGCGGGATCGTGCTGCACGACGTCACGACGGTGCGACATGCGCAGAAGGCGCTGGAAGCCGGCGTCGACGGCCTCGTCCTCGTCGCGGCGGGCGCGGGCGGCCACGCCGGCACGCTGTCGCCGTTCGCGCTGGTCACGGAAGTGCGGCGCTTCTACGACGGCTTCATCGCGCTGTCCGGCGCGATCGCGACGGGCGACGCGATCGCCGCCGCGCGCGCGCTCGGCGCCGACTTCGCGTACATCGGCACGCGCTTCCTGGCGTCGCACGAAGCCAACGTGGTGCAGCGCTACAAGGACACGATCGTCGAAGCCAGCGCTGCCGACATCGTCTACACCGATGCATTCACCGGCGTCCACGGCAACTACCTGCGCCAGAGCATCGAGGCGGCCGGGCTCGACGCGCGCCGGCTCGCACGGGTCGACGGCGCGCAGCTCGATTTCTCGCCGGACGGCGGCGCGAAGCAGTGGCGCGACATCTGGGGGGCCGGCCAGGGCGTCGGCGCGATGGACGCGGTGCTCAGCGTGGCCGACATCGTCGAACGCCTCGCGGCCGAATACGCGCGCGCCGTCGCACGCATGCAGCCGGGCGCGGCGGCGCACGTCGCCGCGCATCGGCCGGCCGTTTCCTCCGCTTCACGGATCGACACGCCATGACGCCGACCGAACTTGCCGCCCCGTCGTCCGTCGACGATGCGATCGCGCGACGCCGCGCGCGGATCGACGTGATCGACGCCCAGCTTCTCGAACTGATCGGCCAGCGCATCGCTCATGCAACCGAGATCGGTCATCTCAAGCGGCATGCGGGGCTCGCGGTGCGGCAGCCCGCCCGCGAAGCGTCGATCGTGGCCGAGCTGTGCACGCGCGCGCCGTGGGGGCTGCGCGACCGCGACCTGCGCGCCATCTGGCAGACGCTGTTCAGCGCGAGCCGTGACGCGCAAGCGCTGCCGTCCGTCGCGTTCCTCGGCCCGTCAGGCACCTACACCGAAACCGCGATGCTCCGTCATTTCGGCGAGTTCGCCCGCGGGCAGGCGCACGAGACGATCGACGCCGTATTCGACGCGCTCGCGCGCGGCGACGCGGAATGCGCGGTCGTGCCGATCGAGAATTCGTCCGAAGGCGCCGTGACCCGCACGCTCGACCTGCTGATCGCGCAGGCGGCGAGCGTCACGGGCGAGATCGAACTGCCGGTCGCGCACTGCCTGCTGAGCGCCAGCGGATCGCTCGCCGGCGTCGACAGCGTGGTCGGCCATCCGCAGGCGCTCGCGCAATGCCGCGCGTGGCTCGACGCGCATGCGCCCGGCCTGCGCCGCATCCCGGTGTCCAGCAACGCGGTGGCCGCGCGGGAGGCGGCGCACCTGTATGACTGCGCGGCGATCGCCGGTGAGCCCGCGGCCGCGCTTTACGGACTGCGAATCGTTGCCAGCGCGATCCAGGATCACCCGGACAACCACACGCGCTTCGTGATCGTCGGTGGCCAGGCGCCCGCGCCGACCGGCCACGACCGCACGAGCATCGTGCTGCGGCCGACCGATGCGCCCGACGCGCTCGCGCGCGTATTCGACGCGCTCGCCCGACACCGCGCCCCGCTGCTGTGGGTCGGCGTGCGCCCGGCACGCGGCGCCGGCCATGCGTATCGGTACTGCATCGATTTCGGCGGGCACCTGCTCGATCCGAACGTGCGCGCGGCGCTCGACGAGATGGCGCCCGCCGCGTCCGAGCTGCGCGTTCTCGGCGCCTATCCGCGAGCCGCGGGTTGTCCCGACCGGCACGCCGACGGCCCGGCCGCATCATGACGACGGCGCCCGCTTCGTCCCGCGTCGCCGCCCGGCTGCTCGCGATTCGCGACGGTCGCGACGATCGCCTGCTCGTGCTGTGCGGCATCGCCGCGGCGGACTGCCTGTCGCTCGCCGCCGGGCGATGGCTGCGCGCGTTGCGCGCCGAATACGACGACGAACTGGAGCTGCTGCCGTTCGTGCGCGGCACACCCGACGCCGCCGGCACCGCGTGCCTGCTGCGGCGCTGCGAGCGCCTCCGGCTTCCCGCGGTGGCGATCGGCGACAGCCTGGCGACCGCCTATGGCCGCTGGCGCGCATGCCTGCCCGCGGCGCCGCTGACCTGGCGAGTGCTGGAGACATCCGCCGCACGGGCCGCGACGCCGCTGCCCGGCGGCCTGCTGGCGCGCTGGCCGGTACGCCCGGCCGAGCCGGTCGACTGGCCGCGCTCGCGCCGCGTCGTTGCAGATCTCGGCGTGGCATCGCCGGCGCTCGGCGCGCGAATCGGCGCGCTCGCCGACGCACTGTGCGACGGCACGCTCGTGGTCGCCGGCATTGCGCTGGACACGGCTCCGGGCGCGCCTCACACCTTCGTCACCGATGCGCTGGACCCGCTCGCCAACTACGTCCGGATGCAGCGCATCGCCGCCGTGACCCGCCGCGCGCCGTCGCTGCGGAGCCGCCTGTGAGCCCGCGCCCGCAGGCCGGCCCGATGCGCATCGCGCTCGTCGGCATGCCCGGCGCCGGCAAGACAACCGTCGGCAGCGCACTGGCCCGCGCACTCGCGCTGCCGTTCGTCGACGCCGACCGCGAACTCGAACGCCGCTTCGGCGCACCCATCGCCGCGCAATTCCATGCGGGCGACTTCCGCGCACGCGAAGCCGACGTCATCGACGCGCTGACCGGCGGGCCGGCGCTCGTGCTCGCGACCGGCGGCGGCGCCGTGCTGCGCGACGACACGCGCGCCCGGCTCGGCCAGCGCTGTTTCGTGATCCATCTCGCGAGCGATCTCGACACCCTGTGGCACCGCACGCGCGGCGACGCGTCCCGCCCGTTGCTGAACGTCGCCGACCCGCGCGCCGCGCTCGCCGCGCTGCACGACGCGCGCGAATCGCTGTACCGCGCGTGCGCGCACTGCCGCATCGATACCTCCGGCCAGTCCGTCGCACAAACGCTCGCGGCCGCGCTCGACGCACTCGCCATCGCGTAACCCGCGCGCCTCTGTCCTTCCCCTTCCGCTTTTCGACGATGCCGGCCGCCGGTGCGGCCGGTGCGGCCGACTGCCATTTCTACCAGTTGCCGATCGTCGAATAATATCTAAAGATATATTTTTAGATACAGACCGTTCGCCTTCACGCGACAGGAAATCGACCATGCCCCTCCTCATCGACCGAGCGTGCGGCGCGCGCCGCCTGGTTCCCGCGCTCGCCGCGCTCGCGATCGCCGGCTGCGCCCCGTTCGGCCCGCAACGCCCGGCGGCGCGGATCACGCCCGTCGAGCAACTCGACGCGGGCGCCGCGATTCGCTCCGCCGGCGCCGGCTCGCCGACGATCGCCGAACGCTGGTGGACCGCGTTCGGCGACGCGCAGCTGGATCGCCTCGTCGACGATGCGCTGGCCGGCGCACCGACGCTGCAGGCGCAGCGCGAACGTGTCGCGCAGGCGCTGGCCGACGCCGACGTCGAAAACGCCGCGCTGCTACCGCAGCTCGGCGCGACGGCGAGCGCGGTGCCGACGCGCCTGCCGGGCAGCTATCGGACGCCGCCGCCCGCGGCCGGACACTGGCAGGTCGACGCGCAGGCGCTCCTCGGCGCGTCGTGGGATCTCGACATCGCCGGCCGGCAGCACGCGCTGGCGCGCGCCGCCGCGCTGCGCGCGGATCAGCAGCGCGCGCTCGAGCATGCGGCCGCCGTGTCGCTGCAGGCGGCGATCGTCGAAACGTACCTGCAGCTCGCGCTGGAACAGCAACTGCTCGCGATCGCGCGCGATACGCTCCAGCAGCACAGCTATCTGCTGCGCCTCACGTCGCAACGCGCCGACGCCGGCCTCGACATGCAGGTGGCCGTGCTCAGGGCGAGCGAACCCATTCCGCACGCGCAGGCCGACATCGACACGCATGCGGCCGCCTCGGCCCGGCTGCGCCACCGGCTCGCCGCGCTCGTCGGTCGAGGGCCCGGTTACGCCGACGCGCTGACGCCCGCCGCGCCGCCGGCGGTGGCGTTGCCGATGCCGGCCGTCCTGCCCGCGGCGCTGATCGGCCGCCGGCCGGACGTCCTGGCCGCACGCTACCGGGTCGAAGCCGAAGCGGCGAACATCGATGCCGCGCGCGCCGCGTTCTATCCGGACGTCAATCTGCTGGCCTTCGCCGGCGTGCAGGGCTTCGGCTTCCGCGCTCTGTTCCACGGCAACAGCGGCACGCTCGGCGCCGGCCCCGCGATCACGCTGCCGATTTTCGAGGGCGGGCGCCTGCGCGCCGGCCTGCGCGTGCAAACCGCCGCCTACAACGCCGCCGTCGCGACGTACGACGACACGGTCGTCAACGCGCTCGCGCAGGTCAGCGACACCCTCGTCCAGATCGACACGCTCGGCCGGCAGCGGGCGCTTCAGCGCGAGGCGCTGGCGCGCGCGCAACGGACCTACACCATCGAAACGCAGCGCTACCGGAAAGGCATTTCCGGCTACCTCGACGTCCTGCTCGCCGAAGGCCGGCTGCTCGAGGATCGCGCATCGGTCGCCCGCGCGGATGCGTCGTTCGCGATCGAGCACGCCCGCCTGATCGCCGCGCTCGGCGGCGCCACTTCCACTGGAGTCGCACAATGAACCGTCCCGAATCCCCCGCCGCCGAGCCCTCGCTGCAACGCACGCGCCGGCGCTACTTCCGCTGGTTCTTCATCGCGCTCGCCGGCGCGGCCGGCCTCGCCGCCGCCGCGTGGGCCACCACGCGCGGCACCGAGACGACCGACGATGCGTACGTATCCGGCGACGTCGTGCAGATCTCGCCGCAGATCGGCGGCACCGTCGACGCCGTGCGCGTGCAGAACGCCGACTGGGTCCGGCCCGGCGACCTGCTGTTCAGCGTCGACAAGACCGATGCACGGCTCGCGCTGGACGAAGCGGTCGCGCAACTCGCGCACGCGGTGCGCCAATACCGCACCGCGCATGCGGACGTGGTGCGCGAGGAAGCGCAGATCCGGGTGCGGCGCACCGAATGGGCCAAGGCGAACGACGACCTGCAGCGCCGGCTGAGCCTCGCGCAAGACGGTGGCGTGTCGCGCGAGGATCTTCGCCATGCACGCGACGCGATGGACGGCGCGGCAGCCGCGCTGAACGCGCAGCAGGCCGCCTACGACGCGACGCTCGCGCGCACCGACGGCACGTCGATCGACACGAATCCGCTCGTGCGCGCGGCGGCGGCCCGCGTTCGCAGCGCGGCGCTCGCGCTGCGCCGCACCGAAATACACGCGCCGCTCGGCGGGCTCGTCACGCGCCGGGTCGTGCAGGTCGGCCAGCACGTGTCGCCCGGCACGCCGTCGCTGGCGCTCGTGCCGCTCGATCACGTGTGGGTCGAGGCCAACTTCAAGGAATCGCAACTGCGCGGCATGCGCGCCGGGCAGCCGGTCGAGCTGTTCTCGGATCTGTACGGCAGCGACGTGGTGTTCCACGGGCGCGTCGTCGGGCTCGAAGCCGGCACCGGCGCCGCCTTCGCGGCCGTGCCCGCGCAGAACGCGACCGGCAACTGGATCAAGGTCGTCCAGCGCGTGCCGGTCCGGATCGCGCTCGATCCCGCCGAGCTGCGCGCGCACCCGCTGCGTATCGGCCTGTCGATGACGGCCTCGGTGCCGGTCGATCGCGGCCCCGGCACCGCGTCGGCGTCGCCACCCGCCCGTGCGCCCGAAGCGCGCCGGTCGATCGACGCCACGTCGATCTATCGTGAGGATGACGAAGCGGGCGACGCGCTCGTCGCCGAGACGATTCGCGCGAACAGCGGCGCCCGTCCGCTCGCGCCGGGAGCCTGACGATGCGCTTCTTCTCCAGGAACGCGGCGCCGAAACTGCCGCTGGAGCCGCTTGCCGGCATGCCGCTGGCGCTCGTCGCGATCGCGGTCAGCGTCGCGAATTTCATGCAGACGCTCGACCTGACGATCGCGAACGTCGCCGTCCCGACCATCGCGGGCGATCTCGGCGTCGCACCGGACATGGGCACGTGGATGCTGACCTCGTTCGCGACGCCGCTCGCGATCACGCTGCCGCTTACCGGCTGGCTCACGCAGCGCTTCGGCCAGGTGCGGCTGTTCCGCGTGTCGGTGCTGCTGTTCGTGGTCACGTCGATCCTGTGCGGGATGGCGCCGAACTTCGAGTCGCTGCTGGTGTTTCGCGCGCTGCAGGGCGCCGCGTCGGGCCCGATCACCGCGCTGTCGCAGGCGCTGCTGATGGCGGTGTTCCCGTCGACGCGCCGCCACGTCGCGCTGGCCGTGTGGCAGACCACGACGTTCGTCGCGCCGGTGCTCGGGCCGATCGCCGGCGGCTGGATCACCGACAACCTGAGCTGGCCGTACATCTTCTACGTGAACGTGCCGCCAGGCGTGCTCGTGCTCGGCGTGCTCGCACGGCTGCTGAAGGGGCGCGACAACGCGACGCGGCGGCTGCCGGTCGACGTCGTCGGGCTGCTGCTGCTCACCGCCGCGTTCGGTTCGTTCCAGTTGCTGCTCGATCGCGGCCAGAACCTCGACTGGTTCGCCTCCGACGAAATTCGCATGCTGGCGGTCGTAGGCATCGCGTCGTTCGTCGCGCTGGTCCTCTGGGAGCTGACCGACGACCATCCGATCGTCGACCTGCGGCTGTTCGCGGACCGCAACTTCACGACGAGCACGCTCGCGATCACGGTCGGCTTCGGGCTCTACTTCGGCGCGCTGGTGCTCGTGCCGCTGTGGCTGCAGACCCAGCAGGGATACACGGCCACCTGGGCCGGCATCGCCACCGCGCCGCTCGGCGTCGCGGGGATCGTGATCGCGCCGCTGCTCGGCCGCTTCCAGGGCCGCACCGATCCGCGCCTGCTCGCGACCGTCGCGCTCGTCGGCTGGGGCGCCGCGTCGTTCTGGCGCATGCATTTCAACAGCGACGTGACCCTCGGCGACATCGCCGCCAATTCGCTGCTGATGGGCGCCGCCACCGCGTTCTTCATCACGCCGCTCGTGTCGCTTTCGCTCGCCGGGCTGCCCCGCGAGCGGCTACCCGCGGCATCCGGGCTGCAGAACGCGCTGCGCCGGATCGGCACCAGCGTCGCGACCTCGGTCGCGCCGACCTACTTCGAGCGTCGTTCCCGCGTGCACAACACCTATCTCGTCGACCACATCACGCCGTACGATTTCGCCTCCGCCGACTGGTTCGCGCGGCTCGATCACGCGGGGCTGTCGCCGTCCGGCGCGCTCGCGTCGGTCTCGCATGCGATCGACGTCGAAGCGCACATGCTCGCGCTGAACGATTTCTCGTTCGGCTGCCTGCTGCTGTTCGGCGCGACGCTGCTGGCGGTCTGGTCGATCCGCTCCCGCCACGCGTGACGCGCGACGGAAAACATCCGGAAGCCGTCTCGCCCGGCAGGAGCGACTGACCGGCTAACCGGGCGGCGGGCGGCGCAAGCCCCTGCCGGACCGCATCGCCGTCATGGATGAATCGGCCTGGCGGGCCGCGCTCGACGGCACCGCGAATGAAAAAAGGGGCTGTCGCGCCGATCGACACGGCGCGCAGCCCCTTCAACTGCGCCGCTTAACGCGGATCAACGCGGGTCGCTGGGCGCCGGCACGTAGCCGTCGGCGAGGATGCCGATCGTCCGCGCGGCCGGCTCGCGCAGGCGCTTGGCCGCCTGATAACCCTCCGACCGATACCACTCGCGGGCGCGCTCCGCCGACTCGAATTCGAGCACGACGACGCGCTTGGGCGCCCAGTCTCCTTCCAGCGTCTCGACTTCGGCGCCGCGCACGAGGAAGCGCCCGCCGTACTCGGCCACCGTCGGCGCGCCGAGCCGGCGGTACGCCTGGTAAGCGTCGACGTCGTGCACGTCGATGTCGAATATCACGTACGCGCTCATGATCGCGCCTCCGCGGGCGCCGGCGCCGCCGCGTCGGCCGGCGCGAGCTGCACGAACACGCGGCCGTTCTCGATCTTCACCGGGTAGGTGTGCACGCACGTCGTCAGCGGCGCGCACAGCGCCATGCCGGTCCGCACGCTGAAGCGCCCCTGGTGCAGCGGGCATTCGATCTCGTCGTCGAGCAGGAAGCCGTCGCTCAATCGCGCGTCGCCATGCGTGCACTGGTTCTCGGTCGCGAAGATCTCGTCGCCGACCGCATACAGCGCGATGTCGCGGCCCCCCACCCAGACGCCGAGTATTCCGTCGGCGCGCACCGTTTCCGGCGCGACTGCATCGATCCATTCCGTAGTCACGTTCGGCACCTCGTTCAGATCGGGTAAATCAGCGAGTTCGGAATCATCTCGCTGTCGTAGACGCAGATGCGCGACTCGAAACGCAGCCCGTGCGGCGTACGCAGGATGCGGTCCAGGTAGCGCCCGGTGTTGTACACGTCGCTCATCTGCTCGGTCTTCGTGCGCAGCACCGCGTAGTTCGTCTCCGCCTCGATCACCGTGTCGTCGAGATACGTGACGAGCGGCAGCCCGATCACGTGGCGCTGATAGTACGGATCGAAGAACAGCGTCTCCTTGATCCCGTAGACACGATCCTTCAGCATGCCCTTGCTTTCGAAATCCATCACCGCCAGCGGCAGGTTGCGCTCGTGGTTCTCGCGCGGCACCACCGTGTACCGGCATTGCTCGATGAAGAATTCCGGCCACGCGTCCCAGTCGCCGCCGTCGAGCACGGCCGCATATCTCGCGTTGAGCTGGACGAGCGAATAGAAATCCTCGAAGGTCGCGCCGCCCGCGTGCGGCTCGGCGGCCGGCCGGGCCGTTCTTGTCGTGATCGTGCTCATTCAGGCCTCCATCACTTGGCGCCAGTACTGGTACATGCCGCGCACCAGCGTTTCGCTGACCATGTGTTCGGTCTGCTCGTCGATCTGCCGGCCGCCGAGCTCGTTGTAAACGTTGCCGTGCTGGATCTGCTCGAAGCTCTGCTGCACGCATTCGATGACCTCGCCGTCGTCCGCCGACACGAAGCCGGCCGGCCCGAACAGATTGGCCTGGCGCAGGCGGCGCCGCGTCATCTCCTCGGTGTCGGTCTCGAAACCGAAATGCGTCCACACGTAGTCGAACACGCCCGGGCCGATCGGCCGGATGCGCCGCGTCGACAGCGCATTGACCTGCTGCTGGATGATGACGCTCGGCATCAGCGTGAGCATCACGACGGTCGGATCGCCCCACCACGGTTCGTGCACGACGTCGAGGAAGCGGTCGTCGTGCAGCGTCATGCGTTCCTTGAAGCTCGTCACGTTGTGGGTCACTTCTCCGCCGCCGCCGCCGCTGCGGATCGACACCATCGCGCCGTGCCGGTGATGCGCATCGGTCACGAGCCGGGCGGGATTGTCCGCGCGCCACAGGCCGAAGTTGACGAACCAGGTGTGCAGCAGCCCCGCGTGATACGGATCCTTGATGTTCTCGACCATCAGCTTCCAGTTGCTCGGCACGCGCTGCCGCGTATAGCCGAGCACGGTCAGCTTCGGGCCGTGGAACAGGCGGTCGTAGTAAGGCAGGATGCGCGGGCCGAGGAAATCCTCGAACGATTCGACGTTCTCGTCGAACGACGCGAACACGGCGCCGCCGCGCGTCGACACGCGCAGGCGCCGCAGCGCATGCTTGCCCGGCTCGAAATCCGCCGGCATGCCGCCGTTGATCGTACCGCCCTGACGCACGCCGCGCCGGAACGGCACGCCGATCAGGTTGCCCTTCAGGTCGTAGTTCCACTGGTGATACGGGCAGTGGAAATCCTTCGCCTTGCCCGAGCGCTCGCGGCAGAACTGCATGCCGCGGTGCGCGCACGCGTTTTCGAAGACGACGATCTCGCCATCCTCCGTGCGCGTCATCACGACGGATCGCTCGCCGACTTCGGTCCGCTGGAAATCGCCGGGAGACGGCACTTCGGCTTCGAGGCCGATGTAGCACCAGTGATTCGCATAGAACAGGCGCTCGAGTTCCCGCTGGTACAGCGCTTCACTCGTATACGCCTCGTATGGCGTGCGGCTGGCGCCGTCGCCTTTCCAGTCGAGCGCGCGGGCGATGTCGATGGGTGAGTTCAAGAGAGCTCCTTTCATTCAGTAAGAAACGGCCTGCCTCGCGACGGCGGCGCCGTGCGCGATGAAGCCGGCTGGCGAACGCCGCCGCGCAACCGCCGCGGCAGCCAACTGCTCGATGAGTTCGGCCGTGTGATCCCAGCCGAGACATGCGTCGGTAATGCTTTGGCCGAACACCGGCGGCGTGCCCGGCACCAGGTCCTGCCGGCCCTCGACGAGGAACGACTCGATCATCACGCCCACGATCGCGCGTTCGCCGCGATGCAGTTGCGCGGCGAGGTTGCCGCAGACGTCGATCTGCGCGCGGGTCTGCTTGCCGCTGTTGCCATGGCTCGCATCGATCACGACGTACGGGGGAAGATGCGCGTCGCGCAGCGCGGCGCAGGCGGCCGCGACGCTGGCGGCGTCGTAGTTCGGGGTCTTGCCGCCGCGCAGGACGATATGCGTGTCGGGATTGCCGGACGTGGTCGCGATTTCCACGCTGCCGGAAACGGAGGGCCTCAGGTAACTGTGCGACACGCGCGACGCGCGGATCGCGTCGATCGCGACCTTCACGTTGCCGTCGGTGCCGTTCTTGAAGCCGATCGGCAGGTCGAGCCCCGAGGCCGCCTGGCGATGGATCTGCGATTCGGTCGTCCGCGCGCCGATCGCGCCCCAGGACACGAGGTCGTCGAGATACGGCGCGGTCATCGGATCGAGAAATTCGGTCGCGGCCGGCAAGCCCAGCGCATTGATGCCGAGCAGCACCTTGCGCGCGACGCGCAGGCCGTCCTCGATCCGGAAGCTGCCGTCGAGATACGGGTCGTTCACGAGCCCTTTCCAGCCGACCGTGGTGCGCGGCTTTTCGAAATAGACGCGCATCACGATCTCGAGCACATCGGCGTACTGCTCGCGCAGCGGCGCGAGCCGGCGCGCGAACGCCAGCGCGGCGTCCGCATCGTGGATCGAACACGGGCCGACGATCAGCGCAAGCCGGTCGTCCTCGCCCGCGATGATGCGCGCCAATGCGCGCCGCGCATCGCCGATCGACCGTGCCAGGCCGGGATCGCACGGCAACTCGGTGCGCAATCGCTGCGCACTGATCACCGCCACGCCTTGCGTCAACGCTGCCTCAACGGGTTTTTCCATTTAACGCTCCACTCTCGCTGATCGGATGCCGATTTACGGAGGCAATTAGAGCGCGGTCAAATCCCCGGTGATACTGTCATTTATCTCAGAAGCATTTCACATGGTGGATATCTGTGATTTCCGACAGTATTCCGATATGCGGATCACGTCTAACTTAACTCCTGACAAAACACGTTCTCACCTGCTGTTCTGCCAAGGAGCCTCGCAATGACAAGAAAATATTTTGAAACGCGAATCGACGTGAAGTATCGGGAAACGGACGCGATGGGCCATGTGAGCAGCCCCGTCTATTACGACTATCTGCAGCACGCGTACCTGACCTACATGCACGATCTGCTTGAGCTGCCCTATTCGGAAAAGCTGCCGCACATCATGGTCAAGACCTCGTGCGAATATCTGAAGCCCGCGCAGTACGGCGATACGATCACGGTCCGCAGCAGCGTCACGCGCTTCGGATCGAAGAGCTTCGAACTGGAATACCTGATGGTGCGCGACGGGCAGGCGGACGCCGACGATTCGGCCGACGATCATGCAGTGGTTGCGCGGGCCGTATCCACGCACGTGATGTTCGACTACGGCAGCAAGACCACGGTGCCGGTGCCGGAAGAGTTCAGGACGCGCGTGCTGTCGTTCCAGGGCGCGATCTGATGCCGCAGCCGGGGGGCCACGAACGGCCACCCCGGCGCCGTTCAAGCAAACACGATCAGGCCCATCAACACGGCTTTCACGACCGCATTGGTCTTGTTGGACGCGTTGAGCTTGACGATCGATCTCGAGATGTGGAAATTGATCGTCCGCTCGGTCAGGCCGAGAATGATGCCGATCTCATACGCGGTCTTCCCCTCCGCCGCCCATCGCAATACCTCGCATTCGCGCATGCTCAACGCGACGTCCACGGGAGCCTCTATATTCGCCGCACACTGAATCATTCGTTTCTCCATCCAGAATAAGACGCCAATGTTTCAGATTCATTTCCGCCGCTCATCTCGATTCACATGCCCCTCGGATTGGATGTTTATTATTTAAAGGCGTCACGAATATTCGGCGAATTCAAAAGCAACGCTCTTCCCACCCATTATCTCCGGTGTTGTCACAATGGAATCGAGCATACCGAATCGATTTACGCTTCGGAAGATGCACGAGACGCAATGTATCAATGACGTTGACGCACGCCACCAGAGTTGCACGACACGTCATATCGAAACGGCCGCACGACTGGCGGGCGCGATCGCATCGGCCACGCGCGGCGCGCAGATACTGCGCACGCAATCGCGCAGCCAGCGATGCGCGGGGTCGCGATCGAAACGCGGGTGCCAGATCTGCGAGACGGTCAGGTCCGCGATCGGCAACGGCAGCGTGAAGCTGTACATGCCGGCGCGGGACCGCTCGGTCTGCCGCTCCGGCACGCTGGCGACGAAGTCCGAGCTGCGCGCGAGCGACAGCGCGGTCGGGAAGCTCGATACGACGGTGGTCACCGACCGCACGATGCCGAGGGAATCGAGCAGCGTATCGATCGGGCCGTTGAACTGCCCGCGGCGCGACACGCCCACTTGCGGGAACGACGCGAAGCGTTGCGGCGTGATTTCGCCGGTCGCCAGCGGATGATCCGCGCGGACCACGCCGATGAAGCGGTCGCGAAACAGCGCCTGCACGCGCAGTTCCGGGCCGGCCTGGCCGATCACGCCGACTTCGAGATCGATGTCGCCGTTGCGCAGCGCATCGACATGCTTGTTGGGTTTCGGCGCGAAGCGCAGCCGCACGTCGGGCGCGACGCGCGACGCGTGTTCGAGCAGCGCCGGCGCGAACGTCTCGACGAAGGCCTCGTTCGCGCGAATCGAGAACGTGCGCTTGAGCGTACGCATGTCGACCCGCTCGCACGGGCACATGACCGAATGCGCCTCCACGACGAGCGCATGCACCCTGTCGCGCAACTCGAGCGCGCGCGGGGTCGGCACGAGATCGCGCCCGGCCCGCACCAGCAACGGATCGCCCGTCATCACGCGCAGCCGCGCGAGCGACCGGCTGAGTGCGGACGGACTGAGGCCGAGCGCGTTGGCCGCGCCCACGACGCTGTTCTCGGACAACAACGCGTCCAGAACGACGAGAAGATTGAGGTCGATGGAAGTCGCCATGTTGCGCTCTTGCTGTACTGTCGGGACCGGCCGGCCGATGGGCCAGCGGCATCGTGCCTCGGGCGTATGTGCTCCGCGATTCGCGATAGACCGGAAATCGGCAGTCGCGCCGCCGAGCCCGACGCACGATCGTGCGTCCGCCGAAATGGCGGGCAGTGAATGGCGGGGAGTATTCGTGCCGCTGAGAAAATCCGCTGCGGATTTATTGCACTTGTGAACGATTGTGCACCGCGTTGAAATAAATCGCAACCCGACACGATGCGTATCAGGTTTAAATGAAACGATGAACGCGAATGAACAATAAAACAAAACCGATTCGATTGCGTCGCGCCGCGCATCGCGCACGCAAGCCGGCCGGTGAAGCAAAGCCTGCCGCAGCGGAGCCCGCGCGAGCCTCGGCAGGCGCTGCGCGGCCGGCTGGTACTGCGTGCGCGCAAAGCACCGCGCGGTCCGCTCATCGCGATCGAATAACAGAACTTTTAGACTCTTCTATTGACTTTCTCGTCAATATTCCGTCTTGGCTCGCATACGTTTCACGAAACAAATCCCGATCAACCGATTTTGCGAAAATCTTCCGGCGATTCGAGAAAACCGGCTGGAGTGTCCGCCGCGCCCGTTTTGCGACTCGATCGGCATTTCACCGGGGTTCGGTGATGTTTCGTTCGATTCGCCCGCCGGAATGTCCACCGTTGTCAAAACCGCGCTTCAATCTGGCCGGTCCGGCCGCGTATGCAATCGGCGCCGCACTCGCCCAACCTTGCTGCTGCAGCTTGCCCGTGCGCTCTCCCGCGAACCGTCGGCCCCAGGGCGAGCGGTTCCGCTGTGGCCCCTCCCGCGCCGAAAACAACAGGAATCCTCATGAAATTCGTCGACGCCGGATTACCCGGCGTCCGTCGCCATTCATGCTCGGCGATCACGGAGGCTTGCCCGGCCACCCGGCGCCATCGGCGCTTGCCGGCGGACGTGCGAAACGACGTCGCGACGATGTGCGCTCGACCCATCGCCGCTCGCGGGCGAACCGCCGGTCAGTCGTCGTGCTTGTGGCGCTTTTTGTTCTTGTGCTTGTTGCCGTGGTAATGATCGCTGGAACGCGAGTTGTTGCGCGACACGTGGCCGCCCAGCGCCGCACCCGCGCCGCCGCCCACGGCGGCGCCGACGAGGCTGCCGGCCGTGCCGCCCATCGCGTTGCCCGCGGCGGCGCCGGCGCCGCCGCCCAGGGCGCCGCCGACGACCGCGCCCGTGCGTTCCCGCTTGTTCGACGTCACCGCGCCGCCTGCGCCACCGCCGACGGCCCCGCCGATGATCGCCCCCGTGCTCCCGCCGACCGCGTTGCCGACCGCCGCGCCGGCGACGCCACCCAGCGCGCCGCCGAGCGCGTTATTCGTGTCGCCTGCCACGGCAGGCAGCGACGCCACCGCAGTCGCACCGACCACCACTGCCATCCCGGCCAATTTCTTCAGCATTTTTTTGCCCCTTCCGCTTGATGAGATATCGGTGCGCGAATCTAGCACCTTTCCGGTAAGCCCATCGTAATGAAGCGTTAAATCGGGTGTTTTTTCTGATCGAGATCGCCGCGACGGCGCATCCCGTCTGCACGTTCGCCCCCTGCCACGACGCGACGGACGCTTCGTATCGCAACCCCGGCCTCTCCCGCCGCGTCGGTCCTTCCCGCGCCCACGATCCTGCATTACCATCGTGCGTCCGCCGCGCCTGCCCGCTTCCGGCTAGCGAGTCCAGCCACCTCCCCGTTCCCGCAACCGATGCTTGCCCTCATCATCCTCGCCGGCCTCTGGGCCGGCCTCCAGAACGCCCTCGCGGGCGGCGGCTCGTTCATCACGCTGCCCGCGCTGATCGTGTCGGGGATGTCACCGCTCGCGGCCAACATCACGTCGACGGTCGCGCTGTTTCCCGGCCAGGTCACGACGGGCTGGGCGAGCCGGAACATGGTGAGCGGCGTCGGCAGGCTGCCGTTTCGCGCACTGTTCGCGATCAGCGTGGCCGGCGGCGCGCTCGGCGGCCTGCTGCTGCTCAAGACGCCGTCGTCGATCTTCTCGCACCTGGTGCCGTGGCTCGTGCTGTTCGCGACGGTCGTGTTCGCGTGGGGCAGTTTCTTCCGCAAACCGGGCGCGGGCGCGCAACATCTCGGCCCCGTCGCGGCCGGGGTCTCGCAGTTCCTGATCGCGGTCTACGGCGGCTACTTCGGCGGCGGCATCGGGTTCCTGATGATGGCCGCGCTGACGATGGCCGGCCTGCCGCCGCGCCACGCGATGTCGACGAAGAATGCGCTCGCGGGCGTGATGAACGCATCGGCCGTCGTGCTGTTCGTGACGTCGCCCGAACTGCACTGGCGCGCGGCGATCGCGCTCGGTGCGGGCGCGATCGTCGGCGGCCTGCTCGGCGCGTGGGCGCTGCATCGCGTGAACGAACGCGTGCTGCGCATCGCGATCGTCTGCATCGGCGCGCTGCTGACCGTCGGGTTGTTCGTCAAACCGATCTGACGCACGTCCATTGCCGCCGCGATCGCGGCAATCGACGCGCAAACCGCCAGACGTCTTTCGCGATCCGGTGCCGAACCGGGTCGCGCTGCCAGGGCTTGTCGCCGTGCCGGAGTCGCAGGCGTTCAACCCGGATTCGCGCGTCCCGTGTCGGTTCGCGGTCCTGACGGCGCGCGCGAACGTCGCGGCGCATTGCTTGCGGCGAAGGCAGCCGTCGTTCGGGCCGGCCGCCGGCGTGAAGGATCGCAGGCCGGCGCAAGGCCGACTGGTGTGTGCATTCCGTTCAGCCGAACGGCCGCACGCCGATCAGCGGGCCGTGCAGGAACCGCGCGAACACGGCCCAGGCGACGAGTCCGGCCGCAACGGCCGCGACGTCGCCGGCCAGCCCGCCGGCCGGATAGCGGACACCGTCGCGGCGATCCCGCGCACGCGACACGACGAAATCGACGATCGACCACACGAAGAACGCGCCGAACAGCACGACTGCGTGCACGGTGCCGTTCACCAGCAGGTGCGCCACCGCCCAGACCATCACGCCGGCCAGCATCGGATGCCCGACGAGCGTCTTGATCCGGTTGCGCGGCACGTACGACGCGGCGATCAGCACGAACGCGACCGCGGTCAGCATGCCCGTCAGGTGGCGCACGCCGACCGGCGACACCCACAGCAGCGTCGCACCCGCCCGGGCGATCCCGTACCCCCAGATGATCAGCGCGAAACCGACGATCGACGCGATCGCGTAACCGCCCTTCCAGCCCTTCTCGCCGATCCGCTCGATCGTCGCGGACCGCCAGCCGTCGGCGACGATCCGGATCGAGTGCACACCGAGGAAGATCGCTAAACCGAGAATCAGGACGAGCATCGGCTGTCTCCGTCTGGGATGGTGAGTGAGGAAGCGTTCCGCGCGGCGTACGGTGCGCCGTTCGCGGGGCCGGCGGCGAGGCCGGTGCGGGTCGCCAGGCACGGGCGCAACCCGCGCCGATCATAAACGCCGGGGCGGCCGTTGTGAAGCATGGAGGACGTGCGGTGCGTCAAGCTCGATGCATTCGTGCGCCGGATCGTGCGGGCGAGTCGGCACGCGCAGCGTGCGGGTGGGCCGCGACGGGCATACCTGAAATTCAGGAACGCGAAAATCGCGACGCCGTCGCTTCTCGTAACCGGTACTACGCCTGCTTGCGCTTCGCCGCAGGTTTCGGTGCCGGCGCGGGCGATGATTTCGATGCCGGTTTCGCTTTCTGCGCCGACACCGGTTTCGATGCGGATTTCGCCGCCGGCTTCGTTTTCTGTGTCGACGCCGGTTTCGTTGCCGGTTTCGTTGCCGGTTTCGTTGCCGGTTTCGCCGCAGGTTTCGCTGCCGGTTTCGACGCAGCCTTCGCAGCAGCTTTCGGCGCGGCCTTCGGCCCCGCCCCGGCTACCGTCTTCGACGCCGCCCTCGCCTTGCGCTTCGGCGGCCCGGCCAGCAGCGCCGCGCGATACGCGCCGCGGCACCAGTCGAACAGCGCGCCCGCATCCTCGAGCACGTCGGCCGGCGTTTCGTAATAGCCCTCGAGCGCGACGGTGCGCGTGGGCCGCGCATACGAGAACGGCCCCATCCCCGCCGCGACGAACGCCGGCCGGTTCACGTCGTCCACACGCAGGAACAGCGACCCGCGCGACAGGAAGCCGAACATCACGCCGTCGAGCCGCAACGCCGCACCGCTGAAGAACCGTGCAACGGTGACCGTGCCGAGCAGCGCAAGCCGATACGCGATTTCCTCACCGTGCGCCTTCTCCGCCTGCCAACTCATGCGGACACCTCGCAGCGCCGCGTCCACGCATCGAACTCCGCCGCGTCGACACCCACGGCCGCCGCGCTCTCGCGAATCTGCCGCCACGTCGCGCGGTCGACCGGAATGCCGGCCGTGCCGCGCGCGGCGCGGCTCGCTTCTTCAGGTTCTCCAGGCATCCGCACCGGCGTATCGCCGGCCTGCGGCGACGCCTTCGCCCATGCAACGAATGCATCGGCTTCGCGTTCGGCATCGGCCGCGTCGAACGCGTTCGGATCGATCAGCACCGACAGCATCCCGTTGACGATCGCACTCGTCTTCTGCAGCGTATCGCCGTACGTCGTATGCCCGCCCACCAGCGCACCGCCGAAGATCTCGCACATCGCCGCGAGTGCATAGCCCTTGTGCAGCCCGAACGGCAGCAGCGCGCCGAACGGCTGCTCGTGCATCACGGCCGGATCGTCGGTCGGCTGGCCGCGATGGTCGATCAGCGAGCCGGCCGGCACGCGCTTGCCCTGGTTGTAGGCGACGCGCGTCTTGCCGTACGCGATCGCGCTCGTCGCGAAATCGAGCAGCAGCGGCGGCTTGCCCGCTCGCGGATACGCGGCGCAGAACGGGTTCGTGCCGAAACGCGGATCGGTGCCGTGCAGCGGCGCGACCAGCAGGTCGCCCGGCACGTTGACGAAATGGAACGACACGAGCCCCGCGCGCGCGCACTGTTCGGCCCAATGCCCGATGCGGCCCAGGTGGTGAACGTCGCGCAGCCCGATCGCGCAGATGCCCATGCGTCGCGCGCGCTCGATCCCTTCGACCATCGCCTCGAACGCGATCACCTGGCCGAAGCCGCGCCCGCCGTCGATCGTCAGCACCGCGCCGCCGTCGCGGACGATCGACGCGTGCCCGTTCAGCTGCAACTGCCCTTCCCGCCACGACGCGACGTAATTCGGGATCATCCCGATCCCGTGCGAATCGTGTCCGGCGAGATTCGCGCCCACCAGATGATCGGCGACGAGCGTCGCCTCGCGCGGGTGGCTGCCGGCCCGTTCCCAAAGTGCCGCGATGAATGCATGCAGCGGTTCGGCGCGCATGCGCAGCGGTTCGGTATCGGGCGTCGGCAATGCGGTCATCGGCAACACTCCATCGAGTCGGTTCGGGTCGGGCAATCGATACGTCGAACGCTGCGACGATCAGCGCGCGGTCGCGATCACGTCGGCCACCGCCGCCGTGAGCTTCTTCGCGTACGGCACGTGCAGGAACTCGTTCGGACCGTGCGCGTTCGACTTCGGCCCGAGCACGCCGCACACCATGAACTGCGCCGCGGGAAAGCCTTCCTGCAGCACGTTCATCAGCGGAATCGTGCCGCCGAGGCCCATGTACGCGCAGTCGGCGCCGAAGTGGCGGCGCGACGCGGCGTCGAGCGACGACGCGAGCCACGGCGCGAGATCCGGCGCGCTCCAGCCGGTCGCGGCGCCCGCGTCCGGCTTGAACGTGACCTTCGCGTTGTACGGCGGATCGAGTTCGAGCAACGCCTTCAGTTGCTGCACGGCCTGCGCGGCGTCGACGAGCGGCGGCAGCCGCAGCGACAGCTTGAACGCGGTGCGCGGACGCAGCACGTTGCCCGCATCGGCGAGCGCCGGCATGCCGGCCGCGCCGGTGACCGACAGCGACGGACGCCACGTCGAATTCAGCAGCGCCTCGCGCGGGTCGGTCGTGGTCGGCAGCACGGGTTTGCCGTCCTGGCCGCACGCCCACGGCAGCCCCTTCCACACCGTGTCGCCGAGAATCGCGGCGGCGGCCTCGGCTTCGCGCACGCGGCTGGCCGGAATCTCGCAATGGAACGCGCCCGGCAGCAGGTTGCCGTTCTTCGCGTCCTCGAGGCGTTCGAACAACTGGCGCATCACACGGAAGCTCGACGGCGCGATGCCGCCATAGACGCCCGAATGAATGCCTTCTTCGAGTACCTCGACCTGCAGGTCGCCGGACACGAGGCCGCGCAGCGACGTGGTGAGCCACATCTGGTCGTAGTTGCCGGCGCCCGAATCGAGGCACACGACGAGCGATACCTGGCCGAGCCGGTCGCGCAACGCGTCGACGTACGGCAGCAGGTCGTAGCTGCCCGACTCTTCGCAGGTCTCGATGAGGCCCACGCAGCGCGGCCGCTCGATGCCCTGCTCGTCGAGCGCGCCGAGCGCCGCGAGGCTCGCGTAGATCGCGTAGCCGTCGTCCGCGCCGCCGCGGCCGTACAGCTTGCCGTTCTCGAACTTCGGCGTCCACGGGCCGAGGTCCGCGCGCCAGCCGTCGAATTCGGGCTGCTTGTCGAGGTGGCCGTACAGCAGGATCGTGTCGGTGCTGCCCGAGCGCGTGGCCGGCGACTCGAAGAAGATCACCGGCGTGCGGCCCGGCAGACGCACGATTTCGAGCTTCAGGCCCTTCACCGGCTGCCGTTCGGCCCACTGCGCGGCGTCGGTGACGACGCGCTCGAGATAGCCCCGCTTCGCCCAGTCGGGGTCGAATGCGGGGCTCTTCGCGGGAATCGCGATGTAGTCGGTCAGCGCGTGGAGGATTTCATCGTTCCACTTGCGCTCGATGAAGGTCACGAGCTTGTCATGGTCGAGGACGCGGGTAGTGTCGACGGATGTCATGGTGGGGGTGCCTGGATCGGGCTGACGAAAACCCAGATCATACGCCGATGCTTCCCCGCCGGCGCTCCCTTCCCGGCTGTTCGGACCGCGTTCGGCAACGCGTCGCGCAGCCCGGCCGCGCAGGCGAGCGCGTCGCGCCACAGCCGCCGCGTCGGTTCACCCGCATCCTTCTTCGCGTGCGGGACGGCATCGTTGTTCGGAATGAGCGGCCGCCGCCACATGAGTCGCGCTTTTCATCGTCGCGCACGCGCGGCCCTGCCCGGCGCGCGCTACGTGCCGCCGCGATCCATCCCGCGCCGGTACGCGGCCGGGCTCGTCGCCGCGACGCGCCGGAAATGCCGGCGCAGCGATTCCTCGGAACCGAACCCCGCGCGCGCCGCGATCTGCGCGAGCGGCAACGCGGGCTGCGCTTCGAGCATGTCCTTCGCGACGTTCACGCGTTCGCGGATCAGCCACGCGAGCGGCGACATCCCCGTCGCATCCGCGAACTGCCGCTGCAGCGTGCGCGTGCTCATCGCCGCCTGCGCGGCGAGCGATGCGAGCGTGTGCGGCTCGGCCGCACGCGCGCGCATCCAGTCGATCAGCTTCGCGAGCCGGTCGGTGCCGCCCGGTGCGACCGGACGCGGCACGAACTGCGCCTGCCCGCCGTCGCGATGCGGCGGCAGCACGAGGCGCTGCGCGACGCGGTTCGCGATAGCGCCGCCATGATCGCGGCGCACGAGATGCAGCAGCATGTCCAGCCCCGCCGCCGAGCCGGCCGACGTGACGATCCGCCCTTCGTCGACGTACAGCGCATCCGGATTCACGCGCAGCGCCGGATAACGCGCCTGCAGACGTTCCGCATACCGCCAGTGAGTCGTCACGGTCAGGCCGTCGAGCACGCCGGCCGCCGCCAGCACGAACACGCCCGAACAGATCGAGCAGAGCCGCGCGCCGCGCCGGTGCGCGGCACGCAGCTTCTTCAGCAACGGCTCGGGCGGGCGTTCGTCCGGATCGCGCCAGCCGGGAATCACGATGGTGTCCGCGCGATCGAGCATCGCGAGCCGGTAGGGCGCGGCAACGGTAATGCCGCCTGCCGCGCGCACGGGCCCCGGCTCGCTCGCGCACACCGCGAAGCGATACCAGTCGACGCCGAGTTCCGGGCGCTCGAGCGCGAACAGTTCGACCACGCAGCCGAATTCGAACGTGCAGAGGCGATCGTAGGCGAGCGCGACGACGAGATGATTGTGCATGGCGCGATGTTACCGGAACTTGTCGATCGCGCCACTGCCGCGAAACCGGCCGAACCGCGATACTGCCCTTCATTGCGGCGCGTTCCGTGCCGCTCAACAAGGAGAGCCCGACCATGTCCCACGTCACCGACGTCCCCGCCGCCGACAGCCCGGCCGCCCTCGCGCATTTCGAGGCATCGCTGCGCTTCGAGACCGACTGCTGGGACGTACACGATGCCCTCGCGTCCGGCACGCCCGATTTCGTGCTGCTCGACGTGCGCGGCCCCGACCTGTTCGCCGCCGGCCACGTGCCCGGCGCGCGCAACCTGCCGCACCGCAAGATCATCGAAGGCAAGCTCGCCGGTTACCCGGCCGACACGCTGTTCGTCGTCTACTGCGCGGGGCCGCATTGCAACGGCGCCGCGCGCGCGGCGGTCCGGCTCGCGCGCCTGGGCCGCCCGGTCAAGCTGATGATCGGCGGCGTGACGGGCTGGCTCGACGAAGGTTTCACGCTGAGCAACGACGTCCTGCCGGCGGACGCCGAAGCCGCCTGATCGTCACTAAAAGCGCAACAATCAATTGCCTGCACACGAACGGAAAAAGCGCGACAATCAGCCTCATTGCAGTTCGGACGGAGCAGCACCATGCATGATGCAGTCCTGATTCAAGTGGCCGGTTCAGTCGCGGCGATCGCGCTCTATTTCCTGCCGGCCGTCATTGCCGACCGGCGCGGCCGGCACGACAAGCTGACGATCGCGATGTTCAACGCACTGTTCGCATGGACAGGCATCGGCTGGCTGATGACGCTGTACTGGGCGTGCCAGCCGAACCCGCGCACCGACGTCGCGCAGACGATCCTCGCGAAGCGCCGCGGTGTCAGCATGCGGACCTTCTCGACCGGCCTCGTCGAACGCGTGCAACGCCGCGTCGCCGCGCAGGAGCAATGGGCGGAAAAGCAAGGCTGCCGTTAAGCCCCTGCCGTCAAGCCACTCTTCCCCGCTTCACCGTATCGCGTCGAACTTCGGCATCCTGACGTTGGTCGACGCGCGGTAATCCCACTTCAGCGCGTCGCGCGGCGGCCAGCCGCCCGCGCGCAGCCGCGCCGCGAACGCGCCCGCCGTCACCGCCCGTGCGATCCGCTCGCCCGGACACCCATGGGGCCCCGTGCCGAAACCGAAATTCGGCCCCGCCGCGCGGCCCGGCATCAGCCGGTGCGGATCGCGATGCACGGCCGGATCGCGGTTCGCCGCGGCAAGCACGACGAGGATGGCATCGCCGGCGTCGACGCGCACGCCTTCGATCGTCGTGCGCGCCGCGACGAAGCGGCGCGTGTTCTGCACCGGCGCATCGAAACGCCCGACTTCGGCGACGAATGCGTCGAGCGCGGCGGCATCCGGCACCCTGTCCGCTTCGCCGTTCCATGCCACGAGTGCATTGCCGAGCCATGCGGCCGTCGCCTCGCACGTCTGCGACAGCAACCCGACGAGATTCGCGACGAGCGCGCTGCTCGCGTGCCAGCCCGACGCACGGGCCGCCCGCTGTACCACGGCGACCAGCGTGCCGTCGTGCGCATGCGACTGCGCGACGCGTTCCGTCATCCGGTCGAGCAGGTGCCGCGCCGCGTCGCTCGCGCGCGCCAGCGCCGCAGCATCCGACAGCGGCGACAGCGCGGCGACGAACTCGACGACCCGAGCGGCAATGTCGTCGAGCTGCGTTTCGTCGAAGCCGAGCAGATCGGCAACCGCGCACACGGGCACCGTCATGCACCACGCGTTCAGCGCATCGGCATCGCCGGGCGCCGGCAACCGCTGCGCGGCAAGCGCGTCGGCGCGATCGCGCAGCGCATCCGTATCGATCGGCGCGAACGCCGCGCGCAACGCCTGCTTCGGTACGTCGTGTCGCGACGGGCCGTCGTTCATGCGTACTAGGTCGCCGAACAGCGCGCCGGCCGTCGTGCCGCGCAACGCGGGCGGCACCGGCGCGTCCAGCGGCCGCACACGGCAGGCCGGATGGCCGAGCACGGCCGTCACGGCGGCCGCGCGGCTCGCGACCCACAGGCCGAGCGTCGCGTCGAACGCGAGCGGCGGCCCGTCGACGAGCGCTGCGTAATAGGGATAGGGATCGCGGTGCGTGACCGCGGCAACAGGATCGGTCGGGTTCATGCGCTCAGTATCGGCGCCGCGCGCCGCCGCATGTTTCGGGATGGCGTGAAATGTCGTCGCACGGGCGCCGCGCGCCACACGTGACACGTCGCGGCATCGCGGCGGCCGGCCGGCGTCAGGCCGCCGACCGCGAGCGGAGCGACTGCATGCGCAGCCGGACCCGTCCGGCCGAAATCGCGCGCGGCTCGGGCACCACCGTGTCGTGATGGAACATTTCCTGCCGGAACTCGCCGCTTTCGTCGAACCACTGGCAGATCAGCCAGTCGCCGTCGTCGAACACGACCGGCCCGGCATACGTGACGGTCATGCGCGGCCCGCCCGTTTTCAGCGTCACGACATCGCCCACGCGAAATCCGACGCGGTGATTTTCTCGGATCGTCATCGCTCTCTCAGCTTTTTATATATTGAATATATTGATATTCCCGGCAGGCACTCGCCGATCATTGGAACGTGCCGCAGATTATCAATCAAAAAATCATCCCGCAACTCCCACGCACTGAAACGTTCTGAACTGGAACCTGCAACAATGCGCGGTATCGTCGCGTATGAAGGCCCGCCAAGCCTCAGATCTGGCGCGGTTTGCGCGCCGGCGGCAGCCGATCGGAGCGGAATGCGGAGAATAAACGACGATTTTCGCGTCAGCGTCGGCGATTAGTGCGGACGCGAAACCGATTGATTATTGTCAACCAATGCTTAAGTGGAAACGATTCCGGATTTTATTGGGGCTCATTCATCGAACAAAATCGGCGAATTATCCGGCGCCGCAAACCAGCGGTTGATATCGCGCCCCGGCACGGCTGCCCGGCTGAAGGTGAACGTGCCGTCGCGCCGCATCTCCGTCGCCGCGCGCAGGAACGCACCGAACGCGGCCCGCGCCAGCGCGCCGCCGACGCTGACACGCTTCACGCCGAGCGCCGCCAGCGCGTCGAGGCTCAGCAACCCGCCCTGCAGACCCATGACGACATTGACGGGCGCGCCGACCGCCCGCGTCACGGCCGCGATTTCGTCGGGATCCGTGATGCCGGGCGCATAGAGCACGTCCGCGCCGGCGTCGCGATAGGCGACGAGCCGCGCGATCGTGTCGTCGAGGTCGCGGCGGCCGTGCAGGTAATTTTCGCAGCGGGCGGTCAGCGTGAACGGAAACGGCAGCGCGCGCGCCGCGTCGACGGCCGCCGCGATGCGCTCGACCGACGCGTCGCGCGCATAAATCGGCGTATCGGCACGGCCGGTCGCGTCCTCGATCGAGCCGCCGACCGCGCCCGCCTCGGCCGCCAGCCGGATCGTTTCGGCCACCGTGTCGGGCGCGTCGCCGAAGCCGTTCTCCAGATCGGCGCTCACCGGCAGGCCGCCCGCGGCGACGAGCTCGGCGATATGAGCGAGCATCGCGTCGCGCTCGATCGCGTTGTCGGGGCGCCCTTTCGAAAACGCGTAGCCGGCGCTCGTCGTGGCGAGCGCCTCGAAGCCGGCCATCGCGAGCAGGCGCGCGGTGCCGGCATCCCACGGGTTCGGGATGATGAACGCGCCGGGGCGCGTGTGCAGCGCACGGAAAGCTTCGGCGTGGCGGGCTTGCAGGTCGGAACGGGTCATCGCGAACTCCCGGGAAGGTGTTGACGGATGAGCTTACGCCGGTCGTGCACGCGACGTTTCAGCTTTCGCCGAAATGTCGTCGCGCAACAGGAAAGACGCTGGCGTCCGGGCTGCCGGCCACCACGCCGGGCGGCCCGCGTCGGTTCACGTCGATGCGGGCCGCCCGCCGTCGATGCCGAGCAACACGTCGGTGACGGCCTCGGAGAACCGCATCGCGCGACCGTCGATCAGCACGCCCTCCGGATTCGACGGATCGCGTACCGCTTGCGGCACGCCGTGCGCGATCAGCACGCGCGCGCACGCTTCCCAGTCGGGATCGCCGACGCCCTCCGGTTCGTTGACGGACGCCCAGGACAGCGTACCGAGCGCGTCGCTGCCGAATCCATGCATCTCGCGCCAGCTTGCGCCGTGCGCGAGCAGGAACGCCAGCAGTTCGGCATCGCCGCGGAACACCGCGTGATTCAGCGCGCTCGCGTCCCAGTCGCCGCCTCGCGCGGCGATCGGCCAACCGAGTTCGACCATCGCCTTCACCGCGTCGCGCGAACCCCATGCGGCGGCGTCGGGCAGCAGCCGCAGCCGGTCGTCGGACAGCGCGCCGGGCAATTCGGGATGCTTCGCCTGAATACGCCGTGCGTCGTCGGCATCGGCGCGCGCGCAGGCCGCAATGAACGCGTCTTGCGCATCGAGCGCCTCCTGCGCGCCGGCCGCGCGCAACAGCGCCGCGACCTCGGACAACCCGGTCTGCATCGCGAGCCGATACGCGCTGACGCCCGCGGCGGTCCGCGCGCCGGGATCGGCGCCGGCCGCCAGCAGCGCGGCGACGTGGCGCGCCGGGCAACGCACGGCGATCGCGCGCAGCAACGGCGCGCCCCACGTCTTCGTCGGCCCTTCGCCGGCCGGCTCGTTCGGGTCGCCGCCATGCGCGAGCAGCAGCTCGAGCGCGGCCGCGTCCGGCATGTCGAGCGCGCGCCGCAACGCATTGGTCCCGCCCACCCTGGCGCCGTGCTCGAGCAGCAGGCGCGTGCATGCCGGGTTCTCCACCGAGTGATACAGCGATTCGCCGTCGTTCGGATCGGCGCCCGCTTCCAGCAGCATCGCGGTAAGCACGGGATCGCGATTGACGCCGGCGGCGCCATACAGCGCCGACAGCGGCGCCGATTCGTCGGGCTCGGCGAGCGAGGCCGGCGGATACCGGTTGCCGATCCGCTGGTTCGGATCGGCGCCCGCGTCGAGCAGATGGCGCGCGCACGCACGCAACCTGGCCGCGAATTCGGGAAGCTGCCCGAGCCGCGAATGCGTGACGGCGACGAGCGGCGGCAGCTTCAGCACACCGCCGGCGCGCGCGATCCAGCCGGGATCGGCGGCCAGCGCGCCCTTCACCGCGGCGAGATCGCCGGCCGCGCATGCGATCGCCGGGTCCGCCGACACGAGATCGGGATGGTCGTGCAGCAATTGCGCGGCCATGCGCGGCCGGGCTGCGTCGACGCCGCCGGTCACCTCCGCGCCGTACGCGTGGTCGAGCCAGCGCCGCATCAGCAGCGACCGCGCTTGCCGCGCGAGCGCATGCGTGTCGACGAACGCGCCGAGATCGGCCCAAGACGCAAAACCGTACTCGCGCGCGATGCACGACTGCGCGTCGTGCAGACGAAGCCCGAGCGCGAGCGTTTCGTCATGCGTGCGGCTCGCGGCGGCGGGCAGGAATGCGACGAACCGTGCGACGGCATCGGCGTCGCCCTGCCGGTATAGGCGCAACAACGCCTTGGCCTGCTTTTTCAGATGATCGGGATGGGCGTCGGGAGGCAGCTTTTTCATGCGGATCCTTGTGCATGGATGGCCGAAGGTCCGCAATACCGCCAGCACGAAGGATGGGGAAGACTGGATTGGCTGCGACAGGTGGGTTGAACCCTTTCCGCGGACCCGGAAGCGACCTGCATCGCTGCCCGGTATCGTAGGCGATGGCCGTCGGCATCGTCAATCGCGCGGCATCGCGCATGCGCGCAGCAGCGATGCCATTCAGCCCGCGAGTTTCTTCGTCAGGAAGATGCGCGTATGCCCGACCGGATAATCGGGCAGCTCGCCGAAGCGGACATAGCCGCGCTTCTCGTAGAACGGCCGCGCCTGGAAGTCGAACGTGTCGAGCCATGCGCTGTGACAGCCGCGCGCGACGGCCTCCTGTTCGGCCAGATCCATGATGCGCGTGCCGGCGCCCTGCCCGCGCGCGGCCTCGGGCACCACGAGCAGGTCGACATGCAGCCAGCCGAACGCCGTGCCGCCCCACAGGCCGCCGACCACCGCGCCGGCCGCGTCGGTCGCGATCACGGCCAGCGGCCGGAAGTCGACCGGGCCGCCCTGGCTTTCGTTGAAGCGAATGAGCGGCGCGACGATCTGCTTGCGCACGTCCGCGTCGCCCGCGTCGGTCACTGCATAGGTCAACGTCATCGATTGCGTCGGGTCATCAATGAAGGTTCGCTGAAACCGCACATCCCGCGCCCGTCAAACGACGTACGCGCCCTTCGCGTGCAGTTCCGCCTCGGTCCGCTCGAGCGCGGCGATCGCATCGCTGCCTTCGAGCGCCAGCAACTGCGCGACCAGCGCCTCGGCCATCGCGTGCGCGGCCACCAGCGACGGAAAGAACGACGGGCTGTCGTGCGTGAAGATCAGTTGCGCGTCCGCGTGCAGCGCGATCGGCGACACCGCGCTGTCGGTGATCGCGACGATCCGGCTGCCCTGCGCCTTCGCGGCCTGCGCGACGCGCGTCGCCTCGGCCGAATACGGCGCGAAGCTGACGATCACGGTCACGCTGTGCTTCGCGATCGTCCGCAACTCCATTTCGAGCGAACCGGCGACGCCGTTGAGCAGCGACACGGTCGGACGGAACAGCCGGTAGCCGTAGACGAAACCGAACGCGACCGGATAGCACGAGCGAAACCCCGCCACGTGCACGTGCGATGCCTTGCGGATCAGCCTCGCCGCATCCGCGAGCGCGTGCTCGTTCTGCGCGGCGGTCGCCGACAGGTTGTGCTGCTGCGCGGCGAGCAGATCGTGCGCGAGCGACGCCTTCGCGTCGGGCCGCACCAGCGAGCGCGCACGCTGCGTGAGCGGCTCGGGCCGCGTGCGCACGCGCGCGACGCACAGGTCGCGCAGCTCGTTCCAGCCGGGAAAGCCGAATTGCTGCGCGAGCCGCACGAGCGACGCAGGCTGCACCTGCGCGCGCTGCGCGACCTTGCGCATCGACGACGTGGCGACTTCGTCGGGATGATCGAGCAGGAAGGCGGCGCCCGCCTGGAATTGCGGGCTCAGCTCGGAAAATTGCGCCCGGATCCGGGACGCGAGTTCGTCGAAATTGGCGGCCATCTTGGTGGGAACGGGAACCGGTCGTCCATGGTATCACCGGCCCCGCGCCCACCTGTCAGCGCAGCACTTCGACGTGATCGGCGTCGACCTTCACGCTGCCCGACCATTTGCGCTCGAATTCGCCGGTCAGCTTCACTTCGTTCTTGTCGCTGACGGGCTGGCCGGCTGCCCACAACTTGTGGTCGATCTCGACGCGGATCGTACCGGTGGCATCGGCGAATTCGTAATCCTCGCCGCCGACGTGCTTGACGATGCGCCCCTGCAACTGCACGTGCTGGTCGTCCTTGCCATTCGCGAGCAGCTCCTTCACCGTCGTCGTGGTCAGCGCGGACGGCCCCGTGTATTGCGCATGGACGACGGCAGGCAGCGTGGCGAGTGCAATCATCAGGATTCTGGCCAGGTGTTTCATGATCTCGTTCCTCTTCTTCGATGTGGCGCCGCGCTTCGTTGAACGCGACGGCGCCAGATTACGGACCGTAAGATTAAGCAAACCTGAAGGGCATGCCGAAGTGACACGGCGCCGCATCGGACGAGTACGAAACGAGGCCGCGCACCGCGCGCATTTAAGCCAGACCTAAGATGCGCACGCTTATCATGGGAACCCCGGGCGCCGCGGCGCCCCCGTTGAAGAGACACGAATCCATGCGCGTACTGCTCGTCGAGGACGATCCGCTGATCGGCAGCGGGCTCGAACAGGGCCTCAAACAGGAAGGCTTCGCGGTCGACTGGGTGAAGGACGGCGACGCCGCGTCGCTCGCGCTGCGCACGACCGGCTACGGGCTGCTGCTGCTCGATCTCGGGTTGCCGAACCGCGACGGCCTGTCGGTGCTCGCCGCGCTGCGCCGCCGCGACGAAAACCTGCCCGCGATCATCATCACCGCGCGCGACGGCGTGCCGGACCGCATCGCGGGCCTCGACAGCGGCGCGGACGACTATCTCGTCAAGCCGTTCGAGCTCGACGAACTGCTCGCCCGCATCCGCGCGGTCAACCGCCGCCATGCGGGCCGCGCGCAGACGACGCTCGCGATCGGCCCGCTGCGGCTCGATCCCGTCAAGCACCTCGTCTGGCTCGACGACGACGAAGTGCCGCTGTCGCCGAAGGAATTCGTGCTGCTGCACGAGCTGATGCGCGAACCGGGCGCGGTGATTTCGCGCGAACAGTTCGAGGAACGGCTGTACAGCTGGGGCGAGGAAATCGAGAGCAACGCGGTGCAGGTGCATATCCACAACCTGCGCAAGAAACTCGGCCACGACGTGATCCGGACGGTGCGCGGCGTCGGCTACCGGATCGGTGACGGCACGTGACGCGCGTGCAACGCGCGCTCGCGCGCTGGCGCAACGCGTCGCTGCGGCGGCGCCTGCTGACGTGGCTGATGCCGGCCGCCTGCGTGATCGGCCTGGTCGCGAGCGCCGGCACCTACTGGGGCGCGCTGCGCGAACTCGACGACCTGCTCGACGACCAGATGCGCAGCATGTCGAAACAGATCGTCGTCGGCCCGAACGGCGAGCTGTCGTTCAGCAACCATGCCAGAGGCAAGCACGGCTTCGAGGCGAGCGACCCCGATGCGGTGCTGCTGCAGGTGTGGCGCAACGGTACGCTCGTGTATTCGACCGACCGCGACTCGAAGCTGCCGCCACCCGCGCAGCAGGGCATCGCGAGCGTCGACGTCGGCGGCCAGCCGTGGCGCACCTATGTGACGGAGCGCGGCGGCACGACGATCCGGCTCGCGCAGGCGCGGCATGCGCGCTGGGAAGCGATCGCGGGCATCGCCGTTCATCTTCTGTGGCCGGTGTTCTCGATGCTGCCGCTGCTCGCGCTGGGCCTGTGGTTCGGCATCGGCGCGGGGCTGCAGCCGCTGCGGGCGATCGCGGCAGGCCTGAAACGCAGGAATGCGAACAACCTCGAGCCGGTCGACGTCGCATCGATGCCGAACGAGGTCCGTCCGCTCGCCGAGGCGATCAACGACCTCCTCGCGCGCCTCGACCGCTCGTTCACGCTGCAGCGGCACTTCATCGCCGATGCCGCGCACGAGCTGCGCACGCCGATCATGGGGCTGTCGATCCAGTCCGAACTGCTGCGGCGCGCGGCGACCGCGGAGGAACGCGAGCGCATCCTCGCGCAGATCCACGCGGGCACGACGCGCCTCGGCCACCTCGCCGAACAGTTGCTGACGCTCGCGCGCCTCGAACCCGATGCGCAGGCGGCCGTCGCCGCGTCGGCGCCGGTCGATCTCGCCGCGCTGTGCCGCTCGGTGGTGTCGGACCGCGCGCGCGTCGCCGACGCGCACCGCATCGATCTCGGCGCGATCGTCGACGCACCGGTGATGGCCGCGGGCAATGCCGACACGCTGCGCGTGCTGCTGAACAATCTCGTCGACAACGCGATCCGCTATGCAGGCGAAGGCGCGCGCGTCGACGTGTCCGCGCGCATCGACGGCGCGACGCCCGTGCTCGAGGTGGCCGACGACGGCCCCGGCATTCCGGAGGCAGAACGCACCGACGTGTGGGAGCGCTTCTATCGCGGCGAAGGCGCGCAGGCAGTCACGTCGTCGGGCAGCGGGCTCGGGTTGTCGATCGTCAAGCGGATCGCCGAACAGCATCGCGCGACCGTCGCGCTCGCGACCTCGCGCGGCGGGCGCGGGCTGACCGTCACGGTGCGCTTCCCGCGGCCGGCCTGATGCGCGGGCGGCGGACGGCTTGTCCACAGATTATGTTGGCAAGCTTGTGGACAACCCCTCCATTAACGGCACCAAGCCATTGATCGGAAAGGGTTTGTCATCGGTGCGCGGCAAACGCGCCGGACCGCGGCAAGCACGCGCTCACATCGGCCGCTTCACGCTGGCGGCCGCCGACGAAGCCGACTTGCTCGTCGTCTGAAGGCCGACGCGGCGTTCATGAATCGGCAGCCGGGATTCATCTCGACGCAGCTTCATCCAGAAGGTCGGCGTGGCCGATATCTGCACGGCGGGCGTTCGCATGTGCGACGTGTGGCGACGCGTGACATCGGCCGAATCGCGACCGCCGACTTCTCCACAGAAAATGTTGGCAAGCTTGTGGATATCCTGCGCACCGCGACGCTAAACCCTTGATCCGATGGACTTTGGCACGCGTGATGCAGACGCGGCGCACGTGATGGCCGTCGCGCGCATCCTTCGCCGCACATCGCGTCACGACGCCGCGACAACGGACGCCCGATCTCCGTCATGTCATGACCACCGCATGCGGACCGAACCTGCATCGCCCACTTACCCACAAATTTTGTTGGCAAGCATGTGGATAGCCTGCGCATACCGCGATCAAGCATTTGATCCGAAAGACTTTGTCCGCGCCGCCTAGAAAACGGCACACGGGCGGCCAAGCGCCGGTTGCATGCCGCTCCGATACGTGATGCGCCAGCCGCCGCGCCGGCTGCGGTGCTTGTCCACAGATTGTGTTGGCAAGCGTGTGGATAGCCTGCGCATACAGCGGCCAAGCGCTTGATCCGAAAGACTTTGTCCGCACTGATTCAAACGCGGCACGACGGTGCGCGCCGCGCGGCGCGCCCGCTGCGCGCGGGCTTGTCCACACTTTTTGTTGGCAAGCATGTGGATATCCTGAGCATGCGCGAGCTAAGTCGTTGATCGCACAACGTTTGATCGCGCGGGTCACGACTGCGGCACGATGCGCCCGCGGCGTGCGCGATGCCTGTCGCGCCATGCCGTGCCGCGCTGCTCAGCCGAACGTCCGCGCGACGATGCGTGCGACCGACGCGATCACGTCGTCCTTCGCCCGCGCATCGGCTCGCGTCTGCGTGTAGTACACGGCCAGCACGATCGGCGCGCGCGACGTCGGCCAGATGACGCCCGCGTCGTTCGTCGTCCCGTAGTCGCCGGTGCCGGTCTTGTCGCCGACCGCCCACCCGGCCGGCACGCCCGCGCGGATCCGCTTGTCGCCGACCTTGTTGCCGCGCAGCCATGTGACGAGCTGCTCACGCTGCGCGGCCGGCAACGCGTCGCCGAGCGTCAGCACGCGCAGGCTGGCGGCCATCGCGGCCGGCGTCGTCGTGTCGCGCGGGTCGCCCGGCAACGCGGTATTCAGTTCGGTCTCCCATCGATCGAGACGGAACGTGTCGTCGCCGATCGAGCGCGCGTAGGCCGTGACCGCAGACGGGCCGCCGATCAGCTTCATCAGCAGGTTCGCGGCCGAGTTGTCGCTGTACTGGATCGTGGCCTCGCACAGCGCGGCGACCGTCATGCCCGCGCCGACATGCTTCTCCGATACCGGCGAATAGTTGACGAGATCGGCCTTCGTATACGTCACGCGCTGTTGCAGCAAGCCCGGTTGCTCGACGCTCCGCGCGAGCACCGCCGCGCTCAGCATCGCCTTGAACGTGCTGCAGAACGGGAAGCGCTCGCCCGCGCGATGCTCGATGACCCGGCCGCTCGCCGTGTCGATCGCGCACACGCCGAGACGGCCGCCCGCGTCGCGTTCGAGATCGGCCAGCGTCGTCGCAGCAGCAACAGGCGCAATGGCGTCCGCGGCAGCCGCCGCTGCCGCCGTGGCGGCGTCCGGCGCAGCGGCCTGTCGCGACGCGCATGCGGTGACGGTGAGAACGAGCGGCGCCGTCGCGGCGGCCAGCAACAGGGATCGACGTTTCGATGAGTAGGTCATGTCGGTTGTCTCGTGGTGGAACGGCGGCGAAACGTGGTTGGCGCGTTGAAAACGGCCGGCCGCCGAGGCAGCACTATCGGCACTTTACGGTTGCCTGACAAGCAACGATAATTGAGCGCTGACAAAAGAAATTCTTATGACCAAGCTCCGCCCTCATCTTCCGCTCAATGCGTTGCGCGCGTTCGAATCGTCGGCGCGCCACCTGAACTTCACGCGCGCCGGCCTCGAGCTGAGCGTGACCCAGGCCGCCGTCAGCCAGCAGGTGCGCTCGCTCGAGGAGCGGCTCGGCTGCACGCTGTTTACGCGGCTACCGCGCGGCCTCGGGCTGACCGACGAGGGGCGCGCGCTGCTGCCGGTGCTGAGCGACGCGTTCAGCCGCATCGAGACGGTGCTCAAGCAGTTCGACGGCGGGCGTTTCCACGAGGTGCTGACGCTCGGCGTCGTCGGCACCTTTGCCCTAGGCTGGCTAATGCCGCGGCTGAAGCAGTTCGGCGACACGCACCCGTTCGTCGAGCTGCGGCTGCGGACCAACAATAACGTCGTCGACCTCGCCGCCGAGGGCCTCGATTTCGCGATCCGCTTCGGTGAAGGCAACTGGCCGGCCACGCGCAACGAGCGGCTGCTCGATGCGCCGCTCACCGCGCTGTGCGCGCCGGACATCGCGCGGCGCGTCGCGCGGCCGGCCGATCTCGCGCACGAAACGCTGCTGCGCTCGTATCGCACCGACGAATGGCACGGCTGGTTCGACGCCGCGCGGCTCGAACCGTGGGCCGTCAACGGGCCCGTGTTCGATTCGTCCCGGCTGATGGTCGAGGCCGCGATGCAGGGTGCGGGCGTCGCGCTGGCGCCCGCGTGCATGTTCTCGCGCGAACTGCAGCTGGGCCAGCTCGCGCGGCCGTTCGACATCGACGTGCGCGCGGGCGGCTACTGGCTCACGTCGCTGAAGTCGAAGCCGCTGACGCCGGCGATGACGCTCTTTCGCGACTGGATCGTGGCGGAAGCGGCTGGCACGGCGCCGGGCAGCTAACGCGGCCGCGCTTGTCCACAGAAAGTGTTGGCAAGGATGTGGATATCCTGGGTACGCGGCACCTAACCCCTTGATCGCGCACGCATTCGCGCGCCGACGCACGGCGCGGGCAGCCTTTGCACGCGGGCTTCGCGCACCGCTCGCATTCGGGCCGGATCCTCAACCCGTGCGACGCAATCGATTGCGAGTTGTCCACAGATTTTGTTGGCAAGCCTGTGGATATCCGCCGGATCGGACGCGTAACATCTTGATACACAAGGGGATTCGATTCACGGACCTTGACCGGTCAATGGCGTGGCACCGGAATGATTGTGGAACCGCGCGCCGCGCATGCGTGGCGCGCCCGGCCGAGGGCCGGGGCGGTTCTCCACAGATTGTGTTGGCAAGCGTGTGGATATCCTGCGTATCGGGCACCTAACTGATTGAGCGCGCGGGGTTTTGCGCCGCGTGCGCAGAATCGGGCAGCGCCTGCGCCACCCCGTACGTCAATGGCGGTCGAGCCCGCCGCGCAATTCGCTCGCCTTGTCGCGCAACGCTTCGTAGCCCGAACGCGCATGCTCGGGCAGGTCGGGATCGCCGATCAGTGCGCCCAGCGTTTCGATCAGGCTGAACAGAATGCCCTTCGCCGCGCCGACCGCGATGCTCTGCGATTCGATCGACTTGTGCAGGTGGTCGACCGCCGCTTCCAGATTCTCGAGCTTGTGCTCGCCGTCGTCGGGCCGGTTGTCGGTCGTCATCGTCTACCTCCGCCATCGTTCAAGGGTCATGTCACGATTCTATGCCGCCGCGCGCGAACGTGGCGCGACATCGCGCAACGTTCGCGCGGCGCCCCGCTACAGCACCGCGACCACCTTGACGCGGCCCGGCCGCTCCGCCGCCGCGACGACCTGCCCGTCGACCCGGCGGAACGTCAGCGACACGGTTTCGTCGCCGACGCGCAGCGCATCGATCCGCAGCCAGTCGACGCCTTCCGGCAATGCCGGGCGTTCGACGCGCACCTCGTGGCGCGACGCGTCGATGCTCACGCCGAGGCACGCCTGCAGCATCATGAACGGCGCGCCGGCCGCCCACGCCTGCGGCAGGCAGGCAACCGGATACGCGGTCGGCGGTTCGCCGCGCCGGCGCGGGAACCCGCAGAACAGTTCCGGCAGACGCATCTCGAAGCTCACCGCCGCCTCGAACAGCGCACGCAGCAGGTTCACCGCGGCCGTCTTGTCGCCGTAGCGCGCCAGGCCGCGCGCGATGAGCGCGTTGTCGTGCGGCCACACCGAACC
The DNA here is from genome assembly GCF_020419965.1 of Burkholderia sp. AU39826. Taxonomy (NCBI): domain Bacteria; kingdom Pseudomonadati; phylum Pseudomonadota; class Betaproteobacteria; order Burkholderiales; family Burkholderiaceae; genus Burkholderia; species Burkholderia sp. AU39826. The sequence goes on from NZ_JAIZQG010000024.1 coordinate 87,595, forward strand.
GTTGTGATAGGCCATCGGGTTGAAGCGCGGCTGGCCGGCCGCGAGCGTGCGGATGCCCCAGCCCGTCTGGAACAGCGCCGAGCCGAGCACGCCGGCGACCGCCGCGCCGCGCTCGGCGTCGGGCAGCCCGAACGCAAGCAGATGGCCCGCGTTCGATGCGAACACGCGGCAGAGCTCGCCATGCCCGTCGAGCGCGATCCCGTAGAAATCGCCTTCCGGCATCCAGAACAGCGCGTCGACCTGGTCGCGCAGCGTCTTCGCGCGCAACGCGTAGCGCGCCGCGTCGGCCGCATGGCCGCGCCGGTGCGCGCACGCCGACATCGCGTCGAGCGCCGCGCACGCGTAGGCCTGCACCTCGACGAGCGCGATCGGCCCGTCCGGGAAACGGCCGTCCGCATGGAACACCGAATCGTGGCTGTCCTTCCAGCCCTGGTTCGCGAGGCCGCGCTCCGACGTGCGCTGGTAGTCGAGCAGTCCGTACGGATTGCGGTCGCACTTGTCGATCACCCATTGCACGGCCCGCTCGAGCGCGGGCCACAGCTCGTCGATCAGCGCATCGTCGCCGGTGCGCTCGGCATAGGCGCCCGCGAGCACGATGAACAGCGGTGTCGTATCGACGCCGCCGTAGTACAGCGCGAACGGCACCTCGCCCGTTGCGGCCATCTCGCTGCGGCGGAACTCGTGCATGATCTTGCCGGGCTCCGCGTCGCGGAACGCGGAGGTCTCGCGCGCCTGATGCTCGGCGAGAAAGCGCAGCACGCCGCGCGCGAGCGACGGCTGCAGCCACAGCATCTGCAGCGACGTGATGATCGCGTCGCGGCCGAACGGCGTCGAGAACCACGGAATGCCCGCATACGGGTACGGCCCCGTGTCGAGCTGCGTCGTGAGCAGCCCGAGATCCGCGAGCGAACGATCGAGCCACGCGTCGAACAGCGGATTGCCGGTGTTCACGCGCGCCATCGACTCGCGCCGTGCCCGCATCTCGCGATGCACGCCGACGAGCGCCGTGCGCAGCGCGACGCGGCCGCACCCGGGCCCTTCGCCCTGCGCGGGCCCGAGCGTCGCGTCGACGGTCAGGTAGATCGACACGCACGCCTGCGCGGCGATCGTCAGCGTGTAGTCGGCACGATCGACCGACAGCGCGTCGGGCGCCGGCGAAAAATGCACGGTCACGTTGCGCTCCACGCCGTCGAGGCCGTCGTAACGCAGCCGCACCGCGCCCGCGTCGACGCGCGGCGCGCCCACCGTGCCGCGCTTGGGCCGCCGCGTGCCGCGCACTTCGAACATGTCCTTGAAATCCGCCGCGAACGACAGCGACAGCGGCACCTCGGCTTCGCTCGCGCCGTAGTTCGTCAGCGTCAGCGCTTCGTGCAGCACGTCGCCCGCGAGCACGCGCATGCGCTCGATATGGATCACGCCCTCGGGCGTCTCGTGGCCGCCGAGCGGCGGCAGCGGGCGGTTCGTCAGGTGCGCGGTGAACGACGCGTTGTCGGCGCTCGTCGCGCCCGAGAGCAGCGACGGCGCGCGGCCGCCGAACGTCAGGCGCCACGTCGACAGCACGCGCATGTCGTCGACGAACAGGCCGTCGTCATGGCCGGCGATGTCGCCGAGCGCGTCGCTGACCACGAACGCGTCGCCGGATTTCAGCACGTACTGGTTGTTGCGCGCGAGGACCTGCGGATCGGCTTCGGGCGCGATGAAAGCGGGACCCGACGCGGTGGCCGGGGGAATCGGCGCGACTTGCGGCGCCTGCGTCGTCGTGGCTTCGGCGTGATTCGGCATCGATGCTCCTGTGTCGAGGCGCAACGCGCGGCGCGCGTCGCGTGTTTCGCACAGGATAGGCCAGAACGGCGAACGTGCGCAGCGACGAAACGGCCGCGGCGCCACACGACGTTGCTTCGTCGCATGGCGCCGCGGACGGGCACGTCAGTCGCCGGTCAGAATTTCCACAGGATGTTGCCGAGGATCGCGTTGTCGCGCACGCCGCTGCCGTATTGGCCGCTGTACGTGAGGCCGAGCGTCAGGCGCTTCGTGATGTTCGCGTCGATGCCGGCTTCGAGCACCGCGCTGTCGCGAGCAATCGGCACGCCCGATACCTGGAACGATGTGCCGCCGTTCGCGAACGTGAACGCCGACGAGGGCCGCACGTTGCCGAACGCATGCCGCCAGCCGACCGTCCCGCGCGCGGTGAACGTGCCGCTCGCGATCGAGCCGAGCTGCGACGCCGCACGCAGGCCGAGCGTCGAGAAGCCGACGTGGGTCGTCTCGCCGCCGGCGCGCAGCGCGGCCGCGCCGCCGGTTTCCGTATAGCCGTCGGTATGCAGGTTCACGTACGCGAGGCCCGCGAACGGTTCGATCGCGACCGGGCCGACCGGCAGCGCGTAGCCGACTTCGCCGAACACCTGCGCCGAATGCGCGTTGTAGCCGGCCGAGTCGTGATCCGAGAAGCCCGCGAAGCCCGGATAGCGGTCGCTGTTGATGCGATACCACGTGTACGACGCGCCGCCGCGCACGCCGAGCGCGCCGTACTGCGCGCCGCCGTACAGCGACAGGTAGTAGCTGTTCACCGCCGCCGACGAACTCTGGTCGTTGTCGACCGAGCTGTGCGTGACGCCCGCGGCCAGACCCGCACGCCACTTGTCGTTGAACGCCATGTCGGCGCCGGCGATGAAGCCCGTCATGCTGCGGTTGATCGACGACGCGTTGCCGTCGCCGGCGAGCCGGCTGCGGCCGCCGAACGCCTGCCCCCAGACGACCGGCTGATAAGGCGTCCCGCCGTAGCACCCGTCGCGCGAACCGATCCGGCGCTCCGGCGGCAGCGTCGGGTCGGCCACGCCGGCCGTGTTGTCGCCGCACAGCGCGGCGCCGCCCGACGACAGCGCCGCGAGCGGGCCCGATCCGGGCGCGAGACCCTGACGGACGCGATCGGTCACCGCGTCGCGCACATAGCGGCTGTCGAGCAGCAGCATGCTCTTCAGGCTCGCCTGCAGTTCGCCGCCGAGCAGCCCGTACGCGCGGCGCGCGGTCGGCGCGTCGGCCGTCAGCACCGTGTCGTACAGCGGATTGCCGGTGCCGAGCGCGGCCACCGCGGTCGCGACCGAGCGCTGGTTCGGCGTGGTGGCGACGTCGGGCAGCGACGTGCCGTTCTGAGCCAGTTGCAGATACACGTGACCCGGATCGTAGCTGAGGGTCGGCGTGAGGAACGCATAGTTCGCGCTCACCTGGGTGAACGCGCCCTGCACGCCCGACGACGCGCTGAGGATCGTGTACGTCGTGCCCGGCTGATAGGTGCTCTGGTTCGCGAGCACCTGCACGGTGCCGCCGTTCAGCGTCGCGGTGCCGCTCGCCGCGAGGCTGCCGCTTTGCTGCGGCGTCGCGGCGACCTGGAACGTCGAACCCGGCTGGAACGTGACGTTGCCGCCCACGTTCAGCGCGGCGCCCGGCTGCGTGGCGGCCGCCGTCGCGCCGCCTTGCACCACGAGGCCGCCGATCGTGCCGGTGCCCGTCAGCGTCGCGCCGTTCTGCACGGTGACGGTCGACTGGCCGAGCGAACCGTTGACGGCGAGCGTGCCCGCGGCGACCGTGGTCGGGCCGCTCAGCGTGTTCGTGCCGGTCAGCGTGAGCTGCCCGCTGCCGGCCTGGGTCAGCGAACCGGTGCCGGACAGCACGCTCGCGATCGTCACGTTGCCCGATTGATTGACGATCAACGCACCGTTGTCGACGACGTCGCCGGCCACGCTGCCCGACGTGCCGCCGTTGCCGAGTTGCAGCGTGCCGCCGGCTGCGATCGTGGTGCCGCCCGTGTACGTGTTGGCGCCGGTCAGCACCTGCGTGCCGCTCGCCACCGTCACGCCGCCCGAGCCGCCGATCGTGCCGCCGAAGGTGCTGCTGCCGCTGCCGTTCAGCGCCAGCGCGTTCGCACCGAGATTCACGTTCGTGCCGGCCGCACCCGACAGCGCACCGATCGTTTGCGTGCCGGTCGCCCCGCTCACGTCGAACGTCGCACCCGTGCCCGCGAGATTCACCGCGCCCGTCGATGCGAGGCTGCCGCCCGCGCCGAGCGCGAGCGTGCTGCCGCCGGCGATCGTCGTGCCGCCCGTGTACGTATTCGCACCCGTCAGCGTTTGCGTGCCCGCGCCGGCGAACGTCACGCCGCCCGTCCCGCCGATCGCGCCGCCGAACGTACCGTTGCCGCTGCCGTTCAGCGTCAGCGCATTCGCGCCGAGATTCACGTTCGTGCCGGCCGCGCCGGCCAGCGTGCCGATCGTCTGCGCGGCCGTCGCCCCGCTCACGTCGAACGTCGCCCCCGTGCCCGCGAGGTTCACGGCGCTCCCCGACGCGAGGCTGCCGCCCGCACCGAGGGCGAGTGTGCTGCCGCCGGCGATCGTCGTGCCGCCCGTATACGTGTTGGCCCCCGTCAGCGTTTGCGTGCCCGTGCCGACGAACGTCACGCCGCCCGTCCCGCCGATCGCACCACCGAACGTACCGTTGCCGCTGCCGTTCAGCGTCAGCGCATTCGCGCCGAGATTCACGTTCGTGCCGGCCGCGCCGGTCAGCGTACCGAACGTCTGCGCGCCCGTCGCGCCGCTCACGTCGAACGTCGCCCCCGCGCCCGCGAGGTTCACGGCGCTCCCCGACACGAGGCTGCCGCCCGCGCCGAGTGCGAGCGTGCTGCCGCCGGCGATCGTCGTGCCGCCCGTGTACGTGTTCGCCCCCGTCAGCGTTTGGGTGCCCGTGCCGGCGACCGTCAGCCCGCCGGCGCCGCCGATCGTTCCTCCGAACGTACCGTTGGTGGTGCCGTTCAGCGTCAGCGCATTCGTGCCGAGGTTGACGTTCGTGCCGGCCGCGCCGGTCAGCGTGCCGATCGTCTGCGCGCCCGTCGCGCCGCTCACGTCGAACGTCGCACCGGCGCTGGCGAGGTTCACCGCGCCGGTCGAGGCGAGGCTGCCGCCCGCGCCGATCGCCAGCGTGCCGCCGCCGCTGATCGTCGTGCCGCCGGTGTATGTGTTCGCGCCGGTCAGCGTCTGCGTCCCGCTGCCGGCCAGCGTCAGGCCGCCGGTGCCGCCGATCGCGCCGCCGAACGTGTTGCTGCCGTTGCCGCTCAGCGTCAGTCCGTTGCCGCCGAGGTTCACGCTCGTGCCGGCCGCGCCGGTCAGCGTGCCGAGCGTTTGCGAGGCCGTCGCGCCGCTCAAGTCGAACGTCGCCCCCGCGCCCGCGAGGTTCAGCGCACTGCCGGACGCAAGGCTGCCGCCCGCGCCGAGCGCCAGCGTGCTGCCGCCGGCGATCGTCGTGCCGCCCGTGTAGGTGTTCGCGCCGGACAGCGTCTGCGTGCCGGTACCCGACAACGTGAGGCTGCCCGTGCCGCCGATCACCCCACCGAACGTGCCGCTCGCCGTGCCGCCGAGCGTCAGTGCGTTGGCGCCGAGGTTCACGTTCGTTCCCGCGACGCCCGCCAGCGCGCCGAGCGTCTGCCCGCCTGTCGCACCGCTCAGATCCAGCGCCGCGCCGGCACCGGCGAGATTCATCGTGCCCGTCGGCGCGAGGCTGCCGCCCGCGCCGAGTGCCAGCGTCCCCGCATTGACCGTCGTGCCGCCCGTATAGGTGTTCGCGCCGGTCAGCGTCGTGGTCGCCGCGCCGTTCTTCACGAGGCCGCCGCTTCCGTTGATCGCGCCGGTCAGCCCGAGATCGTTGCTGCCGCCAAGCGTCAGCGTCGAGCCGGTCGCGAGATTGACCGCATTGCCGACCGACAAGGCCGCATTCGTATCGAGCGTGGCCGCGCCGCCGACGGTCAGCGCGCCGGAACCCAGCGCCCCGCCGTTGCCGAGCACGAGGCTGCCGCTATTGAGATTCGTGCCGCCGCTGTAGGTATTGACGCCGTTCAGCGTCTGCGTGCCGGTGCCCGACAACGTGAGGCTGCCCGTGCCGCCGATCACACCGCTAAACGTGCCGCTCGCCGTGCCCCCGAGCGTCAGTGCATTGGCGCCGAGGTTGACGTTCGCTCCCGAGACACCCGACAGCGCGCCCAGCGTCTGCCCGCCTGTCGCACTGCTCAGATCCAGCGTCGCGCCGGCGCCGGCGAGGTTCATCGCGCCGGTCGATGCAAGGCTGCCGCCCGCGCCGATCGCCAACGTGCCCGCGTTGATCGTCGTGCCGCCCGTGTACGTGTTCGTGCCGGTCAGCGTCGTGGTCGCCGCGCCGTCCTTCACGAGGCTGCCCGTGCCGGCAATCGCGCCACCGAGCGTAAGGCTGTTGCTGCCGCCGAGCGTCAGCGCGGCGCCCGTGCCCAGATTGATCGCATTGCCGACCGACAAGGCCGCATTCGTATCGAGCGTGGCCGCGCCGCCGACGTTCAGCGCGCCGGCGCCCAGCGCCCCGCCGTTGCCGAGCACGAGACCGCCGCTATTGAGGTTCGTGCCGCCGCTGTAGGTATTGGCGCCGTTCAGCGTCTGCGTGCCCGTACCCGACAACGTGAGACTGCCGGTACCGCCGATCACCCCGCCGAACGTGCCGCTTGCCGTGCCGCCGAGCGTCAGCGCGTTGGCGCCGAGGTTCACGTTCGTTCCCGCGACGCCCGACAGCGCGCCGAGCGTCTGCCCGCCCGTCGCACCGCTCAAATCCAGCGTCGCGCCGGCGCCCGCCAGATTCATCGCGCCGGTCGACGCAAGGCTGCCGCCCGCGCCGAGCGCCAACGTGCCCGCGTTGATCGTCGTGCCGCCCGTGTACGTGTTCGTGCCGGTCAGCGTCGTCGTCGCGGCGCCGTCCTTCACGAGGCTGCCCGCGCCGGCAATCGTGCCCCCCAGCGTAAGGCTGTTGCTGCCGCCCAGTGTGAGTGCGGCGCTCGCGTCGAGATTGATCGCATTGCCGACCGACAGGTTCGTGGTCGTATCGAGCGTCGCCGCGCCGCCGACGGTCAGCGCGCCGGTGCCGAGCGCCGACGCGTTGCCGAGTACCAGTCCGCCGGCGTTCAGCGTCGTGCCGCCCGCATAGTTGTTCGCGCCCGACAGCGTGAGCGCCGCCGCGCCGTTCTTCACGAGACCGCCGCCGCCGGAAATCGCGCCGCCGAGGCCGAGATCGGTGCTGCCGCCGACCGTCAGCGTCGTACCCGTCGCGATGTTGACGCCGTTCGCGAGCGACACGTTGGCAGTCGCATCGAGCGTCGACGAACCGTTGACATTCACCGCACCGAGGCCGAGCGACGTATTGCTGCCGACGACGAGGTTGCCGCCGTTCAGGTTGGTGCCGCCCGTGTACGTGTTCGCGCCCGTCAGCGATTGCGTGCCGGTACCCGACAGCGTCACGCTGCCCGAACCGCCGATCGTGCCGGCATAGGTGGCATTGATGCTGCCGCCGAGCGTCAGCGAATTGGCGCCGAGGTTCACGCTCGTTCCCGCGACACCCGACAGCGCGCCGAGCGTCTGCCCGCCCGTCGCACTGCCCAGATCCAGCGTCGCGCCGGCGCCGGCAAGGTTCATCGTCCCCGTCGACGCGAGGCTGCCGCCCGCGCCGAGCGCAAGTGTGCCCGCGTTGATCGTCGTGCCGCCCGTGTACGTGTTCGCGCCGGTCAGCGTCGTCGTCGCCGCGCCGTTCTTCACGAGGCCGCCGCTTCCGCCGATCGCGCCGGTCAGCCCGAGATCGTTGCTGCCGCCGAGCGTCAGCGTCGAGCCGGTCGCGAGATTGACCGTGTTGCCGAGCGTCACGTTCGCGCTCGTGTCGAGCGATGCCGACGCGTTGACGTTCAGCGCGCCGGTGCCGAGCGACGAATTGTTGCCGACCACCAGGCCGCCGCCATTCAGGTTCGTGCCGCCCGTGTAGCCGTTCGCGCCGGACAGCGTCAGCGTGCCGCCATCGTTCTTCGTCAGCGCGCCGCCGCCCGACACCGTGCCGGACAGCGTCAGCCCGGTCGCGCCCTGCACCGTCAGGCCGCCCGCGCCGAGCGACACGTTGTTGGACACGTCGAGCCCCGCCGTGCCCGCCTGCAACGCACCGCCGTTGCCCGTGACGGTCCCGGTGCCGAGCGACGCGTTGTCGTTGATGATCGCCACGCCGCCCGTCAGCGTCGCGTCCTGCGCGGTGGACGCGCCGTTGATGGTCCAGTTGCCGCTCGTGACGTCGAGGTGATTGAAGTTGATGTAGTTGCTGACCGCGATCGTGCCGTTCGCCGCGGCGCCCTGCTGCAGGTTGAGCGTATTGTTGCCGCCCGCGCCGCCGTCGACGACGCCGGTTGCGGCCACGCCGAGCGTGACCGGGCCGATCGTGATGTTGAACGCGCCGCCGGTGCCGCCGGCCGTGTTGACCGACGAGCCCGTCACGGCATTGAACGTGTTCGTGCTGTTCGCCCCCATCGACACGCCGCCGTTGATCGTGCCCGAGTTGGTGAACGTATTGCCCTGCCCCGGCGTGCCATTCGAACCGAGCGACACGCGGCCGGTGATCGTCCCGCTGTTCGTCATGTTGACCGTGCCGCCGCCGTACGCGGCGACCACCGGCGCATCGGCGCCGACGAGGGTCGCGCCGGGCAGTGGGGACGAGCCGATCGTGCCGGTGTTGTTGATCGTCGACGTGCCGCCCGTGCCGTTCTGGACCGACAGCGCCATGCCGGTCACGCCGCTGATCGCGACGCCGGTCGAGCCGTTCATCGTGCCGTTGTTGGTCACGGTCGTGGTGCTCGCCGCCGCGTTGCCGACCACCGCGCCGCTCGACAGCACGCCGAGCCCCGAGCCGAGCACGGACGGGTCGATCGTGCCGTTGTTGGTCAGCGTGACGTTACTGCCGGTCAACGACATCGCCGTGCCGCCGACGCCGAGCAGCACGCCGACGCTTGCACCGGGGTTGACCGTCGCATTCAGGTTGTTGGCGCTGTTCGAATAACTGGGCGCCAGCGGGTTCGCGACGCCGGAACAGGTCACCGTCGTGCCCGCGGTGCTGCAGGTCGCCTGGGCGGGAACGATGCCCGCGCCCGACAGCGCCAGAAACATGCCGGTGGGCAGCAACAGTCTCGGAAACGGCTCACTCGCTTTTCTCGAACGGGCAGGATTCATGCTTTCCCTCTTTATTGATTTCGGTTTTGGTATGGGTATTGCGGCCGCACTGGACGGCACGCAGCAGAAAATCGCGGATAAAAGCGTCCTCCCCGGCAATCGCGATGCGCTGTCGGTTTATTCGTGATGATTTTTTGATCGGCCCGGAAATGCGGATGCGGAACTAGTCGAATGACATGGCGACGGCCCCTGTTTTTTGCAGCGACTTTCTGGTTGATTTGATTACTGCCCGCTTTCGTCAGACTAGGCTATATCAAACTCAAACCGTTTTCCAGTCGATATTTTCCCGTCGGATCAACGGCCGACGGTTATGTAGTTTTTTTACTTTCTGACAGATGCGCAGCAATAACATGCAACGCGCTCTTCACCGGCTTTTCTTGATTTTTCGCAAAGACAACGATTGTTCCGCATCGGTGAAAACACCGATATATCGCCCCGATTCAATACACGCGGATTTTGCAGTGCAATATTTTTACCGCGACGAATGATCCATGCAGATAATCAACATCCGCTTAATAAATCGATCTGACCTCGATTATGGAACTGTCGGCGATACTGTTTTGATTTCTGTCCCCTCAAGACATCTGAAACGAGAATCGCTATTATTTATTCAGTGCTATGACACCCGCGCGGCCGGCGCGGACGACAGAAAACCGGAAAAAACAACGAAACCACCCGCCCCGTCACGAAAACAGGCGCATCAGATAAAGCATCGGCCGAAACGAAACCGGCCGCGCATCGGGATTCACCCACAACCGCACCGCATACACCGCGTAGGCCGGCACCTCGCGCCAGCTCGAATAGAGATCGCGCCACTGGAAGCGGCGCGGATACGCGGCGGAGATGTTCGACCGCGCAATGCCGACGCGCTCGAATGCGAGGCGGGCCCGCGCGAGGTGGTAGTACTGGCTGACGATCAGCACGCGCGACAGGCGATGCGCGTGCAGGTAGGCAAGCGTGTGCTGCGCGGTCGCGAGCGTGTTGTCGCCCTGATCGTCGACGGCGATCCGGGCCGCCGGCACGCCGCGCGCGACGAGGTAGTCGCGCATGGCCGTCGCCTCGTTCAGCCCGGGCCCGTCGATCGCGCCGCTGACCAGAAACGCCGGGCACTGCCCCGCGCGGTAACAACGCACGCCGACATCGAGCCGGGCCGCGAGCACGGGCTTCGGCGCGCCGGTTTCGTCGAGCGCGTTGCCGAAGATCACGGCGACGTCCGCCGGGTCGCCCGGCATCCGCATGCCGTGGACGACGATCGCGGCCGCCGCCGCGCCCCAGACGCACGCGACGACGGCCAGCACGCGGCCGGCCCGGGCCGCGAAGCCCCGTTTGGTTCGATATTTCAAGGTATTCGGTCTCTCAGGTGTCGCCGGGGGCGTCGGCCGGCCCGGCCCCGAACGGGCGCGTCACGCTAGCACGGCGCGCCCGCGCCTGTCCATGCGATGGACCGATGCCGGCCGAGCGGGCCGGCCACTGGAAGATCGAAAGAATGTGAGGGCGTGCGCCCGGCCGCGGCCGGCAGCACCGCCCGGCTCAATCCGCCGGGCACATCGCGAGCCGCCCCATCGCCTCGCCGGCGCCGCGCACCGCGCAGGTGGACGGCTCGTCGGCGATCCGCGCGACCAGCCCGGTCTCGTCGTACAGCAGGCGTTCGAGATCGGCGAGCAGCGCGCCGCCGCCCGTGAGTACCGCGCCGCGATTCGCGATATCGGTCACGAGTTCGGCCGGCGCGTTTTCCAGCACCGACTTCACCGCACCGATCACCTGCTTGAGCGGTGCAGCCAGCGCGTCCGCGACGTCGTGGTTGGACAGCTCGACCGAGCGCGGCAGGCCGTCGCCGATGCCGCGGCCGACGGCGCGGGTCGACGTGCGCGGCACCGCGCTCGTGGCCGAACCGATCGTCTTCTTCACGTGCTCGGCCGTCTGTTCGCCGAGCAGCACGCCGTACAGGTTGCGGACATGGTTGACGATCGCCGCGTCGAACTGGCTGCCGCCGACGCGGATCGCCTCGCGGTACACGATGCCGCCGAGCGCGATGACCGCGACTTCGGTCGTCCCGCCGCCGATGTCGATGACCATCGAGCCGACCGGCTCGGTCACCGGCAAACCGGCGCCGAGCCCGGCCGCCAGCGGTTCCTCGATCAGTTCGACCTCCGATACGCCGGCCGCGAACGCGGCCTCGCGGATCGCGCGGCGCTCGACGGCCGTCGCGTCGGACGGCACGCACAGCGTGACCTCGACGCGGCGGCCGAAGCGCGAGCGGGTGCGCGACATGTCGATGAAGCTGCGGATCATCTGCTCGGCCGCGTGCGTGTCCGCGATCACGCCATGCCGCATGGGCCGCACGGCTTCGAGATGACCGGGTTCGCGGCCGAGCAACGCCTTCGCGAGCTCGCCGACGGCCTCGAGGGTAGGCCGCGCGTCGCTCGCGCCGCCCTTGCGGAAGCAGACGACCGACGGCTGGTTCAGCACCACGCCGCGTTCGTGCGTATAGATTTGCGTACTCGCCGTTCCCGGGTCGATCGCAACGGGTTGCGCAAACAACTTTCCGAACAGCGGTGTCGACATATCAAACCTTTGTGAAGGAGCGGGCCGGGACAGCCGCGCCGCACTTTTCGCCGCGCGTGCATGCCGCCCCATCACGAGCTTAGCGGCAAATCGTTCCGATACTTTAGCCAATTCCAATGATTTTTTCGCGACGAAATTGCCGAAAACGGCGTCCCGCGCACGTCCGGCTACGCAACAGCCGCTCGCATCGGGCCTGTAAAACACGGTAATCTCTCGGTCTTGCCTGTTCCCGGCAGGCCTCCGACGCACGATCACGCCAGGTATGTTCACCATGACAGCGACCGTTTCTTTCCGCTGGGCGCCGCTGCGCCCGCTCTGCACGACGCTCGTTGCCTTCTGGTGCTGTGCGGTTGCCGCGCAACCGCTGCCGGCCGCCGAACCCGCCGCCGCCCCGACCGTTGCGGCCGCAGCCAACGCGGCGGCTGCCGCCGCACCCGCCGCCACGCACACCTGCGCGGCCGACGGCGGCCCGGCCGGCCGGCCGTCGATCGGCCTCGTGCTGTCCGGCGGCGGCGCGCGCGGCTACGCACACCTCGGGGTCCTGAAAGTCCTGGAGGACAACCGGATCCCGATCGACTGCATCGCGGGCACCAGCATGGGCGCCGTGGTCGGCGGCCTGTACGCGAGCGGGATGGCGGCCGACGAGATGCAGAAGCGGCTGTCGGAGGTCAACCTGGCCGATATCGCGTTCGACGTGACGGACCGCGCGGACCTGCCGCAAACCAGCCGGGAAGACGAACGCCTGTACATCAACGGGCTGACGCTCGGCTTCGGCAAGAAAGGCGTCAAGGCGCCGGTCGGCCTCGTTCAGGGCAACCGGCTGCAGGCGCTGCTCGCGAACTGGACGGCCGCCGTGCCGACCAACCAGCCGTTCGACCACCTGCCCATTCCGTATCGCGCCGTCGCGACCGACCTGCAGACGGGCCAGATGGTCGTGCTCGACCACGGCTCGCTGCCGCTCGCGATTCGCGCGAGCATGGCGATGCCGGGCCTGTTCGCGCCGGCCGAGATCAACGGGCGCGCGCTCGTGGACGGCGGGCTCGTCAGCAACCTGCCCGTCGACACCGCGCGGCAGATGGGCGCGAACATCGTGATCGCCGTCGACATCGGCTCGCCGCTGCGCCCGCTCGATGCGCTCGCGTCGCCTGCCGACGTGATGCAGCAGATGGTCGGCATCCTGATCCGCCAGAACGTGACCGCGCAGCGCAAGCAGCTCGACGCGCACGACGTGCTGCTCACGCCGGACCTCGGCTCGCTCGCGTTCACCGATTTCCAGAACGCGAAGCAGGCGATCGCCGCCGGCGAGATCGCCGCGACCGCGGCGCTGCCGAAGCTGCGGCGTTTCGCGCTCACGCCGGAACAGTACGCGGCCTACCGGTCCGCGCATGCGCAGCCGCTGCCGCCACCGATCCGGATCACGCGCATCGACATCAAGACCAGCGGCGGCGTGCCCAAGCGCGTCGTCAGCAACGCGCTGCACGTGAAACCCGGCGACATCTACGATCCGAAGACCGTCAGCCAGGATCTGCTCGGGCTCACGACGGGCGGCAACTTCGAGAGCGTCACGCAGCAGATCGTGAGCCGCGGCGACGACAACGTGCTCGAGATCGACGCGCGCGAGAAGTACTGGGGGCCCAACTTCCTGCTGTTCGGGCTCGGCATGTCGAGCAGTTCGACCGACGAAGGCGGCTTCCGCCTGCACGTCGGCTACCGGCGGCCGTGGCTCACGGAATCGGGGCTCGAATTCCGCGCGGACACGACGATCGGCAGCGACCTGCAATCCGCGCGCATCGAGTTCCGCCAGCCGCTGTCGATGGCATACGGCGTCTATCTGTCGCCGTACGCGGAATACCAGCGCCGCTACGCGAACCTGTACGACGACACCGGCGACGTGAAGATCACGCAGTATCTGATGCAGACGGCGCGCGCCGGGCTCGATCTCGGTTTGCCGATCGGGCGGCTCGGCGATTTCCGGATGGGCGTCGGTTACGTGACCGGGCACGGCTCGCCGACCTACAACCTGCCGTTCGACGACGGCAGCGGCCAGGCGCTGCTGTGGCCGAGCTTCACGTCGCAGGCGCTGATCGCGCGTGCGCGGCTCGTGATCGACCAGCTCGACGATCCGCTGTTCCCGCGCAAGGGCTATTTCACCGAGCTGCGCGTCGAACGCTCGCTGGTGTCGCGCAACGGCGGCTCGGCGCAGGAATTCTCCGACGGGATCAACAACGCACCCTATACCGAGATCTACGGCAAGGCGATGATCGCGCAACAGTTCGGCCGGCACAGCGTCAGCGCGACGATCGAGGGCGGCAAGAGCATCGGCGGCACCAACCTGATCAACGCGTTCAACTTCACGCTCGGCGGCTTCCAGCATCTGTCCGCGTACGCGGCCGACCAACTGAACGGCAACGAGCTCGCGTACGGGCAGGTCACGTACATGAACCAGTTGATGACGTTCAACGCGTCGCCGGTCAAGGCGCTGTCGGTGGGCGCCAGCGCGGAAGTCGGCAACGTGTGGTCGAGCGGCCAGCAGATCGGCGGCGGCGCGCTCAAGCAGAGCTATACGTTCTTCACGAGCCTGTCGACCGCGTTCGGGCCCGTCTATATCGGCGTCGCGCTCGCCCCCGGCGGCCGACGCAACTTCTACCTGCAGCTTGGCCGCACTTATTGAGCATGCGCGGATGCCGCTGCGGCGGTATCCGCGGCGCCGTCTCGACGGCGGCCATCGACTTCACGGTTGCCGCGGATCGGCCTTGCGGCGTGGCGCTAGACCGGCCAGCTGATCTCGAACCGCGCGCCGCCGAGTTCGACCGGATCGACGACCGCGATGCGGCCGTTGTGCGCATGGAGCACCTGTCGCGTGATCGACAGGCCGAGCCCGTAGCCGCCGGTACGGCGGTCCAGGCGCACGAATGCGTCGAAGATCCGTTCGCGCTCGCTCTCGGGCACGCCGGGGCCGTCGTCCTCGACGAAGATCCCGATGTTGCCGTGCACGAGCGAGATCCCGACGACGATCCGCGATTGCGCGTACTTGCTCGCGTTGCGCAGCAGGTTGCGCATCGCATACGACATCAGCCGCCGGTCCATCTTCACGCGCAGATCCGACCCGATCGCGATGCGCGACTCGATCGCACGGTCCGGATACAGCAGTTGCGCGTCGCTCACCTGATGCTCGAACCACGCGACCGGCGCGGTCATCTCGAGGTTCGACTGCAGCGAGCTGTATTCGAGCCGTGCATACGTGAGGCTCATGTCGATCAGCTCCTCGAGCTCGGTCACGTCCTGCGCGATGCTCTCGAGCGCGCCCTGGTATTCGGCCGCCGAACCCGGTTCGCGCAGCATTTCGAGCGCGAAGCGCACGCGCGCGAGCGGCGTGCGCAGTTCGTGCGAGATCCCGTTCGTCAGATCGCGCTGCGCGGCGATCAGCCGCTCCATGCGCATCGCGAGCGCATTGAGCGTGCGCGCGAGCGGGCCGATGATCACGCTGTGCGATTCGCGCGCACGCGTGTTGAAGCGCCCGCCGGTGAAGTCGATCGCCCGCTCGCGCACCATCACGAGATCCGACCAGACCGGCCGCATCCACCGATACGCGGCGAGCGCCGGCGCGGTGAACACGAACGCGAGCACGATCCAGATATCGCCCGGCAGCGAATCGAACGCATGCCACACGACCTGCGGCGACAATTCGACGCACAGCGCGAGTGCGGGCACCAGCGCGGTCAGCAGGACGAGGCCGAGCAGATGCAGGTAGGTGCGCAGGTACAGGCGCGACCAGCTCGGAATGCGGTCGGCGCGCGTGTCGGTCCACGCGCGGCGGAAGTGCAGCCAGCGCCATTTGACGTAGCGCAGCGTCGGCAGCGGCGGTGCATCGGGGTGCGAACGGGTTCGTCGGATCATCGCGGCTCCCGGCCGGCGGGCGGCATGCCCGCGCGGAACGTGGCGGCGTCGCGCGAAGGCGGCTTCATTCCCACGCGTGCTTGCTGAATTGATAACCCTTGCTGCGGATCGTCTTGATCCGCTGCGGGTTGCTCGCGTCGTCGCGCAGCTTGCGGCGCAGCTTCGAGATACGCCCGTCGATCGTGCGGTCGAGGCCGTCGAATTCGACACCGCGCAACTGCAGCATCAGATCGTCGCGGCTGACGACTTCGCCCGCGTGACACACGAGCGCCCACAGCAGGTCGAATTCGGCCGACGTCAGATCGGGCGTGCTGCCGTCGGGCAGCACGACGGTGCGGTCGGTGCGGTCGATCGAGAACTTCCCGAACGCGTAGCGCTCCGGCTGCGGCGCGGTGCCTTCGGCCACGCGCGCGGGCGCGCGGCGCAGTTGCGCCTTGATCCGCGCGAGCAGGATGCGCGGCTCGACCGGCTTGTGCACGTAGTCGTCCGCGCCGAATTCGAGGCCGAGCAGCTCGTCGAACGGCTCGTCGCGCGCCGTCACCATGATGATCACGCCGTCGTACTGCTTGCGCGCCTCGCGGCAGATTTCGAAGCCGTCCTTGCCGGGCAGATTCACGTCGAGGATGACGAGATCGGGACGAATGGACAGGATCGCCGGCACCGCGGCGTCACCATGCAGCACAGTGTCGACTTCATAGTCGTTCTTGCGCAGGTAGCCGGCGATCAGCGTGGACAGACGGGTGTCGTCTTCGACGAGCAGGATGCGAAAAGACATGGGCAACGGTCGGGTCATCGGGGAAGCCGCGGCGGCACCGGCCGGTGCCGGACGCCGGCCATCGGCCGAAACGTACCGCATGATACTGCGCCCGCCGCTTGCCTGTTTGGCTGTCTCGAAAATAAGGGCGCGACTCGGGCCGCGCTTGACGAATCGGCGCCGGGACGGTTCCATACGGGCTCGCCGGAATCCCGGCCCTGCTTCCATCCTGCCTGACGCGATGAATTACCAGACGATTCTTGAACGCATCCACACCGAACTCGCCCCCTGGATCGGCCAGGGACGGGTGGCCGACTACATTCCCGAACTCGCGAAAGTACCTGCCGACAAGTTCGGGATGGCGGTCGTGACGCTCGACGGAAACGTTTACACGGTCGGCGATGCGCACGAGCGCTTCTCGATCCAGAGCATCTCGAAGCTGTTCGCGTGCACGCTCGCGTTCCAGTTGCTGGGCGACGCACTGTGGGAACGGGTCGGCCGCGAGCCGTCCGGCACCGCGTTCAATTCGCTGGTTCAGCTCGAAAGCGAACGCGGCAAGCCGCGCAATCCGTTCATCAATGCGGGCGCGCTGGTCGTCACCGACGTGCTGTGCCGCCGCTTCGTGAAAGCCGAGACGGCGCTCGTCGAATTCGTGCGGCGGCTGATCGGCGCGAACGACATCGACTACGACTCGCGCGTCGCGACGTCGGAGTTGCAGCACGCGGAGCGCAACCGCGCGATGGCGCACTTCATGGCGAGCTTCGGCAACATGCAGATGCCGCCCGATACGGTGATCGACGCGTATTGCCGGCAGTGTGCGATCGAGATGAACTGCGTCGAGCTCGCCAGCGCCGCGCTGTTTCTTGCGAACGGCGGCGTCGCGCCGGCGACCGGCGAGCGGATCGTCGATTCGAGTTCCGCGAAGCGGCTGTCGGCGCTGATGCTGACTTGCGGCACCTATGATGCGGCCGGCGATTTCGTGTATCGCGTCGGGCTGCCGGCGAAAAGCGGCGTCGGCGGCGGGATCGTCGCGGTGCTGCCCGGGGAGATGGCGGTGTGCGTGTGGGCGCCGGGGCTGGATGCGAACGGGAATTCGTTGGCGGGGACCAGGGCTTTGGAATGGTTGACTACGTATTCGGGGCGGTCGATTTTTTGAGGTGTGCTTCCCTCGTTTTTTCGCCTTCCATCAGGCCGGAGCTGTCCGCGTTTTTGTGGGCGAAGGGGTTGGAAAGTGGGTTATCCGCTCGCCTGCGTGAATTGATTTTCGAACAGGAGAGAGCGGACGGTTCTCCAGTTCGGCGCCTCAGCCATCACTTCGTCGGTGACCGAGCTGATGGAGTCGGGAAATCACGGATCGGTCTCCGAATCTGGACATCTGGTTCGCAGATCCCTACGCGGAGGTATCCGGAATTTAGTGTGTGAGGCGGGTTGAGATTCAGACTCCAATGTTGAATCGTTCTGGGTAAAGCAGTGCGAACTGAGTCATGGCGCTCTTCCAATCGTGCCGGGAACCCGTCCACTT
>NZ_JAIZQG010000025.1:0-91703 GCF_020419965.1 Burkholderia sp. AU39826
CGCAGCTCGTCAACAACTTTCTGAACGACTTCGTTGCGACTGCGGGGCCCATCTTCCTGCGCCGCCGAGGCTCGTTACCACCGAACCCCAACAGCACCGCTTCCCTTCCTCCCGCGCCGCGTTTCCGGTAGCGCGAAAGAGGCGTGATTCTAAGCACCCGCCCCCATCCACGCAAGCTCTTTGTGAAGAAACTTTGAAAAAGCCTCCGTGCGCTGTCGCGCACGGAGGCTTTTTTTGATGAACCGGACAAGGCCATCCCGCCCGCAACCGATACAGGCCAGCCATCGGACACCCGCCCCGACGCAGTCCGATCAGCGGTGCTTGAAAACAGGCTTCCGCTTCTCGACGAATGCTGCCATCCCTTCCTTCTGGTCTTCCGTTGCGAACAACGAGTGGAACAACCGGCGCTCGAAGTGGACGCCTTCAGCCAGTGTCGTCTCGTACGCGCGGTTCACCGACTCCTTGACCATCATGACCGCCGGCAGCGAGAACTCGGCGATCGTCGTCGCGGCGGCAATCGCCTCGTCGAGCAACTTGTCGGCCGGCAGCACGCGCGAGACGAGCCCGGCACGTTCGGCCTCGACGGCGTCCATGAACCGCGCGGTCAGGCACATGTCCATTGCCTTCGCCTTCGACACCGCGCGCGGCAGGCGCTGCGTGCCACCCGCCCCCGGCATGACGCCCAGCTTGATTTCCGGCTGGCCGAACTTGGCCGTGTCCGCCGCGAAGATGATGTCGCACATCATCGCGAGTTCGCAGCCGCCGCCCAGCGCAAAGCCCGAAACCGCAGCAATGATCGGTTTGCGGATCTCGCGGACCGCCTCCCAGTTGCGCGTGATGTAGTCACCCCGATAAACATCCATATAGGAGTAGGTTGCCATCATGCCGATGTCCGCGCCGGCCGCGAACGCCTTCTCGCTGCCCGTCACGACGATCGCGCCGATGTCGTCGTCCGCATCGAACGCCTTCAGCGCGGCACCCAACTCGTCCATCAATGCATCGTTCAGCGCATTCAGCGCCTTCGGGCGGTTGAGCGTCACCAGACCAACGCGCCCCCGGGTCTCCACCAGGATGTTTTCGTAAGCCATCTATTTCTCCTCGATCAATGAAATGAGAAACGCCTCGCACATGCGAATAGTTTGATGCTACCATTCTCCGACCAACCGGTCGGTTAATTAATCGATCCGATCCCTCTCAACGTTCATCAGGCCGCCGCCATGACCCATGCCCTGCTCACGAAGCACGAAGACACGCTGAAACACGCACTCGCCGCCATCGAGAGCCGCGGATACTGGAGCCCGTTCGCCGAAATGCCGAGCCCCAAAGTGTACGGGGAAAGCGCAAGCGCAGACGGCGAGGCGGCGTTCAAGTCGCACCTCCACAAGACCTTCGTGCTTGACCAGCCCGCATCCGGTGAAACGGTTGGCGCCGAGCGCTCACCATACGGCATCGCGCTGGGCATCCGGTATCCGAAATCCACGCCGGACGCACTGATCGCTGCCGCAGCCGCCGCTCAACGTACGTGGCGCGAAGCCGGCCCGAGCGCGTGGATCGGCGTTAGCCTCGAAATCCTTGCGCGCCTGAACCGCGCCAGCTTCGAAATTGCCTACAGCGTGATGCACACCACCGGGCAAGCCTTCATGATGGCGTTTCAGGCCGGCGGCCCGCACGCACAGGACCGCGCGCTCGAAGCCGTCGCCTATGCATGGGACGAACTGCGCCGCATTCCGGCCGATGCACACTGGGAAAAGCCGCAAGGCAAGAACCCTCCCCTTGCGATGCACAAGCGCTATACGATCGTGCCGCGCGGCACCGGCCTCGTGCTCGGCTGCTGCACGTTCCCGACCTGGAACGGCTACCCGGGCCTGTTCGCCGATCTGGCAACCGGTAATACCGTGATCGTCAAACCGCACCCTGGCGCGATCCTGCCGCTTGCCATCACGGTCCGAATCGCCCGCGACGTGCTGCGCGAAGCCGGTTTCGATCCGAACGTCGTCACGCTCCTCGCGACCGAGCCCAACGACGGCGCCCTCGTCCAGGATCTCGCGCTGCGCCCCGAGATCAAGCTGATCGACTTCACCGGCAGCACGCAAAACGGCACGTGGCTCGAACACCATGCCCACCAGGCCCAGGTCTATACCGAGAAAGCGGGCGTCAACCAGATCGTGATCGACTCGACCGACGACCTCAAAGCCGCCGCGAAGAACATCGCGTTCTCGCTGGCGCTGTACTCGGGCCAGATGTGCACGGCGCCGCAGAATATCTACGTACCGCGCGACGGCATCCGGACCGCCGACGGCCATGCGAGCTTCGACGAAGTCGCGCAAGCAATCGCGGTTGCCGTGCAAAAACTCACTGGCGACCCGGCACGCTCGGTCGAACTGATCGGCGCAATCCAGAACGAAGGCGTGACCGCGCGCATCGACGACGCGCGCAAGCTCGGCCGCGTGCTTGCGGATAGCGTGGCTCTCCAGCATCCCGCCTTCCCCGATGCGCGTGTGCGCACGCCGCTCGTGCTGCAGCTCGACGTGGCCGACCGCGAAAAATTCACGCAGGAATGGTTCGGCCCGATCTCGTTCGTGATCGCGACCGACTCGACCGCGCAATCGCTCGATCTGGCCGGTGAAATCGCCGCCGAACACGGCGCGCTGACCCTTTCCGTCTACAGCACCGATGACGCAATCATCGACGCCGCACACGACGCGGCGGTGCGTGGCGGCGTCGCGCTGTCGATCAACCTGACGGGCGGCGTATTCGTGAACCAGTCGGCCGCGTTCTCCGACTTCCACGGAACGGGCGCGAACCCGGCGGCCAACGCGGCGCTGGCCGACCCCGCGTTCGTCGCCAACCGGTTCCGCGTGGTGCAAAGCCGGGTCCATGTTGCCCCGAAGGCGGTACCTGCGGAAGCTGGCCAGACGGCATAGCCCTAATGGCCGACGTGCAAACGCCGCCATGTTCTCTACCATGAACGAATCCGCCACCCGGCGGGTTCGTCACTCATCGATACGCCCATGACAGACGCCTACATCTGCGACGCGATTCGCACCCCCATCGGCCGCTACGGCGGCGCACTGAAAGATGTTCGTGCCGACGACCTCGGCGCGGTGCCGCTCAAGGCGCTGATCGAGCGCAATCACGACGTCGACTGGGCGGCGATCGACGATGTGATCTACGGTTGCGCGAATCAGGCCGGCGAGGACAACCGCAACGTCGCACGCATGTCGGCGCTGCTGGCGGGCCTGCCCACCGCCGTGCCCGGCGCGACGCTGAACCGGCTCTGCGGCTCCGGGATGGACGCGGTCGGCACGGCCGCGCGCGCGATCAAGGCGGGTGAAGCGCGCCTCATGATCGCAGGTGGCGTCGAGAGCATGACCCGCGCACCGTTCGTGATGGGCAAGGCCGCGAGCGCGTTCGCGCGCCAGGCCGACATCTTCGATACGACGATCGGCTGGCGCTTCGTCAACCCGCTGATGAAGCAGGTGTATGGCGTCGATTCGATGCCGGAGACGGCCGAGAACGTCGCGCTCGACTACCACATCAGCCGCGCCGATCAGGACCTCTTCGCGCTGCGCAGCCAGCAGAAGGCCGCACGGGCCCAGCAGGACGGCACGCTCGCTGAGGAAATCGTCGCGGTCACGATTCCACAGAAGAAAGGCGAGCCCGTCGTCGTGTCGCGCGACGAGCATCCGCGCGAAACGTCCCTCGAAGCGCTCGCGAAGCTGAAGGGCGTGGTACGCCCCGACGGCTCCGTGACGGCCGGCAACGCATCGGGCGTCAACGACGGCGCCTGCGCGCTGCTGCTCGCCAATGCGCAGGCAGCCGACCAGTATGGCCTGCGTCGCCGCGCGCGCGTCGTCGGCATGGCGACCGCCGGCGTCGAGCCGCGCGTGATGGGCATCGGTCCCGCGCCGGCCACGCAGAAACTGCTGCACCAGCTCGGCATGCGTATCGACCAGTTCGACGTGATCGAACTGAACGAGGCGTTCGCGTCGCAAGGTCTCGCCGTGCTGCGCATGCTCGGCGTCGCCGACGACGATCCACGCGTGAACCCGAACGGCGGTGCGATCGCGCTCGGCCACCCGCTCGGCGCATCGGGCGCCCGGCTCGTCACCACGGCGCTCCATCAACTCGAGCGCACCGGCGGCCGCTTCGCGCTCTGTACGATGTGCATCGGCGTCGGCCAGGGCATCGCGCTCGCGATCGAACGCGTGTAACCGACGCGCCGCGCGCCTATAACGAAGTCATGACGGAGATACTGCATGTCCTACCAGGCGATCCAGCTGGATATCGATCAGGCCACGCGCGTGGCCACGATCACGCTCAACCGCCCCGACAAGCTGAACAGCTTCACGCGGGCGATGCATCGCGAACTGCAGTCGGCGCTCGATGAAGTCGACGCGGCCGGTGCACGCGCGCTGATTCTGACGGGTGCGGGGCGCGGCTTTTGCGCGGGCCAGGACCTGGCCGACCTCGACTTCACACCGGGCGCGTCCAGCGATCTGGGCACACTGATCGACGAGCATTTCAATCCGCTGATCCGCCGCCTGCAGCGTCTGCCGATTCCGGTGATCGCCGCCGTCAACGGTACGGCCGCCGGCGCCGGCGCGAATCTCGCACTGGCGTGCGATCTCGTGTTCGCCGCGCGCTCGAGCAGTTTCATTCAAGCCTTCGTCAAGATCGGGCTCGTACCCGATTCGGGCGGCACCTGGTTCCTGCCGCAACGCATCGGCATGGCTCGCGCGCTCGGGCTCGCGCTGACCGGCGACAAGCTCGGCGCGGAACAGGCCGAACAATGGGGCCTGATCTGGCGCGCGGTCGACGACGATGCGCTCGTCGCGACGGCCCGCCAGCTCGCCACCCAGCTCGCGCAGCAGCCGACGCTCGCCATCGCATCGATCAAGCAGTCGATGCGAGACGGCATTACGAACACGCTCGATCAGCAGCTCGATCTGGAACGCGACCTGCAGCGCAAGCTCGGCCAGTCGCATGACTACGCGGAAGGTGTGAAGGCCTTCATCGAGAAGCGTGCACCGCGCTTCGAGGGGCGCTGACATGACGAACGCGACCGCCACGCTCGACCCCGACTCGCTCGCCCGCGCCACCGCGCGGGCCATGTACGACGCCGATGCGTGCAGTCGCGCGTTCGGCATGGAAATCGCCGAAGTACGCGCCGGCTACGCCCGTCTACAGATGCGCGTGCGGCCCGAATTCCTGAACGGTCACCAGACCTGCCACGGCGGGATCATCTTCACGCTCGCCGATTCGACGTTCGCGTTCGCATGCAACTCGTACAACGTGAATGCGGTCGCGGCCGGCTGCTCGATCGAATTCCTGCGCCCCGTGCACGGCGGCGACGTGCTGACGGCCGAGGCGGTCGAACAGGCGCGCGCCGGCCGCCACGGCATCTACGACATCCGCGTCACGAACCAGACAGGCGACACGGTTGCGATGTTTCGCGGCAAATCCGCCCAGATCAAGGGGACGGTCATCCCGGAAGACCGCTGACGTCGACGGCTCGCCCATAACAAACACTGGAGACATGCATGACTACCCCGCTACCGCTCGAGCCGATCGAGACCGCCTCGCGCGACGAGCTGACCGCGCTGCAGCTGGAACGCCTCAAGTGGTCGCTCCGGCATGCGTATGACAACTCGCCCGTCTATCGCCGCAAGTTCGACGAAGCGGGCGTGCATCCGGACGACCTGAAGACGCTCGCCGACCTGTCGCGCTTTCCGTTTACGACCAAGGGCGACCTGCGCGACAGCTATCCGTTCGGGATGTTCGCGGTGCCGCAAGACCAGATCTCGCGCATCCACGCGTCGTCGGGCACGACCGGCAAGCCGACGGTCGTCGGCTATACGGCCGCCGACATCGACACGTGGGCAAACCTGGTCGCCCGATCGATCCGTGCCGCCGGTGCGCGCCGCGGCGACAAGGTGCACGTCAGCTACGGCTATGGGCTCTTCACGGGCGGGCTCGGCGCGCACTACGGCGCCGAGCGCGCAGGCCTCACCGTGATCCCGTTCGGCGGCGGCCAGACCGAAAAGCAGGTACAGCTGATCCAGGATTTCCGGCCCGACATCATCATGGTCACGCCGAGCTACATGCTGTCGATCGCCGACGAGATCGAGCGCCAGGGCCTCGATCCCGTCAAGAGTTCGCTGCGCATCGGCATCTTCGGCGCGGAGCCGTGGACCAACGACATGCGCGTCGCAATCGAACAGCGGATGGGCATCGACGCGGTCGACATCTACGGGCTGTCCGAAGTGATGGGCCCCGGCGTGGCGTCCGAATGCGTCGAGACCAAGGATGGTCCGACCATCTGGGAAGACCACTTCTATCCGGAAGTCATCGACCCGGAAACCGGCGAAGTGCTGCCCGATGGGGAGCTCGGCGAGCTCGTGTTCACGTCGTTGACGAAGGAAGCGCTGCCGATCATCCGCTACCGCACGCGCGATCTCACGCGCCTGTTGCCGGGCACCGCCCGGACGATGCGCCGGATGGAGAAGATCACCGGCCGGTCGGACGACATGATGATCGTGCGCGGCGTCAACGTGTTCCCGACGCAAATCGAGGAACAGTTGCTCAAGCAGCGCGCGCTCGCGCCGCACTATCAGATCGTGCTGACGAAGGAAGGCCCGCTCGACGTGCTGACGCTCAACGTCGAGCCGTGCCCGGAAACCGCGCCCGATACCGCGGCGATCCAGGCGGCCAAACAGGCGCTCGCGTACGACATCAAGTCGCTGATCGGCGTGACGGCCGTGATCAACGTGGTGCCGGTGAACGGCATCGAGCGCTCGGTCGGCAAGGCGCGCCGCGTCGTCGACAAACGCAAGGGCTGAAGTCGCGCGACGCACGTGCGGCGCGCGGCGGCGAGCGCGCGCCTGCAAACGAAACAGCCCGGTCGGCCAACGCCGATCGGGCTGCTTTACTCCAAGCGTCGTTCGACGTGACACTCACCGGATCACGCGAACTGAAGTCACGTGGGCACATCGGCGATCTGGCCGG
Source organism: Burkholderia sp. AU39826 (assembly GCF_020419965.1). Classification (NCBI taxonomy): domain Bacteria; kingdom Pseudomonadati; phylum Pseudomonadota; class Betaproteobacteria; order Burkholderiales; family Burkholderiaceae; genus Burkholderia; species Burkholderia sp. AU39826. Next base: position 7,009 of record NZ_JAIZQG010000025.1, read on the forward strand.
CACGCGCCACGCGCAAGAGACGCAACACGAACGCCGCGTCTCATGCGCGGGCCACCATCCGGGCAGCCCGCCCTGCCCCAAAATCACGAATTCGGGAACAGCAGCCACATCCGGCCGACCTGCTTCATCCGGCCGGCCTGGTCGCCCGCGTCGTCGCCGAGCCCCCAGAAATAGTCTGCCCGCACGCCGCCCTTGATCGCCGAGCCCGTATCCTGCGCGAACACGAGCCGGTTCATCGGCGTATTCGTCAGCGGACGCGTGGTCTGCAGGAACACCGGCGTGCCGAGCGGAATCGACGACGGATCGACCGCGATCGAGCGCTCCGGCGTCAGCGGCACGCCGAGCGCGCCGATCGGGCCGTCCGCGCCGCCGTGCGGCGCATCCTCCTTGGTCGGCATGTCGCGGAAGAACACGAAGCGCGGATTCGTGTCGAGCAGCGCGTCGACGCGCGTGGGGTTCGCCTTCGCCCAGGCCTTGATGCCCTGCATCGTCGCCTGTGCGGGCGTCAGCTCGCCGCGATCGAGCAGCCACTTGCCGATCGAACGGTACGGCTGGTTGTTGGTACCGGCAAAGCCGACCCGCATCACCGAACCGTCGTCGAGCAGCACGCGCCCCGAGCCCTGCACCTGCAGGAAGAACGCCTCGATCGGATCGTCGACCCATACGAGTTCGTTGCCGTTCAGGATGCCGGCGCGCTCGAGCTGCGCGCGTGCGGGCAGCGCGGCGCCCGCGCGATAGCCGGCCGGCCAGCGATAGAGCGCGTACTGATACGGGCCGCGGCGCACGCGCGAACCGTGCAGCAGCGGCTCGTAATAGCCGGTCACGAGCCCGTCGAGCGTACCGTCGGTATTCGCGAACTGGAACGGCGTGAAATACGTTTCGAAGAAGGCGCGTGCGCTGCTGACGTCGAGTTCGTCGAGCCGGTCGGCGGCCGCGCAAGCGCGCGTCCAGGCCGGCTGGCGTGCGAGCCGCGCGCAGTTCTGCCGCAACGCGGCCGTCGCGCCGATCAGCGAATCGTCCTGCCAGCCCGGCACCTGCTGCCACGCGACCGGCGTGAGCCGCTTCGCGGCGACCTGCCCCGGCACGATCGCCGCGCCGGTCGGCGGCTTCAGCGCGGAGGTCCGCGTCGGCGCGCCGCCGCACGCGGCCAGCAGCGCCGCCGCCGCGGCTGCGGCCATCCACCCGGCCAGCCGGGGCCCAAACCACATACAATGTCCGTTCTTGATGGAAACCGCCATGTCAGATTTTCTCGACCAATATCCGATGCTCATCTTCGCGCTCGAAGCCTTCGTCGCGCTTGCCCTGCTGATCTTCATCGTCGTCTGGACGTCGTCGGGCAGAAAGAAGCCGGCCCGCCACAACGACCGCCAGCCGCGCTGACGCGCGCCGCACGCTCAATGCAGCGTGCGCGGCATGTGCAGGGCAAACTCGTCGACCGGCGCCTCGAAACGCTCGCCGTCCTCGGCCACGCAGAAGTACGCACCGCGCATCGTCCCGACCGGCGTCGCGATCACGGCCCAGCTCGTGTATTCGAAATGCTCGCCCGGCTGCAGCAGCGGCTGGTGCCCGACGACGCCGAGCCCCTTCACTTCCTGCACGTGGTTCTCGCTGTCCGTGATGATCCAGTGACGGGCGATCAGCTGCGCCGCGACCTGTCCGGTGTTGCGGATCGTCAGCGTGTACGCGAATGCGTATTGACGGTGATCGGGGTCGGATTGTTCCGGCAAGTAGCTGGTTTTCACCGAAACGGTGAACTGATACTGACTCATGGTGTGTCCGCTGTAGGTAACCGCGCGCGCCGATTCGAGCGGCCGGGCCGCGGGCGCGCCGCATTGGTTCGGCATTCTATGCGCAATCGGGCGGCAACCGCACAGCCTGCCGCCGCGCACCGGTCGCCGGACGGTAGAATGACGGTTTTGCGCCGCAACGTCCCCGCTCCCCTGCCATGACTCAATTCCGCATCGCTCCCAGCATCCTCTCGGCCGACTTTGCCCGGCTCGGCGAAGAAGTCCGCAACGTGGTCGCCGCCGGCGCCGACTGGATTCACTTCGACGTGATGGACAACCATTATGTGCCGAACCTCACGATCGGCCCGCTCGTCTGCGAGGCGATCCGCCCGCACGTGCAGGTGCCGATCGACGTGCACCTGATGGTGCGCCCGGTCGACCGGATCGTGCCCGATTTCGCGAAGGCCGGCGCGAACCTGATCAGTTTCCACCCGGAAGGCTCCGACCACATCGACCGCACGCTGTCGCTGATCCGCGACCACGGCTGCAAGGCCGGTCTCGTGTTCAATCCGGCCACGCCGCTGAACTACCTCGACCACGTGATGGACCGCCTCGACTTCGTGCTGCTGATGTCGGTGAACCCCGGCTTCGGCGGTCAGTCGTTCATTCCGGAAACGCTGAACAAGCTGCGCGAAGCGCGCGCGCGCCTCGACGCGTACACAGAGCGCACCGGCCGCGAGATTCTGCTCGAGGTCGACGGCGGCGTGAAGGCCGACAACATCGCGGAAATCGCGGCGGCCGGCGCCGACACGTTCGTCGCCGGTTCGGCGATCTTCGGCAAGCCCGACTACCGCAAGGTGATCGACGAGATGCGCGCGGCGCTCGCCACCGTCGAGCGGAGCTGACACCGTGGCCGACTCGTCGTTCGCCGGCCACGCGCCGGCCGGGGCCGCCACGGGCGCGGCATCGATCCGGTTCGTCGCGCCGCGCATCGATGCCGCGCTGATCGACCTCGACGGCACGATGGTCGACACGGCCGACGATTTCACCGCCGGCCTGAACGGGATGCTCGCGCAGCTCGGCGCGCCGGCCACGTCGCGCGACGAAGTCATCGGCTACGTCGGCAAGGGCTCCGAACACCTGATCCAGAGCGTGCTGAAGCCGCGCTTGCCGGCCGACGAAGCGCACGCGCGCTTCGACGACGCACTGGCGATCTACCAGACCGAATACGCGAAGATCAACGGCCGCCACACGCGTCTCTATCCGGACGTGGCAGCCGGGCTCGACGCATTGCGCGCGGCCGGCATCCGGCTCGCGTGCGTGACGAACAAGCCGCACCGCTTCGCGGTCGAGCTGCTCGAACAATACGGGCTGGCCGGCTGCTTCGGCATCGTGCTGGGCGGCGACAGCGTCGCGCGCAAGAAGCCCGATCCGCTGCCGATGCTGACAGCCTGCGACGCGCTCGGCGTCGCGCCGGGCGCCGCGGTCGCGATCGGCGATTCGGAAAACGACGCGCTGGCAGGCCGCGCGGCCGGGATGGCGACGCTGACGGTGCCGTACGGCTACAACCACGGCAAAGCTATACAAACGATAAATTCGGATGGTATAGTCGATTCGTTGCTGGTCGCGGCTCGCGCAATTTCCGCGCACAATGCCGGCCGGCCAACCGTCTGATTATTTCTTCCATCCGCATGTTTCTGAATAAAAAACGGAGTCTGAGCAGCATCGACCGGGGAGCCTGGCCCTGGCGTCGCTGGTCGCGCTAACCTCTTCGATGAGGTACGCTGAAGCACGTCTTCAGCGCCGTTTTTTATCTCGCTGCGCATCCGCGCGCCGACCGTCGCACCACCTCGAGTTCCACCGCGTCCGAACGCTCGCGTTCAGGATCCGCCGCAGGCTCGCGACGTTCACGCCCGGAGTGCCGGCCGGCAACAGGCACTTCTCGATCGACCGCCCTTTCGCCGACGGCCACCCGCGCAGCGTCAAGTGATCCCTGGCGCACGCGCCGCTCGTCCCGAACAGGACCGGAACATGACCGAACTCGAATTCCAATCGCTCGCGAACGAAGGCTACAACCGCATCCCGCTGATCGCGGAAGCCCTTGCCGATCTCGAAACGCCGCTGTCCCTCTACCTGAAGCTGGCCCAGCCCGAACGCGCGGGCGCCAACTCGTTCCTGCTCGAATCGGTGGTCGGCGGCGAACGCTTCGGCCGCTACTCGTTCATCGGCCTGCCCGCCCGCACGCTCGTACGCACCCGCAACGGCGTGTCGGAGGTCGTGCGCGACGGCCAGGTCGTCGAGACGCACGAAGGCGACCCGTTCCAGTTCATCGAATCGTTCCAGGCCCGCTTCAAGGTCGCGCAGCGCCCGGGCCTGCCGCGTTTCTGCGGCGGCCTCGCCGGCTACTTCGGCTACGACGCGGTGCGCTACATCGAGAAGAAGCTCGCGAACACCGCGCCGCGCGACGATCTCGGCCTGCCCGACATCCAGTTGCTGCTGACCGAGGAAGTCGCGGTGATCGACAACCTCGCCGGCAAGCTCTACCTGATCATCTACGCGGATCCGGGCCAGCCCGAAGCGTACGCGAAGGCGAAACAGCGCCTGCGCGAACTGAAGCAGCGCCTGCGCACGACCGTGCAGCCGCCCGTCACGTCGGCGAGCGTGCGCACCGAGACGTTCCGCGAATTCAAGAAGGAGGATTACCTGGCCGCCGTGCGCCAGGCGAAGGAATACATCGCGGCCGGCGAACTGATGCAGATCCAGGTCGGCCAGCGGCTGACGAAGCCGTACCGCGACAATCCGCTGTCGCTGTACCGCGCGCTGCGCTCGCTGAACCCGTCGCCGTACATGTATTACTACAACTTCGGCGATTCCCACGTGGTCGGCGCGTCGCCGGAAATCCTGGTGCGCCAGGAAAAGCGCGGCGACGACCAGATCGTCACGATCCGGCCGCTGGCCGGCACGCGCCCGCGCGGCAACACGCCCGAGCGGGACGCGGAACTCGCGACCGAACTGCTGAACGATCCGAAGGAGATCGCCGAGCACGTGATGCTGATCGACCTCGCGCGCAACGACGTGGGCCGCATCGCGGAAATCGGCTCGGTGCAGGTGACCGACAAGATGGTGATCGAGAAGTACTCGCACGTGCAGCACATCGTCAGCTCGGTCGAAGGCAAGCTGAAGCCCGGCATGACGAACTACGACGTGCTGCGCGCGACGTTCCCGGCCGGCACGCTGTCCGGCGCGCCGAAGGTGCGCGCGATGGAACTGATCGACGAGCTCGAGCCGGTCAAGCGCGGGCTGTACGGCGGTGCGGTCGGCTACCTGTCGTTCTCGGGCGAGATGGATCTCGCGATCGCGATCCGCACGGGCCTGATCCACAACGGCAACCTGTACGTGCAAGCGGCGGCCGGCGTCGTCGCGGATTCGGTGCCCGAATCCGAATGGCAAGAGACCGAGAACAAGGCGCGCGCGGTGCTGCGTGCGGCCGAACAGGTCCAGGACGGCCTCGATAGCGACTTCTGACCGGAGACTGACCATGCTGCTCATGATCGACAACTACGACTCGTTTACCTACAACCTGGTCCAGTACTTCGGCGAACTCGGCGAGGACGTGCGTACCTGCCGCAACGACGAAATCACGCTCGACGACATCGCGCGCCTGAACCCCGACACCATCTGCCTGTCGCCCGGCCCGAGCAATCCGCAGCACGCGGGCATCACGCTCGACGTGCTGCGCGAATTCGCGGGCAGGAAGCCGATCCTCGGCGTCTGCCTCGGCCACCAGGCGATCGGCGAAGCATTCGGCGGCCGCGTCGTGCGCGCGAAGACCATCATGCACGGCAAGGTGAGCCGGATCGAAACCGATTGCCGCGGCGTATTCGCCGATCTGCCGAAGCATTTCGACGTCACGCGCTATCACTCCCTCGCGATCGAGCGCGAATCGCTGCCCGACTGCCTCGAGGTGTCCGCGTGGACCGACGACGGCGAGATCATGGGCGTGCGCCACAAGACGCTGCCGGTCGAAGGCGTGCAGTTCCACCCGGAATCGATTCTCTCGGAGCATGGCCACGCGCTGCTCGAGAATTTCCTGAAGCAGCATCGCGCAGCGGCGCATGCCGCCGCACCGGCTGCTTGACGGGAGACGCACGATGACGATTACCCCGCAGGAAGCGCTGCAGCGCACGATCGAGCACCGCGAGATCTTCCACGACGAGATGCTGCATCTGATGCGGCTCATCATGCGCGGCGACATGTCGCCCGTGATGGCGGCCGCGATCATCACCGGGCTGCGCGTGAAGAAGGAGACGATCGGCGAGATCGCCGCCGCCGCGACCGTGATGCGCGAATTCGCGAACCACGTCGAGGTGCAGGACAACTCGAATTTCGTCGACATCGTCGGCACCGGCGGCGACGGCTCACACACGTTCAACATCTCGACCGCGTCGATGTTCGTCACGGCGGCTGCGGGCGCGAAGGTCGCGAAGCACGGCAACCGCGGCGTGTCGAGCAAATCCGGCAGCGCCGACGTGCTCGAAGCGCTCGGCGTGAACATCGACCTGCAATCGGACCAGGTCGCCGCGTCGATCGCCGAAACCGGCATGGGCTTCATGTTCGCGCCGAACCATCATCCGGCGATGAAGAACATCGCGGCCGTGCGCCGCGAGCTCGGCGTGCGCACGATCTTCAACATCCTCGGCCCACTGACCAATCCGGCCGGCGCACCGAACCAGCTGATGGGCGTATTCCACCCCGACCTCGTCGGCATCCAGGTGCGCGTGATGCAGCGCCTCGGCGCGCAGCACGTGCTCGTCGTGTACGGCAAGGACGGGATGGACGAGGTGTCGCTCGGCGCCGCGACGCTCGTCGGCGAGTTGCGCGACGGCAAGGTGCATGAGTACGAGATCCATCCGGAGGATTTCGGCCTGCAGATGGTGTCGAACCGCACGCTGAAGGTGGAAAATGCCGACGAATCGCGCACGATGCTGCTCGGCGCGCTGGACAACCAGCCGGGCGTCGCGCGCGAGATCGTCACGCTGAACGCGGGCACCGCGCTCTATGCGGCCAATATCGCCGAGTCGATCGCGGACGGCATCCAGCTCGCCCGCGAAGCGATCGCAAGCGGCAAGGCCCGTGCGAAAGTCGACGAACTCGTGCGCTTCACGCAGCAGTTCAAGCGCTGACCCTCTTACGAATCCAGCAGGAACCCACATGAGCGACATTCTCGACCGAATCATCGCCGTCAAGCGCGAAGAAATCGCGGCGGCCATGCGCAGCGCGCCGCTCGAGGCACTGAAACTCGAAGCATCGGCGCGCGACCTGCGCGACTTCGTCGGCGCGCTGCGCGCGAAGCACGCGGCCGGCAACGCCGCCGTGATCGCCGAAATCAAGAAGGCGAGCCCGTCGAAAGGCGTGCTGCGCGAGCATTTCGTGCCGGCCGACATCGCGCGCTCGTATGCGGCGCACGGCGCCGCGTGCCTGTCGGTGCTGACCGACGAGCAGTTCTTCCAGGGCGGCGTCCGCTACCTCGAGGAAGCGCGCGCGGCCTGCACGCTGCCGGTGCTGCGCAAGGACTTCATCGTCGACGCGTACCAGATCGTCGAAGCCCGCGCGATGGGCGCCGACGCGATCCTGCTGATCGCCGCCGCGCTCGACACGCCGCTGATGCAGGATCTCGAGGCCTATGCGCATTCGCTCGGCCTCGCGGTGCTCGTCGAAGTGCACGACCGCAACGAGATGGAACAGGCGCTGACGCTGAAGACGCCGCTGCTCGGCATCAACAACCGCAACCTGCGCACGTTCGAGACGTCGATCCAGACCACGCTCGACATGCTCGACATGATTCCGGCGGACCGCATCGTCGTGACCGAATCGGGCATCCTGTCGCGCACCGACGTCGACACGATGCGCGCGGCGAACGTGAACACGTTCCTCGTCGGCGAGGCGTTCATGCGCGCCGATCAGCCGGGCGAGGAACTCGCACGGATGTTCTTCTGATGGCGATCGAAAAGGAAATCAAGCTCGCGCTGCCGGCCGGCCAGGCCGATGCCGCGCGCCGCTTCTTCGAGACGCTGACCGGCGAACCCGGCCGCGTGATCACGCTCGCGAACGTCTATTACGACACGCCCGACCTCGCGCTAGCGCGCTCGAAGAGCGCGGTGCGCGTGCGCCGCACGCCGGACGGCTGGCTGCAGACGTTCAAGACGGTCGGCAGCGCGGAAGGCGGCCTGCATAGCCGCCACGAATGGGAACTGCCGGTCGCGGGCGACGCGCTCGAAATCGACGCGCTCGTCGCGGCCTGCGACGTGCCGGAAGCCGCCGCCGCGCTGAATGACGCGGCCGGCGCGCTGCATGCGCTGTTCCGCACGGATTTTTCGCGTACGCTGTGGCGCATCGCCATCGGCGGCGCGACGGTCGAGGCCGCGGTGGACCTCGGCGAGATCGTCGTCCAGGCGGAACACGAAACGCGCCGCGAACCGATCAGCGAAATCGAACTCGAACTGATCGACGGCCCGGAAACGGCGCTCGCGACGCTCGCCGCCGAACTGCAGCAGGCGCTGCCGGGCCTCGTTCCCGAAAACATCAGCAAGGCGCAGCGCGGCTACCGGCTGCGCGCGCAATAAACCCGCATCACGCATGGCAACCCGCAAGACTTCCCGCGCGCCGCAACAGGCGTCGCTGTTCGACGATCCCGTGCCGGAAACGGCGCAGGCCGATATTTCGTCCGCGGCGTCCGAGCCGTCCGCGGCCCGGCGCAAATCCGCGAAGCAAACCGCCGCGCCGGCACCGACACCCGCGCCAGCCGCGGCCGCGACCCCGGCCGCCGCGACCCCGAAGCCCGTCGCCGCCGACGTACCGCATCTCGCCGCGCAATTCGACGCGCTGCCGGCTGTCTGGCGCGACGTGCTGAAACCGTTCACCGACAGCGACGCGTACGCGCCGCTGTGCCGCTTCGTCGATGAGGAGCGTGCGGCCGGCAAGACGGTCTACCCGACCGACGTGTTCCGCGCGCTGCGCCTGACGAGCCCGGACGACGTGAAGGTCGTGATCCTCGGCCAGGATCCGTACCACGGCGACGATCGCGGCACGCCGCAGGCGCACGGCCTCGCGTTCTCGGTGCCGCCGGCCGTCCGCACGCCGCCGTCGCTGCGCAACATCTTCAAGGAAATCGCCGCGAACTTCGGTCACGACACGCCGCGGCACGGCTGCCTCGACACGTGGGCACGCCAGGGCGTGCTGCTGCTCAACACCGTGCTGACGGTCGAGCGCGGCGCGGCCGCGAGCCATGCTAAGCGCGGCTGGGAGCAATGCACGGACACGCTGATCCGCGAGCTCGCCGGCCGTCATCGCGGGCTCGTGTTCATGCTGTGGGGCGCGCACGCGCAGGCCAAGCGCGCACTGTTCGACGCGAACGCGCATTGCGTGCTCGAGGCGCCGCATCCGTCGCCGCTGTCCGCGCATCGCGGCTTCCTCGGCTGCCGCCATTTCGCGCTCGCGAACGACTATCTGGTCGAAGCAGGCCGCGAGCCGATCGACTGGCGTCTGCCGGACGTGGCCGAAACGCTCGCGTAACGGCCCAGGCGGCGGGTTCGCCGGCCCGAATGCAACAACGCCGCGCCCCTTTCGGGGCGCGGCGTTTTTTATCGGGTGACGCAGCCGGTGCGTCGCACCCGCGTCGACCTCACGCGTTACGCGGCGGCGATCGCCTCGCGCGCGCTGGCGAGCGCGGCGCTTTGCGCATCCGGGCCGAGGTTCAGGCCTTCCGCGAAGATGAAGCTCACATCGGTCAGGCCGATGAAGCCGAGGAACGTGCGCAGATACGGCGTCTGGCTGTCGTTCGGCGTGCCGGCGTACTTGCCGCCGCGGGCCGTCACCACGTGAACCTTCTTGCCCTTGATCAGGCCTTCCGGACCGTTCTCGGTGTAGCGGAACGTGACGCCCGCGCGGGCGATCCAGTCGAAATACGTCTTCAATTGCGACGAGATGCCGAAGTTGTACATCGGTGCGCCGATCACGATGATGTCGGCAGCCTGCAACTCGGCGATCAGCGCATCGCTCTTCGCGACGATCGCATTCTGTTCCGCGGTGCGCTTGTCGGCCGGCGTGAAGAATGCGCCGAGCACCGATTCGTCGAGGTGCGGCAGCGCATCGGCCAGCAGATCGCGAACCACGACGTTCGCGCCGGGGTTCGATTGTTGCAGCTTTGCCGTCAGTTCGTTGGCCAGCAGCGTGGATTGCGCGCCTTGCGAACGCGCAGCGGAATTGATTTGCAGAATGGTCGTCATGTCAGGCTCCGGTGGGGTTGCGCTTCGGTAGCGCGAGTGACGCCATTGTGCGTGGCCGCATGAGCGCGAAAAAGCGGGCCCAGGGCGACGGATTGTTGCAGCAGCAGAACAATCCTTGATCGCGCCCCGATACCCGCTATCGGACGATTACCCCTTCAGCCAGGCTTCGCGGGCCTTCGTGGCCGCAGCCGGCTTCGCGGCCGCCGTCAGCCGGTAGCGCGTGACGTCCGGGCCGTCGAGCTTCAGTTTCGCGGTGCGCAGCTCGTCGCGGCGAAACGCGTGAACCTCGACCTTGTCGCCCGGCCGGTAGCGCGCGAGCAGCGCATCGAGGTTCGTGCCCGTCACGCGCAACCCGTCGACCGCGATCAGCGTGTCGCCGGCCGACAACCCCGCGCGATGCGCGGCGCCGCCTTCGTAGACCGCCGCGAGCGTGCAGTCCGCGCCGCCGCGCAAACGCGCGCCGATCGTCGGCTTCGCGGCCGCGCCGGTCGCGACGTCGGGCGCCAGCGTCACGCCGAACGGCGCGAGCAGTTCGGCAAGCGGCAGATCGCGCGTGCCGTGCACGGCGTCGGCGAACAGGCGGCCGAGCGCGACGCCCGTCGCCTCCTCGATCAGCGTCTCGACTTCGTTTTCTTCCACGCCCGCCTGCTTGCCGCGATAGAAGTCGCGGCCGTAGCGTTGCCACAGCAGGCGCATCACGTCGTCGAGCGACTTCCGGTTGCGCGTCCGCGCACGGATCGCGAGATCGAATGCCAGCGCAACGAGCGAGCCCTTCGTGTAATAGCTAACGATCGCGTTGGTCGCGTTCTCGTCCTGGCGGTAGTACTTGATCCACGCGTCGAACGAGCTTTCCGCGACGCTCTGCTTGAGCCGGCCCGTGCCGCGCAGCACGCCGCCGATGGTGCGGCCCAGCGCCGCGAAATATTCGTCCTGCGACATCAGCCCGCTGCGGACCAGCATCAGGTCGTCGTAATACGACGTGAAGCCCTCGAACAGCCACAACAGCGACGTGTAGTTCTCGCGCGTGAGGTCGTACGGCACGAACGCCGCCGGCTTGATGCGCTTCACGTTCCACGTGTGGAAATACTCGTGGCTGCAAAGCCCGAGATACGTGCGATAGCCTTCCGTCGTTTCGGGGCGCCCTTTCACCGGCAGGTCGGTCCGGTTGCAGATCAGCGCGGTCGACGCACGATGCTCGAGGCCGCCGTAGCCGTCGCTGACCGCGAGCGTCATGAACACGTAGCGGTCCATCGGCGCCTTCTTCGATTTCGGCTCGAACAGCGCGATCTGCGCTTCGCACACGCGCTTCAGATCGGTACGCAGCCGCTCCAGGTCGAGCTGGGTCACGCGTCCGGCGATCACGATGTCATGCGGCACGCCGTGCGCGTCGAACGTCGCGAGCGCGAATTCGCCGATCGTCACCGGATGGTCGGACAGCTCGTCGTAGTTCGCCGCGCGATACGCGCCGAAACCGTAGCGCTTCGTGCCGCGCGCCTCGGGCAGCGCGGTGCCGACACGCCATGTGCGGAACGCCGCGCCGGCCGGTTTCGCGATGTCGACTTCGCAGGGCGCCTCCTCGCGGCCCGCGACGCTCAGGAACACGGCCGTCGCGTTGAAGAAGCCGCCCGATTCGTCGAGATACGCGGAGCGCACCGACAGGTCCCACGCATACACGTCGTAACGCAGCGTCAGCGTGCCGGTGACGGGCGCGGCCTGCCACGTATGCTTGTCGGTCTTCGCGATGCGCACCTTGCGGCCCGCGTCGTTGAACGCGCCGAGCGTCACGATGTTGCGCGCGAACTCGCGCACGAGATAGCTGCCCGGAATCCATACCGGCAGCGAGAAACGCTGGCCTTCGGGATCGGGATCGGCAACCGTCACCGTCACTTCGAACAGGTGCGCGGCAAGATCTTTCGGGACAATCGAATAGCGGATCGGCTGGGTCATCGTGGCAATCGGTCGGTCGAATACGGCGGCGAAAACGAAGAGAGGCGCCGGCAGATCGTGCGGGCGCCCCTCGCTGGCCGGGTCATGCGCCCGGCGTGCAGTCGGTTACTTGCTCGAGGCGAGCGCCTGGTTGAGCTGGTCGGCCGATACCGCGCCCGGCAGGCGGCGGCCGTCCGGCAGGAAGATCGTCGGCGTGCCCGTGACGTTCATCCCGCGGCCCAGCGCGAGGTTCTTGTCGAGCGCGCTGGTATCGCAGGTACCGGGGCCGGACGGCGCGCGGTGGTCGAGCATCCAGCTCGCCCACGTCTTCGCACGGTCGGTCGCGCACCAGATCGCCTTCGACTTCGCGGTCGAATCCGGCGACAGCACCGGGTACAGGAACGTGTAGACGGTCACGTTGTCGACCGACTGCAGCGTCGTCTCGAGCTTCTTGCAGTACGGGCAGTTCGGATCGGAGAACACCGCGATCTTGCGGGCGCCGTTGCCCTTGACGACCTTGATCGCATTCGCGAACGGCAGGCTCGCGAAATCGATCTTGTTGATTTCGGACAGGCGGGCGTCGGTCAGGTTCTTGTGCGTCTTGGCGTCGACGAGATCGCCGAGCAGCACGTAGTCACCCGCCGCGTCGCTATAGATGATCTGCGAGCCGAGGTTCACTTCGTAAAGCCCTGCAACCGGCGATTTCGACACGCTCTTGATCGGCGCGTCGTTGCCGAGACGGGCTTGCAGCGTGGCCTTCAGCTTGTCGGTGGTCTGGTCGGCCTGCGCGGTGCAGCCCAGCGTCGCCATCGCGACGGCCAGCGCCAGCGATGCGATGCGGATCTTTTTGTTCATCGAAATCTTCCTTCAGCTCAATCGGAGTGCTCGGCACAGTGTACGCCGTTATGGAACCGTCTCCGACCCGTGCAGCGGCAGAAGGTTCGATCAGCCGAGCGCGGCCGACACGAGCCAGCGCTTCACGAGCGGCTGCGCGCCGACGAACGCCATGCCCGCATTGCGCACCGCCTTCGCGAGCGAGCCGGGCACCGCGAACAGCCGCTGCAGGCCGTCGGTGGCGACCATCAGCGCGCGGATGTCCTCGCGGCGCGAACGCTCGTAGCGGCGCAGCAGCACCGTATCGCCGAGATTCCGGAAGCTTTCCTTGCCCGCGATCGCGTCGGCGAGCGCGGCGACGTCGCGCAGGCCGAGGTTCATCCCCTGCCCCGCGAGCGGGTGGATCAGGTGCGCGGCATCGCCGACCAGCGCGACGCGCGGCGCGATCAGCTTGTCGACCGTCTGCAGCGCCAGCGGGAAGCCGGCGGCCGGCGTCACGCATTCGAGCGTGCCGAGCTGGCCGTGCGACACGCGCTCGACCTCGGCCGCGAGCTGCGCCGGATCGAGCGCCAGCAATTCATCCGCATGCGCGGTGTGCGCGGACCACACGAGTGACACGTGGCCGTCCGGCAGCGGCAGCAGCGCGACGATCTCGCCTTCGTGGAACCACTGCCAGGCCGTCTCGCGGTGCGGCCGCGACGCCTTGAAGTTCGCGACGACGCCCGTCTGCCGGTAGTCGCGCCGCTCCACCCTGGCCCCCATTTGGGAGCGCACCCACGAATGCGCGCCGTCGGCGCCGACGACGAGATCGGCCTCGAGCACCTGCCCCGACGACAGCGTGAGCACGGCTGCGTCGTCGCGCACGTCGAAACCCTGCGCGCGCGCCTCGAACCACGTGAGGTTCGGCTGGAACCGCAGCGCGGCGTCGAGCGACGCCTCGACCAGCGACGACTCGGCGATCCATGCGAGCTGCGGCACGGACGCCTGGTAGGCGGAGAAATGCAGCTCGGCATGCGCGTCGCCATACACGCGCATGTCGTAGACCGGCGCGAGCCGGCCGTGGTCGAGCGCCTGCCACACCCGCAGCCGCTCGAGCAACGCCTGTGAACTGGACGACAGCGCGTAGACGCGCGTGTCGAACGCGAGATCGGCGGGGCGCGGCGTGGCCGGCTGGGCGAGCAAGGCTGTCTTGTAGCCGGACTGGGTCAGCGCGAGCGCGGCCGTCTTGCCGACGAGCCCGCCGCCGACCACGGCGACGTCGAAGGTGTGGTGGGCAGTCATGGCGGGCATTATAGCCGCGGGGCCAAACCCTTACGCGGCCGGACTTTGCGGGAAATCAGCAGAATCGCAGGCGCGGTGCGCGGACGCGGCGGCGCGCCGCATCGGCCGTTCGGCGCCAGCCCGGAATCCGGGGCGCCGGCACGGTACAATAGCGTCTTTGACCGTCGGCCCGCCGCGCTCCACGCGCCGGCCGCCCTTTTTTCCCGCGCCGCCGTGCCCTGTCCGGCCGCGCCGCCTCACCCGTCCGAAGGATTCCATGAGTCTCAAATGCGGCATCGTCGGCTTGCCCAACGTCGGCAAGTCCACCCTGTTCAACGCGCTGACCAAGGCCGGCATCGCCGCCGAGAACTACCCGTTCTGCACGATCGAGCCGAACGTCGGCATCGTCGAAGTGCCGGATACGCGCCTGAAGGCGCTCTCCGAAATCGTCAAGCCGGAGCGTGTCGTGCCGGCCGTCGTCGAGTTCGTCGACATCGCGGGCCTCGTCGCGGGCGCGAGCAAGGGTGAAGGCCTCGGCAACCAGTTCCTCGCGAACATCCGCGAAACCGACGCGATCACGCACGTCGTGCGCTGCTTCGAGGACGAGAACGTCATTCACGTCGCCGGCAAGGTCAGCCCGATCGACGACATCGAAGTGATCAACACCGAACTCGCGCTCGCCGACCTCGGCACCATCGAGAAGGCGCTCACGCGCTATTCGAAGGCGGCGAAGTCGGGCAACGACAAGGAAGCGGCGAAGCTCGTCGCGGTGCTCGAGAAGGTGCGTGCGCAACTCGACCAGGGCAAGGCCGTGCGCGGCCTCGCGCTGTCGGACGACGAACAGGCGCTGATCAAGCCGTTCTGCCTGATCACCGCGAAGCCGGCGATGTATGTCGCGAACGTGAAGGACGACGGCTTCGAGAACAATCCGCACCTCGAGGCGGTGCGCAAGTACGCGGAAAGCGAAAATGCGCCGGTGGTCGCCGTGTGCGCGGCGATCGAGGCGGAAATCGCCGATCTCGACGACGCGGACAAGGAGGCATTCCTCGCCGACATGGGCATGGAAGAGCCGGGCCTCGACCGCGTGATCCGCGCGGGCTTCAAGCTGCTCGGCCTGCAGACCTACTTCACGGCGGGCGTGAAGGAAGTGCGCGCGTGGACGATCCACATCGGCGACACCGCTCCGCAGGCGGCCGGCGTGATCCACACCGACTTCGAGCGCGGCTTCATCCGTGCGCAGACGATCGCGTTCGACGACTTCGTCACGTACAAGGGCGAGCAAGGCGCGAAGGAAGCCGGCAAGATGCGCGCGGAAGGGAAGGAATATGTCGTGCACGACGGGGATGTGATGAACTTCCTGTTCAACGTTTGAGCGAATCTCCCAGGCGTACGGCAATTCACGGAAAACCCCTTGCGGCCATAGTGCCGCAAGGGGTTTTCCGCTTTATGCTCCTAGCATCATTCCGCTAGCAGGCCACGATGACGAAGCACTGCCTATGGCTGTTCATGGCGGTTTCGGCTGCCGCACTCGCCGACCCGACACCGGCCGACGAGATATCCGCGCGCAGCGGTTTGCCGGCCAGTGAAGTGACCGCGCTGTTGAACCACTGCGCTTCGAGCCAAACCGGCATGAATTTCTGCGCCTGGCGCGATCAGATCGTTGCGGAACGCGGACTGCAACACGTTATCGACAAAAAGGTCCGCGCGCACCCGGAGCGCAAAACGTCGCTCGAGGCGCGGATCTCAAAATGGAAGAAGGCGCGAGACGCCTCATGCGAAAGGTCCGCACGCAAGGAATGGGGTGGAGGATCCATGCTTCCTGCGGCGGTAGCGATCTGTGCGACGGCATCGACGAAGAAGATGACGAAGACACTGTCCTCGACGCGGGATCAGGCCCCATCCTGATGCAAAGATGCGAACACACGCGAACGTGGTCGCTACTGCGCACCGGCACAGCACCCGCGCCGATACCGGCCGACGCAGAGCATAGCCCGTCGGCCGCTTCGATTACCGCGACGGGCGCGACGAATCGGATTTGATCCGGCGCGCTTCAGTAGCGTTGCCCGATCGTTGATCCCGCAACGACATCCTGCCAATCGCGGAATAAAAACGGCCCGACCGGCAAACACCGATCGGGCCATGTTTCACGGCGCAGGCTTTCCGCCCGCCATCACGTCACGCCATCACGTCGCCGACACGCGCCGCCCTTCACCCGCCCGCGCATCACGCCCCCGCTTGTTCAGCCACGACGCAAGCAGCACGAGCAACGCCAGCACGGCCGTCGCGCCCACTTCCATCCGGTGATCTTCGCTGACGAACATCACGGTCAGCGTGCCGCAGATGAACAGGATCACGGCCCACGTGAGCCACGGGAACAGCCACATCCGCAGCGTCAGGTCGGCGCCGCCCGATTCGAGCGTCTTGCGCATCCGCAGTTGCGAGACCGCGATCACGAGATACACGAGTAGCGCGATCGCGCCCGACGTCGCGAGCAGGAACCCGAACACCTGCTCCGGCATCAGGTAGTTCGCGATCACGGTCAGGAAACCGAACGCCGTCGACGCGAGCACGGCCGCACGCGGCGTGCCGGTCGAATCGGTGCGATGCAGGAACGCGGGCGCGTCCTTGCGCCGGGACAGCGAGAACAGCATCCGCGACGCCGTGTACAGCGCCGAATTCAGGCAGCTCGCGACCGACACGAGCACGATCACGTCGATGATCGCCTTCGCGTTCGGGACGCCGATCAGTTCCATCGCGCGCTGATACGAGCCGTGCTTCGGCAGCAGCGGGTCGTTCCACGGCACGATGGCCGCGACGACGAGGATCGAGCCAAGATAGAACAGCGTGATACGCCAGATGACCGAATTCGTCGCGCGCACGATCTGGCGTTGCGGGTTGTCCGATTCGGCGGCCGCGATCGTCACGATCTCGGTGCCGAGGAACGAGAACATCGTCGTCAGCATCGCCGCCAGCACCGCGCTCGCGCCGTGCGGCATGAAGCCGTCATGCACGAACAGGTTCGACACGCCCGACACGGCCGGTGCCGGAATGATGCCGACGATCGCCGCGCCGCCGATGCACAGGAACACGACGATCGCGACGACCTTGATCAGCGCGAACCAGAATTCGAATTCGCCGTAGTTCTTGACGGAAAAGAGATTGGTGACGGTGAGCAGCAGCGTGATGCCGAGCGCGAAAATCCACGTCGCGATGTCCGGGAACCACGCATTGAGGATGGTCGCGGCCGCGGTCGCCTCGATCGGGATCACCAGCACCCAGAACCACCAGTACAGCCAGCCGATCGTGAAGCCGGCCCAGTGGCCGATCGCGCGATCGGCATAGGTCGAGAACGACCCGCTGTCCGGATGCGCGACGGCCATCTCGCCGAGCATGCGCATCACCAGCACGACCAGCACGCCCGCGATCGCATACGCGAGTATCGATGCCGGCCCGGCTTCCGCGATCGCGTGCCCGGAGCCGACGAACAAGCCCGCGCCGATCACGCCGGCAATCGACATCATCGTTACGTGACGCTGCTTCAGGCCCGTGCCGAGGCCCGTGTTGCTTCCACTCATCTGTCTCTCTCCAAAAAAACCGTTCCGGTACGACCGGTGTCGCGTGAAGGCGGCGCGGGGAGTTGTCGTTCTTGGGTCCGGCCGCGGCCGCGCGTGCGTCGCACGTGTGCATGGGCCGGATGGGGCCGCTCCGGTGGGGTCGTCCGCGCAGTCTGCGAAGCTGCGGGTGCGATGCGGCGCGCCAAGCGCCGGCGCATCGCGTACGCCCGTTCCGTCGGCTGTCGTCAGCCGCCTTCGAAGCGAAGGAGTGTAAGCACCAAACGGTTCTTCACTAAGAACCAATTGAGGAATTTCGATGGAACCACTCATTGCATCGATACGCACCGATGCAACGTTTGATTGGTTCCGGCGCCGGCTCGAGCGCGGGGCGCGCCATTCAGTTCGCGTCGCGGGCAGCTTCGTCCCGCCACTTCGCCGGCACGATCGCGAGCCATTCTCGCAGAAGCAGTTTTTTCACGGCGTCGGGGCGCGCGGCCGACAGGCGCACCAGCACGATCGGCCAGCCGACATAATGATCGGTCACGTAGTACACGTCGGGCGCCGACTCGATCAGCCATGCACGCTCGTCGGGGCCGACGCCCTTCACGACGAGCGTGTCGCCGTCCTCGCGCAGCCGCGCGAGCAGCTTGCCCTTCACCTTGAGCGCGGGCGTGCCGTACGACGTGCCTTCCTCGACGCCGCGCCATGCCAGTGCGATCTGCCGGACTTCGTCGAATGTCACGATGCCTCCCCGACCGTACGCCGATGGTTGACGGTCCGGCTACCCTACCGGAAACCGCGCGACACGCCCAGCCGCGCGGCGCTATGCGCCGGTCGCACGCGCGGCGGCCGGCGCACGCCCGGTGGTTGCGACGATCGCGAACGCAATCGCATTCGCGGCGGCGCTCGCGAGGATCGGCACGAGATAGCCGCCGCCCGCGTCGTAGATGAAGCCGGCGGCGGCCGGCCCGATCAGCGTGCCGAACGCGACGCTCGTGTACAGAATGCCGATGATCGCGCTCACGTTGCGCCCGCCGAAATAGTCCATCACGACGGCCGGCAGCACGGCGACCCAGCCGCCGTAGAACACGCCGAACACGAGTGCGAACGCGGCCAGCGTCGCGACGGTGCCGGCGCCCGCCCATGCGACCAGCGCGACGGCCATGCCGGCGAACATCGCGAGCAGCGATGCGCGGCGGCCGAAGCGATCGGCGAGGCCGCCGAGGAAGAAGCGGCCGGCCGTGCTGCCCACGCCGATCGCGCCGAGCAGCAGCACGGCCGTCGACGGCGCGACGCCATGATCGAGCGCGTACGGCACGAGGTGAACGAACGGGACGAACACGCCGAACGAGCAGACGAGGCAGGCCGCGTACAGGCTCGCGAACGGCCGCGACGTGACGGCTTCGCGGACCGTCGCGCCGGCATGCACGTTCGCACCGGTCGACGCAGCAGCGGCATCCCGACTGCCGCCGCCGGGTGCGTCGCCGTCCGGCAGCAATCCCCGCCTGCGCGGATCGTTCTCGATCAGCAGCGACATGCCGGCTCCCAGGACGATCACGAGCGCGGCCAGCGTGAAGTACGCGCCGCGCCAGCCGACCTGCGCGATCAGCGCGGACGCGAGCGGCGGCATCACCAGCGTGCCGACGCCGATCCCGGCGACCGCGAGCCCCGACGCGAACCCGCGCCGGCGCACGAACCAGCGCTGCACCGCACCGACGGCCGGCACGTACGCGCTGCCCACGCCGAACCCGACACCGAGCCCGTACGCGACATAGACTTGCAGCAGCGTATGCGCCGCGCCGGCGGCCGCGAGCCCCGCGCCGGTCAGCAGCATTCCGGCGACGGCGAGCCGCCGCGAGCCGAAACGATCGGCCAGCGGCCCGCTGACGATGCCGAAGCCGAAGTACAGGAAGCCGGCGAGCGAGAACACAAGCGAGATCTGGCCGCGCGACGCGGCGAAATCCCGCTGCAACGATTCGACGAACGCACTGAACGTATACGCGCTGCCGAATCCGACGAACGTGACGGCGAACGCGGCCGCCACCACGTACCAGCCATAGAAAAGGCGCGACGCGCCCGGGCGGTTCATGACGATGCTCCTCTCAGGTTCGACCGGCCGCCGCGCGGCAGCCGTGTTGCTCCGTGGATATAGTTGAACTATGTTGACCGCATCGGCTGCCGGCACGCAGCCGCAAAACAAGCGATCAGACGCATCAACGGTACTCGCGCGTACGCGCCGCCTCAAACGATATTTCGTCGACCTTTCGATTTAGAAAAACTGAATGAATCGTTCCCGCCTGCCGCCGCTCAACGCACTGCGCGCCTTCGAAGCCGCGGCCCGCCACCTGTCGGTGAAGTCGGCGGCCGAGGAGCTGTCGGTCACGCCGGGCGCGGTGAGCCAGATGATCCGCGTGCTCGAGACGCATCTCGGCGTGCAACTGTTCGAGCGCGTGAACCGCGGGATCCTGCTGACGGCCGCCGGCCGCGACTACCTGCCGCCCGTGCGCAACGCGTTCCGGCAGATCGCCGATGCGTCGCAGCGCGTGTCGGGCGCCGCCGACAGCGGCGTGCTGACGGTGAGCGTCACGCCGTTCTTCGCGTCCGCATGGCTCGTCCCGCGCCTCGCGCAGTTCCGGCAGGCGTGCCCGGACGTCGACCTGCAGGTCGTCACGAGCCACGCCCTCGCGGATTTCGCGCGCGACGGCGTCGACGTCGCGATCCGCCACGGCCTCGGGCGTTACATCGGGCTGTGCAGCGAACGCCTGCTGACGGTGGAAATCGTCGCGCTCGCGTCGCCCGAACTCGTCGCGCGGCTCGGCATGCCGGCGACGCCGGCCGCGCTCGTCGGCTGGCCGCAGTTGCACGACGCCGAACGCAAGGGCTGGCACATCTGGTTCGGCGCGCAGCGGATCGACGATTTCGGGCCGCCGCGCGGCCCCGCGTTCGACGATTCGGGCCTGCTGCTGCAGGCGATCGTCGCGGGCCAGGGCGCCGGGCTGCTGCCGGCCGCGATGGTGCGCGGCGAGCTGGCGAGCGGCCGGCTCGTGCAGCTTGCCGATACCGCATGGCTCGACGATTTCGCGTACTACCTCGTCTATCCGCCGCATCATGCGGAACGGCCGAAGGTTGCGGCGTTCCGCCGGTGGATTCTCGATGCCGCGCAGACCGACGGCGCGGCGTCGATGTCCGGCGCGGCGTAGCGTCGCGCGGCGCCACGGCGCCGATCCGCTAACATGCCGCGCGGGCGGTCGGCTCGACATCGCCCGGTATCGATAACAACGAACGGAACGAGAGAGACCATGCGTGCCCTGCTCCGCCGCGCGACACACGTCGCGACCCTGTCCGCCGCGCTCTTCGCCGCGGGCGCCGCGTTACCCACGCCGGCGCATGCCTATCGCGCGTCGCCCGGCTACGGCAACGAAGCCGATCTCGACCGTCACGACACGTATCGCAACCGCGACGGCGAAACCGTGCATGCGCCCGCGCATTCGAAATCGGGCCGCGTGCCGGACGGCGCGAGCGCGCGCTGCCGCGACGGCACGTACAGCTTCAGCCGCCACCGGCGCGGCACGTGCTCGGGGCACGGCGGCGTCGCCGCGTGGCTGTGAGCGCGGGTCGGCCGAATGGCCTGCGCCGTGCCAGCGGCAGCCGGCGGCGAAGTACAATACGCGCTCGCACCGCCGCGCCCCGCGCGGCACGCTCCGTACCGAATCACCCGACGCCGCCACGCCCGCGCGCGCTGCGCGGCCGTCTCAACCACTTCTGACTTTCACACCGAAATGGCCCAATACGTTTTCACGATGAACCGGGTCGGCAAGATCGTGCCGCCCAAGCGCCAGATCCTGAAGGACATCTCGCTGTCGTTCTTTCCCGGCGCGAAGATCGGCGTGCTCGGCCTGAACGGCTCGGGCAAGTCGACGCTGATCCGCATCATGGCGGGCGTCGACAAGGACATCGAGGGCGAAGCCACGCCGATGCCGAACCTGAACATCGGCTACCTGCCGCAGGAACCGCAGCTCGATCCGACGAAGACCGTGCGCGAAGCCGTCGAGGAAGGCCTCGGCGACCTGTTCCAGGCCAACAAGAAGCTGGAAGAAATCTACGCCGCGTATGCCGAACCGGACGCCGACTTCGACGCGCTCGCGGCCGAGCAGGCGAAGTACGAGGCGATCCTCGCGTCGAGCGACGGCGGCAGCCCCGAGCAGCAGCTCGAAGTGGCGGCCGACGCGCTGCGCCTGCCGCCGTGGGACGCGAAGATCGAGCACCTGTCCGGCGGTGAAAAGCGCCGCGTCGCGCTGTGCAAGCTGCTGCTCGAGAAGCCCGACATGCTGCTGCTCGACGAACCGACCAACCACCTCGACGCCGAATCGGTCGACTGGCTCGAGCAGTTCCTGGTGCGCTTCCCGGGCACCGTCGTCGCGGTCACGCACGATCGCTACTTCCTCGACAACGCGGCCGAATGGATTCTCGAACTCGACCGCGGCCACGGCATTCCGTGGAAGGGCAACTACAGCAGCTGGCTCGACCAGAAGGAAGAGCGCCTGAAGCAGGAAGAAGCGTCGGAATCGGCACGCCAGAAGGCGATCAAGAAGGAACTGGAGTGGGTGCGCCAGAACCCGAAGGGCCGTCAGGCGAAGTCGAAGGCGCGTATCGCCCGCTTCGAGGAACTGAGCAGCCAGGAATACCAGAAGCGCAACGAAACGCAGGAAATCTTCATTCCGGCCGGCGAACGCCTCGGCAATGAAGTGATCGAGTTCAAGAACGTCAGCAAGTCGTTCGGCGACCGCCTGCTGATCGACAACCTGAGCTTCAAGATTCCGGCCGGCGCGATCGTCGGCATCATCGGGCCGAACGGCGCCGGCAAGTCGACGCTGTTCAAGATGCTGACCGGCAAGGAACAGCCGGATTCGGGCGAAGTCGTGATGGGCCCGACGGTGAAGCTCGCGTACGTCGACCAGAGCCGCGACGCGCTCGACGGGTCGAAGACGGTGTTCGAGGAAATCTCGGGCGGCGCCGACGTGCTGACGGTCGGCAAGTACGAAACGCCGTCGCGTGCGTACATCGGCCGCTTCAACTTCAAGGGCGGCGACCAGCAGAAGATCGTCGGCAACCTGTCCGGCGGCGAGCGCGGCCGCCTGCATCTCGCGAAGACGCTGATCTCGGGCGGCAACGTGCTGCTGCTGGACGAACCGTCGAACGACCTCGACGTCGAAACGCTGCGCGCGCTGGAAGACGCGCTGCTCGAATTCGCGGGTTCGGTGATGGTGATCTCGCACGATCGCTGGTTCCTCGACCGGATCGCGACGCACATCCTCGCGTTCGAAGGCGATTCGCAGGTCACGTTCTTCGACGGCAACTACCAGGAGTACGAAGCCGACAAGCGTGCGCGCCTCGGCGAGGAAGCCGCGAAGCCGAAGCGTCTGCGCTACAAGCCGATCAGCCGCTGAGCGGCGCGGCCCAGGCAACCGGCGCCGCGCTCACGCGGGGCCGGCGCCGAAGCGGGCCGCAACCGGCACGGCACAACGAAGAAGCGGGCTCATGGCCCGCTTTCTGTATCCGCCCGACGCTCGCCCCGACGCTTACGCGAGCGCGCCCAGTTCGCGCAGCCGCGCCTCGGTCGCCGCCGCGCTCGTGTGATGAATGCCATGCCAGCCGAGCGCCGTCGCGGCCGCCGCGTTGTGCGCGTTGTCGTCGATGAACACGAGCTCGTGCGGTGCGATGCCGGGCAGGTGCGGCTCGATCCGTGCCTGCATCTCGCGGTAGATCGCCGGATCGGGTTTCACGAGCTTCACGCGGCCCGACACGACGATGTCCTTGAACCGGCGCAGCACCGGGAAGTTGTCCCAGGCATACGGAAACGTCTGCGCGGACCAGTTGGTCAGCCCGAACAGCGGCATCCGCTGCGCGTCCAGCCGGTCGACGAGCGCCGCGCCCTCCTCCAGCACGCCGCCGATCATCTCGTGCCAGCGCGCGTAGAACGCGCGGATCAGCGCCTCGTGCTCCGGAAACTTCGCGACGAGTTCGGCCGTGCCTTCCTCGATCGTCTGCCCGCCGTCCTGGCGGACCACCCAGTCCATCGCGCACACGTGCGTGAGGAACCAGCGGCGCTCGGCATCGTCGGGAATCAGCTCACGGTAAAGGTACTCGGGGCTCCAGTCGATCAGCACGCCGCCGAAATCGAACACCACTGCCTTGATCGTCATGCGAACTCCGTGGCGAGCACGTCCGCGAGCGGCCGCGGCGTCACCGCGTTGCCCGACAGCGAATTGTTGTTCCAGATGAAGTGGTGGTGCGCGACGATCTGCGCCGCCGACAGATGGGCGCGCTCGTTCGTCGTGTGCAGATCGGACACGACGGTCGTCCGGTAGCCGAGCAGCGCGGCACGGCGCGCGGCGGAATCGACGCAGAACTCGGTCGCATAGCCGCAGATCAGCACCGAACGGATGCCGTGGCGATCGAGCTGCGCTGCGAGCGGCGTGTCGTGAAACGCATCGCTTGCCTGCTTGCGCACGCGCCAGTCGGCTCGACCGACGACCAGCCCCGCATGCAGTTCCCAGCCCGGCGTGCCGGGCACGATGTCGTCGTCCGCGTCGCCGTCGTGCTGCACGAAGCACACCGGCGCGTTCGCCGCGCGCGCCGCCGCCGTCAATCGGTTAATGCCCGACACCACGTCGGCGAGCCGGTACGCGGGCTGCGCCCGCTCCACCAGCCCGCGCTGCATGTCGATTACGATCACCGCGGTGTCCGCCATTGCCTGCCCTCGCTGTTATCGTCCGGCCGTCGCTCGATCGTTGCCGAATCGCGATCCGGCCGTTGCCTCACGTTGCGTCAGATCGGCTGCGTGCGCGCGTCGAGCCACGCCTTCGCGTCGCCGCTCAGGTGCCGGCCGACGCGCTCGCGCACCGTCGCGTGATACGTGTTCAGCCACGCGCGCTCTTCGTCGTGCAGCATCTCGATCAGCACGCAGCGCGTGTCGATCGGGCACAGTGTCAGCGTCTCGAACGCGAGGAAATCGCCGAATTCCGTCTGCCCGGCCGCCCGGTTCACGACCAGGTTCTCGATCCGGATGCCCCACTGGCCCGGACGGTACACGCCCGGCTCGATCGACGTGATCATCCCCTCTTCCATCGCCGTGTACGGCTCGGCGGGCGCATAGTGCGAAATGACCTGCGGGCCCTCGTGCACGTTCAGGAAGTAACCGACGCCATGCCCGGTGCCGTGACCGTAGTCGAGGCCGGCCGCCCACATCGGCGCGCGCGCGATCGCGTCGAGCATCGGCGAGCGGATGCCGCGCGGGAAGCGGGCGCGCGACAGCGCCATCATCGATTTCAGCACGATCGTGAAATCGCGCCGCTGCAGGTCGCTGACGGTGCCGACCGGCACGACGCGCGTGATGTCGGTCGTGCCCGTCATGTACTGGCCGCCCGAATCGATCAGCAGCAGGCCGTCGCCGGCGATCGTCGCGTGCGACTCGCGCGTCGCGTGGTAGTGCGGCATCGCGCCGTTCGCGTTGAAGCCGGCGATCGTCGCGAAGCTCGCCGACACATACCCGGGGCGCCGGGCGCGCGCGGCCGTGAGCTTTTCCTCGATCGTCAGCTCGGTGATCGTCTCGCGATTCACCGCCTGTTCGAACCACGCGAAGAATTCGGCAAGCGCGGCGCCGTCGTGCTCCATCGTCACGCGTACGTGCTCGATCTCGGCGGACGTCTTGCGCGACTTCGCGAACGTCGACGGATTCACGGCCTCGACGAGCTTCACGCCGGCCGGCACGGCCTGGAGCGTGCCGAACGTCACGCGGCGCGGATCGATCAGCAGCGTCGCGCCGTCGGGCAGCGCCGCGAGCGCCGCGCGCGCGGCGTCGTAGGCGCGGACGTCGACGCCATCCCGCGCGAGCGACGCGGCCAGCGCCGGCGACACCTTGCCGTCGGCGACGAACAGCGTCGCGCGATCGGCGCCGATCATTGCGTGCGCAACGAACACCGGATTGAAGTTGACGTCGGCGCCGCGCAGGTTGAACAGCCACGCGAGATCGTCGAGCGTCGACACGAAGTGCCATTGCGCGCCCTGCGCGTGCATCGCGCGGCGCACTTCGGCGAGCTTGCTCGCGCGCGTCGTGTCCGCCTGCGGCGCCACGTGCTCGAAAACCGCATCGCCGGGCAGCCCGGGCCGCTCGGGCCAGATCGCGTCGAGCAGGTCGACGTCGGTACGCAGCGCGATGCCGCGCGCGCTCAGCGCGGCCGTCAGCGCGCGCGCGGCCGCGACGCCGAGCACGGCGCCGTCGACGCCGACCGTCGCGCCCGCCGCCACGTTCTGCGCGAGCCAGTCGACGTGCGGCGCGCTCTGCTGCCCGCCCGTCATCTTCATCAGCTGCACGCCGGTGCCCGCCAGCTCGGCGTCGGCCTGCACCCAGTAGCGGCTGTCGACCCACAACCCCGCGAAATCCGCGGTCACGACCAGCGTGCCGACCGAACCCGTGAAGCCGGACAGCCAGCGGCGCGCCTGCCAGCGTTCGGGCAGGTATTCGGACAGATGGGGATCGGCGGACGGCACGAGATAGGCGGCCAGATTCTCGCGGGCCATGGCGCCGCGCAGCAGCGCGAGGCGGGCCGGCACCGGCGAGACTTCGGGGAGACGGGCATTCATGATTTCACCTGAGAGCATTCAGCGACGGGCCGACAACGCGACCGTCACGGCTACGGCGACGAACGCGACGCCGGTGCAGACCGGCCATTCGAGCGTCTCGCCATCGTAAAACAGTCCCGAGAGATTGCCGACCATGCGGGCGGCGGCCGCGCCCACGATGCCGACGAGCACCGCGATCCACCACGCCGGCCGGGCCGTGCGCCGCATCGGGTGCAGCCAGCGGCCGAACAGCCCGACGGCCGCTCCCAGGACAAGGATTCCAAACCAGTTCATTCGACGCCTTCTATAAATTCAGATTCGTCCCATAGGCGTGAACGTTGCCAGCGGCTAGCATCGATTCATTCATCGAACCCGAGACCAACCGGGCGCCGCGAACGTTCGAGTGTAGGGGCCGACTCGACGTTATGGCAAGCGCGCGCCTGCTGCCGTATTGAAGAAATTCTCATGCGAATCGCTCTGATCGATCCCGAGTCGCGCCATGCCGCACTCCTGAACCGCCTGCTCTTCGCGGGCGGTCACGTGTGTCACGCATTTGCGTCCAGCGCCGCATTCTTCGCGTGGCTCGCCGCCGACAACACCTGCGACATGCTGGTCACGGGCCACTGGGCCGGCGACCAGCCGGCGCAGGAAGTCATTCCGCGCGCGCAAGCGGTCCTGCCCGGGTTGCCGGCCATCGCCGTGATGCCGTCGGCGCGCGAGAGCGAAATCGTCTCGTGCCTGCACGCGGGCGCCGACGATTGTCTCGTGCGCCCCGTGAGCGGGCCCGAGTTGCTCGCGCGCGTCAACGCGCTGAGCCGGCGCGCCGGCGTACGCCGCGCACCCGCCCGCTCGCGCGAAATGTATGGCGAATACGCATTCGACGCCACGCATTGCCTCGTGCGTTTCGACGACGCAATCGTTTCACTGACGCCGAAGGAGTTCCGCTTCGCGCAGTTATTGCTCACGAACGTGTCGCGGCCCGTGTCGCGCGCCCATATCCTCGAAACGGTGTGGGGGCGCCGCCGCGACATGAAGTCGCGCACGCTCGACACGCACGCGTCCCGGCTGCGCAGCAAATTGCAACTGCTTCCGGAGCGCGGCTACCGGCTGTTGCCGCTCTACGGCTTCGGCTATCAGCTCGACCGCGTGCCGATCGAACCCCCAAATTCACGGCCCCGCCACGCCGATGGCCGGTACGCAGCGAGTGAGGAAATCACCGAAACGCTATAATATGGGGCTAAACGATAGCCCTCGATATGCAACTCCTCACGATCGGAATCAACCACCACACTGCGCCTGTCGCCCTGCGCGAACGCGTGGCGTTTCCGCTCGAGCAGATCAAGCCGGCTCTCGCCACGTTCAAGAACGTGTTTCTCGGCCCGCAGGCGCCCAATACGCCCGAAGCGGCGATCCTCTCCACCTGCAACCGCACCGAACTGTATTGCGCGACCGACGATCGCGCGGCCCGCGAAGGCGCGGTCCGCTGGCTGTCGGAGTATCACCGGATCCCGGTCGACGAGCTCGCGCCGCACGTCTATGCGCTGCCGCAGTCGGAAGCGGTCCGGCACGCGTTCCGCGTCGCGTCCGGCCTGGACTCGATGGTGCTGGGCGAAACCCAGATTCTGGGCCAGATGAAGGACGCCGTTCGCACCGCGACGGAAGCCGGCGCGCTCGGCACCTATCTGAACCAGCTGTTCCAGCGCACGTTCGCGGTGGCCAAGGAAGTGCGCGGCACGACCGAAATCGGCACGCAGTCGGTGTCGATGGCCGCCGCCGCGGTTCGCCTCGCGCAACGGATCTTCGAAAAGGTTTCGGATCAGCGCGTGCTGTTCATCGGCGCCGGCGAGATGATCGAGCTGTGCGCGACGCACTTCGCCGCGCAGGGCCCGCGCGAGCTCGTCGTCGCGAACCGCACGGCCGAACGCGGCCAGCGGCTCGCCGAACGCTTCAACGGCCGCGCGATGCCGCTGGCCGACCTGCCTACCCGCATGCACGAATTCGACATCATCGTGTCGTGCACCGCATCGACGCTGCCGATCATCGGCCTCGGCGCGGTCGAGCGCGCGGTGAAGGCGCGCCGCCACCGGCCGATCTTCATGGTCGACCTCGCGGTGCCGCGCGACATCGAGCCCGAAGTCGGCAAGCTGAAGGACGTGTTCCTTTACACCGTCGACGATCTCGGCGCGATCGTGCGCGAAGGCAACGCGTCGCGCCAGGCCGCGGTCGCTCAAGCCGAGGCGATCATCGAGACGCGCGTGCAGAATTTCATGCAATGGCTCGACACGCGCAGCGTCGTGCCGGTGATCCGTCACATGCATACGCAGGCCGACGCGCTGCGCCGGGCCGAAGTCGAGAAGGCACAGAAGCTGCTCGCGCGCGGGGACGATCCGGCCGCCGTGCTCGAAGCACTGTCGCAGGCGCTGACCAACAAGCTGATCCACGGTCCGACGAGCGCGCTCAACCGCGTCAACGGCGCCGATCGCGATTCGCTGATCGACCTGATGCGCGGCTTCTACCAGCACGCGCCGCGCTCGAACGACCAGTCCGGCCACTAGCGCCGCCCGGTCGCCCTGCCGCCGTCGGCCGTTGTCCCGCCGCCGGCCTATCCTTTCCGAATACCCCTTGCCCGGGAGCGCCGCTCCACACCATGAAGACGAGCATGCAACGCAAGCTCGACCAGCTTTCCACCCGGCTGGCCGAACTCAACGACCTGCTGAGCCGCGAGAACGTCACGGCCGACCTCGACCAGTACCGCAAGCTGACGCGCGAACATGCGGAACTCGGCCCGGTCGTCGAGCAATACGCGTTATGGCGCCAGTCGCGCAGCGACGAGACGGCCGCGCAGGAACTGCTCGCCGATCCGTCGATGCGCGATTTCGCGGAAGACGAAATCCGCAGCGCGCGCGAGGGCATGGCGCGCCTCGAGACCGAGCTGCAGAAGATGCTGCTGCCGAAGGATCCGAACGACGACCGCAACATCTTCCTCGAAATCCGCGCGGGCACGGGCGGCGACGAATCGGCGCTGTTCGCGGGCGACCTGCTGCGCATGTACCTGCGCTTCGCGGAACGCCAGCGCTGGCAGGTCGAGATGATGTCGGAAAGCCCGTCGGATCTCGGCGGCTACAAGGAAGTGATCGTCCGCATTGCCGGCCAGGGCGCGTATTCGCGTCTGAAGTTCGAATCGGGCGGCCATCGCGTGCAGCGCGTGCCGGCCACCGAGACGCAGGGGCGCATCCATACATCCGCGTGCACGGTCGCCGTGATGCCGGAAGCCGACGAAATCGGCGAGGTCGAAATCAATCCGGCCGACCTGCGCATCGACACGTTCCGCGCGTCCGGCGCGGGCGGCCAGCACATCAACAAGACCGATTCGGCGGTGCGCGTCACGCACATCCCGACCGGGATCGTCGTCGAGTGCCAGGACGACCGGTCGCAGCACAAGAACAAGGATCGCGCGCTGAAGGTGCTCGCCGCGCGCATCAAGGACAAGCAGTATCACGAGCAGCACGCGAAGGAAGCCGCGACGCGCAAGAGCCTGATCGGCTCCGGCGACCGCTCGGAGCGAATCCGCACGTACAACTTCCCGCAGGGCCGGATGACCGACCACCGGATCAACCTGACGCTGTACCGGCTCGAGGCGATCATGGACGGCGATCTCGACGAACTGATCGGCGCGCTCGTCACCGAGCATCAGGCCGAGCTGCTCGCGTCGCTCGGCGACGCCGACTGAGGCCGCGATGTCCGACGCCACCGCCGACGCCCTGCTGCGCGCCTCGCCGCTCGACCCCGTCGATGCACGCGTGCTGCTCGCGCACGCGCTCGGCTGGACCCGCACGCAACTGATCACGCGCGGCGACGCGCCGCTCGACGCGGCCGCGGTCGAACGCTACCGCGCGCTCGAAGCGCGCCGCGTCGCCGGCGAGCCCGTCGCGCAACTGGTCGGGATGCGCGAGTTCTTCGGCCGCGCGTTCGACGTGACGCCCGACGTGCTGATCCCGCGCCCCGAGACCGAGCTGCTCGTCGAAGCGGCGCTCGATGCGATCGACGGGCTGCCGCATGCGACCGTGCTCGATCTCGGTACCGGCAGCGGCGCGATCGCCGTGTCGATCGCGGCCGAGCGCCCCGACGCGCGCGTGTGGGCGCTCGACCGTTCGCCGGCCGCGCTCGCGGTCGCGCAACGCAACGCCGACAAGCTGCTCGGCGCGCACCGCACCGGCGGCCCGCTGCACTGGCTGCAGAGCGACTGGTACGCGGCGCTCGATCCGGCGCTCGCGTTCGATACGATCGTCAGCAACCCGCCGTACATCGCGCAGCACGATCCGCACCTCGCGCAGGGCGACCTGCGTTTCGAGCCGCGCGGCGCGCTCACCGACGATGCCGACGGCCTCAGCGCGATCCGCACGATCGTCGCGGGCGCCGGCGCCTGTCTGAAACCGGGCGGCACGCTGTGGATCGAGCACGGCTACGACCAGGCCGAAGCCGTCCGCGCGATCCTGGCGTCGCACGGCTTCGTCGCGGTGGAATCGCGCGCCGATCTCGCCGCCATCGAACGCACGACCGGCGGCCGCCGGCCGGGCTGATGGCCGGCCCGCCCGGTTGAAATCCGCTATCATTTCGATCTAACGCCCCGCAAACGCAAGGTCAGTCATGGACACCCAACAACGTATCAAGCAAATCGTCGACGAAAACCAGGTCGTGCTCTTCATGAAGGGCAACGCGCAATTCCCGATGTGCGGCTTCTCGGGCCGCGCCGTGCAGGTGCTGAAGGCCTGCGGCGTCGACCAGTTCAAGACGGTCAACGTGCTCGAGGACGACGAAATCCGCCAGGGCATCAAGGCATTCTCGAACTGGCCGACCATCCCGCAGCTCTACGTGAAGGGCGAATTCATCGGCGGCTCGGACATCATGATGGAGATGTACCAGTCGGGCGAACTGCAGCAACTGTTCGCCGCCGCCTGACGCGCGGCACCCGCCCCCTTTTCGATGGCATCTCCCAGCGCGCCGCCACGCCGGCTGATCGTCGCGATCACCGGCGCCACCGGCGCGATCTACGGTGTGCGGCTGCTCGACCTGCTGCGCGCCGCCGGCGGCGTCGAAACGCACCTGCTGATTTCGAACGCCGGCTGGCTCAACATCCAGCATGAACTGAAGCTGCCGAAGGCCGACGTCGAAGGCCGTGCGGACGTCGTGCATTCGGTGCGCGACGTCGGCGCGACGATCGCGTCGGGCTCGTTCGCGACCGACGGCATGGTAATCGCGCCCTGTTCGATGAAGACGCTCGCGAGCGTCGCGCACGGGCTGTCCGACAACCTGATCACGCGCGCGGCGGACGTCACGCTGAAGGAGCGCCGCCGTCTCGTGCTGATGGTGCGCGAAACGCCGTTCAACCTCGCCCATCTGCGCAACATGACCGCCGTCACCGAAATGGGCGGCATCGTGTTTCCCCCGCTGCCCGCGTTCTACGCGATGCCGAAGACGATCGAGGAACTCGTCGACCAGACCGTCACGCGTGTCCTCGACCTGTTCGCGCTCAGCGCTCCGCAAACGACGCCGTGGGCCGGTATCCGGCACGCGCAGTAAGTTACGCCTCTTCAGCGCGCATTTCCGCCGATCTGCACCGCAACGCCTTCTATTTCGCGCGATCCGATGCAAACTGGCACCCGAAAGCCGGACCTCGACGCAATTATCAACGCTCAGGCGTCAATCAAATTCCGGAACACCAGTTTATCAATGCACGGTACGCGCCTATAGTCAGCGGCAAACCCTTTTGCAGGTCACCATCATGAACCGCTTGCCTTCGCTGTACCTGTCTCACGGCGCCCCGACGCTGCCGATCGACCCGACGCTGCCGTCCGGCGCGTTCACGCACCTCGGCGCCGAATTGCCGCGCCCGCGTGCGGTACTGATGCTGTCCGCGCACTGGGGCACGCAACGGCCGGTCGCGAGCGTCGCCGCGCATCCCGACACGATTCACGACTTCTACGGATTCCCGCAGGCGCTGTACGACATCCGCTATCCGGCGCCGGGCGCCCCCGACGTCGCCGAGCGCGCGGCCGCCCTGCTGAACGCGGCCGGCATCGCGACCGCGACGACCGAGCACGGCCTCGATCACGGCGCGTGGGTGCCGATGCTGTTGATGTTTCCGGAAGCCGACGTGCCGGTCGCGCAGTTGTCGATCCAGCCGCGCGCGAACGCCGCGCATCACTTCGCGCTCGGCCGCGCGCTGCGGCCGCTGCGCGACGAAGGCGTGATGGTGATCGGCTCGGGCCAGATCACGCACAACCTGCGCGCCGCCGACTTCGGCGCGGCGCCCGAGGACGCGGACCCGCGCGTCGCGGAATTCACCGACTGGTTCGAGGCGAAACTTGCGTCGCGCGACGTCGACGCGCTGCTCGACTACCGCCGGCAGGCACCGCACGCGGCGCTGATGCATCCGACCGACGAGCACCTGCTGCCGGTCTTCACGGCACTCGGTGCGGCGGACGACGACTACCGGCTAGGCATCCAGTCGCTCGGCACCTACCAGCGCGTGCTCGCGATGACGAACTACGTGTTCGCGAACGCCGGCGCCTGAACCTGGACGGCGGCGCGACCGCCGGCCAGCAAAAAGCCCGTCCGAGCATCGCTCGGACGGGCTTTTTTCACTGCATCCTGCCGCCGCCGAATCCGGCGGCAGGCCGGGCGTCAGACACCGACGCCTTCGAGAATCTCGTCGTGCGACTCGCGCTCGTCGAGATACTGGGTCCGGTAACCGGTATTCACGCCCCAGAAGTAGAACACCAGCGAGATCGCCGCGACGATCAGCATGTCCCAACCGTACGGCAGGTAGCCGTAGCCGCCGAATTCCTTGCTGCCGATCAGCGACAGCACGGCCATCGTCGGCAGGTACGCGACCAACCACCACGCGGCCTTCAGGTCGGCACCCCAGCCGGTCCAGCCCGACTTCGCCTGGAAGTAGAAGTACACCGGCAGCGCGACGATCATCAACAGGATGATTTCGCCCGTCAGCGGCCACTTCGCCCAGTACAGGATCAGCGACGCGCACACGAACGCGAACGGGGCGATCAGCTTCATCAGCGGAATCGACAGCGGACGCTCGATGTCGGTCGCCGCGCGGCGCAGCGCCATCAGGCTGATCGGGCCGGTCAGGTACGAGATCACCGTCGCGACCGAGATCACCGCCGCGAGCGAACTCCAGCCGCGGAAGAAGAACAGGAAGATGAACGACACGAGCAGGTTGAACCACATCGCCTGACGCGGCACGCCGTAGATCGGGTGCACGTTGCCGAACATCTTCGGCATCGTGTTGTTGCGCTCCATCGCGTAGATCATGCGGGTCGTCGTCGCCATGTAGGTCGTACCGGTGCCGCTCGGGCTGATGAACGCGTCGACGTACAGCAGGATCGCGAGCCAGTTCAGGTTCAGCGCGATCGCGAGTTCCGCGAACGGCGACGAGAAGTCGAAGTGCGCCCAGCCCTTCGCGACGTCCGCCGGGTTCACCGAGCCGATGTAGGCCATCTGCAGCAGCACGTAGATCACGAGCGCGAGCAGGATCGACGTGATCACCGCGAACGGCACGCTGCGCGACGGATTGCGCGCTTCACCGGCCAGGTTCACCGGGCTCTGGAAGCCGTTGAACGCGAACACGATGCCGCTCGTCGCGACCGCGGTCAGCACGGCCGACCAGCCGTACGGCGCGAAGCTCGCGTTGGAGGCGGTACCGAGGTTCTCCGAATGGAAGCTCGTCAGCATCAGGCCGAGGATCGTGAGGCCCGGGATCAGGAACTTGAAGATCGTGATCGCGGTGTTCGCCCGCGCGAACGCCTTGACGCCCCAGTAGTTCAGCATGAAGTAGATGACGACCAGCACGGCCGACAGCAGCAGGCCTGGGGTCGTCAACTCGCCGTTCACGAACAGCGCGTGCGCCCATGGATACGGCCATGTGCTCATGTACTGGATCGACGCTTCGGCCTCGATCGGGATCACGGATACGATCGCGATCCAGTTGGCCCATGCACTGATGAAACCCACCAGCGAACCGTGCGAGTAGCGCGCGTAACGCACCATGCCGCCCGACTCGGGGAACATCGCGCCCAGTTCCGCATACGTCAGCGCAATCGCGAGAATGACGACAGCGCCGATGATCCAGGCGCAGATCGCCGCCGGACCGGCGATCTTCGCGGCTTTCCAGGCACCGAACAGCCAGCCCGAGCCGATAATCGAACCCAGCCCCGTCAGCATCAATGCAAACGGGCCGATGTTCCGTTGAATAGAACTCTTCACATCCTCTCCTGTGTCTCAAAAAGCATGGTCGGCCTGCTGTCCGGGATCGGCTCGGACTGCACCGCGCACGCATTCTTGGGGGGACGGTTGCCCGATCGGGGCAACCCGTCCACGCGGCGCGTAGTTTAACGGTTGCACCTTAAACGTGGCGCCAAAATCGATCGGCCCCTACAAAAAATTCGCATCGCTTGCAAGCTTTGTAAACCTGATCTCCGCAATAACCCTGATAGCATGGGAATACGGTTGACCGTCAGACGGATTAGCCGTATAAAGGACTTCGCAGGATTTCAAGTGGCGAGTGAATTGGTTCTTTCGTAGTTCGCCCATCAACGGTACTCCGGTTGGTCCTATTACCCCTTCCTTGATTTTCCGCACCCCATGGGCTTCGGCCCCGTTTTATCTTTTTAGGAACAAGTAACATGGCAACCGGTACCGTCAAGTGGTTCAATGACGCAAAGGGCTTCGGCTTCATCACCCCGGAAGGCGGCGGCGACGATCTGTTCGCGCACTTCTCGGAAATCCGCGTCGAAGGCTTCAAGACGCTGCAAGAAAACCAGAAGGTTGAATTCGAAGTGAAGACGGGCCCGAAGGGTCTGCAAGCTGCGAACATCCGTCCGGTCTAAGCTTGGCGCGATCATTCGTGTAAAAAAGCCCCGCTTCGGCGGGGCTTTTTGTTTTTGGGCGCCGATCGTCCGGCCGGCGTGGCGACCTTTTGGCCGCCCGCCCTTCAGCCGAACAATCGCTGCGCGTGAATGCCGAGGCCCGTCGCGACACTCGCGAGGCGATCGCCGAACACCGGCTGCGCATCCGGGAACGCGCCGGCGAGCGCGCCCGACAGGAACGCGAGCCCCGTCGAACCGCCGGTGAAATACAGCGCACCGACATCGCGCGGCGCCACGCCCGCGAGCCGCACCGTCTCGCGCGCGGCGTCGACGATGCGCGCGGTGTCGTCGCGGCTCGCCTCGACGAGGCGATCGGCGTCGAACGCGATCTGCAGATCCTCTTCCACGTCGTTCAGGTCGATCATCGTCTCCCCGCCCGCCGCGACGCCGATCTTTGCTTCTTCCGCCCGCGCCATCAGCGCGTGCCCGAGCCGCTGCTCGACCACGCTCGTGAGCCGGTCGTACTGCCGCACGTCCTGATACAGGTGCTTCATCAGCTTCAGCTCGCCGATTCGCTTCGGCGTGTAGACGGTGTTGATCAGGTGCCAGGTCGCGAGATCGAAGTAGATCCTGTTCGGCAGCTCGCGCCCTTCCGGGTCGAGCGAACGATAGCCGAATGCGGGCAGGATCGCCGCGAGCTCGACGCGCCGGTCGTAGTCGGTGCCCGCGACGTGCACGCCGTGGTGCGCCAGCACGTCGTCCTTGCGCTCCAGCCGCGCCATCCGCTCCGGGCCGACACGCACGAGCGAGAAGTCGGACGTGCCGCCGCCGATGTCGGCCACGAGCACGAGGCGCTCCGCCGACTGGCGCGACTCGTAGTCGAACGCGGCGGCGATCGGTTCGTACTGGAAGTGAACGTGCGCGAAGCCGACCGATCGCGCGGCCGCCTCGAGCTGATCCTGGGCGAGGCGGTCGGCGCGCGGATCGTCGTCGACGAAGAACACCGGCCGGCCGAGCACCGCGCGGCCGACCGGCGCGCCCGCGCACGCTTCGGCCTTGCGCTTCAGGTGCATCAGGAAGCGCGCGATGATTTCGGTGTACGCGATCGCGCTGCCGTCGCCGAGATCGGTCGTCGTTTCCGCGAGCGGGGAGCCGAGGATGCTCTTCATCGAGCGCATCAGCCGGCCGTCGAAACCGTCGATATAGGAAGCCAGCGCCGCCCGGCCGTATTCGACCGTCTCTTCGTCGTTGTTGAAGAAGATCGCGGTGGGCAGCGTCAGGTGGTCGCCCTCGACGGGCGCGAGGCGCATGCCATCGCCGTCGGGCAGCGCCACGGCGGAATTGGACGTGCCGAAATCGATCGCGCAGTAAGTCATGGGAAATTGCCGCAGCAGGGCCGGCGCGAAAACGGAAAGGACCGGCTTTTTAACATGAAGCCCGCGGGATCACAACCGGGGCCGGCCGCCGGCGCCGCGCAACGGTCGCCGGCGGCGACGGCGCGCCGCGTGGCGCGCCGGGGGAACCTGCGCGGGGCAGGATGCGCGGCGACGCACCCTGCCCGCCCGCGTCAGGCTGCCGCGTCGAAGCTCTTCTTCCAACCACCCGCGTAGACGACTTCGCCGATCGCATGGCGCGTGCGCGGCGCCTTCTCGCGATCGCGCAGCACGGGATCGAGCTTGTCGACGTTGCCGTAGTGGCCGAGCGAGATGATCGACACGATCGCGACGTCCGCCGGAATCGCGAACGCGTCGCGGAATGCCTTCGCGTCGAAACCGCTCATCTGATGCGCGGCGAGGCCGAGCGCGTGCGCCTGCAGCACCAGCGACATCGCGGCGGCACCGGCGTCGTACAGCGCGGTCGGCGCCGGCTCGCCCTTCGGCGTGAGCGTGTGCGCGGTCACGGCGATCAACACTGGCGCCGGCGCATTCCAGCCCTGGTTGAACGGCACCAGCGTCGCGAACGCGCGCTTGAACGCGTCTTCGTCCTGGGTGCGATCGAATACGATGAAACGCCACGGTTGCGCGTTGTACGCGGATGGGGCCCAGCGTGCCGCTTCGAGCACCGCGTGGAGATCGCCGGCGCTGACGGGTTCATCCGAATACGCGCGCGGGCTCCAGCGGCCCGCGATCAGATCGTGAATCGAAACAGTGGTGGGAGCAGGTTTGACGGACATGCGGTTCCTCGCTGACATCGATGAAGGGGCGCGAACGCCCCGGCGAACAGCAAGCATACCTGCTTGAACGATTGCGCGCCCGATCCTGCCGCGCTATGCAAATCTCCTTGCGTGCAATGGCCGGCCGCAGTGCAGGCGGCCGGTCGATCCACCGCGATCAGGCTGCCTGCGCGGCCGCGCGCGACGGGCCGCGGTTGATCCGCAACACGATCAGCGCCCCGACGATGCACAGCCCGCCCGAGATCATCGACGCGATCGTGTAGGTGCCGAGGCTCGCGCGCAGCAGCCCGGCGCCGAGCGCCGCGAATGCCGCGCCGAGCTGGTGGCCGGCGACGATCCAGCCGAACACGACCGGTGCCGCCGCCTTGCCGAACACGTCGGTCGCGAGCCGCACGGTAGGCGGCACGGTCGCGATCCAGTCGAGCCCGTAAAACATCGCGAACAGCGGCAGCCCGAAGAAATCGATCCCGAACGCGTGCGGCAGATAGATCAGCGACAGCCCGCGCAGCCCGTAGTACCAGAACAGCAGCACGCGGTTGTCGTAACGGTCGGACAGCCAGCCCGACAGCGTCGTGCCGAACAGGTCGAATATGCCCATCGCCGCGAGCAGCGACGCGCCCTGCACTTCGGTCATCCCGTAGTCGCTGCACATCGCGATCAGGTGCGTGCCGACGTAGCCGTTGGTGCTCGCGCCGCAGATGAAGAAACTGAAGAACAGCAGCCAGAAGTCGCGCGAGCGGCTCGCCGTCAGCAGCGTGCGGAACGCGACCGCGAGCGGGTTCTCCTTCGTCGTGTCGGCCGCGGGCGGCGCATCGGCGGGCTCGCCGTACGGGCGCAGTTGCACGTCGGCAGGCCGCTCCGGGAGCAGGAACGCGACGAGCGGAATCACGATCGCCGCCGCCACCGCGACGACCAGCACGACCGGCCGCCAGCCATGGCGCTGCGCGATCGCCGCGAGCATCGGCAGGAACACGAGCTGGCCGGTGGCCGTGCTCGCGGTCAGGATCCCCATCACGAGGCCACGCCGCGCATGGAACCAGCGCGTGACGAAGGTCGCGGACAGCGTTAGCGCGACGACGCCCGTCGAGCAGCCGACCATCAGCCCCCAGATCACGACCATCTGCCAGCTCTGCGTCATCATCGACGACAGCGCGACGCCCGCGCCCATCGTCACGAGCGCGGTGAGGATCGTCGGGCGCAGCCCGAAGCGCTGCATCGCGGCGGCCGCGAACGGGCCCGTCAGGCCATATAGCGCGATGTTCACCGAGATCGCCAGCGAAATCGCCGCGCGGCTCCAGCCGAGCTCGCGTTCGAGCGGTACCATCAGCACGCTCGGCGTCGCGCGTGTGCCGGCCGCCGCCAGCAGGATCAGGAATACCACCGCCGCCGCGAGCCATCCGTAATGGAAGCGCCCGCCGATTCGTGTCACTGCCCAATTCATTTTCGCGTTCTCCAGTTGGCGGGCGCCGGCGCCATCGCACCCGCGCCGCCCGACCAGGCCACCTCCGCCACGCATTTCAACATCGGCTGACCCAGGCCGACGCTCGGCATTCGTCTGTTGATCCGGATGCGATTGTTACCGACCGGTCACAACTGTGTTGCGATCGTAGTTACCAGTCGGTAACATGTCAAGCAATCCATTATGTCGTCGAGGGTCATCATGTCGGGCATCGAGGTCGCCAAACCGCCGGCGCGGCGCACGCGCCGGCCGATCGACGGCGCCACCGCGCAGGAACACCTGCTGCGTGCCGCCGAGGAATTGTTTTACAAGGAAGGCGTGCGGACGGTCGGCGTCGAGGCGGTGGTGGAGCGCGCCGGGGTCAACAAGATGAGCCTGTACCGCCAGTTCGCGTCGAAGGACGAGTTGATCCTCGCTTATCTGGAGCGGATGGACGCGTGCTTCTTCGAGCGGCTCGATACGAGCGCCGCGAAGCATCCGGGGCAACCGAAGGCGCAGTTGATCCAGTATTTCGTCGACCTCGCCGAGCGGGCGACGCAAAAGGACTATCGCGGCTGCCCGTTCGTCAACGTGGCCGCCGAATTCCCGGATGCATCGCACCCGGCGCGCGAACGTGTCGCGCAGAACAAGGAACAGCTGATGAAACGGCTCGTCGCGCTGTGCGAAGGCGCCGGCGCGCGGCAACCGAAGGCGCTGGCCGATGCGCTCGCGCTGGTGGTCGAAGGCATCTACGCGGCGAGCCAGACCTACCGGCACGGCGAAACGCCGATCGGCACCGCGCCCGCGCTCGTCACGCAGTTGATCGAAGCGGCCTGCGCGTGACGGATCGCATGCATTCGTCCCCGGCGCGCCCGCTACAATGCGGCCCTCTTCGCCCTTGCGCCCGACTGGTATCACGATGACCGACACCCGCCCCGACTCGCACGACGACATCCTCGCCGCCACGCGGCATTGGCTCGCGCGCGCGGTGATCGGGCTCAACCTGTGCCCGTTCGCGAAAAGCGTCTATGTGAAGGAACAGGTGCGCTACGCGATCAGCGAAGCGACGACGCTGGAAGACGCGCTCGCCGAACTCGAAACCGAGCTGCGCGCGCTGGAAGCGGCGGATCCGCAGCAGGTCGACACGACGCTCGTGATCTACCCGCACGCGTTCGCCGATTTCGTCGACTACAACGATGCGTTGTTCTTCGCCGAGCGGCTCGTGCAGCAGTTGCGACTCGACGGCGTGCTGCAGATCGCGAGCTTCCATCCGCAATACCGGTTCGACGGCACCGAACCCGACGACATCGAGAACTACACGAACCGCGCGCCCTACCCGATCCTGCACCTGCTGCGCGAGGACAGCATCGCGCGCGCGGTCGATGCGTTCCCGGACGCGTCAGCGATCTACGAAAAGAATCAGGAAACGCTGCGCCGCCTCGGCCACGACGGCTGGCGCGAATGGATGCGCCGCCCGGGCGATGACGTGTGACGCGGCGTGCAACGTGCGGCGTGCAACGTGCGCGGCGCCGGCGCCATGCCCGCCCGGCCGCGCGTTCGCCCGTCAGCCTTCGGCCGGCTCGGCCGCGGCGTCGCCCGCCGCCGCGGCCTGCGCGACGAAGAAGCGCTCGTTCAGTTCGGCGAGCCCGAACATCCCGAGGATCTCGTTCAGCCGCTCACCGGGCCTACGGCGCGGCAGGTTCTTGTACTGCGCGATGATCAGCTCGTTCTTCATCGAATGCTCCCAGCCGACCAGCTCGGTCACGCTGACCTGGTAGCCGTGCGCTTCGAGCTGCAGGCAGCGCAGCACGTTGGTGATCTGGCTGCCGAATTCGCGCGTATGGAGCGGATGGCGCCACACCTCGGTCAGCGCATTCGCGAGCGACTTGCCCTTGTTCTTGCGCAGCACGCCCGCGACTTCCGCCTGGCAGCACGGCACCAGCACGATGTGCTGCGCGCGCTTCGCGAGCGCGAAGCGGATCGCGTCGTCGGTCGCGGTGTCGCACGCGTGCAGCGCGGTGACGACGTCGACCGTGTCGGGCAGTTGCGGCGACGTGATGGAATCGGCGACCGACAGGTTCAGGAACGACATGCCGCCGAACCCGAGCCGCGCGGCGAGCTCAGTCGAACGCGTGACGAGTTCCTCGCGCGTCTCGATGCCGTACACGTGCGACGCGAACGCCGGCGTGCCGTGCCCCGGCTGCTGCTTGAAGAACAGGTCGTACAGGATGAAGCCGAGATACGACTTGCCGGCGCCGTGATCGACGAGCGTCACGTGGCCCTTGTCGGCCTGCACGCCGGCGAGCAGCGGCTCGATGAACTGGAACAGGTGATAGACCTGCTTCAGCTTGCGGCGGCTGTCCTGGTTCAGCTTCCCGTCGCGGGTGAGGATGTGCAGTTCCTTCAGCAGCTCGACGGACTGCTCCGGACGGATTTCGTGGGTCTTGTTCGACATCGTGAAGCGGCGCCGGGCCACGGTCGGTCGACCACGGCCCGGCGGCGAAAATTCGTGAGGAATGGCGACAGTTTACCGAAAATACGCGGTCAGGCCCGCGCGCCGAGGCGCCAGAGCGACGTGACCTCGGCGCGGCGCGCCGCGTGCAGCGGATCGTCGGCGTCCGTCGACTTCGGGTGCGCGGGGCGGATGTCGTCGCGGCCGAGCACGACGAGGCCGGCCTCGTCGATCCATTGCAGCAAGGTTTCGCGCGGCCGCAGGCCGAGATGCTCGGCGAAATCGGACAGGATCAGCCAGCCCTCGCCGCCCGGCTCCAGATGCGCGGCCAGCCCCGCGAGAAAACCGCGCAGCATGCGGCTGTCAGGATCGTAGACCGCGTATTCGATCGGCGCGCTTGGCCGGGCCGGCACCCACGGCGGATTGCAGACCACGAGCGGCGCCCGGCCGGCCGGAAACAGGTCGGCCTCGACGATCTCGACGTGGCCCGCATGACCCAGCCGCGCGACGTTCTCGCGCGCGCAGGCGAGCGCGCGCGGATCCTGGTCGGTCGCGACGACGCGCTCGACGCCGCGTGACGCAAGCACCGCCGCCAGCACGCCGGTGCCCGTGCCGATATCGAACGCGAGCGACGTCGCCGGCAGCGGCGCGCGCGCGACGAGCTCGACGTATTCGCCGCGCACCGGCGAGAACACGCCGTAGTGCGGATGGATCGGCGCGCCGCCGAGCGCCGGGATCGGCACGCCTTTCTTGCGCCACTCGTGCGCGCCGACGAGGCCGAGCAGTTCGCGCAGCGACACGACCGACGGCGCGCCGCCGGGGCCGTACGCTTCCTCGCATGCGGCACGCACGTCGGGCGCGCGGCGCAGCGGGATCGTGTAATCGGCGTCGAGCGGGATCAGCAACATGCCGAGCGTGCGGGCCCGCTGCGATTGCGCGAGGCGATGCAGATTGAAGGCTTCGACGCCGGCCGCGGCTTTCGCCTTCTTCGGCTTGCGTTCGACGCGGCGCGCCATCGCCTGCACGAGCTGGCGCGCATTCTGGAAGTCGCCCTGCCAGACGAGCGCGGTGCCCTCGCATGCGAGGCGGTAGGCCGCGTCGGCGGTGAGGCGGTCGTCGGCGGGCACCGCGCGCTTCGGCGGTTGCACGCCGGCCTCGGAGCGCCAGCGCACGGCATGATCGACGCCGTCGGCGTCGGTCCAGTGGAAAACGGGGGAATCGGTCACGCGAACTCGGTTACGGTTGGCTTCAACGGCGGCGAGAATTCACCGCGCGGACCACACCATACCGCGCTTTGCCCGACCCGGCAAAACAGGCGCCGCGACGGCCGCCCGAAGGCATTCGTCGCGGCGCAAGCGTCGATCAGGCGAGATCGTGGGTTTCCGCACCGGGCGCATCGCGCTTGACGGCCGCGATGCCGTTCTCGCGTGCCTGCACGCTGCTGTACGTTTCGCTCGTACCGATGACCTGGTGGTTCGCTGCTTTCAGATTGAACATCGGCTCGCCGTTGTGGGCGAGCTTGCGCTCGTAGCGCTCGTCCAGCGGCGCATTTTCCCGCACGGACGCGATCCCGTTTTTCGCGCCGCCTTTCTCCTCGTACCGCTCGCTCGCGAGGATGATCTCGCCGTTCGCCGACTTCAGGTGGAAGTAGTACTGGCCGTTCGTGGCCTTCTTGAGCTCGAATTTTGCCGCCATGAATTTCCCCTAAAAGAATGTCCGACCCTCGGACATCGGCAAGTGTAAGGGGTCGCGTCGACAAAAATCGAGATCTCGCGCGGATAAGCATTAAAGACTGTCAAATGGTGAATTTTTCGACACATTGAGCCGACGTTTGGCGCCCTGACGATTAGCCGCCCCACCCCGGCATGGCGGGCAGACGGAGCGTGCCCGCGTCGTTGAAGTGCACGGCGCCGAGCCCGCTGCCGGCGAGCCGGCCGCGCAGCGCATACGGCAACTCGCCGTTCGCGGCCGCGCCCGGCAGGTTCCACGCCTGCCGCGCGGCGGCGAAGGCCGATACCGATACGGGCACGTCGAGCACGGCCTCGCCGAATCGCGGCACGGTGCCCGCCCGATCGCTGACGCCGCTCGCGAACGGCGCACCGTTCAGGTCGAGCGCGACCGAGATGCCGTCGTAGTCGATCGGCGCATCGTTCGGATTCTGCACGCGCAACTTCAGGCTGAAGCGCATCTCGAGGCCCTGCCCCACGAGCGGGTCGAGCCCGGCGACCGACACGCGCACGGGCTCGCGCGTGAACCCCGCGCAACCGCCCAGGAGGAACACGGCCGCGAACAGCAGCAGCACGGCGCGCAGCGGCGCGATACGGAACAGGGCGCGTGACATGGAAGGGCCTCCTCGCGGCGATCGGTGAACGGGTCGTCAATGCATTGTACCGACCGCGCCATCCTTCACCGGATTTCGTAGTTTCGGGAGCGCCGCGAGATCGTTAATAGATTAAAACTACGAAATCGCCAGACAAACGGAAAGCGCATTAATGACTTCCAGCGTTCAATGAAGCGCCGGAAATTCAATAGACGTTCTTTCTAAATTTTTCGTTT
The DNA here is from genome assembly GCF_020419965.1 of Burkholderia sp. AU39826. Taxonomy (NCBI): domain Bacteria; kingdom Pseudomonadati; phylum Pseudomonadota; class Betaproteobacteria; order Burkholderiales; family Burkholderiaceae; genus Burkholderia; species Burkholderia sp. AU39826. Next base: position 50,721 of record NZ_JAIZQG010000025.1, read on the forward strand.
CCTTTACCCAAAACCATCAAGTATATTTACGCATCCTTGGAGCAAGCCGACACACCTTGAAGCCGCATGACGGCGTATTTCCGGGACGGCGACACGCTGTCCTTCCGTCCTGCGGCCTGGCCCGGCCAGCCCCGTAGGTCGTCGGTTCAAAGGGATTGCGCGCCCGCGCCGGGCGTGCGGCCCCGTGTCGTGCGCGCGAAATCAATTCAGTACAACACGCGCACGGCCATTTTGAACCGGCCAGTTAACCGACATCCGGAAATTCAGAGGGGGCAGTAAACCATGATTACCTTCACGTAGTCGGCCGCCGTCTTTTCGAATAATCCGTCATTGCCATTTTTTCGCCGTTGATTAAACGGCGAGGGGATTGCTTTTGCCGGCGTTTTCGCAGCACTGAACGATTCTTTCAACGATCGAGGTTTCAGTCATGTCGATTCATATTCGCAAGATGCGTTATCTGCCGCTCGTCGCCGCACTCGCGCTCGCCGGTTGCGGCGGCGACGACGGCGGTGCGGGCTCCGCTTCCGCGCTGAGCTCCGCCGGCGCGCCGCACACGGGCTCGTCGCCCGCCGTCACCGCGCCGCCGAGCGCATCCAACGTCGACAAGAGCGTCTCGCCTGTCGAATTGCCGGACACCGTGGTGCCCGTGAACTACCGGCTGTGGTTCCGCCCGAACGACGCGCTGAACGCGTTCGACGGCCGCGCCGACGTCGAGATCAAGGTGCTCAAGCCGGTCAACAACATCGTGGTCGCCGGCCACCGGATCAAGTTCACGAACGGCCGCATCACGCTGCAGCCGGGCAACATCCAGCTGATCGCGACGCCGCAGGACAAGGGCGACTTCTACCAGTTGCGCCCCGTCGCCGGCACGATCGCACCGGGCAACTATTCGCTGCACATGGAGTGGTCGGGCATCATCAACTTCAAGTCGTATGACGATCCGGTCAACCAGACCGGCGGCAGTTGCGGCGACGATCCGTATCCGGGCTGCTCGGCCGCGGAAGGCGTGTTCCGCGTCGACCTGAAGGGCACCGACGGCAAGACGAGCGGCGCGATCCTGACGCAGGGCGAAACCAACCTGTCGCGCCAGTGGTTCCCCGGCTGGGACGAGCCGGCGTTCCGCCCGACCTATGAAGTGACGGCCGAAGTGCCGCAAAGCTGGCGCGTCGTGTCGAACGCGGCCGAGAAGCCGTCGACCAACGTCGGCGGCGGCTACAAGCTCGTGCAGTTCGAGAAGACCCCGCCGATGCCGTCGTACCTGCTGTTCTTCGGCGGCGGCATGTTCGACACCTACGAGGACGACTTCACGAGCCCGCTGCCGGGCGCCAAGGGCAGCCTGCACCTGCGCGTGTTCACGCCGCCGGGCATGAGCGAGTGGGCGAAGCCGGCGATGGACCGCACCAAGCAGGCGCTCGACTACTACTACCGCTACACGGGTATCCCGCTGCCGCTGACGAAGTTCGACACGGTCGCCGCGAACGACGCATTCAAGGAGCAGAAGGACCTGAACTTCGGCGGGATGGAGAACTGGGGCTCGATCCTCGAGTTCGCCGACGACATCCTGCCGCAGCCGGGCCAGCCGATGTCGCACTACGGCAACGAAGTGCTGACGCACGAAGTGGCGCACCAGTGGTTCGGCGATCTCGTGACGACCGACTGGTGGGACAACGTGTGGCTCAACGAGTCGTTCGCGACGTTCTTCGAGAACAAGACGACGATCCAGTTCTTCCCCGACGAGTTCAGCTGGCTCGACCAGGTGAAGAACAAGTACCGCGTGATCAATCGTGACATCGGCCCGAACGCGTTCCCGGTCGCGCCGAACTTCAACGACTGGGCGTCGAACGACTTCGTGCTGAGCGCCAGCGCGTTCACGTACGACAAGGGCGGCCACGTGCTGAAGACGCTCGAGAACTATCTCGGCGAGCAGACGCTTCGCAAGGGGCTGCAGCAGTACCTGGTCGACTACTCGTTCGGCAACGGGACGCCGAAGCGTCTGTGGGATGCGCTGTCGAAGGAAAGCGGCCAGGCGGTCGGCCCGATCGGCGACAGCTACGTGCGTCAGACCGGCGTGCCGCTGATCTCGCTCGACACGCAGTGCGACCTGACGAAGAACCAGACCGTCGTCACGCTGAAACAGCAGCCGTTCCCGAACAAGAACGCGTATCCGGGCCTGCAGTGGACGGTGCCGATCACGCTCGCGTACGGCCAGGGTCTCGCGAAACGCACGACGCTCGCGCTGAAGGATACGCAGGCGCAGACGCGGATCGACGGCTGCACGGGCGTGGTGGCCGACCCGAGCGGTCTCGACTACTACGTCGTGAACTACAGCGACGCCGCCTGGAGCGGCGTGCTCACGCAGGTCAACGGCTCGACCGATCCGGTGCTGCTGGCGAACCTGAAGAGCGAAGCGGCGCTGCTCGTCGCGAACAACCTCGCGCCGGCCTCGCGCTCGACGTCGATCGGCTCGGTCGCTTCGCCGGCCGCGATGAAGCTGCGCCAGACGCCGAGCTTCGGCGGCATCGAAGCGGTGACGAAGGAACGCCCGGCGCTGCATTACCAGGGCATCTTCAAGCCGCGCAAGGTAGTGACGCAGTAACGGTGCGCACCCGGCCGGTGCCGCGCGACCCGCGGCGCCGGCCGGCGTACCGGTTTCTCCGACCTGTTGACGGGCCTCGCATGCGAGGCCCTTTTTTTCATGCCGCGCGGCGCCCGTTCGCGGTCACGCCCACGCGGCATCCCACGCCGGCTGCGCGAACCACGAGGCGAGGAACGTCACGAGCCGCGACGTGCGCGCACTGCCGCGCGCCTGCTGGCGCAACACGTGGATCGTCGCCCGCTCGGGCGCCGCCGCGTACTGCGGCAGCACCGCGCGCAACCGTCCGTCGCGCAGCGCGTCCGCCACGAGCCAGGTCGGCAGGTGCGCGAGACCGAGCCCGTCGATGGCCGCCTCGCGCAACGCTTCCGAATGATTGCTGCGAAACCGCGGCTGCGCGGGCGCGTGACGGCGCTCGCCGAAACGCCATGCGCCCGGCGGCGGCGCGCCATGCCACGCGAGACAGTCGTGGCCGGCCAGCGCGTCGGGCGATTCGGGCTCGCCGCGCCGTGCGAGGTAGGCCGCGCTCGCGCACAGCACGCGCCGTTGCGGCGCCAGCACGGTCGCGACGAAACGCGTGTCCTCCAGCGGCCCGATACGCACCGCGAGATCGACGTCGGAACCGAGTCGCGCACCCTGCAGATCGACCATGCTGTCGGTCAGCACGAGATCGACCTGCAACGCCGGATGATGCTGCATGAACGCGGCCAGCGCGCCCATCAGATGCCGCCGGCCGAACGGCGCCGGACAGTCGATGCGCAGCAGCCCGCCCGGTTCGTCGTGCTGGCTGTGCAGGTCTTCCTGCAGTCCGCGCAGCTCGGCCAGCATCCGTGTCGCGCGACCGTACAGCAACTGCCCGGCCTCGGTCGGCCGCAGCGCGTGCGTGGTGCGATGCAGGAGGCGGATACCGAGCTGCGTCTCGAGCCGGTCGATGCGCCGCGTGACCGACGACGCGGCGACGCCGAGCCGGCGCGCGGCCGCCGAGAAGCTCTGCTGATCGACCACGTCGACGAACAGCGCGAGGTGCGGGGAAAGGAAGTCGTTCATTCAGGGGCCTGAAGGTCTAGCTGTGCGGAAAACGCAAAGCAATCATCCGCCTTTGCACGTTTCCGCGTCAAATCGGACCCACTAGACTGCCTTCATCGCTTCCGCCGCACGCGCCGGCCCGCCGGGCCGCGGCGGCCCTCGTTCATGGAGAATCTCATGCGCAGCATCCGCTTCGACACCCCCGCCGCCGACATCGAGTCGCTCGACGCGCGGGTCCGGGACATTCCGCCGCCCGTGCCGGCCGACGGCCAGATGCTGATCGAGGTGCGCGCGGCCGGCGTGAACCCGAGCGACGTGAAGGCCGCGCTCGGCCGCATGCCGCATGCGGTGTGGCCGCGCACGCCGGGGCGCGACTGGGCCGGCATCGTACGCGGCGGCCCGGACGACTGGATCGGTGCGCCGGTGTGGGGATCGGGCGGCGATCTCGGCGTCGGCCGCGACGGCTCGCATGCGCAATGGCTCGTGCTGGATGCCGCGCACGTGCGCCGCAAGCCGGCCGTGCTGACGCTCGACGAAGCGGCCGGCGTGGGCGTGCCGTTCGTCACCGCGTACGAAGGCTTGCGCCGCGCCGGCATGCCGACGGCCGACGACGTCGTGCTCGTGTTCGGCGCGAACGGCAAGGTCGGCCAGGCCGCGATCCAGCTCGCCACCGCGCGCGGCGCGACCGTGATCGGCGTCGAGCGCGGCCCGGGCGGCTATCGCGGCCACGCATCGGGCGAGGTCCGCATGATCGACGCATCGAGCCGGACGGTGGCCGACGCGGTGCGCGAGATGACCGGCGGCCACGGCGCGGACATCGTCTACAACACGGTCGGCAGCCCGTATTTCGAAGCCGCGAACGCATCGATGGCGATCGGCGCACGGCAGATCTTCATCTCGACGATCGAGCGCAGCGTGCCGTTCGACATCTTCGCGTTCTATCGCGGCCAGCACACGTTCGTGGGCATCGATTCGCTGCAGCTCGGCGCGGCCGCGGTCGCGCGGATCCTCGACACGCTCGCGCCCGGCTTCGGCAACGGCACGCTGCGCCCGTTTCCGATCGGCGACGGCTACGTGTACCCGCTCGAGCGTGCGCACGATGCGTATCGCGCGGTGCTGGCCGGTGCGCGCGAACGCGTGATCCTCAAACCCTGATACCGGACCACACGGGAGACCGCCATGATGGATTACCTGATTTCGCTCGCGGTGGGCGTCGGTGTCGGCGTGTTGTACGCACTGCTGCACGTGCGCTCGCCGGCCCCGCCGCTCGTTGCGCTCGTCGGCCTGCTCGGGATGGTGATCGGCGAACGCGCGATCGCGCTGCTGCGGTGACGCGTCGATGCGACGCCCGGTGCCGCGCTAGCGATCGTCGCGGCGCCGGAACGCCCACCACGCGGCCAGCGCGGTGAAGCCCGCGACGAGCAGCACCATCAGCCAGAAGCCGTGCTTGTTCTCCGCGAATGGCACGCCGCCGACGTTCATCCCGAAGAAGCCGGCGACGATGTTGATCGGCAGCGCGATCACGGTGACGAGCGTCAGCGTGAACAGCGTCCGGTTGTTCTGCTCGTCGAGGCGCGAGCCGATCTCTTCCTGCAACAGCTTGATGCGCTCGTTGAGCCCCGCCAGATCGGCAAGCACCAGCGAGAATTCCTCGGTCGACTCGCGCAATTCCTGCACGTCTTCCGTATGCAGCCACGCGGGCGGCTTCGCGAGCAGCCGGAAGATCGAGCCGGGCTCCGGCGCGAGCATGCGCTGCAGGCGCGTCAGCGTACGGCGCATCGCGCCGAGCTCGATGCGGCTCGACGTGAGCCGCTGCGACAGGAAGCGATCCTCGATGCGGTCGACGTCGACGCTCGTGCGCCGCATGATCTGGATCAGCAGGTCGGCCTGGTCGCGCAGCAGATGCACGAGCAGCTCCGCGGGCGACCGGAACGCCTCGCCGTCGCGCACGCACGCGCGCAGCGTGTCGACCGAGCGCAGCGGCTTGAGCCGCGCGGTCACCATGATGCGCCGCTCGACGTGGACGAACAGCGTCGCGATCTCCGACGGCGTCAGTTCGAGGTTGAACATCACGTCGTTGACGATCGCGCGCAGCGCGCCGTCCTCCTGCTCGATGCGCGTCGAGCGCGAGCCTTCGTGCAGGAATTCGAAGAAGCTGTCGGGCAACCCGAGATGCGTGCGCATCCAGCGCTCGCTCGCGCCGTGCGCGAGATTGAAGTGCAGCCAGACGAAATCGCCCGGTGCGGCCGCGCCCTGTTCGCGGCACGTGCGCAGCCATGCGGCGGCCGCGTCGGCATCGAGCGTCGCGCCGGCGCCGCCCGGAACGAAGCGGAATCCGCACACCATGCCGGACGTATCGGCGCCGTAAGTCTGTACGATCAGGTCCATCGTGTCGAAGGTCGTGCGGCGCGCGGCGCGCCGCACATCGCGGGTCGCGGGCCCGCGCCGGGAAAAGAAAGGAGACGTATGCCCGACGGCCATGACACGCGCGTGACAGTGTCACGCGGCATCATGCCGGCAGCTTTCCGTTCCCCGAAAACAAACGCGCCGCCCATCGGGGCGGCGCGGACAAGCAACACGTCGCGGCGGGCGCGGCGCGCGCTACTGGCGCGTCTCCGACTGCGCGGCGCTCGGGCACGCCGGGTCCTTGCCCCAGTGGCCGTCGCACACGCGCCAGCGGCACAGCTGATCCTCGAAGAAACCGCGCTCCGAACACGCCTTCACGCGCGACGCCAGCGAGCCGCCGGTCGCCGCCGTCTTGGTCGACACGGCCTGCGCCTTCTGCGCGGCGAGCGTCTTGTCGGCCGGCTTCGTACGCGCGACGAGCGCGGCGAGCAGATCGGCATCCGGATCGTCCTTCGCGCCGGCCTTCGCGGTACGGGCCGCCGTCGCGTCGCGGCGCTTCTTCGCCTGCGCGAGTTCGGCCTGCTGTTCCTTGCGATGCTTGCGGGCGTCGGCCTTCGTGTCCGCCTTCGTGTCGGCCTTGCCGTGGGCCGCGACCTTCGCGCTCTTCGACGCGTCGGCCTTCGCGGACTTGGCCGTCGCCGCCGTGGCGGCCGCGGCGGTTGCGGCTGCGCCGGCCGTGGCCGCGCCCGATGCGTCGTCGGCGCCGTTGGCAAGCGCGCGCGACAGGCGGCTGTTGTCCGCGGCGGAAGCGGCGGACGCCGATGCAACGGTCTGGGACGCCGAATCGTCGTTGACGATCGTGGCCGGTTGCGCGGCCGGCGCGGCGGACGCGCCGTTCTGCGCGACCTGCGCGGCGGCGCCGCTGGCCGGGGCGGCCTTGCCAGGCGCCGCCGCGGGTGCCGTGGCGGCTACCACCGCCGCGGGCTGTTCGCCCGACGACTGCTGCATGCGCCACGCGCCCCAGCCGCCGACGGCCACGACCAGCGCCACGACGGCGGCGATCGGCCCCTTCAGCGAACGGCGCGGCGGCTCGGCGGGCGGCGTGACACGCCCTTCCAGATCCGCGAGAATGCGCGACTGCCGAGGTCCTCCCTCGCCTGCCGGTTTGGTATCGGACAGCAGGCTGGGCGGAGTTTTCGAATTTGAATTTTCCGGCGCACTCATTCAGCGTCTCATTGAATCCTGGTTTAATTCACCGCGATAATATAGCCTGGCCTCTCGAAGCAGCCTGATTCTAAGAGCAAGCATTGCAAAACACAATCAATTCCAATTTCCGGGGATTTCGTTGATTGCCGTCGCACTCGTCGCCTATTTCGCCCTTGCCGTCGCCGTTGCGGCACTGTTGCTTTTACCGGGTATCCGGGCGACCGTTTTCGAATCCGTTGCCCAGTTTCACGGCCGTCTCACGCGCCGGGCCAACGATCGCGCCGCGCGCGCGCGCAGTCAGATTGTTAAATCGGCAAGCGTGACGCGCGGCGCATTAAGCGATGTGCAAAATTTACTGGTTCGACGGCGCTTGATGATTATGGTATCGGCAGGTATTCTTGCGACGCCGCCATTGGTCGCCATCGCGTTACGCGGCCGGCAATTGTTCCAGTACGACGACACGGCGCGCGTGCCCGACGAGAAAATCGCCGCGCTGCTGCAGGGCGAGCAGCTCGTGCCGCCGCCGCCGCTGCCGCCGGAAGTCTTCGCCACGAAGGAAGTCGAGCAGGTCCGCCCGGCGCTGAAGGATGCGAGCCGCGACTGGAACCTGCTGGACCCGGATTTCCGCACGCGTTTGCTGCTGGTCTACAAGATCATGCACGAACAGCACGGTTATGAAATGGCGCTGCTGGAAGGTTACCGGAGCCCGGAACGGCAGAACCGGCTGGCGCAGATGGGCAGCAACGTGACCAACGCGGCAGCCTTCCAGAGTTATCACCAGTTCGGGCTGGCGGCGGACAACGCATTCCTGCGCGACGGCAAGCTGGTCATTTCCGAGAAAGACCCGTGGGCGATGCGCGGCTACCAGTTGTACGGCCAGGTCGCCGAACAAGTCGGCCTGACCTGGGGCGGCCGATGGAAAATGATGGATCTCGGGCACGTGGAATACCATAAACCCGGTTTTAAACTGGGACGCGGCAGCTAGTCAGGGCTGCCGGACAAGAAATAATGAGGGCGGCATGGGGCTTTTTAATCACCCGGCAGGAAACGATTTGGGCGGCGCAAACAATCGGGCATTCCGGTGCGCGATTTTTTCCGGCCGCCGCTTCCGTTTTAAATCTCACAGCGTCCTTTCGTTAATGCGCGCGCCTTCTCCGATGCCGCGAGCGTATTGATGCCAGCCTCCTTCATCCCGTTTGACAGCATGGCGACACATCGCGGCGCCACCCTTGCCGCTCGACGCGCCTGCGTCGCCTCACCGAATCGCACCGGAACCTGAACGTCCTATGCAACGCATCCTCAACGTGCTGACTCATCCGCGTACGCTCTCGATCGTCGGGATCGTCGCGCTAGCGGCCATCCTGTTCATCGTCGCCGACATGCTGCAGTTACCGCTCCTGTGGGCGGCCATCGCGTTCGCGGCGGTTCTCGCGCTGTGGCTCGCCGTCGCGCTGTGGCGCCGCTGGCGCGTGAAGCGCGCGAACCAGCAGTTGGGCCAGGTGCTGGAAGAGCAGGCGGAAACCGGCAAGATCGCCGCGCCGGCCGCCGCCGCGCTCGCGCCCGACGCGAAGACGGCCGACCTCGACGTGCTGCGCACGCGCCTGTCGGATGCGGTGAAGACGATCAAGACGTCGAAGATCGGCCAGGTCTCGGGCGGCTCCGCGCTGTACGAACTGCCGTGGTACATCGTGATCGGCAACCCGGCCGCCGGCAAGAGCAGCGCCGTGCTCAATTCCGGGCTGCAGTTCCCGTTCGCGGACAAGAACAGCGCCGTGATCCACGGCATCGGCGGCACGCGCAACTGCGACTGGTTCTTCACGACCGAAGGGATCCTGCTCGACACGGCCGGCCGCTATTCGGTGCACGAGGAAGACCGCAGCGAGTGGCTCGGCTTCCTCGGGCTGCTCAAGCGCTACCGCCCGAAGGCGCCGATCAACGGCATCATCGTCACGGCCAGCATCGCCGAGCTCACCGGCAACCGCCCCGAATTCGCGATCAACCTCGCGAAGAATCTCCGCCAGCGCGTTCAGGAGCTGACGGAAAAGCTGGAAGTGTTCGCGCCGGTCTACGTGATGTTCACGAAGGCCGACCTGATCACCGGCTTCACCGAATTCTTCAGCAGCAGCGACAAGCACGAGTACGACCGCGTGTGGGGCGCCACCCTGCCCTACGAACCCGACGACAAGCGCGACGTCGTCGCGCAGTTCGACACGCACTTCGAGGAACTCTACGAAGGGCTGAAGGAAATCAGCGTCGCGCAGCTGTCGCTGTCGCGCGGCAACCAGCTGTCGCCGGGCCAGTTGAGCTTCCCGCTCGAATTCTCGACGATCAAGCCGTCGCTGCGCGCGTTCCTCGCGACGCTGTTCGAGAACAACCCGTTCCAGTACAAGCCGATCTTCCGCGGCTTCTACTTCACCAGCGCGCTGCAGGAAGGCGAAACCAACAGCGCGGCCGCGCAGCGCATCGCGCACCGCTTCGGCCTCGACGCGAGCGCGCTGCCGAAACCGCACAGCGCGTTCTCGAAGAACGGCTTCTTCCTGCGCGACCTGTTCTCGAAGGTGATCTTCGCCGACCGCCAGACGGTGCGCCAGTTCGCGAGCCCGACCAAGACGCGGCTGCGCTACGCGACCTTCTTCGGCTTCGTCGCGGCGCTCGCGCTCGCGCTGGGCGGCTGGACCTGGTCGACGATCGGCAACCAGCAGCTCGTCGCGAACGTGCAGGCCGACCTCGACAACGTCACGCGCCTGCAGCAGGGCCGCAACGACCTGCAGTCGCGCCTGCAGGCGATGGACATCCTCGAGGACCGGATCGAGCAGCTCGAACAGTTCCGCCGCGACAAGCCGCTGTCGGTGTCGCTCGGCCTGTATCAGGGCGACCGTCTGGAACAGCATCTGCTGACCGAGTACTACGGCGGCGTGCGCCAGATCCTGCTGGCCCCCGTGTCGCAGAACCTCGCGTCGTTCATGAAGGACGTGAACGCGCACCCCGAGCAGCTGGTGCCGATGACGCGCCCGCCCGAATCGGGCGCCGTGCAGGGCGGTACGATGCCGGTCTCGACGAATGCGGCAGGTGCCGCGCCGCAGGCGGGCGCCGCGCTGGCCGCGTCCGGCACCGCGCCGGCCGCCGCCCCGCAACAGGCGGCCGCGCCGCAGGGCGGCCTCTACAGCGACGCGTCGCCGACCAACGTGCAGGACGCGTACAACGCGCTCAAGACGTACCTGATGCTGTCCGACAAGCGCCACGTCGAACAGGCGCACCTGACCGACCAGCTCGCCCGCTTCTGGCGCGGCTGGCTCGAGACGAATCGCGGCAACATGCCGCGCGACGAGATGATCCGGAGCGCCGAGCGCATGATCTCGTTCTACCTGTCGCGCGTGAACGACAACGACTGGCCGATGATCGACGCGAACCTCGCGCTCGTCGACCAGACCCGCGAGAACCTGCGCCGCGTGGTGCGCGGCATGCCGGCCCGCCAGCGCGTGTACGAGGAAATCAAGGCGCGCGCGTCGACCCGCTTCGCGCCGATGACCATCGCGCGCATCGTCGGCGACGGCAACCAGGGGCTCGTGGCAGGCAGCTACGCGATTCCGGGCACGTTCACGCGCGAAGCGTGGTTCGACTACGTGCAGCCGGCGATCCGCGATGCGGCGACCAAGGAACTGCAGGCGAAGGACTGGGTGCTCAACACGTCGACGCAGGACGACCTGACGCTCGAGGGCAGCCCCGAACAGATCCAGAAGACGCTCGTCGGCATGTACAAGACCGAGTACGCGCAGCACTGGCAGAAGTTCATGCAGGGCATCGCGGTCCAGGGCTTCACCAGCTTCGGCCAGGCCGTCGACGGCATGAACCGCCTGGGCGACCCGCAGGATTCGCCGATCCGCAAGATCCTCGAGACCGCGTACGACCAGACGTCGTGGGACAACCCGTCGCTCGCGAACGTCGCGATCAAGAAGGCGCAGACGGGCGTCGTGAACTGGGTCAAGCAACTGTTCACGCGCTCGCAGGCCGGCCAGATGGCGGCGGCCAACATCGACATCAACGGCAATCCGGCCGAGGTGCCGATGGGCCCGATCGGGCAAGAGTTCGTCGGGCTCGCGCGGATCGTCGCGACGCATGACGGCACGTCGATGCTGAAGGGTTACATGGAGTCGCTGTCGAAGGTCCGCACGCGCTTCAACGTGATCAAGAACCAGGGTGACCCGGGGCCGGGCGCGCGTCAGCTGATGCAGCAGACGCTCGACGGCAGCGGTTCGGAACTCGCCGATTCGCTGAAGCTCGTCGACGAGCAGATGCTGACGGGCCTGACCGATTCGCAACGCAAGTCGCTGCGCCCGCTGCTGGTGCGGCCGCTGATGCAGGCGTTCGCGGTCGTGATCCAGCCGGCCAGCGCCGAAGTCAACAAGGTGTGGAACGCGCAGGTCTACCAGCCGTTCCAGAACTCGCTCGCGACTAAGTACCCGTTCGCGGCGAACGCGAAGGTCGAGGCCGGCGCCGGCGAGATCGCGCAGGTGTTCGGCCCGGACGGCTCGATCGCGAAGTTCGTCGGCACGACGCTCGGGCCGCTCGCGGTGCGCCGCGGCGACACGCTCGCCGCCCGCACGTGGGGCGACATGGGCATCGGGCTCACGCCGGACTTCACGAACGGCTTCGCACGCTGGGTCGCGCCGCTCGCGGGCGGCGCCGCCGGCAGCGCGGCCGCGTCGTCCGAGCCGCAGACCGTGTTCCAGATCCTGCCGCAGCCGAGCACGGGCACGACGGAATACACGATCGCGATCGACGGCCAGCAACTGCGCTACCGCAACACGCCGCCGCAGTGGACCAACTTCGTGTGGCCGAACCCGCAGGGCTCGCCGGGCGCGACGCTGTCCGCGACGACCTTCGACGGCCGCACGGTGCAGCTCGTCAACGAGCCGGGCCGCTACGGTCTCGAGAAGCTGATCAACTCGGCGCAGCGCAAGCGCCGTCCGGACGGCACGTTCGACCTGACGTGGGCGCAGGGCAGCGTGAACGTGTCGGTGACGATGCGCATCATCAGCACGTCGCAGCCGTCGGCCGGCGGCGGCGACCAGCCGCAGCAGCAGAGCCTGCGCGGCCTGCAGCTGCCGTCGTCGGTCGCCGACGCGAGCGCGGGCGCCGCGCAGAACGCGACGCAAGCCGGCACCGGCACGCCGGGCGCCGCGCCGGCCGTCGCGGCCGCCAACGCAACGAATGCACAGAGGGCGCAATGACGCAAACCGTACAGGCGCAAATCGCCTACTTCGGCAAGATTCCGTCGCGCGGCGACTTCGTGAAGAGCGCGCACAATCCGCAGTTGCTGCAGACGCTCGATCGCTGGATCGCGCAGGCGCTGGAGCTGCTCGCGGAAGATCCGCGCTGGAAGATCGTCTACGAGGACGCGAAGCCGATGCATTTCGCGTTCCTCGGCTCGCGCAGCAAGCTCGCGATCGCGGGCCACATGGTCGCGAGCCACGACGTGTCGATGCGCCGCTTCCCGTTCCTCGGCGCCACCGCGCTGGAGGTCGACCGGCCGCTCGCGTTCCTCGCGCGCAGCCCGCTTGCGTTCGCGCGGCTGTGGTCGCGCGTCGCCGCGCAGATCCCGCCGCTGCTCGGCAAGGACGAGCCGCCCGGCGCGCTGCAGGCGCTCGGCGATACGCAGGTGCCGATCGACATCGGCGGGCCCGGCACGTCGCATGACGGCACCTTCAACGATTTCGTCGAACACCAGTCGCTGTACGGCCTGCAGCAGATGCTGCTCGAAAGCGGTCACCCGGTGCGGCTGCGCGGCGCGATGCTCGCGCTCGGCTCGCTGCTGCGGCCGGTGATGCAGAGCGGCTCGTCGCACATCGAACGCGGCCTCACGCTGCCGCTGCCGGTCGATCCGTTCTACCGCAGCCTCGTCGCCGCGTTCTGGCTCGAGCTGATCGCGCCGTTCGTCGCGCAGGCAGACTTCGAGCTCGCGATCTTCATCGGCACGATCGCCGAACGCGAACGGCTGATCATCGGCTTCAACGGCGCGTCGGCGAAGACGCTGCTGAGCGTCGTCGACCCGCAGACCTACGCCGCCCACAACATCGACATCGACGATCCCGAGTGGATCGACGCCCATGCGCAAAACGATCACCAGATCAGCAAGCTCGTCAGCTACCTCGACCAACCGCAACTCTCGCTGCGCGTCGCCATCGACGCGTTCCGCGAAGCGTTCATCGGAGGCTGACGGCATGCATCGCACGATTCAGGCCCGGCGCGCGCGTCTTTCAGCCGCCGTCTCGCCCGCCCTCGCCGCACTGTTCGCCGCCGGCCTCGTCGCGAGCGGCGCGGCCTTCGCGCAGAACACCGGCGCGACCGTCACGCCGGTCGGCAACGGCACGGTCGCGACGACCGCGCTGCCGCAGGCCAATCCGAACGCCGGCGGCGCGTCCGGCACGGTGGTGCACGGCACCGCCGCCACGATCGCGCCGCCGCCCGCGAACGCGACGCCCGGCCAGGTGGTGGTGGGCGGCAAGGTGCCCGACGAGGCGACCAAGGCGGCCGTGCTGCAGAAGCTGCGCGACACCTACGGCGCGACGAACGTCGTCGACCAGATCGAGGTGGGCGACGTCGCGACGCCGCCGAACTGGAGCGCGAACGTGCAGAAGCTGCTCGGCGCGCAGCTCAAGCAGATCAGCAAGGGCCAGTTGAAGATCAACGGCACGCAGATCGAGATGAAGGGCGAGGTGCACAACGAGGCGCAGCGCCAGCAACTCGCGAGCGACATGGCGAACACGCTGAACCCGACGTACACGATCAAGAACGGGCTGCGCGTGTCGGCGTCCGAACAGGGCGTGCTCGACCAGACGCTCGCGAACCGGACGATCGAGTTCGAGACCGGCAGCGCGACGCTGACGCCGCAGGGCAAGCTGATCCTCGACCAGATGGCGGCCGCGCTCGCGAAGATGCAGAACCGCACGGTCGACATCATCGGCCACACCGACAACTCGGGGAACCGGACGTCGAACATCGCGCTGAGCCAGGCGCGCGCGGATGCGGTGAAGGGGTATCTGATCACGAAGAGCATTCCGCCGCAGCAGATGACGACGACGGGGGTGGGCCCGGATCAGCCGATCGCGCCGAACGATACGGCGGATGGCAGGGCGAGGAATCGGCGGATCGAGTTCCGGGTGGGGCAGTGAGTTGGCGGGGGGCGGGGACGAGCCCCCGCCGGCTTCGCGTCGTCGGTCATCTTCGTTGAAGGCGCCGACCATCTTCACGGTTGGGCCCCACACGAACGCGCCGTGGCGTCACATCGGCGGATCGAATCGAAGTGCGTTTGAGTCGCTAGCTCGGAGCCTGGCCACTCTCGACGCGGGACGGCGGTAGCAATCCCGCAGAAATCGACGGTACCGCAACCGCGCCGAATCGGTCTTGCGCGAGGGCTTTCGCAACCGCCGGGGGCAAGGCTGCCACCGCCTTCGCGAACGCGCCCGGCTTTGCCTTGCTCGACTGGATGATCTGCTGCATATCCGGGTGCGCGTCGAAGCGAGGATTCACCAGAAGCGCATAATACGCGTACTGCTCGAGGTCGCTGCGGTCGGTAAAGCGATACTTGAGCCACGCTTCCGCCACGGCTCTCGAAATTCGACGGTGCAACTGCGCGTCATTGTCCTGATACTTACTGCCGAGCTGACTCCCATACCGTTTCGTCAGTCCCCGTGAAGCATCCACGACGGGTAAACGCGTACTTCCTAGCATTTCGCCCGGAAATGCCAGTTCGACATGGCGATCGGGATAGAAGTGAATCTCGAGAATGCGCGAACCGATCGAGTCCGGCATTTTGGTCGGCGGTAACGACACGCCCGCTTCCGCCCATTGCTTCTTCACCGGCTCGCCCGGTCGCCAATCATCCGCATCGTAGTACGTCCATTGAACCTTGAAGTTCGTGCCTTTCAACGAATAGCAGCAGGCGATGCTGCCCTCTCCGGGTCCTGGCTCCAGGTCTCCGCCTCCGCGCGCCGTGTTGCCGAATTGGTCGGAGATTGTGAACCTGACAAGGTTGTACGGCAGATAATTCAACGCTTCTGTCGAAACGCTGGTGTAGGTGGGGTCGGCGTTGCTGCAAGCCGACATCGAAATGGACAGCAAACTCGCCGCCGCGATGCTCGATATGGTGGACCGCCAGCCACACGAACGCGAGGTCAACCTGCCCGGAACGATCTCCAGGCGCTCAGGGGCGAGAATTAGCATGGGCGTGTGTCGCGTCCGTCGGGTCAATGCCCGGTGGGGGGCGGCGTTGCGCCGGCTTTGTAGCCACGTACCCGTTCCTGTTGCTGCTTGGTCGCTTGGTCGATTCGCGCGGCCGCCAGATCGTCGTTCTTGCGCTTCTTCGCTTCCTTGTCGAAGTTCGTCGAACCGAACTCGTCCTTGTCCCGCGTGCGAAAATACAGCGATGGCGCGAGCACATGGTCTTGCCAGCTCGTGAGCAACGTATCGTGGACGAGCATGTCGAACAGCGCCATCACGTCCGGCGGCAACGGGTGCTTGCCCTCGATCCCCTCTTTCCAGGCCGACACGAGTTCCATCTCGGCTTCTGGGAGCATGGCTGCCTCGACCGCATCCGCGCTGGCTTTGTTATTGGAATCCCACGAATCCGGCATTTTGCGGATGCGCTCGGCGGATTGTTTCAGGCCCTCCTGATACGACGCGCTGCGCAGCTTCTTTGCAGCTTCCTTTTCGAGACGCTCCCACACCGTCGAATAGTCCTTCGGCGCCTCCGCGATCACCTTCTCATAGCGTTTTTGCGCCGCGTCGCTCGCCGCCTTCATGCCCCGAAGCTTCGCCTGATCGTCCTGGCTGCGGCTGGCGAGCATGCTCATGTTGATGCCTTGTCGCTGCAGTTCCCAGTCGAGTTGCGACTTCGCGGTCTTGCGCTGCAGGTCGGCGTCGCTCATGTTGCGCTTCCAGTCGGCGACGGGGTCCGCAATCGTGCGGCGGAATTCGGGATCCATGTAGCGGGCCGAAATCCAGCGCATGAAGACTTTCGAATGCTCCATGAAGTCGGCGCCCGGTTTGCGAGGGACGAGGGTGCGGTAGGCGTTCACCAGCGCCCTGATTCGATAGTCCTTACCGCCGTACTTGATCGGATCCGAGAGCGTGAAGCGCTTGAACACCGGCGCGTTGTACAGGTACAGATCCTCCATGGTGTCCATGGCGGCGCCCGCCTTGACCGCTTCCAGCAACATGTCCTGCAGCGGAACTCTCATCAGTTCGGCATTGAGCCCCAGCGATCCGCTCGGCGCGCCACCGACGACATCGCAACTCGTGCCCGGATAGAGAAACTGTTCGCCGCGGGTTTTCTCGAGACTGTCGAGACGCTGATAGAAACGCATCTCATGCGCCGCGGCGAAATGGACGCAACGCTGCACGCTGGCCGGTATCGCGAGAGATCGATCCTTGAAGCTGGTCTTGAGCATACCCAGATAAGGCACCATTCCGATCAGCTCACCGGCTTCCTCCGACATGATGGACGAAACGGCATCGAGCAATCCGACGAACTTGATCTGGATAGGCACGCCTTCAATCGCAAGATCCGTGTCGTCCCTGCGCTTGTACTTCTCCGCCAGATCGTTGATGAACGCGCGTGCGAGCACGCACCCGCGGTCCGCGCCGAACACCGACACCTCGATGGCCCGAACTTTCGACATCTGCTTCTTCACGGCCTCGTACGCTGCTTTGAACTGGTCCTTCGCTGCGATCAACCGGGTATCGACACCCGTCCCAAACGCCTTGGCCATGACGGAATTGTCACGCACGATTGGCACGTTTTCCATCGCTATGCCGACAAAAAGACTGCGCGCAACCGCCCAGCCGGCCTTCATCGGGGCGCCTTTGACGTTGTTCTTGAAGTCGTTCTTCGCGTTGCGCCACAGCAGCGTTCCAGTCGCCTTCGTTCGTTCCCAGTAACGCTCCTGAGATGCATTCAACACGTTCATCACACGCCGCGCCTGAGCGGGGATGTGCTCGATGTCCTTGCGAAGATCCTGGAATGCCTTGTCGATTGGTCGAAGCGAAAAATCCCCCTCCAGAAACCCGTCGAGGAGTTGCTTCTTGACGTCGTCGACACGCTTTTTCACGCTGACCTGCTTGAGTGGCGTATTGACGCGCGTGAATGATTTGGCGACCGACTCCGCTCCGCTCAGTGCCTTCTTGCCCGCCATCTTGGCGGCGGCCACACCCGCATTGATCCATTCGCTGGCCTTGGCCGATTCGTTCAGCGGCGTGCCCAATCCCGAATAGTAGAAGCGGAGCCAGAACTGATTCGCGGGTCGCCTCGGATCCACGATGTCGCGATGCGCCTCCCAAAGCCGGGCGATATTGGAATACTGCGAACTCGATTGATTATCGAGATCGCGATGGCGTCCGAACGCATCGAAGAAAAAGCCCATCCGAATCGTCGCCCCACACGGCATGCAATCGCCCTTCGGGTACATCGTCTCGTTCTGCCGCGCGATTTGCGCGTAGACGGATGTCGGCGTTGCGTCATCAGGATCGAGTTTGACTTTCTCAGCCATGCTTTTTCTCCTCTACGCGCGGCGGTGGAACCAGCCCGTCGGGGATGGGTGGCACTGCAACCGGTTCGAACTTGTCACTCGTCAATTCGGCCCGGATATTTTTCGGCAACGACTGAATAGACTTCGCGAAAGCACCCGGCTTGCCCGCATCCGCTTGCAACATGCGCTGGATCTCCGGATGCGAGTCAAAGCGAGTATTCACGAGCAGATTGTAGTAGGCGTACTGTTTCAGATCCTCGAGATCCGTGAGGCGGTATTTCAGCCATGCCATTGCGACAACTCGCGCAACACGACGAAACTGCTGGTCTTCACGTTCGTCGTACCGCTTGCTCAATTGCGTCTGATACCGGCTCGCCATCCAGCGCGAAACATCGATCATCGGAATGCGCGATTCATCTATCAGCGCGCCGGGAAACTGAAGCTCGACGTGGCGATCCGGATAGAAGTGAACCTCGAGAATTCGATCACCCACCTTCTCGGGAACCGGTGACGGAGACAACGTCGCCTTCGCCTCTCCGTGAAGCGTCTCCTCGTTGCCTTTGTGCCACTGGTCGACGTCGACATAATTCCATTTGACCGTGAACTCGGTTCCCTGGAGCTTGTAGCAACACGTCACTCCGCCGCCGCCGCCGGGCAAACTATTCCCTCCGCCTGCCTTGTTTCCGTGGGCGTCGGTGATGGTAAACCCGTCCAGGTTGTACGGCAGATAGTTGTGAGCAGTAACCGAAACGCCACTATATGTCGGCTCTGACTTGCCGCACGCCGCCATGGCCGTCACGAGCAGACACCCTGCCAGAACACGGCCCGCCAGACCTGAAAATCTCGTCGCTCTATTCACTGATGTTTTCCTTCCGAAGATTGTCCAGCATGCGTTACCGACGTATCGGCGCATCGGTATCGTTCCGCCTGCCACGCAAGCCGCTCTTCTCTCATTCCGCGAGCAGTTCTCCGCACAATCAACCATCCAGAGCCTCGTCCACACGCGCTGACGGCAGCAAACCTTCAGCTATCGGCGGCGCGGCTACCGCCACGAATTTTCCGCTCGCCACCTCAGAGCGCAAATGATTCGAAAGCGACAGAGCCCACTTCGCAAATGCACCCGGCTGGCTGGCTGCGGTCTTCAATATGCGCTGAGCGTCCGGATGCGTATCGAAATGGCTGTTGATGAGCAAACTGAAGTAAGCGTACTGCTCCAGATCGTTACGGTCGGTTAGACGATATTTCAACCACGCAGACGCCACGATCCGGGCAACACGACGAAACTGCTGGTCTTCGCGCTCGTCGTATCGCTTGTCCAGTTGCCCTTGATACTGCTTCACCCATTTCACGACTTCGACGATCGGTAGGCGTGCATCATCAAGCATCTGGCCGGGAAACTGGAATTCGGCATGCCGGTCCGGAAAGAAGTGCACTTCGAAAATACGCGAACCCACCTCGTCCGGCGTCTGGGACGGCGGCATCGACACCTTCGCCTCGGCACGGAACATCTGCTTGTCCCCTTTGTGCCACTGGTCGACGTCGTAGTACTCCCACCTGACCGTGAATTCCGTCCCCTTGAGCTTGTAGCAGCATGTCAGGCTCCCGCCACTCGCTCCCGGAGGATCATCGCCACCGCCACTCGCCTTGTTCCCGTATGCGTCGGTAATGGTGAAACCACTCATGTTGTACGGCAGATAATTCCGGCCCATTATGGAAATTCCGCTATACACCGGCTCCGACTTGCCGCACGCGCTCGAGCTTAAAGCCACCGCGAGCAGTCCCACCCCGAGCCCGAACCTACGCCACGTCATTACGCGCCTCCAGCAATCCCCGCTCGTGCGCATCGCGAATCGCGTCCCACGTCGCATCGTCGATCGAGGCCAGTGCCGCATCCACGCTCGTTTCTCCGCGCGAAGCGGCCTCGAGACGCGACTTCACGGCCGGATGCTCGTCGAACCGCGGCGAAACCAGCACGCCCGTCATCACGTAGCACTGCAACCCCGCTTCTTCGGCAATCCGGTGCGCGGCAGCGCGATCGAGTTGCTCGACCACTCGATCATGCAGTTCCGCATCGGAAATGTGATCGACCATCGCCCCCATCGTCTCGCGGAACTTCAGCACGAGCTTGTCCGGATACCCGAGCTCGATCAGTCGCGCATGCTGCTGCTCGTCGAGACCCGGCGCATCACCCACCGGTACCGCACCTTCACTCGCGTGCATGTCATTGCGCCACACGACTTCGCCCAGCCGCCTGTCGCGATACCGGATCTCGCCGAACGGCGCGACGAACCGCTGCGCCTGCGTATCGCGCCACACCTGTCGAAGTCGCCCCAGTACATGGTTGTCGAAAAAGAAGAGGTAGTACGCGCGGCCGTTGGGCAGCCTGTACTGCACGTACTGGCGCAAATGCTGATCGAGCGCATCGAACGACCACGTCGACCACAGCCACTTCACCGCATGCAGGTCGACCGCCTCCGACCACAGCTGGCGCAGCAGCCGATGCTGCTCGGCGTTCTCGTCGTTGATCGCGTCGCGATCGAACGCGATCAGGTACGGCGCGATATCCGTATAAGCGTCGAGCCCGGTATCCGCCCAGAGCGACGCATAGCGCAGGCGGGGCACTGCCGCGAGCTGCACATCCAACTCCTGATAACCGCGCGTATCGACGAGTACGTAAAGCCGCATCGCACTCCCAGCGTCGTCCGTACGCGCGACCGAAGCTTTCAGCGTCTCGAGAAACGCCGGCCACTCCAGCTCGCGTGGATTCGGTTCTGCGTCAGCCGCTTCGCTCGCGCCGACCGAGTCGTTCCGGTCGCCCGTATCGTTGACTTCGTCCATCAATCCGCCTCGACCATCGACTCACGACCGCTGTGCGCGTTGAGCACGCATTGCTTGCACGTGCCGCCCGGCATCGCGGGCAACGGATACTGCATGCTCGTCGGCCCGGCGAACTGGTGCTGCGCGCCCTTGAAATCGACTTTCCCTGGCGCGTGAAGCTCGATTTTGCCGCCCTTGATCCGGATGTAAGCGCCCCCCGACGTCAGCAATATCTCCTGCTTCGCAGCCACGTCGACAGCCTCTGTCGCCGCCATCACCTTCACGGTCTTCTGCGCCGTGAGTTCGACGTTGTCCATGTGCGCCTGGACTTCGACCTTGCCCTTCCCGGCGAGCAGCTTCATCCCGGCATTCTGCGCGAACAGGCTGATGCGATCCCGGATGCCGGCGATCAGCGATTTCCCGCTGGTGATGAACGTGCTCTGCCCACTGACGATATTGGTCTGCCGGTCGCTGGCCACATGCACCGACTGCTGCGACGCCACCCCGATCCCCACGGGGCTCGCGAACAGCATCACCGGCCCCTTGAACGCATTCGCGTTGCCCGTCCCGCCGCCTGCGGTCCTGCCGCCGCCGGTCGTCGCGCCCGCCACGCTACTCTGTGTCGCGTCAGTAAATTGCTTCAGCGCGTCGTGCCCCGCGCCGAGACTCTCCGCCTGATGCATCTCGCTGACCTGCGACATCGACTCGATCAATCCTTCCGCATTGGCAAGCTGCTGCTTCGCTTCACTCACGTCCAGCGGCTGACTGTTCGCCCGCTTCGGATGCGTCGTCACGTACAGGCCTTGCCCGGCACGCATCGCCCCGTACGCATCCGTGCGCAGATCGAAACCGGAGCCAAGATACGCACCGCGCGTATTCCCGTTTTGCTCGATCAGATAGCCGAGATGAAGCAGCGAATTCCCGCTGCTGCTGAACAGGCGCGCGCGGTTCTGCCCGGTCGCGTCGTCGAGCACCATCTCGTTGTGCCCCGATCCCGCATATTCCTTCGACCGGAAGCCCGACAGGATCCCGTCGCTATGCCATTGCGGCTTGGCAACACCGTTGTAGACACGATGCATGACGATCGGCCGGTCGCAGTCGCCACCGATATAGCCGATCAGCACTTCCTCGCCGACGCGTGGAATATGCACACCGCCGTAACCGCCACCGGTATCCGACTGCACGACGCGCATCCAGCACGATGCCGTCTCTCGGCCTTCGCTCTGCCGGTCCCACACGAACATGACCTTGATCCGGTTCAGTTCATCCGTATAGACCTCTTCGCCCTTCGGGCCCACAACGATCGCCGTCTCGAGTTGCATCTCGGGCTTCCGATGCTCGAACGGGCTCCGATACGGCACGCTCGCGCGCTGCGCCTCGACCTCGACGAGATAGAAACCGGCCGAGCCGTCGTCATGCCCGACCTCGAACGCCGCCACTTCCCCGCGACCAGCCTTCACCTGGGCCAGCTCGGCCTGCAAGCTATGAGGGAAGCTCGCTTCGTGATCCGAGACCGGCAGATTGTTCTCGATGTAACGCGTGACGCCGATGGCCGCGAACTCGCGGTCGCTCGCCGCATCGCGATCGTGCTCCGGATGGTCGACGAGGGTGAAACGCCGGCCGGCGTCAATCGAACGCACGCCGCCCACGCCGAAGAAACGCTTCGCCCGCGACTCCCATTCCTCGAGGCGGATCTTCGACAGATGTTCGCCGCGGTCCTGGCCCGAATACGTGTACGCGCCGGTGTATTCGTAGATTTCCGCCTGACCCGGCAGGTCGCCCTGATCAGCCTTCGTCGGCAGCGACGTGCCGTTCGGATTGCCCGCCGCAGACGGCGACTTGTAGTCGAACGTGCGCGTCGTGTGCAGTGTGCTTTGCAACGTCCGCGACGCGGTCCATTGGGTGAAACCGGCAGTCTCGGTGCCACTGCCCGAACGATCGAACCTGACGGTATTCGGCGACAGCGCGTCGACCGTATGCAGATCGTCGGTGATGACGAACGTGTGCGCCTTCCCGTCTTCACTGTGCCGCCAGAAGCCAAACAGCCCTTCGTCCTCCATCAGCCGATGCACGAAGTTCCAGTCGGTTTCGCTCTGGCGGCAATACGAGCGGGACGGCAACGGTTTCGACAACGCGAACTGGTACCGCCCCTTGGCCTGCGGATGCGTGTCGAACACGTCGGCGAGAATCGCGTCGACCGGCTGGTCCTGCCAGTACCGCATGTCGCTACGGAACTTGAGGAAGTGCATCCACGACGCGAAGCTCAGCTGGTAACTCGACAGGCTGCCGTCGGCACCGAGCCGCCGCGCCGTGTGGATATAACCGTTGATCGGCAGATACGACTTGTCCGCCCGCTGGATCCACAGCGTGATCGGCTGCGCGATCAGCGTCTTGAGCTCGACGTCGCTCGCGGTGGACACCAAATCGAGCGTTACGCTGAAATCACGGCCGAGTTTCGAACGGGTTACGGCCCGGCGCGGCACGAGCGCATTGTTCGGCAGCGACGGGATGTCCGTCTTCAGCAGGCGGTCCTGCTGAATCAGGCCACCACGAATCGCCTGTGCCAGTTCGGTCACGTTCATGCGTCACCCTTCTTCTCGCTCATCGCGAACCCGACGGGTCCGCGCTCTCAGGTCAATACACCATCGCTCACGACTGCTCGTCGGGCCTCACCCCCAGCAGCTCGCGAATATGCGACAGCGATCCATCGTCCTTCACGACGCTCTCGAGCCACTTGTGCAGCGGCATGTCGGCCCATTCGGCCGCCTTGTCGGCGAGATACGCGACCGGGCTGTGCGGCTCGGTCTGACGGAAATAGCGCGCCACCGCACGCAACTGGTCGACGGCCTGCGCGCGGTTCTGGATGCCGGCGATCATCTGCGTCACCGGAGGACGCGAAGCGGTCTGCTGCTGCACGTGAGTCTCCTCGGTCTGGATCGGCTGGCCGAACACCGGCTCGATGCGTTCTGACTGGGCCTGCGGCGCTGCCTGCGTGTGCGGCGCGCTGCCCGTATAGCCCTGTTCGCGCGCGAAGCGCTCGGCGAGCCGGTACACGGTCTCGAACGCATCGCGCGCCTGCCGGAAGCTCGGCGCCGAATCGCCCGCGCGCTCGACGAGCCGCTCCTCGAATGCATCGAGCGCGAATTCGAACGCCTTCAGGTTCGCCAGCAGCGCCGTGTAGAACGCGATCGACGTCACGCGCCGCGACGCATCGATCTGCTCGATCGACGGTTTGCCGCGCGCGATGTCGTCCGCGTGTTCGGGGTCGCGCCTGATCGCCTGCGCGACGTGCTGCGCGACTTCCCAGTCGAGCGTGCTGAACGCATTCGACGCGCCGTCCGTCAGCGGCACCGCGCGCAGCAGCTCGGCCGTGCGGCCGGACAGCCACGCGACGTTGCCGAGCCGGTGCTCGATGTCGTCGTCCTCGGGCAGCGGGTGGAAAGTGTCCCAGAAGTCGCGGCACAGGCCCTCGAGCAGCGCATAGCCTTCGGTGAGGCCCGTGATGCCGTCCTCGAGCGCGAGCGCCTCGGTCAGCCACACGGCGAGCCGCAGGTCCTTCGTGCGCGTGCGCAGCAGTTCGCCCGCATGGTCGACGACGAAGCCCCAGTCGGCCTCCTTGATCTCGGTCACCCATTCGCCCTGGTCGAGCGTCGGGTCGTCATAGCGCCGCGCGTCCTGGATCGCGTCGAATTCGTTCGAAAACAGCAGGTCGTCGCCGCTGGGCGACGCATCGCTGATCGGCGTCAGCAGCTCGGGGAGATTGATCGGCATGGTTCGGTCAGTTCATCAATGCTTGACTGGGCGCGGCCGCGCTCATTCGACGGTGTACGCGAATTCGCCGGCCTCGTCCGCGCGCACCGCGATGCGCGCGATGGCCGCGCCGTCGGCGATCCGGCCGAGCACGTGGCCCGCGATCTCCGGCAGCAGCGTGCCGTTCAGGATGTGGTCGACGTTGCGGGCGCCCGAATCGACCTCGGTGCAGCGCGCGAGCACCGCGTCGACGAGCGACTCGTCCCATTCGAACGCGGCCTTGTGGTTCGCGTCGATCCGGCGCCGGATGCGTTCGAGCTTCAGCTCGATGATCTCGGCCAGCACGTCGTCGGAGATCGGATAGTACGGCACGACCTTCATCCGGCCGAGGAACGCCGGCTTGAAGGTCTTGTACAGCTGCGGACGCAGCGTCTCGGCGAGCGCGTCCGGATCGGGCAGCTCCTCGGCCGGCTTGTTCAGGCACGCCTGCATCACCGCGGCCGAGCCGACGTTCGACGTCAGGATGATCAGCGTGTTGCGGAAGTCGATCTCGCGCCCTTCCGCGTCGTCCATCGTGCCCTTGTCGAACACCTGGAAGAACATCTCGAGCACGTCGGGGTGCGCCTTCTCGACCTCGTCGAGCAGCACGACGGAATACGGGTTGCGGCGCACGGCCTCGGTCAGCACGCCGCCCTCGCCATAACCGACGTAGCCCGGCGGCGAGCCCTTCAGGCCCGACACGCTGTGCGCTTCCTGGTACTCGCTCATGTTGATCGTGACCATCTTGCGCTCGCCGCCGTACAGGATGTCGGCCAGCGCCAGCGCCGTCTCGGTCTTGCCGACGCCCGACGGCCCGACGAACATGAACACGCCGCGCGGCTTGTTCGGATCCTCGAGGTTCGCGGTCGCGGTGCGCACGCGCTGCGCGATCGCCTCCAATGCATGGTCCTGCCCGATCACGCGCGCGGCGAGCAGCGGCTGCAGGTTCAGCACGGTGTCGATCTCGTCCTTCACCATCCGGCCGAGCGGGATGCCCGTCCACGCGGCGACGATCTCGGCGACGACGTGGCCGTCCACCTGCAGCGGCACCATCGGCTCGCCGCCCTGCAGCGCGTGCAGCGCGGCGACGCGTTCGGCCAGCTTCTCACGCGTGGCGTGCACATCGACCGGTTCGCCGTCTTCCGACGGGCCGCGCGCCTTGTCGAGCGTGTCGCGCAGCTCGGTGATCTCGGCGACGATCACGCGCTCGGCTTCGTAGCGTTCTTCATCCTTCGCCAGTTGTTCGAGGGCCGCGTCGCGCGCGGCGCGCAACTCGCCGAGCCGCTCGTCGTGCGCCGTGCCGCCCGCCGCCTCGCGCGCCAGCGACGCGATTTCCGCATCGATGCGCTCGATGCGCTTCTTCGTGTCGTCGATCGCGGCCGGCGTCGCGCTGTGCGCGAGCGCGACCTTCGCGCATGCGGTGTCGAGCACGCTGATCGCCTTGTCCGGCAACTGGCGGCCGCTGATGTAGCGGTGCGACAGGCGCACGGCCTCGGTGATCGCATCGTCGAGGATCCGCACGTTGAAATGCTTCTCCATCAGGCCCGACATCCCACGCAGCATCGCGGCCGCGAGCGGCTCGCTCGGCTCCTCGACCTTCACCACCTGGAAGCGCCGCGCGAGCGCCGCATCCTTCTCGAAGTACTTCTTGTATTCGCTCCACGTCGTCGCGGCGATCGTGCGCAGCTCGCCGCGCGCGAGCGCGGGCTTCAGCAGGTTCGCCGCATCGTTCTGGCCGGCCTGGCCGCCCGCGCCGATGATCGTGTGCGCCTCGTCGATGAACAGGATGATCGGGTGCGCGCTCTTCTTCACCTCGTCGATCACGCTCTTCAGCCGGTTCTCGAACTCGCCCTTCACGCTCGCGCCGGCCTGCAACAGCCCCATGTCGAGCACGTGCAGCGCGACGCCGCGCAACGGCGGCGGCACGTCGTCGGCCGCGATGCGCAGCGCGAGCCCTTCGACGACCGCCGTTTTGCCGACGCCGGCCTCGCCGGTCATGATCGGGTTGTTCTGGCGGCGGCGCATCAGGATGTCGATCGCCTGGCGAATCTCCGCTTCGCGGCCGATCACCGGATCGATCTTGCCGTCGCGCGCGCGCTGCGTGAGGTTGGTCGTGTACGTGTCGAGCGCGGGCGTCTTCGACGGGCCGGCCGCGGGCGCCATGCCGTCGGCGGCCGGTGCGACGTCGCTGTCGTCGTCCGCCTGGCGCGGCTCGGCTTCGCTCGAGCCGGCCATGATTTCGTCGAACTTGTGCTTCAGGTCCGTCACGTTCATTTCCGCGAACCGCGACGACATCCGTTGCGCGAACTGCGCGAGATCCGGCGCGGTCAGCAGCGCGAGCAACAGGTGCCCCGAGCGGATGCGGCCGAGCTGCGAATCGAGCGACGCGATCAGCCATGCCTGCTCGAACAGCGCGATCAGATGGACGGAGAACACCGGCGTGCGCGTGTTGCCCGTCTTCAGGCGCGTGAGTTCGCGTTCGAGATCGGCGTGCAGCGCGTGCGGATCGACGCGGCTCGCGCGCAGCGCGAGCGGCAGGTCGCCCGTCGCCTCGTCGAGCAGCGCGAGGAACAGGTGCTCCAGATCGACCTCGTAGTGGCCGCGCGCCAGGCACGCGCTCGCCGCGCGCTCGGTCGCGTGCCGGCACAGCGGGTTCAGTTTCGTGATCAGGGTCTTCAGAGGCGTGCTCATGGCGTCGGTCTCAGGTTCGTTTGCGTGTTTGTTGTCGTTCGGGATCAGTGAATCACGTGCAGTTCGTAGCGGGCATCGGACCGGTCCTCGGCCGCGTCGCGCGTGCAGAGGAACGCGTCCCAGCCGAGCCGCGAGCCCGCGCCGAGCACGCTCGCGCCGACTTCCGTGCGTTTCAGCACGAGCTTCACCTCGTACTCGAGCGTGACGCCGGCGAGCAGCGTCAGCATTCGCTCGAGCGCGACGGCGTGCGCGCCGCCGGGCAGGAACGCCTCGTAGTCGCGCTTGGACAGCGGGCCGACGACGATCCGCGCGCGCATGTCGCGCTGCCACACGCGCTCGCCGACGAGCGCCGTCGCGCCGAGCACCGCGTTGACTTCGCCGAGCACGCTCAACTGATCGGGCGGCACGTCGTACCACTTGCCGACGAACTGGTCGATCTTCACCGGCACGCGGAAGTAGTCGGACAGCGTGCGCTGCAGGTAGGCGGCCGACATCGGCCGGTGCCGCGCGGCCAGCGCGTAGCCGGCCACGGCCTCGTCGAGCACGCCGCCCGGGCCGGCCGCGAGGCTGTCGCGCACCTCGTCGCTCGGCACGCCCGCGATCGCGAGCAACAGCGGCAGATAGCGCTCGTCGCGGTCGAGTTCGTAATGGAACGGCAGCCGGTATTTCTTCCACGCCGCGTAGAACAGCGCGGTCGCGCGGTTCGAGAACACGTCGAAGAACGCGCGCGCCGCGTGGTCGCGCCGCAGATGCTCGCGCGCGACGATCTGCTCGGTGTAGTGCAGCGGCAGCGCGCCCTGCCCGCCGAGCAGCCCGAAGAACGCGGGCGTCAGCTCGACGCGGCCGAGCTCGCCGGCGGCCAGCGCGGCGCCGCGCTGCTCGCCCGAGTTCAGCGGCGCGCCGCCGTCGTCGAACGAGCGCGCGCCTTCGATCTCGCTCGGCGGGAAGCCGAGCGACAGCGTGTTGCGGAATTCGATGCGCTGCGCGACCACGTCGCCCTGCCGCCACGCGCCGGGCGCATCCGACGCCTGCCGCGCGAACAGCCCTTCGAGCACGCGCACCGCCTGGAAAAACTCGAAGCGGTGCGGCTCGTCGAGCAGCGCGTCGACTACGCCAGGATCGATTCGCCGGTTCGGGGCTTGCATCGGATGATCTCCTCGCCGGTGCGCTTCGACACGACGACCAATTGAACGAAACTGTTGAGGTGGACGTACAGCCCGAAGAAGCTGTCGAGCACCCGCACGAACGACGCGAGGCTCGCGCCGACGAAGTGCTCCTCGTCGATCGTCAGCCGGATCTCGATGCCGCGCACGAAGGTCGCGAACGGCTTGCCGGGCAGCCACTGCACCGCGCCGCGCTGTTCGACGCCGGCCAGGCCGTCGATCTGGCGCATCGACACGGCCGTGCGCCGCAGGTCGTACAGCGTCAGCATTTCCTTCAGCGGCGCGAGGCCGTGCGCGACGAGCGACACGTGGTTGAGCGCGAGATGCGACACGAGCCGCCAGTGCGCCGCGCGGCCGCGCTCGAAACGCACGCTCTGCGTCGGCCGGCGCAGCAGCGAGATGCCGCTCGTCTGCGCGCCGCCCTCCTGGAACAGATCGCCGCCTTCTAGGCCGAACGCGAGCATCGAAGGCAGGTCGCGGTTCGTACAGGTGAGGTCGAGGCTCAGCGTGTCGGTCTGCGGCGACGTCGGCTCGAAGTCGATGTCGACGATCGAGATCTCGGTTTCGTAGCCGGGGCTCTTCTGCGCGACCCAGTCGTTGCGGCGCGCGAACCAGTAGTGGCCGATGCGCGCCGCTTCGCCGTGATGCAGCGAATAGAACGGCCGGAACTCGATCACCGATTCCTCGTGCGCCTGTTGCCGGACGAGCTTCACCGAGTCGATCGAATACACCTCGTATGCGAACGCGCGCCGCGCCTCGGCGATCACCGGATACGACACCGCGCGGTGCGTGATGCGGATCGGCTCGCCGTGCTGGCGGAACAGGTTGACGATCGGCGTGCAGAACAGCCGGAAATGGCTCGCCGTCAGCAGCTCGAGCAGGCGCGCGACATGCGAATCGCCGCGCACGTCCTGCAGCACGAGATGCAGCGTCGCGCGCTGGCAGCGGCCCGACGCGCGTGCGATCGCCGCGAGATCGAAATCGACGAAATCGAACTTGTCGGGGAATGCGAAGTACTCGGTGAGCAGGCGGTACGCGGGATGCGACTTCGCCGGATAGTCGATCAGCGCGTCATCCTCGGCGAAGCCGGCCTGCGCGATCGGCAGCTTGCGCAGCGCGGTCCAGCGGCCGTTGCGCTCGGGCTCGACATACGCACCGAGCACGTTGATGAACAGGCAGTCGGTCAGCGCGGCGACGAACGACTGCTCGCCGTGCAGGTGCGCGCGCAGCGTCGGCAGCTTCAGCGCGCCGAGATCGAGCTGCGCGGCGAGCGATTCGAACGTGATCGAGATCACGCCCGTCGCATTCGACGGCAGCACCGTCGCGCTCGGCGCGAGCGCGACCGGGGTATAGCGCGCCTCCGAGATGCGGATCGGCGCAAGCGTCACGTCGTAGGCGGTGCGGAACCGGCATTGCACGCCGCGAATCGGGCGGCTCTTCAGCTCGGTGCCGCGATCGATCACGACCGGTTCGGTCTGCTGGCCGGGCGAAGCCGGCGTGAACTGCGCGATCGAGCACGACGGAAACGGCCGCAGGTAGTGCGGATACAGCACTTCCAGCAGCGCTTCGGTGAATTCCGGGTAGTCGTCGTCGAGCTTCTTGTTGATGCGCGCGCCGAGCAGCGCGAACGACTCGATCATCCGCTCGACGTGCGGATCCTCGCAATGCTCGCCGGACAGCGCGAGGCGTGCGGCGATCTTCGGATAGCGTTCGGCGAAATCTCGCGAATAGCGCCGCAAAAACGATAATTCGCGTTCGTAATACGGCAGCAATTCTTCCATCGACGACCCCGAACCTCAATATTTCCTGCCGGACCTGATTCACCACCGGGCGGTCCGGCCCGCTCGGCGGCTTGATTTACTGCATGCGTGCCGCGCGTGCGCGCGTGACCGAATACTGCAGCGTCGACGGTTGCAGCATCGCGTCGAAATTCACCGGCTCCTCGGCCGGGTGCACCACGAGCAACGCCTGGATCGCGAAATAGAGCGCGTTGGTGGCCTGCTCGTTCAGCTCGAACGTCACCTGCACCTGCTGCAGGCGCGGCTCGTGGCGCGCGATCGCCTGCTGGATCGACTTGCAGATGAACGCGCGATCGTAGTGGCTCGCGAGGCTCAGCCCTGCGAAATCGTTCAGCCCGTAGGTCAGCACCGATTTCTGGCATTCCGGCAGCGCGGCCAGCTCGTTCTCGGTGTGCGCGATACGGGTGTTGAGGATCGCCTCGACGTCGCGGGCGACCGTGGTCTTGAGCTCGTCCAGCGACAATTGCCGCATCGCGGCCGAGGCCGGCAGATGCGGTTCGTCGTCGAACAGCTTGTCGAGAAAACTGGGTTCGAATCGTTTCATCGGCCGGTGTTGACAGCGAAAACGGCAACGGGACGCGAGCGCCCCGTTGCCGCAACCGACCTTAGACCGCGTAGGTCTTGTCGTTCTTCGTCAGGCTCCAGGCGCCCTGCGTGTTGCCGCCCTGGTTGCCGCCGATCTTCTGCTGGGTTTGCTTCCACTGCACGGCTGCGTACTTCAGCGAGAACGTCTCGATCGGCAGACCTTCCTCGCGAACGCTCGGGGCGATGCTCGAGATGATCACGTACTTGAGCTTGACTTCCAGATACTGCACGCGCTTGCCTTCACCGTCCGCGCGCGAGAAATGGACCGTCACTTCGTCGAACGTGGTACCGCCCGAAGCGTGCTGGTACAGCAGCGGGCTCGACGAATCGATTTCCTTCGTGAAGATCATGTCGCCGTGCTCGCAACGCGTCATCGTGTGACCGCCAGCGGTCGATGCGGTTGCCGAACGCGGCTGAACGATCGAGTGATCCCACGATTTCAGTTCGATCCAGCCCTGATGGTCCTTGTCCGCGGACTCGCCCTTCACCGCGGGACTACCAAACTGCAAGTGCATATGTAACATGGCCCTTCGACTCCCCAAAGAGGTGGTTTTAACGTCCTACCCAGGCGGCCCGCCCGGGCGATTTACTCGCTTATGAATTTGCCGGTTTGGGCAGATCAGCGACAAGTCGCAGAGAAATCGAGAGTTCGTCGAGCTGAAAGTGCGGGCGCAGGAACGCGACCGAACGATACGAGCCCGGCTTGCCCGGAATCTCCGACACTTGTATGGATGCCTCGCGCAGCGGAAATTGCGCTTTCTGTTCCTGCGAGGCGTTGTCGTCGAGCAGGACGTACTGCGAAATCCACCGGTTGAGGAAAGTCTCCACGTTCTGCGCCGATGCGAAGCTGCCGATCTTGTCCCGCATCATCGCCTTCAGGTAATGCGCGACGCGCGATACCGAGAAGATGTACTGAAGCTGGGCGGACAGGACGGCGTTCGCATTCGCGCTGTCGGTGCTGTACTTTTTCGGCTTTTGCACCGACTGCGCGGCGAAGAACGCGGCGTAATCTGAGTTCTTGCAATGGACGAGCGGGATGAAGCCGAGGTCGCTCAGCTCCTTCTCGCGGCGATCGGTGATCGCGATTTCGGTCGGGCACTTCAGCGCGACTTCACCGTCGTCGGTCTTGAACGTGTGGGTCGGCAGATCCTCGACGAGGCCGCCGCCTTCGACGCCGCGGATCGCCGCGCACCAGCCGAAGTCGTCGAACGCGGCCGTCAGGCGGGCCGCGAAGGCCCATGCCGCGTTGCACCACAGGTACTTGTCGTGATCGGTGCCGTCGACGTCCTCGACGAAGTTGAAATTCTCCGCGGTCTGGCCGTCCTTCGGATTGAACGGCAGCCGGCCGAGAAAGCGCGGCAGCGTCAGGCCGACGTAGCGCGAATCCTCGGCGTCGCGGAACGACTTCCACTTCGCGTACTCGACCGTGTCGAACACCTTGCCGAGGTCGCGCGGCTTGCCGAGATCGGAGAACGACTCCAGGCCGAGCAGCTCCGGCGACGCCGACGCGATGAACGGCGCATGCGCGGCCGCCGCGACGTGCGACATCTGCTCGATGAAGTACATGTCTTCCGGCTGGCGCGAGATCTCGTAATCGCCGATCAGCGCACCGAACGGCGAGCCGCCGAACGTGCCGAATTCCTCTTCGTAGACCTTCTTGAACAGCGCGCTCTGGTCGAACTCGCTCGCGCCCTTGAAGTCGCGTACGAGGTCGCGCTTCGGTGCGTGCAGCGCCTTGATCTTGATCGTCTGGCCCGTGTTGCTTTCCTTGACCAGATAGTCCAGCCCGCGCCACGTGCTTTCGAGGCGCTGGAATTCCGGCGCGTGCATCACGGCGGAAAGCTGCGTGGAAATCAGGCGGTCGAGTTCCGCCACGCGCGCGTCGATCGTGGCCGACAGGTTGTCCGACACGATCACCGTGCCGTCGAGCACCTGGTGCACGAGTTCGCCGATCAGGTCCTTCGCACGCGCATGCTCGGAATCGGATTTCGCGACCTTGCTCTTCTCGACGATGTCGTCGAGCAGCGAAGTCCCGGCGGCGTATTCCGCGCCGCTCGCTTGGGCCGCAGCCGTTTGCTGGTTCATCTCAACACTCCGTCGTCATTCGCCGTCTTTGTCGCTGCCGGTGCCCTTCGCGAGCTCCTGCAGCTGCTGCGTGTTCTTCAGCACCTCGGACAGCAGATCCTCGAGCTTGTCGTTGCCGGCGAGCTTGTTGCGCAGGTCGGCGAGCTTCGAGCGCGCCTCGAGCAGGCGGCGCAGCGGCTCGACCTGTTCGACGACTTCGTCCGGGCTGAAATCCGACAGCGAGCGGAACTTCAGGTCGACCGCGAACTTGCCGCCTTCCGGGCTCAGGCGGTTTTCCACCTGGAACGCGGCGCGCGGCTCGATCGCCTTCATCACGTCGTCGAAATTGTCGCGGTCGATATTGACGAACTTGCGGTCGCGCAGCTTCGGCTGCTCGATTTCGGATTGGCCCGCCAGATCGCCGACGACCCCGACGACGAACGGCAGTTCCTTCACCTCGATCGCATCGCCCTTCTCGACCTCGTAGGTCAGCTGGACGCGCGGCGGCCGTATTTTCTGCAAGCTTTTCTGAATGCTTTCTTTCTTGGCCATCTCGACGGCTCCCAGGTTAGTTGTGGTTATCGCGTCAGTTGCGGTTTCAGTTGCGCAGTGCGCCGAACGGATCCGCGCTGCCCTTTTGCGCCGCGGGCGGCGTCGGCGTCGGAGTCGGGGCGGCGCTCGCGGCCGTGTCCGCGGCCGGTGCGCCCCCGGCCTTCGCACGATGAACCGTACGGCGGCCGCTGTACTTCCTCGTCTGCGCCCGCTGCTCCGGCGGGAACAGCGCCGACTCGCCGAGCGTGTCGCGCAGCTGCTTCGCGAGCGCCTGCGCGTCGGACTTCGCGTCGCCCGCGAGCGACGCATCCTGACGCAGCTCACCGAGCGACTGCGTCGCGATCCGCAGGCCGGCGACGGCCAGCACGCTCTTCGCCTGGCGATCGGTCGCGTCGCGCTGCAGCGCTTCCTGCGCGGCGACGATCGCCTGGCCGTAATGGTTTTGCGCGAACTGGATTTGGGCGATGCGCGACCACGGCTCCTCGCGCGTCGGATCCGACTTCGCGAGCTGCTGGTACAGGCCGAGCGCCTTGTCCTGGTCCCCCGCCTTCGCGACGGCGTCCGCATCGGCCAGCGACTTGTTGAACACTTCCGCAGTCGGCGGCGCGGGAGGCTGGCTCGCACAGCCGGCGATCACGCCGCAAGCCACCACTACCCCAGACAGTTTTGCGAACAGACGGTCTTTCATCGTTATATCCACCGGCGCGTGAGTTTTAAATCGTTGAGAATCTGGTTCTTTTGCTTTGCAAGAAGCGCGCGGGTATAGTACCGATCAATTTTTCATAATTCAATCGTCGTGTGAAGAGTAATTCCTTTTAAAACCGGGCGCTACCCCCTCGAATGGCCGCTCGCGGCGGGCTCGCGGCGGTTTTTCGTCGGGCCGGGAAGCGCAAGTTTTACTGGTCGCACGACGCGCCGCCCCGGCGGCGGAAAAAATTTCCGAGCGCTCGCCTTGACGCGAGCGTGCTTAATAGTTGAACGGTGCAGTGTCGGGGACCCGCAGCGAACGTGGTAATACCCGGCAGTTTTGACAGGGATAAAGGCGGCACGCCGGAAACACGATGAGATCGTCCATGATTCGCTACGCGCTGCCGCTGGTCGCCTGCGCCCTTCTGGCCGGATGCGCGGCCGCCCCGCTGCTCGGCTCGGCCGCGAGCGCCGTGATGTCCGCGGCCGGCATCGGCAAGCCCGAGGTGCCCGATGCGCAGAAGCCGCCGCGCAACATCGGGCTGACGCTGGCCGCCGCGCCGAACCTGAACGCCGCGACCGACAACAAGCCGCTCGCGCTCGTCGTCCGGCTCTATGCGCTGAAGGACCCGACTTCGTTCCAGCAAGCGCCGTTCGACGCATTTACCGATCCGACCAAGGAAAAAGCCGCACTCGGCGCCGACCTGCTGAACGTGCGCGAAATCACGCTGATTCCGGGCCAGCGCTATACGGCGACCGAGAAGGTGTCGCGCGAAGCGCAGGCAT
Organism: Burkholderia sp. AU39826; assembly: GCF_020419965.1. Classification (NCBI taxonomy): domain Bacteria; kingdom Pseudomonadati; phylum Pseudomonadota; class Betaproteobacteria; order Burkholderiales; family Burkholderiaceae; genus Burkholderia; species Burkholderia sp. AU39826. The sequence continues at coordinate 85,351 of NZ_JAIZQG010000025.1, forward strand.
TCGGTATCGTCGCGCTGTTCCGCGATCCCGCGCTGCAACGATGGAAACTGACGTTCGATCCGGCGAAGTCGGAGAAATCCGGCATAATCATCGGCCTGCATAACTGCGCGATGACGGTCACCGGCGGCACGGTCATCGCACCGCAACAGGGTGCGCCTTCGCAGCCGCTGAATATGCTGTCTTCGGTGTCCTGCGGTTAAACATGACGCACGAATGTCAATTAACAAGAGTTAACAATTGGCGATTTAATTCGGGCACGAACAAATCGATTACATCGCAACGCCACATTAACCGGATTTGACATGAGTTATTCGGCCAAGGTGCTGTGGGGGGAAGGGCTGTTCCTCCGGCCTCAACACTTTCAGCGGCAGGACGCGTACCACGAGGCGCGCCTGTTCGAGTCCATCCAGGCGATCCAGCCGTACAACTGGGGCGTGCGCTCCGTGCGCATCGACCGCGACGCGCTCGGCAGCAACGTGCTGCGGGTAGCCGACCTCGCGCTCGTGTTTCCGGACGGCGCGCTGTATGCCGCGCCGCAGGCCGACGACCTGCCGCCGCCGATCGCGCTGGATACGTTGCCCGACGGCATCAACGAATTCGTGTTCTATCTCGCGCTGCATCCGCTGCGCGAGAACGGCACCAACTACAGCGACGATCCGGCCGCCGGCTTCATGACGCGGTTCGTCAGCGAGCAGACGAGCGTCGCCGACAATTTCACCGACGCCGCCGAAGCCGACATCACGTTCCTGAAGACGCAGGTCAAGCTGATCGCGCACAGCGAGCCGCGCGACCAGCTGCTGTCCGTGCCGCTCGTGCGCGTGCGCCGCACCGCGACGTCCGGCTTCGAGATCGACGACAGCTTCGTGCCGCCGTGCCTCGCGATCGAGGCGTCGCCGATCCTGCACCAGCGGCTGCGCCAGCTCGTCGACGCGCTGCAGGCGAAGGTGAACGCGCTGTACGGCTTCCACCGCGAGCCGTCGAAGAACATCATCGAGTTCCGCTCGGGCGACATCGCATCGTTCTGGCTGCTGCACACCGCGAATGCCGCGTTCGCGACGCTCGCGCACCTGCACCAGCACGCGGCGCTGCATCCGGAGCGGCTGTTCCAGGAACTGCTGCGCCTCGCGGGCCAGCTGATGACGTTCTCGAAGGGCTACACGCTCGCCGACCTGCCCGTGTACCGCCACGACGATCCGGGCCCGAGCTTCGCGCGTCTCGACCTGATGCTGCGCGAACTGCTCGACACCGTGATCTCGACGCGCTATTTCGCGATCACGCTCGACGAGGTGCGCCCGTCGTTCCACCTCGGCCGCCTCGATTCCGGCAAGATCGACGACAAGACCGAGTTCTATCTGGCGGTGTCCGCGGACATGCCGAGCGTCGAGCTCGTCGATGCGGTGCCGGCCCGCTTCAAGGTCGGCGCGCCCGACGACGTCGACAAGCTCGTGCTGTCGGCGATGCCCGGCGTGCGGCTGTCATACACGCCGCAGGTGCCGCCCGCGATTCCGGTGCGCCCCGGCGCGTGCTACTTCGCGCTCGATTCGCGCAGCCCGCTGTACGAGCGCATGCTGCAGGCCCAGTCCGCGATGATCTACGCGCCGACTGGCATCAATGACCTGAAATTCGAACTGATCGCGGTCACATCATGAGCTACGCGCCTTCCCTGTTCGGCGACAACGTGCCGCCGCCCCTGCACAGCCCGGCGTCGACGGATTCCGCGTTCCAGGCCCGCTCGCTGCTCGATTTGCTGTACGACGGGTTCTTCATGCTGTTCCTGCTCAAGAACGGGCGGGAGCCGGACAGCGCCAGCGAGTTCAGCACGCGGATCCAGGAATTCCTGTCCGATTTCGAGCGCGGCGCGAAGAAGCTGAACATCGCCGCCGAGGACGTGTACGGCGCGAAGTTCGCGTTCTGCGCGGCGATCGACGAAATGGTGCTGTCGTCGCAGTTCAAGATCCGCGCGGATTGGGAGCGCCGGCCGCTGCAGCTCGTGCTGTTCGGCGAACAGCTCGCCGGCGAGAAATTCTTCCAGTATCTCGAGGAATGTCGCGCGCAGGGCGCGGCGCGGCTGCAGTCGCTCGAGGTGTTCCATATGTGCCTGCTGCTCGGGTTCCAGGGCAAGTATCTGCTCGAAGGGCCGGAGAAGCTGGCTTATCTCACCGCGCGGCTCGGCGACGAGATCGCGCACATGAAGGGCAAACGCGCGCCGTTCGCGCCGCATTGGCCGCTGCCCGACCAGATCGCGCATCGACTCAAGCGCGAGGTGCCGGTCTGGGCGATCGGGGCCGTGTTTGCGCTGGTGGCGCTGCTCGGGTATCTCGGGCTCAATACTTATCTCAAGGACAAGACGCTGCAGGCGTTGGCGCCTTATTCGCAAGTCATCAAGGTTGGGCCGGAGTCGGCTAATTTGACGATTTCGTTGCCGTAACAGGCGCGCGTTTTTCGGATGCCGCTTCATGGTGAAAGGACCGCTTGCGGTCCTTTTTCGCTTCTGCCCGCTTTGTCCAAACAACTGAAAAAGATCGGCGGCGTGTCGGTGCCTCACTCCATCCAGACGTCTTCATAGCCGGCATCGTCGATGATGAAGCGTGCGCCGGCCGGCAACCATAGATATGGCAGAACCGATGGCAGATAGGTCGACAGGTGCGCCGCATGCAACGGCTGATAGAAGTCGGCGGCGTCGGAATATTCGCCGCAATGAAAGAACCATCCGACGTTGTCGCCTTCGGACAGTGCGACGCGCGTGCCGTAGACGGGCATGCGCCCGAGCGTCGACATCGCGACGGCAACCATGTCTTCAGGTTCGACGGCATGCAGGCCGTAGCGTGCGCAAACGGCGTCCTGTTGTGCGCGCAGCGCTGCCAAATCGTCCGCCATGTTCATGTCCTTCCCCTCGCGCGGAGGGTCAGCCGGCTTGCCAGCATAACCGCGGATCGGCGCCGCCAGTCGATACAAAATAGGCTGCCGCCTGCGTCGCCGTCGCGAGGTCGACGCACTGTCGCGCCGGATAGCGGCCTCGCTGGCCGCCCGCCACGAGTTCGACCGTTTCGTCCGCCGACACTCCGGGCGTCGTCAGGTTCAGTAATGCGGCATCGATCTCCGATGCGATGAAGACGACGTATCGGCCGTCGTGGCCGCCGCCAATCGTCATCACCGTTGCATCGCTCGCGTCGAAGGCGACGGTCGAGCGATCGCGGCCGTTCAGTCGTTCGACGGCCGCGATCGCTTGCGCAGGGTCGTCGCACGGCGCTTCCGTCACGTGTGAACGGTTGCCGATGGTTGTTTCCTCGATCGCTGTCGTCGTTCGCATTCGCTATGCGTGGCGTCAAAACAGGATAAATGCGTCGTTCTCGACGTAGAAGACAAACGCGTCGAGCAATTGCGCGACGCTCGGCTCGTCGACCTGATCGTGTGCGTTGATCACGATGTCCTCGATCGTCGCGCTGTCCAGCGTGACTTTCCAGCCGGGCTGGGCCGCCATGGCAGGCGCAACGTCGGCTGCCGCGTCATCGACGTCTTCGAAAAACGCCCCCTCGGTATCGAGCGCCCACGGCATCGGCGGCAGGTAAAGCCACCCGGAGAAATCGCCGGAGCGTTCGAGAATATGTTGTAGCGACACTTCGGTCGGGGAGTCGATCGACATGGGTATTGCGGTGGTATCCGGATGATTGCGTTGCATCGGCCGCGAGAACCTCACGGCAGGCCGTGATTATGCCAATTTCAAGCGAGCGCGATCGGCAGGTTTCCGTTGCAGGCGGGTGGGGGTGCGCGCTGCATGTGGATCGAAAAATACCGTCGGGTCAACCTTCTGACGAGCCCATGCCGGCTATATCGGCTGCCAGAGATTCACGATATCGCAATACCTATTTCCCAAACCGGTCAGGCAATTCTGCTCTGATACTCGCCAAAACACTTGGCGCAAACAGCGGCAAGCTTGCCGAAGACAGCCGCATGCCGCTCCTCGAAATCCGGCCCAAATGACGCATCACCAGGCTCTGGCAGACTGAACTGTTTCGCCACCTCCGTCGAGACGAAGTACGAAATGTCGGGGCGTCCGTCTCCCAGCCAGTCGATGTCATAACGGAGCATTTCCAGGCGCCCCGCATCCGTTCTCATGTCGGCCGCGATATCGCTTGAAACGTGTATCAGATCGGTCGCGCCATGCGATTTACACAGTATCGTGCCCATGTTTCGTCTCATTGACGTTTCCCATTCGTAACGTCTTCTCGTCGACTTGTTGCCCTGAAACCGAACACATTCTTCGGCACAAGCCCGGCCGCCTTCGACGCCTGCGAAATCACCGTTCGCGCTTCACCCAAACTTTGTACGACGTATCTCACACCACATCATCGTAATCGTTCGTCAGTCATCGCGGTGTATCGATCTGGTCGCAAATCGGCACACCCGCTCAAGTGTCACACTCGCATGCCATCAGATGCCCTCCCACTCGGTCAAAATATTCAATAAAATATTTTGCCAACCCCGGCTCAACTTTTTTCAAAAAGAGCAAATAGACATAGAGCGGTGTCTCATCGCCGATATCATCTTGCAACCATTGCTCCTCACTTCCAAAGCAGCAAATTACACATCGAACCAGGGCAGAAAATGTGGCATTTGATTTCCGCACCACCTTTTCCAGGTGCCATAGCCTCGCAAGCACCTGCCTTCTTGTTAACCGCGGCGACTTTATATCATCAATGGTTGGAACCATTTTTAAATACACCGCAGCAATCCGCTTCCCTCGATCACGAATTAAATTTCCCAGCACCTCTCCTTGAACAAGATCAAGCAGAAATTTTGCATAATGATTCGTGATTTCGCTGAATGAAGCATTCTTTTCGAGCAGCTTTGCCTCAAGCGATTCGACTTCGCTCACTTCCCGATGATCAATCATTCCTTCACTCCGTCACACACTCCCAATTTCCGCATCACTTGAGCACAAGAGGGACAGAATTTCAAATGCTTTCCGCCAATTCTGATAGTTGTTGATGTTGCGCCTTGAGTAATACCCCTCAACTCATCGACCGATTTGACATTATTGCTCGCGGCAATGTGACTGAGCGCATCGGATTCCCCACAATAGCCATAAGTAAATGGAGAACGCTGGTCCTCAGGAACGGCGTCGTAAATGTACGCTTGCGCGATTGGCACCTGAAGCTGAACGCCTCTTGAGCTCGTCGTACTGACCAACGTCCCATTTTGAGCAGCGCTCGCAAGAGCAACGAGCCAGCCCAAGTGGGTCGATTCAGCGCATCGAGTTATGCGCGGACTGGAAAAGTTAGGCGCTACCTAGATTGCCGTACGTGATTCCCTCTACGCGAACCCAGTCGTACTTCAACGCAATCGACGCGCCTTCCTTGCAATTAATCGTTATCGCAGCAACATTATCGGCGACGGTCGATACAAACGACGCAACAATGTTATCGTACCCCCACCCTCCGATGGAGAGGCCGGAAACACCGATAAATGACAAGCTCAGATAGACGACGTCATAGTCTTTCGGCCATCGGTTCGGCTGCGAAACAGGCTTCTGAGTGGTCATGATTCTCACCGACAGTCGAGGTTCGTCCCGCTTGAGTTGAACCTCAAGGATCTCGGCACCATCAAGTGGTGCTTCGCTCCCATAAAGCGCCGTAAGGGCTTGTGGATTCATGATCCGCTGTATCGGGTTCATTTCTTGTTCCGGCAGTCGAAGTAATAGTGATCATCCATTCCCTGAATCTTTCCTGTGCGGGTGTTTTCTTCGGGGCGTACGTTGTGGTGTGACGGTTGATCGCCGATCCCCCCTTCTCCGAATACGTGGCCTGCGGAATGGTCTTGGATGACCACGTTTTTACCACCGACCTGATAGGTCAATTCCCGCGTCATGACGGGCTTGTTGTTGTCGCCAAGAAGCCAATTTCCGCTGGAATCCGTCAACGGGACCATTTTCTGGCTGATGGGCTGCTGAGACAAGGGGATGCCGAGCTGCCGACGAATATCTCTCAGACTTGACCGACGAGACTTACCACACGGATCGCAAGGACAGCGAGCAAGGCCGAGCGGGTCGATCCACCCTGTTGGGTTGTCAGCATATTGATACGCGTTGATCCCGCCAGCGAGCCCAATCGGATCTTTGCCAACGAAGCGCCCACTTCCGGAATCGTAGTACCGATACCGGTTGTAATGCAGCCCTGTTTCGTCATCGACCTGCTGCCCCTGAAACCGCAACGGATTCTTAGGCGCGATCCCCGCCGCCTTCGACGCCCGCGCAATCACCTCCCGCGCTTCGCCCCACGCCTTATACGATGCCTCCCATACGACGTCACCGTCGCCATCGGTCAGCAACTGCGGCGTACCGATCTGATCACAGT
>NZ_JAIZQG010000026.1:0-87395 GCF_020419965.1 Burkholderia sp. AU39826
CAGTTCCGGGTCCAGGTTCAAGCCCTTGCCCGGTTCTACGGTCGCTTCTTCCTTACGTTTGCGTGGCATAACGTGGCTCCTTGGCCATCAGTTTATGCCTCACACACAAAGGTTCGGATAGGCTCGGCAGCGGTCACTTTTCTTTGTCTTGCCAAAGAAAAGTAACCAAAAGAAAGGCGCCCGAAAACGCATGACCTCCCGGTGCCATGGCACTCAGAGTGGATCGCACAAAAGTGTCCGCGCCAGTCACGAACCCGGAGTGGTTCGAGCAATGGTTCTGACACCACTGGCTACCCCACGGACTGGTATACCGTCCGCTAGCTCCGTCCTCGCTTCGCTCGGCCGACAGGTCCATCCCAACCAATTCCGACATCGACCCCCAACGTGCTTTCGATAAACGGGAATTCGCCGTTCTGCTCGCGAGAAAAATGGGGGCGCAAATACATCGTCTCGCGAAGACACCGATGGTCAAACGATTCGGATACGCAAATGCGAAGAGCAGAAAAAGTGCCTGGCCGTCGACGCCCGATGGAGGAAGCACGAACGCAACCGCCCGCCCTGAAGTACCTTGCAGCCGAGCGCAGCGAGGATGGAGCTAGCGGACGGTATACCACTCTGTGGGGTAGCGAGTGGTGTCAGAACCATTGCTCGAACCACTCTGGGGTCCTGACTGGCGCGGACACTTTTGTGCGGACCACTCTGGGGCGCCATGGCACCGGTAAGTCATGCGTTTTCGGGCGCCTTTCTTTTGGTTACTTTTCTTTGGCAAGACAAAGAAAAGTGACCGCTGCCCCGCGGAGGGGCGACGCTAATAGACCGACACGATCACAGGAATTTCACGACCCCGGAAGCGCCCCCGAGACAGCGAGAAAAAGCCGCAAAATACCGACCCACAGCTACCAACCGACCTGCCCGGAAGGGCAAAACCCAAACCTTCCGATAGAACCCGTCGCAATTCCGCAAGACGCTTGCGTCACCCTTACCTAAACTTGATCCTGTTGAACCCTCTTACGAAACCGAAAGGAACGACCATGACGACCTCGACCGTGACCCGCCAGACATTCGACGAAGTGATGGTGCCGGTATTCTCTCCCGCGCCGTTCGTGCCGGACCGTGCAGAGGGCTCGCGTGTGTGGGACACGGCCGGCCGCGAATACATCGACTTCGCGTGCGGCATCGCGGTCACGTCACTCGGCCACGGCCACCCGGAACTGTTGAAGGTGCTGGACGAACAAGGCCGCAAGCTCTGGCACATCGGCAACGGCTACACGAACGAACCGGTCCTGCGCCTCGCGAAGCGCCTCGAATCGCTGACCTTCGCCGACCGCGCATTCTTCGCGAACTCGGGCGCGGAAGCGAACGAAGCCGCACTGAAGCTCGCGCGCCGCGTCGCCTTCGACCGCCACGGCGCCGATAAAGTCGAAATCGTGTCGTTCGTGCAGTCGTTCCACGGCCGCACGTTCTTCACCGTCAGCGTCGGCGGCCAGCCGAAATACTCGGAAGGCTTCGGCCCCGTGCCGGAAGGCATCAAGCACCTGCCGTTCAACGACATCGAAGCCGCGAAGGCCGCGATCGGCCCGAAAACCTGCGCGGTGATCGTCGAGCCGGTGCAGGGCGAAGGCGGCGTGATTCCCGCCGATCCGGCGTTCCTCAAGGCACTGCGCGAAGCGTGCGACGCGAACGACGCCCTGCTGATCTTCGACGAAGTGCAAACGGGCGTCGGCCGCACGGGCCAGTTCTACGCCTACATGGACACGGGCGTCACGCCCGACATCCTGACGACCGCGAAAGCGCTCGGCAACGGCTTCCCGATCGGCGCGATGCTGACGACGAACGAACTGGCCGCGCACTTCAAGGTTGGCGTGCACGGCACGACGTACGGCGGCAACCCGCTCGCATCGGCGATCGCCGACAAGGTCGTCGAACTGATCGGCGACCCGGCCCTGCTCGAAGGCGTGCGCGAACGCAGCGTGCGCCTGAAGGGCGCGCTCGAACGCATCAACGCGCGCTTCGGCATCTTCAAGGACATCCGCGGCAAGGGCCTCCTGGTCGGCGCCGAACTCACCGCCGCATTCGACGGCCGCGCGAAGGACTTCGTCACCGCCGCCGCCGAGCAAGGCCTGATCATGCTCATCGCCGGCCCGAACGTGCTGCGCTTCGTACCGTCGCTCGTGATCCCGTTCGACCTGCTCGACGAAGGCGTGAAGCGCTTCGAGAAGGCAGTCGAGCAGGTGGTCGCGGCCCAGGAAGCCACCGCGCGCTGATCGGCGCCCCCATCGCAGACAGGAACGACGATGCTATTTGTTCGCCCCGGCAAACTCACGGATCTCGATGCGCTCGCGCACATGGCGCGCACCGCGCAGCCGGTCCTGCACTCGCTGCCGCACGACCGCGCGGCGCTCGAAGCGCGTGTGGCGCTCTCGGAAGATTCGTTTCGCGCGGACGTCGACTTCGCCGGCGAGGAGTTCTACCTCTTCGTACTCGAGGATTCGTCGACCGGCAAGCTGCTCGGCACGGCGAGCATCGTGGCCGCGGCCGGCTACTCGGAACCGTTCTACGCGTTCCGCAACGACGCGCTGATCCACGCGTCGCGCGAGCTGCACGTGAACCGCAAGATCCATGCGCTCACGATGTCGCACGAGCTGACCGGCAAGAGCCGGCTCGCGGGCTTCTACGTCGATCCGTCGCTGCGCGGCGACGCGGCCGCGCACCTGATCTCGCGCGCCCGGATGATGTACATCGCCGCGAACCGCCGCCGCTTCACGCCCGAAGTATTCACGCTGCTGCTCGGCGTGAGCGACGGCAACGGCGCATCGCCGTTCTGGGAAGCGGTGGGCCGCAAGTTCTTCGGCCGCGATTTCACCGACGTCGACATCGCATCGGGCGGCCGCAGCCGCACGTTCATCGCCGAAGTGATGCCGGCCTATCCGCTCTACGTACCGCTGCTGCCGGAAGCCGCGCAGCGCGTGCTCGGCGAGCCGAACGAAACGGCGCTGCTCGCATACGACATCCATCTGGAGGAAGGCTTCGAGCCCGACCGCTTCGTCGACATCTTCGACGCGGGCCCGGTATTGACCGCGCAGGTCGATCGCACCGCGTGCGTGAAGCACGGCGCGGAGCGCGTCGTGCGCGAGGCCGCGCATCAGCAGGGCGACGTCGCGTACCTGGTGTCGACGGGCAGTGGCGAATCGTTCCGCTGCGTGCTGGCCGACCTGCCGGGCGAGACCGCCGACGCGCGGGGCGCCGAGGCGCCGCTGGCCGGCGACGTGCGCGCGGCGCTCGACGTGAAGGAAGGCGATGTCGTGCGCTGCGTGCCGCTGCATCGCCGCGACGATGAAGAATCGAAGGGAGACGCAGCATGATCGTCGTTCGTGTCGTACAAACGGGCGACGTCGACGCGCTCGTGTCGCTCGCGCAGGAAACCGGGCCGGGCCTGACCACGTTCAAGCCCGACCGCGACGCGCTCGCCGCGCGCATCGAACGCTCGCGCCGCACGCTGGAGGGCAAGGCGGCGCCGGGCGAAGCCGGCTACTTCTTCGTGATGGAAGATTCGAAGACGGGCGACATCGCGGGCGTGTGCGGGATCGAGACGCAGGTCGGCCTCGAGCAGCCGTTCTACAACTACCGCGTGAGCACGGTCGTGCACGCGAGCCAGGAGCTCGGCGTGTGGACGCGGATGTCCGCGCTGAACATCTCGCACGATCTGACGGGCTACGCGGAAGTGTGCTCGCTGTTCCTGAGCCCGCGCTACCGCACGGGCGGCGTCGGCGGCCTGCTGTCGCGCTCGCGCTTCATGTTCATCGCGCAGTTCCGCGACCGCTTTCCGGAGCGCATCTGCGCGGAACTGCGCGGCCACTTCGACGAGGACGGCACGTCGCCGTTCTGGCGTGCGGTCGGTTCGCACTTCTACCAGATCGATTTCAACGCGGCCGATTACCTCAGCTCGCACGGCCGCAAGTCGTTCCTCGCGGAACTGATGCCGCGCTACCCGGTGTACGTCGACCTGCTGCCGCAAGACGCGCAGGACGCGGTCGGCCTCACGCACCGCGACACGCTGCCGGCCCGCAAGATGCTCGAGGCCGAAGGGCTGCGTTACCAGAATCACGTCGATATCTTCGACGCGGGCCCGGTGCTCGAATGCCATGTGAACGACCTGCGCACGGTGCGCGAGAGCGTCGTCGTGCCGGTCGCGATCGGCGCGCCGGACGCAACCGACAACGTACCGAAGTCGCTCGTGTCGAACACGTCGCTCGACGATTTCCGCGTGGGCGTCGCGCCGGGCGTGGTCGCGAACGGCGCGTTCGTGCTATCGGCCGACGATGCCGCCGCGCTCGACGTGAAGGCCGGCGATCCGGTTCGCGTGCTGCCGCTCAAAGTCAAACAGGGATAAACGAATCATGACGGAACTCTTCATCGACGGCGCCTGGGTCGCAGGCTCGGGCCCCGTCTTCGCTTCGCGCAACCCGGGCACCGACGCGATCGCATGGCAGGGCGAAAGCGCGTCGGCGGCCGACGTCGACCGTGCGGTCGCGAGCGCGCGCCGCGCGTTCGCCGGCTGGTCGGCGCTCGACTTCGACGCGCGCTGCGACATCGTCAAGCGTTTCGCCGCGCTGCTCACCGAGCGCAAGGAAGCGATCGCGACCGCGATCGGCCGCGAAACCGGCAAGCCGCTGTGGGAAGCGCGCACCGAAGTCGCGTCGATGGCCGCGAAGGTCGCCATCTCGATCCAGGCCTACCAGGAACGCACCGGCGAGAAGCGCCAGGACATGGCCGACGGCGTCGCGGTGCTGCGTCATCGCCCGCACGGCGTCGTGGCCGTGTTCGGCCCGTACAACTTCCCCGGCCACTTGCCGAACGGTCATATCGTGCCGGCGCTGATCGCCGGCAACACGGTCGTGTTCAAGCCGTCCGAACTCGCACCGGGCGTCGCGCGCGCGACGGTCGAGGTGTGGCGCGAAGCCGGGCTGCCGGCCGGCGTGCTGAACCTCGTGCAGGGCGAGAAGGACACCGGCATCGCGCTCGCGAACCATCGGCAGATCGACGGGCTGTTCTTCACCGGCAGCTCGGATACCGGCACGCTGCTGCACAGGCAGTTCGGCGGCCGTCCGGAAATCGTGCTCGCGCTCGAGATGGGCGGCAACAACCCGCTCGTGATCGGCGAAGTCGAGGACATCGACGCGGCCGTGCATCACACGATCCAGTCGGCGTTCCTGTCGGCCGGCCAGCGCTGCACGTGCGCGCGCCGCATCTTCGTGCCGCAGGGCGCGTTCGGCGACCGCTTCCTCGCGCGCTTCGCCGACGTCACGTCGAAGATCACCGCCGACGTGTTCGATGCCGATCCGCAGCCGTTCATGGGCGCGGTGATCTCGGCACGCGCGGCCGCGAAGCTGGTCGACGCGCAGGCGCACCTGGTCGAGCGGGGCGCGAAGCCGATCATCGCGATGGCGCAGCGCGATCCGCGCCTCGGCTTCGTGAATGCGGCGATCGTCGACGTGACGGGCGTCGCGAACCTGCCCGACGAAGAGCACTTCGGCCCGCTCGCGCAGATCATCCGCTACGCGACGTTCGACGAAGCGATCGAGCGCGCGAACGACACGGCGTTCGGCCTGTCCGCCGGGCTGCTCGCCGACGACGCGAAGGCATGGGAGCACTTCCGCCGCACGATCCGCGCCGGCATCGTCAACTGGAACCGCCCGACCAACGGCGCATCGTCGGCCGCACCGTTCGGCGGCACGGGCCGCTCGGGCAACCATCGCCCGAGCGCGTACTACGCGGCCGACTATTGCGCGTACCCGATGGCGTCGGTGGAAAGCACGCAACTGACCTTGCCCGCGAGCCTGTCGCCGGGCCTGCATTTCTGATCGAGGGAGCGACGATGAACGCACAAGAAGCCAATTTCGACGGACTCGTCGGCCCAACCCACAACTACGCCGGGCTGTCGTTCGGCAACGTGGCGTCGCTGAACAACGAGAAGTCGGCCGCGAACCCGAAGGCGGCCGCGAAGCAGGGGCTGCGCAAGATGAAGCAGCTCTCGGATCTCGGCTTCGCGCAAGGCGTGCTGCCGCCGCAGGAGCGGCCGTCGCTGCGCCTGTTGCGCGAGCTCGGCTTCTCCGGCAAGGACGCGGACGTGATCGCGAAGGCCGCGAAGCAGGCGCCCGAGCTGCTCGCCGCGGCGAGCTCGGCGTCGGCGATGTGGACCGCGAACGCGGCCACCGTCAGCCCGTCGGCCGACACGAACGACGGCCGCGTGCACTTCACGCCGGCGAACCTGTGCAGCAAGCTGCATCGCGCGATCGAGCATGAGGCGACGCGCCGCACGCTGTCGACGCTGTTCGCGGACCCCGCGCACTTCGCGGTGCATGAAGCGCTGACGGGCACGCCGGCGCTCGGCGACGAAGGCGCGGCGAACCATACGCGCTTCTGCGCCGAGTACGGCAAGCCGGGCGTCGAATTCTTCGTGTACGGCCGCGCGGAATACCGTCGCGGGCCGGAGCCGAAGCGTTTCCCGGCGCGCCAGACGTTCGAGGCGAGCCGCGCGGTCGCGCATCGCCACGGGCTCGCGGAGGAAGCGACGGTCTATGCGCAGCAGGATCCGGACGTGATCGACGCGGGCGTGTTCCACAACGACGTGATCTCGGTCGGCAACCGCGACACGCTGTTCACGCACGAACGCGCGTTCGTCAACAAGCAGGCGATCTACGACACGCTGACCGCCGCGCTCGACGCGCGCGGCGCGCGCCTGAACGTGATCGAGGTGCCGGATGCGGCCGTGAGCGTGAACGATGCCGTCACGTCCTACCTGTTCAACAGCCAGTTGCTGTCGCGCGCGGACGGCTCGCAGGTGCTCGTCGTGCCGCAGGAATGCCGTGAGAACGCGCGGGTCGCCGCCTACCTCGACCATCTCGCGGCCGGCAACGGCCCGATCCGCGACGTGCTCGTGTTCGACCTGCGCGAAAGCATGAAGAACGGCGGCGGCCCCGCTTGCCTGCGCCTGCGCGTCGTGCTGAACGAAGCGGAGCGCGCGGCCGTCACGTCGAACGTGTGGATCAACGACACGCTGTTCGCGTCGCTCGACGCGTGGATCGACAAGCACTATCGCGATCGCCTCGCACCGGAAGACCTCGCCGATCCGGCGCTGCTCGACGAATCGCGCACGGCGCTCGACGAGCTCACGCAGATCCTGCGCGTCGGTTCGCTGTATGACTTCCAGCGCTGAGGCACGGATGCCGGCCGCCGCGCTGCTCGACGATTTTCTCGCGTTCACGCTGGCGGGCGGTGCGCCGGCTGAAACGCACGGCGCCTGCGCGGGCGCCGCGGTGCGCTGGCAATGGCTCGGCGACGGGCTGATCGCGTTCGAGCCTGCCGCCGCTGACGCCGCGGCGCGCGCGAGCGTGCTCGTGTCGGCCGGCGTGCACGGCGACGAGACCGCGCCGATCGAACTGCTGTCGATGCTCGTGCGCGATCTCGCGTCGGGCGCGCTGCCGCTCGCGTGCCGGCTGCTCGTCGTGCTCGGCAACGTGCCGGCGATGCGCGCGGGCGAACGCTATCTCGACGACGACCTGAACCGCCTGTTCGGCGGCCGTCACGCGCAGGTGCCCGCGAGCCGCGAAGCGCCGCGCGCCGCGCGGCTCGAAGCGGCGGCATCCGCCTTCTTCGCGGCGGCGCCGGCGGGCAGCGCGCGCTGGCACATCGACATGCATACGGCGATCCGTGCGTCGGCATTCGAGCAGTTCGCGCTGCTGCCGCACACGGGCACGCCGCCCACGCGCGCGATGGTCGAATGGCTCGGCGATGCGCGCATCGCGGCCGTGCTGCTGCACACCGCGAAGGGCAACACGTATTCGCATTTCACGGCCGAGCAGTGCGGTGCGCTCGCGTGCACGCTGGAGCTCGGCAAGGTGCGGCCGTTCGGCCAGAACGACCTCGCGCGTTTCGCGCCGGCCGATCGTGCGGTGCGCAAGCTCGTGTCGGGCGAGCGGCGTGAAGACGCGGCCGAGGGCGGCCGTCCGCCGCTGCCGCGCGTGTTCACCGTGATCGACCAGATCACGAAGCAGAGCGACGCGCTCGAGCTGTTCGTCGCGGCCGACGTCGCGAACTTCACCGCATTCGCACGCGGCACCGTGCTCGCACGGGACGGCGACTACCGCTACACGGTGACGCACGACGAGGAACGGATCGTGTTTCCGAACCCGACCGTGAAGCCCGGGCTGCGCGCGGGCCTGCTCGTGATCGACACGACGCGCGAGACGCTGGCCGCACTCGTCTGATCGATCGCGACCGTGCGGGCCGCGGCGGCGCTCGGCGTGCGCATCGTCCCGGGGCTCCTTCAATTTTTGCGATGACGCCCGCCCGCCGCGCAGACGGCGCGTGCGTCGCGCTTGCTTGTTTGCGACACCGTCTTGCAAGTTCGGCGGGTCGCGTGGCGGCCGCCGGGCACGCGGCGCAGCATCGCGCGCCGACGCCCGCTCCGCCATGCCGGGCCGCGCGGATTGGTACAATCGCGGCCTTGCGGCTGTTGCGCCGCATCACGGCGCGGCGTCGGCATTGCCGGTCTCATCCGACCCTGCAATGATGGATGCGCCCGTCGTTTCGGAACATTCGAGTATCGAGGAGAACACCTGATGAAGTTGGATTGGCGTAAAGTGGCCGCGCATGCGGTGGTGGCGGCATCGGCGGTGGCGGCAGGCACCGCGTTTGCCGCGGATCTGAAGGAGATCCGGTTCGGCGTCGAGGCCTCGTACGCCCCGTTCGAATACAAGACGCCCGACGGCAAGCTGACCGGCTTCGACATCGACATCGGCAACGCGGTGTGCGCGAAGCTGAAGACGAAGTGCGTGTGGGTCGAGAACGACTTCGACGGCCTGATCCCGGCGCTGCAGGCGCGCAAGTTCGACGCGATCAACTCGGACATGACGATCACCGACCAGCGCAAGCACGCGATCGCGTTCACCGATCCGATCTACACGATTCCGAACCAGCTGATCGCGAAGCAGGGCAGCGGCCTGCTGCCGACCCCGCAAGCGCTGAAGGGCAAGCGCGTCGGCGTGCTGCAGGGCACGATCCAGGAAGCGTACGCGAAGAAGAAGTGGGCGCCCGCCGGCGTTGAAGTCGTGCCGTACCAGACGCAGGATCTGGCCTATGCCGACCTGAAGTCGGGCCGTCTCGACGCGACCTTCCAGGATTCGGAAGCCGGCTCGAAGGGCTTCCTGACGAAGCCGCAAGGCCAGGGCTTCGGGTTCGCGGGCGGCACGGTCAGCGACGCCGAGATCCTCGGCTCGGGCGTCGGCTTCGGCCTGCGCAAGAACGACGCGGCGCTGAAGACCGCGCTCGATCAGGCGCTGAAGGAACTGAAGGCCGACGGTACGATCGACAACCTCGCGAAGAAGTACTTCAGCGTGCCCGTCACGCTCAAGTAAGCGTTTCGTACGCGCACGATGTAAAAAACCGGCCGCCGATGCGGCCGGTTTGCTTTTCGGCAGCGAAAACGGCAGCGGCGGGCCGGCCGTCAGCCCGGCTGCGCGGCGAAGAACCGCCCCAGCTCGCGTGCGAGCTCGTTGAGTACGGCCATCTCCTGCTGCGAGATCTTGCGCGCGGGCTGCGCGCCGGCCCAGTCGCCGTACAGCAGCGCGACGCTCGTCGCGCCGACGCGTACGGGCAGCAGCACGAATGCGCGCGTGTCGTCGAACGCGTCGAGATACCACGCGGGCAGGCGCTTCACCATCTTCGGCTCCCGCGCCTGCTCGATGAAGATGCCGACCGAGTTCGTGATCGCGAGATGGAACACGTCCGGCTCGAAGCGCTCGTCGAAGCGCAGCCGGTCGAGCGCCGTATCGACGCCGGGGCCGAAGCCCAGGCGCGCGGCGAACGTGCCGTCGTCGTGACGCACGAACATCACGGTGCGCGTGAACGCGAGGCCGGCCAGCAGGCTTTCCGACGCGAGCGCGAGCACCGGCGTCAGCACGTGCTCGGACGGCAGCGCACGCAGGTCGGCAAGACCGGCTTCGAGGCATGCTTCGGGTTCGGCCTGCGCGCGCGCGATCGCATCGGCGTTCGCGCGTAGCTCGACGATCTCGCGCATCACCGTGTCGCTCGCTTCCTCGCGCGCGAGCCGCTCGGCGATTTCGACGATCGCCTCGGATTCCATGTCGAGCTCGGCGCCGTAGTGCTGCGCGAGCGCCGCGATGCGCGCGTCGCGCTGCGCGCTGGCAGGCATGACGAGCGCGCCGGCGACGTCGGTCGAACAGCGGCTCACCGCGCGCAGCCAGCGGATGCGCGCTGCCGGGCCGTCGTCGGCGGCCGGGCCCGCGTGGCGGGCGTCGCCGTCTTCGTCGTCGAATGCGTCGGCGTGCGCCGCGTGGTCGCCGTCGGCCATCCCCGCGCGGATCACGTCGGGCAGCCGCCAGCGCGCGGCTGCCTCGAGACCGATCTCGTCGAAGCCGACGCCGAGCACGTCGGTGCAGGCGGCCGATTCGTCGCCGTTCAGTTCCGCCGCGCGGCGGCGGATGCGGTCCCACTCGCTGTCGAGATAGCAGACCACCAGAAGCTTGCCGACCTGGCGCATCAGCGTGCAGACGACGGCTTCCTCGCCCGCGCGCAGTTCGGCGCGCTCGGTGAGCTTGCGCGCGACGCAGCCGGACAGCAGCGCGCGGTTCAGCTCCAGCTTCGCGTCGATGCGCCGCGGCGTGCTCTGATGGAAATGGTCGACGAGCTTGAGCCCGACCACGAGATGGCCGACGGCATCCATGCCGAGCACCATCAGCGCGCGGGTCACGGTGGTGATGTTGCCGCCGAACGCCATGTACATCGCGGAGTTCGCGAGCCGCAGCACTTTCTGCGTGAGCGCGAAATCCGACAGCACGACGCGCACGAGCGCGGTGAAGTCGAGATCGTCGTTCTTCATCGCGGCCATCGTCGCGCGCAGCGATTCCGACAGCAGCGGGAAATCGCCCCGTTCGTTCATCCGCGCCCACAGCTTGTCGAGCAGCGCGGTGCGGGGCAGGTGTTCGGTGATTGACATACGGATCCGTCCGGTTCGCCGCGCGCGTCAGGCGGCGGCGTGCAGGTGCAGCTGCTGCGCCGCGAAGCGCCGCGCGAGCTCCTCGGACGGCAGCGCCTGGCAGACGAGCCAGCCCTGGATGTGATTGCAGCCCATCTCCGTCAGCAGCTCGCGCTGCGCCTCGGTCTCGACGCCCTCGGCGACGAGCTCGAGATCCAGTGTCTGCGCGAGGCCGACCACCGCCGACACGATCGCGCGGTCGTTGCGCGACGTCAGCAGGTTCTCGACGAAACTGCGGTCGATCTTCAGCTTCGCGAGCGGGAAGCGCTGCAGATAGGCAAGGCTCGAATAGCCGGTGCCGAAATCGTCGATCGCGAAGCGGATGCCGAGATCGGTCAGTTCCTCGAGCAGCATTTTCGCGTGCGCGGGATCGTGCATCAGCAGGCTTTCGGTGATTTCGAGCACGATACGGCGCGGGTCGATGCCGGTCAGCGCGATCGCCTCGCGCACGCTCTGCGTGAAGCGCGGGTCGCGGAACTGCTGCGGCGACACGTTGACCGCCACGTATTGCAGCGCGAGCCCCTGGCCGTCCCAGGCGACGAGCTGCATGCACGCGGCCTTGAGCACCCAGTTGCCGAGGTAGTTGATCAGGCCGATCGATTCGGCGAGCGGGATGAAGGTGGCCGGCGGCACGAGGCCGTGCACCGGATGGCGCCAGCGGATCAGCGCCTCGACGCCGACCACCGCGCCCGACTGGCTGTGGGTGATCGGCTGGAAATGGAGCGAAAACTCGCCGTTGCGCACGCCGTCGTACAGGTCGGCTTCGAGCTTGAGCCGTTCGGCGTCGGCCGGATCGTCGACGGGCGCGTGGAACGCGAGCGCGTTGCCGCCCGAGGCCTTCGCCTGCGCGAGCGCGTGGTCGGCGCGGCGCAGCAGCGGGCTGTGATGCTGCGCCCGATGCGGCGCGGCACGTTCGTCGGGGTAGAGCGCGATGCCGATGCTCGCGGACAGGTGCACGGTCTGCCCCTGGAATACGTACGGCTCGCGCACGGCGGCCTGCAGCCGGCGCGCGAGCGCGTCGGCGGCATGGCTCGCCTGCGTGCGGTCCGGTGCGCCCAGCACGACCGCGAACTTGTCGCTCGCGACGCGCGCGAGCTGCTCGTTCGGCGTGACGAGCGCCTTCAGCCGCTGCGCGGTTTCGCGCAGCAGCGTGTCGCCCGCGTCGTAGCCGAGCGCGCGGTTGATCCGCTGGTAGTCGTCGAGGTCGAGCAGCAGCAGCGCGGCGCAGGTGCCGTCCTCGTCGGCGGTCTGCTGCGCGCGCATCAGCGCCGGCACGAGCGCGGACAGGTTGTCGAGCCCCGTCATCGGGTCGTGGTGCATTTCGTACGTCAGGCGGGCCTCGAGCGCGCGCCACGACGACACGTCGAACGCCGCGATCGCGAAGCCGTCGACCCCGTGGTGGCGGCTCTTGAACGCGCGGACCTCGACGTCCAGCGGGTAGGTGAGCGACTTGACGATGCACATCGTCGCCTTCTCGACCTGGCCGGAGCGCGCGGCGCGAGCGAGCAGCCCTTCGAGCGCCGCGGTATCCTGTTCGGCGATCAGGTCGCGTAACGTGAGCGTATGCAGGTAGTCGCGGTGGTAGCCGATGAAGCGCAGGCTCGCGTCGGACACGTACAGAAAGCGCAGCTCGCGGTCGACGTGGGCGAGGAAATCCACCGTGCCGACCGTCTGTTCCAGCCAGTTGCGCACGGAGTCGTCGCGTCGCGGCGCGACGGCGCGCGCGGGCATCAGCGCGCCGCCCGACCGAGCGAAGCGGCGCAGCGTATGCAAGGCGCTGCGCCAGGAGCCCTTGCGTGACGTCTGTTTCCTGTTGGCTTCCATGTTTCTCGCTGACGTGAAGGGCTGGAACCGGTTGTCCGGAAGGAATAACGGCAGACTGTCAGAAATCTTTAACGGGCCGGCCCCAGGCGGCGCTGCCGCGGGGCCGGATCTTCTACGCGGATGTTCGACAGGCGAACGCCCGCGTGGCCTGTATTGAGGCCGACTTTATAAGAAATGAGGACGCAGATGAAGCGAAAACTGTTGCTGGGCGCCATGGCGGCGCTGGTGGCCGGCCATGCGCTGCTGGCGCAGGCGGAACTGAAGCCGGGCGCCGCGGCGCCCGATTTCACGACGCAGGCGTCGCTGGGCGGCAAGACGTACACGTACTCGCTGGCGGACGCGCGGAAGCAGGGCCCCGTCGTGCTGTATTTCTATCCGGCGGCGTTCACGAAGGGCTGCACGATCGAGGCGCATGCGTTCGCGGACGCGGTCGACCGTTACAAGGCTTACGGCGCGACGGTGATCGGCGTGTCGGCCGACAACATCGACACGCTGACGAAGTTCTCGGTGAGCGAGTGCCGCAGCAAGTTCCCGGTGGCGGCCGACCCGGACGCGAAGATCATCCGCGAATACGACGCGAAGCTGCCCGCGCTCGACCGCGCGAACCGCGTGTCGTACGTGATTTCGCCGGAAGGGAAGATTCTGTACGAATACACGAGCCTGTCGCCGGACAAGCACGTCGAGAACACGCTCGCGGCCGTGAAGGCGTGGGCCGATGCGCATCCGAAGCAGTAGGCGGCTGCCCGCGCGCGTGAAAACGGCCCGTCGTGCGGGCCGCGGGCACGGGAACGCCCGGCCTGCGCGCGGCCGCCCGTTGCCGTTACGCGCGCAGCGCCTGCTCGATCGGCACGCCGCCGCCGACGAAGCCGACGATCTTGCGCGAGATGCCGAGCTTGATCGCCTCGATCGCGGCCCATGCAACGTCCTGGCGCGACACGGGCGGCGCGGGATCGAGCCACGTGTCGGTCAGCGCGATCTTGCCGACGCCCGGATCGTCCGTGAGCGGGCCCGGGCGCAGGATCACGTAATCGACGCCGGACGCGATCACGCGGTCGTCGCCTTCGCGCTTCATCTGCGAATAGTGGCGCAGCGCGTCGGGCCCGTGCTCCGGCCGGTATGCGGACAACGAACTGACGACCACGAGCTTCTGCACGTTGAACGCGAGCGCGTAGTCGGCCGCGCGGGCGACCGCGTCGCGGTCGATCTGCTCCTCTTCGGCCGCGCCCTCCGATTCGGCGGAGCCGGCCGCGTAGATCACGTGCGTGATGCCCTGGAAGGCGTGCGAGAAATCGTTCGTCAGATCGGCCTCGACGACCCGTGCGCCCGCCAGCGCATAGCCGTGCCGGCGCACGAGCGCCGTGACCTCGAACTCCGGCTGCTTGAGCAGCAGATCCGCGCAGGCCTGGCCCGTTCGTCCGGTCGCGCCAATCAGCAGTACCTTCGTCGTCATGAAACCGCTCCTTGCTCGATGCGTCATCCGTGTAGATAGGGACGGACGACCGATAACTCAAGTGTAATGTCGAATCGGCCCGGCGGTGGGGGCGTAATAAGGGGCGTACCGGCGCGGGCGTACCGGCGCGGGCGACCGGCTGCGGGCGTACCGGCACGACGGATGCCGGCGTGCATTCATTCGCCCGGATGCGGGAATGACGCGCCGACCGGCTATCATGTGCGCGATGCATTTTTCGCCGCTACGTGTGAATAACGCGTCGGCCCACCGGTTGGAGTACACATGGCATTACCCTTGGACAACGTCAGCATGGCCGTGTTCTGCGACTTCGAGAACGTCGCGCTCGGCGTGCGCGACGCGAAGTACGAGAAATTCGACATCAAGCCCGTGCTGGAGCGCCTGCTGCTGAAAGGCAGCATCGTCGTGAAGAAGGCCTATTGCGACTGGGATCGCTACAAGGGCTTCAAGGCGTCGATGCACGAGGCGAGCTTCGAGCTGATCGAGATTCCGCACGTGCGCCAGTCGGGCAAGAATTCGGCCGACATCCGGCTCGTCGTGGACGCGCTCGACCTCTGCTACACGAAGTCGCACGTCGATACGTTCGTGATCATCAGCGGCGATTCGGATTTTTCCCCGCTCGTGTCGAAGCTGCGCGAAAACGCGAAGAAGGTGATCGGCGTCGGCGTGAAGAAATCGACGTCGGACCTGCTGGTCGCGAACTGCGACGAATTCATCTTCTACGACGATCTGGTGCGCGAGCAGCAGCGTGCGCTCGCGAAGCGCGAACAGCAGCAGCGTGCGGGCAACGGCGGCGCGAAGCGGCCCGACGAGCCGTCGCGCAAGCACGACATGGAGGCGCGCAAGGCCGAGGCGATCGCGCTGGCGGTCGAGACGTTCGACGCGCTCGCGTCGGAGCGCGACGACGTCGGCAAGATCTGGGCGTCGGTGCTCAAGAGCGCGATCAAGCGCCGCAAGCCGGATTTCAACGAGTCGTACTACGGGTTCCGTGCGTTCGGCAACCTGCTCGACGAGGCGCAGGCGCGCGGCCTGCTCGAAGTGGGGCGCGACGACAAGTCGGGCGCGTTCGTGTCGCGGGCCCGCCAGTCGGCCGCGGAGCACGCCGTGGCGGCCGAACACGCACCGGCCCAGCACGGCCGGCGCCCGGCGGAGCCGGTGCAGGCCGAGCGCGAGCCGCGCCATCACCGCGGACGCGGGCGGCACGGCGAGCCGGTTGGCGAGCCATTCGGCACGCCGTTCGGCACGCCGTTCGTGCAGGAGAACGAGCCGGTCGAGACGGCGGTCGAATTCACCGAAGCTGACGAAGCCGATGTGACCGTCGGCGAAGCCGCAGCCGCGCACGGCGAACCGGCGGGCGGGCACGATGAAGCGAAGACCGCACGCAAGCGTGCTCGCAAGACCCCCGCGAAGAAGGCCGGTACGAAGAAGGGCGGCGACGGCAAGAGCGCCGGCCGGCAGGCGGCGGTGCAGGAAGGCGACGCCCCGCGGGGCGACGCGAAGCACGGCGGCGGCAAGCATGCCGAAGCGATGCATCGCGACGCGGAACATGACGACGGGCGAGCCGCCGGCGCGGCGCCGGCACGCGGTGAAACCGGCGGCGATGCTGTCGGGGAGCCCGCGCACGATGCTCCCGTACACGCCGAACCGATCGCAGCGGTCGCTGACGCGCCGGCCCCGGCCAAGCCGAAGAAGCCGGCCCGCAAGGCGGCGCCGCGCGCGCGGCGGCCGCGCAAGACGGCCGAGGCTGCCGAGTAAGGGCCTGCCTGCTGAAGCGCCATCCGTCGCGCCGCCGCGAAGTGCGGGCCGGATGGGGCGCAGGCACAGGCCGCGCGTTCGCATGAAGCAGCGCGGTTGCGAGGCCCGCCGCCCCGTGGCCGGCGCGATGCCGGCCTTCTTCCACTAACCGTTCAGCGCATACGGTCGCGTCATCACTTCGAGAAAGTGGCCGTCCGGATCGTCGAAGTACACGCCGCGTCCGCCGTTGTGGCGGTAGATGTCGTCGGCTTGCCGCTTCGCCGGATCGGCCCAGTAAGGCAACCCGCGTTCGCGGATGCGCCCGAGCACACGATCGAAGCCGGCTTCGTCGATCAGGAACGCGTAATGCTGCGACCGAATCTCCCCCGCCTGTTCGTAAAAATCGAGCGACACGCCGTTGTCGAGCGCGACGACCAGCATCGCGCCGAACGGCGTCGGCGGCGGCAATTCCAGCAACTCGGTGAGGAAGCGGCTCGACGCATGCTTGTCGCGGCACCAGACGATCGTATGGTTGAGCTGGACGTTCATGGCGAGATTCCGGGACGGGAATGGGGTGGGCATGGATACACGATAGCCGATCGCGGCCGGCAAACAAGTCCGTCCACCAAGTCCTGCAATCAAACCCGGCAATCAAACCCGGCAATCAAACCCGGCAATCAAACCCGGCAATCAAACCCCGCAATCAAACCCCGCAATCAAACCCGGCAATCAAACACTGCAATCAAACACTGCAATCAAGCGCAAAAGACGGCCGCCCGAGGGCGGCCGCTTTCGTCACTCGCCGGCGACGGCCGGCCCACCGCTGTTGCCGCGGCGATTGCGCCGCTTCTCGGCCCACACGCGCAGCCGGTCCATGTACAGGTAGACGACCGGCGTCGTATAGAGCGTCAGCACCTGCGACATGATCAGGCCGCCGGCGATCGCGATCCCGAGCGGCGCGCGCAGCTCGGCGCCGTCGCCGCTGCCGAACGCGAGCGGCAGCGCGCCGAGCAGCGCCGCCATCGTCGTCATCATGATCGGGCGGAAGCGCAGCAGGCACGCCTCGTGGATCGCGTCGAACGACGACTTCCCGTTGTTGCGCGTCTGGTCGATCGCGAAGTCGACCATCATGATCGCGTTCTTCTTCACGATGCCGATCAGCAGGATCACGCCGATCAGCGCGATGATGCTGAACTCGGTCTTGAACAGCAGCAGCGCGAGCAGCGCGCCGACGCCGGCCGACGGCAGCGTCGACAGGATCGTGATCGGGTGGATGTAGCTCTCGTACAGGATCCCGAGCACGATGTAGACGGCCAGCAGCGCGGCGAGGATCAGGATCGGCTGATCGTTCATCGACTGCTGGAACGCCTGCGCGGTGCCCTGGAAGCTGCCGACGATCGTCGGCGGCACGCCGACCTCCGCCATCGTCTGATAGATGATCTGCGTCGCCTGCGACAGCGACACGCCCGGCGGCAGGTTGAACGAGATCGTCGTCGCGACGAACAGCCCCTGGTGGTTGACCGATAGCGGCGTCGTGCTCGGCCCGAACGTCGCGATCGCCGACAGCGGGATCATCGTCGATTTCGACGTCGACACCGACGCGCCCGACGACGCGCTCGATTTGCCGCTCGCCGCGATCGCGTTGAGCGCCTGGTTGCGCGCGGAGTCGGATGCGATCGCCGCGGCGCTCTGCGCGGCCGTGCCGGCGCTCGACGTGCCGGCCGAGGTCGCGACGAAGGTGCCCGCGGCCGCGTTGGTGGTCTGCGAGCCGTTCGCGCTGCCGCCCGACGTGCTGATCCACACCTGGTTCAGCATCTCCGGGCTCTGCCAGTATTTCGGCGCGACTTCCATCACGACGTGGTACTGGTTCAGCGGGTTGTAGATCGTCGAGACCTGCCGCTGGCCGAACGCGTCGTACAGCGTGTTGTCGATCTGCGCGGGCTTGATGCCGAACCGCGCGGCCGTCGCGCGATCGATCGTCACCATCGCCTCGAGGCCGCCTTGTTGCTGATCGGAGTTCACGTCGGTCAGCTCGGGGCGCTTCTGCAGCGCCTCGGTCAGGATCGGCCCCCACTTGTACAGGTCGGCGCTCGAATCGCCGAGCAGCGTGAACTGGTACTGCGCGTTGCTCTGCCGGCCGCCGACGCGGATGTCCTGCGCCGCCTGCAGGAACGTGCGCGCGCCCGCGACGTCCGCCAGCCGCGGGCGCAACTGCTGGATCACCTGGTCGGCCGACAGCTTGCGCTCGGTGCGGTCCTTGAGCGTGACGAACATGAAGCCCGAGTTGGTCTGCGTGCCGCCGGTGAAGCCCGCGACGCTCTTCACGTTCGGGTTGCCCTGCACGATCCGCATCATCTCGGAGAACTTCAGCTTCATCGCCTGGAACGACGTCGACTGGTCGGCCTGGATGCCGCCGATCATCAGCCCGGTGTCCTGCTGCGGGAAGAAGCCCTTCGGCACGACGACGTACAGGTAGACGTTCAGCCCGATCGTCGCGAACAGCGTCAGCAGGATCAACAGCGGCCGGCGCAGCGCCCACGACAGCGAGCGCTCGTAGCCGCGCTGCATGCGCGTGAAACCGCGTTCGAGGAAGCGCCCGAAGCGACCCTCGCGTTGCGGGTTGTGCCGGTCGGGCAGCAGGCGCGCGCACATCATCGGCGTGAGCGTGAGCGACACCGCGAGCGACACGGCGATCGCGAGCGACAGCGTCAGCGCGAACTCGCGGAACAGGCGCCCGACGATCCCGCCCATCAGCAGGATCGGCAGGAACACCGCGACGAGCGAGATGCTCATCGACAGCACCGTGAAGCCGACTTCGCGCGCGCCGTCGAACGCGGCCTGCATCCGCGACTTGCCGTTCTCGATGTGCCGCGAGATGTTCTCGAGCACGACGATCGCATCGTCGACGACGAAGCCGGTCGCGACGATCAGCGCCATCAGCGACAGGTTGTCGATCGAGAAGCCGAGCAGGTACATCGCGCCGAACGTGCCGACGATCGAGATCGGCACGGCGACGCTCGGGATCAGCGTCGCGCGCCAGTTGCGCAGGAACAGGAACACGACCATCACGACGAGGCTGATCGCGATCAGCAGCGTGTGCTCGGTGTCCCTCAGCGACGCGCGGATGGTGGTCGAGCGGTCGAGCACCGGCGTGACCGTGATGTCGGCGGGCAGCGACGCGGTGAGCTGCGGCAGCGCCGCGCGCACGCGGTCGATCGTCTCGATGATGTTCGCGCCGGGCGAGCGGTAGAGGATCACGAGCACCGCGCGCTTGCCGTTCGACAAACCGAGGTTGCGCAGGTCCTCGACCGAATCGACGACGTCGGACAGGTCGGACAGCCGCACGGCCGAGCCGTTGCGGTAGGCGACCACGAGATCGCGGTACTGCGACGCCTGGGACGCCTGGTCGTTCGTGTAGAGCTGGAAGCGCTGCGGGCCGAACTCGATCGCGCCCTTCGGCGCGTTGGCGTTCGCGGAGGCCAGCGCCGCGCGCACGTCCTCGAGGCCGATCCCGTAGTGGAACAGCGATTGCGGTTCGAGCTCGACGCGCACGGCCGGGTTCGCGGAGCCGCTCACGGACACCTGGCCGATCCCGTCGATCTGCGACAGCGACTGCTGCAGCACCGTCGACGCGGCGTCGTACACCTTCGCCGGCGACGCCGTCTCCGACGTCAGCGACACGACCATGATCGGCGAATCGGCCGGGTTGACCTTGCGGTAGGTCGGATTGCTCTTCAGCGCGGCCGGCAGGTCGGCGCGCGCCGCGTTGATCGCGGCCTGCACGTCGCGCGCGGCGCCGTCGATGTCGCGGTTCAGGCCGAACTGCAGGATGATCCGCGCATTGCCGACCGTGCTCGTCGACGTCATTTCGGAGACGTCCGCGATCGAGCCGAGGTGCCGCTCCAGCGGGCTCGTCACGCTGGTCGCGACCGTCTCCGGGCTCGCGCCCGGCAGCGACGCCTGCACCGAGATCGTCGGGAAGTCGACCTGCGGCAGCGGCGACACCGGCAGCTTGATGAACGCGAACAGGCCCGCGAGCGCGACGCCGAGCGCGAGCAGCGTCGTCGCGACGGGGCGGGTGATGAAGGGACGCGACAGGTTCATCGCTTACACGTCCGTGCGCGTGCCGGCGTCGGGGCCGTGCCGCTCGAACCAGCCGCGCATGCGGCGCGCGAGCGAGTCGAAGCCGAGGTAGATCACGGGCGTCGTGAACAGCGTCAGCACCTGCGACACGATCAGGCCGCCGGCGATCGCGATCCCGAGCGGCTGGCGCAGCTCGGAGCCCGCGCCGGAGCCGACGATCAGCGGCACCGCGCCGAGCAGCGCGGCGAGCGTCGTCATCAGGATCGGCCGGAAGCGCAGCAGGCACGCCTGGTAGATCGCCTCGCGCGGCGGCTTGCCTTCGACGCGTTCGGCCTCGAGCGCGAAGTCGATCATCATGATCGCGTTCTTCTTGACGATGCCGATCAGCAGCACGATGCCGATGATCCCGATGATGTCGAGGTCGTGCCCGGTGATCATCAGCGCGAGCAGCGCGCCGACGCCGGCCGACGGCAGCGTCGACAGGATCGTGATCGGGTGGATGTAGCTCTCGTACAGCACGCCGAGCACGATGTACATCGTGACGACCGCCGCGAGGATCAGGAACAGCTGGTTCGACAGCGACGCCTGGAACGCGAGCGCCGCGCCCTGGAAGCGCGTCTGGAACGAGCCGGGCAGGCCGATGTCCTTCTCGGCGGCCTCGATCGCCTTGACCGCTTCGCCGAGCGATGCGCCCGGCGCGAGGTTGAACGAGATCGTCGTCGACGGGAACTGCGACAGGTGCGCGACCAGCAGCGGCGATGGCCGCTCGTGAAACGACGCGATCGACGACAGCGGCACCTGGCCGCCGCCGGCCGACGGCAGGTAGATGTCGTTCAGCGATTGCGCGTAGTGCTGCTCTTTCGGCTCCGACTCGAGAATCACGCGGTACTGGTTCGACTGCGTGAAGATCGTCGACACGATGCGCTGGCCGAACGCGTCGTACAGCGCGTTGTCGACGGTCGCCGGCGTGATGCCGAAGCGCGCGGCGCTCGCGCGGTCGATCTCGATGTACACCGACTGGCCGTTGCTCTGCAGGTCGGTCGCGACGTCGGCGAGCGACGGCTCCTGCTGCAGCCGCGCGACGAGTTTCGGCACCCAGGTCGCGAATTCTTCCGAATTCGGGCTCGTCAGCATGAACTGGTATTGCGTCGGGCTGACCGTCGAGTCGATCGTCAGGTCCTGCACCGGCTGCATGAACAGCGAAATGCCGGTGACGTTCGCGACGCGCTGCTGCAGGCCGCGGATGATCTGCGCGGCCGTTTCGCCGCGTTCGTCGCGCGCCTTCAGGTTGATCAGCATCCGGCCGCTGTTCAGCGTGATGTTGCTGCCGTCGACGCCGATGAACGACGTGAGGCTGGCGACGTTCGGGTCCTTCAGGATCTCGGCCGCGAGCGCCTGCTGGCGTTCGGCCATCGCGCCGTACGAGATCGACTGCGGCGCCTGCGTGATCGCCTGGATCACGCCGGTGTCCTGCGCGGGGAAGAAGCCCTTCGGCACGAACACATAGAGCAGCGCGGTCAGCCCGAGCGTCAGCAGCGCGACGACGAGCGTCGAGCGCTGGCGGTTCAGCACCCATTCGAGCGCGACCGCGTAGCGCGCGATCACCCAGTCGATCGCGCGGTGCACGCGTGCCTCGAAGCGATGGCTCTCGGGCGGCGGCGAATGGCGCAGCAGCTTCGCGCACATCATCGGCACGAGCGTGAGCGACACGATCGCCGAGATCACGATCGTCACCGCGAGCGTGATCGCGAATTCGTGGAAGAGGCGCCCGACCACGTCGCCCATGAACAGCAGCGGGATCAGCACCGCGATCAGCGAGACCGTCAGCGAGATGATCGTGAAGCCGATCTGCCGCGAGCCCTTCAGCGCGGCCTCGAGCCCCGATTCGCCTTCCTCGACGTAGCGCGCGATGTTCTCGATCATCACGATCGCGTCGTCGACGACGAAGCCGGTCGCGATCGTGAGCGCCATCAGCGACAGGTTGTTCAGCGAGAAGCCGGCCATGTACATCACCGCGAGCGTGCCGATCAGCGACAGCGGCACCGACAGGCTCGGGATGATCGTCGCGTAGACGTTCGCGAGGAACAGGTACATCACCAGCACGACGAGCGCGACCGCGAGCAGCAGCTCGAACTGCACGTCGCGCACGGCCGCGCGGATCATCGTCGTGCGGTCGGTGACGATCTCGACGTCGAGCGCGGCCGGCAGCGTCTCCTGCAGCTTCGGCAACTGCGCCTTGATCGCGTCGACGGTCGCGATCACGTTCGCGCCCGGCTGGCGCTGCACGTTCAGGATGATCGCCGGGTCCGCATTCACCCATGCGCCGAGCTTGGTGTTTTCCGAGCCGGCGACGACCGTCGCGACGTCGGTCAGCATCACCGGGCGGCCGTTCTTGTACGCGACGACCGCGCTGTTGTACTGGTCGGCGCTCGTCAGCTGGTCGTTCGCGTTGATCGTGTACGCGCGCGTCGGGCCGTCGAAGTTGCCCTTCGGCGTGTTGACGTTCAGGTTCGAGATCGTCGTGCGCAGGTCGTCGAGATTCATCCCGTACTGCGCGAGCGCGGTCGGGTTCGCCTGGATCCGCACGGCCGGCCGGTTGCCGCCCGACAGGCTCACGAGGCCGACGCCGGCGATCTGCGAGATCTTCATCGCGAGGCGCGTGTCGGCGAGGTCCTGCACCTGCGTGAGCGGCAGCGTCTTCGACTTGACGGCGAGCGTGAGCACCGGCGCATCGGCCGGGTTCACCTTCGCGTAGATCGGCGGGGCGGGGAGGTCGGACGGCAGCAGGTTGCCGGCCGCGTTGATCGCGGCCTGCACTTCCTGTTCGGCGATGTCGAGCGGCAGGTCGAGCGAGAACTGCAGCGTGATCACCGACGCGCCGGCCGAGCTTTGCGACGACATCTGGTTCAGCGACGGCATCTGCCCGAACTGGCGTTCGAGCGGCGCGGTGACCGACGACGTCATCACTTCGGGGCTCGCGCCCGGGTAGAAGGTCTGGACCTGGATCGTCGGGTAGTCGACCTCGGGCAGCGCGGCGAGCGGCAGGAAGCGCAGCGCCACGAGGCCGGCCAGCATGATCGCCGCCATCAGGAGGGCGGTGCCGACCGGCCGGAGAATGAAGAGGCGGGATGGATTCATCGAGCGGCCCGCGCGTTACTGGGCCGCGGGGGCCGCTGCCTGCGACGCGCCGTGCTTGTGTCCGCCGCGATGGCCGGCTGCACCGGACGCAGCCGATGCGCCCGACGCCGCGCCGGCGCCGCGCGCGCTCGACGCGCCTTTCGGCTTGTCGGCCGGAATCGAGATCTTCGAGCCTTCGCGCAGGCGGTCCGAGCCGTCGGTCACCACGCGTTCGCCGAGCGCCACGCCGCTGACGATGCTCGTGCGTTCGCCGTCGACCGGGCCGACCGTGACCTTGCGCACCGTCACTGTGTTGTCGGGTTTCACGACGTAGACGAACTGGCCGATCGAGCCCGTGAGCACGGCGGAGGTCGGCACGATGATCGCGTTGCGCAGCACGTCGACGAGCAGCCGCGTGTTCACGAACTGATTCGGGAACAGCATGCCTTCCTTGTTGTCGAAATTCGCGCGCAGCTTGACCGTACCGGTGCTCGTGTCGATCTGGTTGTCGAGCGTCGCGAGCGAGCCCGTCTCGAGCGGCACCGTGTTGTTGCGGTTGTAGGCGGTGACCGACAGCTTCCGGCCCGCGTTCATCTGCTTGAGGATCTGCGGCAGGTTGTCTTCCGACGTCGTGAAGATCACGCTCATCGGCTGCAACTGCGTGATCACGACGATGCCGTTGGTGTCCCCCGGCGTCACGTAGTTGCCGGGGTCGACCTGGCGCAGGCCGACGCGGCCCGAGACCGGCGCCGTGATGCGCGCATACGTCAGGTTGAGTTTCGCGGAATCGATCGCGGCCTGGTCGGTCTTCACCGCGCCTTCGTACTGCTTGACGAGCGACGCCTGCGTATCGACGGTTTGCGACGCGATCGAATCCTGCGACAGCAGCGTCTGGTAGCGCTTCAGGTCGAGGCGGGCCGTCGCGAGCAGCGCCGCGTCGCGCGCATGCGTGCCTTCGGCGTTCTCGAGCGCGACCTGATACGGGCGCGGGTCGATCTGCGCGAGCACGTCGCCTTTCTTGACGATCTGGCCTTCCTGGAACGACACCGATTGCAGGTAGCCCGACAGTTGCGTCTTGACCGTCACGTTCGCGAGCGGCGTGACGGTGCCGAGCGCGGACAGCACGATCGGCATCTCGCCCTGCGTCGCGGTGGCGACCTGCACCGGCTGCGGAACGTTCGCCATCGCGGCGGGGCCGCCGCGGCCGCGATGGCCGCCCACGGCGCTGGCGCCCATGCCTTTCGCCGTGCTGCCTGCCGCCGGCGTGCGGTTCCACGGGTGCCACCACAGCAGGCCGCCGATGACGACGGCCGCGACGGTACCGATCAGCAACGTGCGGCGCGGGCGCCGGGCGGCGGCGGGCGCGGGGTCTTTCGAAGGGGGCGTGGGCTTTTGTTCGTTATCCATCGTGTTCTGTCAGGAAGACGGCGCGGCGGGCCGGAAATCGGACTGCTCGGCTGCGCGTGGGCATGCGGAAGACGCGACGGGGCGGCCCGGCTCGGTCCGGGGCCCCGCCGATCCGCACGGGAAAGAGCGGTGCGCACCGCGAGTGCGGCGCGACGATGGGCATGATCCTACGTGCCGTCCCCGTTACAGTCCAGCGGTCTATCTTTCAACGGGTTACGGTCGTTACAGAACGCGACACGGCGATGACGAAACGATTACACGCCGACGCGCCGGGCCGGCGCGCCGCCGATCTCGCGCGTGATTTTCGCGATGCATTCCTGCAGCGCGGGCACGACGTGTTCCCGCAGCCATTCGGGCGGACACTGGTGCGACGCGCCGCCGCAATTCACCGAATAGCGCTGACCCGACGGGCCGACGAAACCGGCCGCGACCGCGTTCAGCCCCTCGCGCCATTCGCCGATCGCGATCGCGTGGCCGTCGCGCATCGCTTCGTCGAGCGCGGGCGTCAGGCGGGCGGACACGTGTGGCCAGTCGTCGCCGGCGGTGGTGCGCAGCGACTCGAGCAGCAGGCGGCGCTCGTCGTCCTCGAGCGCGGCCAGATACGCGCGGCCCACGGCCGTGCGCGCGATGTCCATCCGCGAGCCGATCTCGAGGCGCGTGACGAGCACGGCCGAGCGCGGGCGGATCACGTCGATCGCGACCATGTCGAGCCGGTCGCGCACCGCGAGGTGCACGGACAGCGACGTGCGTTCGGCCAGCTCGATCATGAACGGCCGCGAACGCGCGCGGATGTCGAAGTTGCGCAGGAAGCCGTGGCTCAGTTCGAGCACCGACGCGGTGAGCACGAAGCGCTCGCTGTCGGGCAACTGAAACAGGAAGCCGGCGCTGACGAGCGTCGCGGTGATGCGCGAGACGGTCGGCTTCGGGATGCCGGTCAATTCGGTCAGCTCGCGGTTGCTGACGGGCGCGTCGGCAGCCGCGATGCGGCGCAGCACGGCGAGGCCGCGGGCGAGGGCGGTGATCTCGTCGGGCGACGATTCACGGTCCCGCGACGCGGGAGAGGTTACAGGTGTCGACACGAGGGATTCTCTCTAATTCCGAAACTCGATTTCAATTTTGTTGGTATTGTAGGACTATTGTCAAAGGATGCATGTTCCGCGGGAGAACCGGTCATTGGATGAGACTTTACGGGTTCACCCTTGGTTTATTAGGAAAACGCTCAAATGAGCGTTGCCGGAAAGTGCATGAGCCGGTGCAAATACCGCTTGACTTGTCGGGCGGAAACGGAAAGAATGTCTCACGTTTTCGAAACATCGTTTCAAGAGTTTAACCGGCAACGATGTTTCGCGCAGTCTCTCAGGTTCTAGCACGGCCCTCGGAATGGCTAGAACTTTTTTAGCGCCACGGTCTCCGTGGCGCTTTTTTTTGCCTGTCTTTCCGACCGTCCGCCCGGACGCGTCAGGCCCGTATTATCCTCCGATCACCGCAAACGCCTGTCCACGGTCGCATCGCGCCCGCCTGCACGCGCGATGCGCGCCGCGCTCGCTTCACGCAAAAAAAAGCGCGATGCCCGCAGTGGGCATCGCGCATGAAACGGCGTGGAGCGCCGACGAATGAACGGTGATCGAAGAAAGAACGCCCGGTCCGGGAGGCCGGGTCACGGACGCCCGGTTAGGGACGCCCGATTAGGGACGCCCGGTCAGGGCGCCCTGCAACGCGCAACGTCCCCGCGCGCGACGGTCAGCCCTTCGCGAGCTTGATGCTGGTCTGCTCGGCCGTCAGGTAACCGACGCTGGCGCCGAAGCGGTCCTTGTAGTTCGCGCGCACGAGCGGGTCGAGCGTCGGCTTGACCTTGTCGTGCAGCGGCGATTCCCAGTCGCCCGCGTGCTGGAAGTTGCTCATGATGTAGGTCCAGCCGTTGATCTCGTCGACCGCGTGCAGGCCCGTCGATTCGGCGCCGGCCGGGCACGACAGCACGCGCGCGAGCGATTTCGTGTCGACGTTGTAGGCCCACAGGAAGTTGTTCACGTGCATGCCCGAGTCTTCACCGATGAACAGCGTGCGCAGCTTTTCGGAGAACTTCAGGTTGTCCGGATTCGCGATCTTGTCCGGGTTCGCGAGGTTGCCGAGCGCGTCGGCCGCGGCGAGATCCTCGCCGACGAGCGCGGCCGGCGCGCCCATGTCGACCGGCACCCATTCGCTGTCGATCGCGCCGCCCGTCGTGTCGCGCTGGCCCGCCTTCAGGTTCAGCGCGTAGACGGCGCCCGCGGCGATCTTCTTGTCGAGCGCGACGTCGCGCGACACCGCGTTGCCCTTGACCATCGACGTCTCGATCCGCGACATCGCCGTGTAGACGATCTTGTCCTTAGCGTTCACGGTCGTGCCTTCGAGCTTCGTGAACGCCATGCTGCCGCCGAGCAGCGCCGCGTAGCGGTGCGTCTCGAGGAACGCGGCCGCCTTTTCCATCCCCGGCTTCACGCGCATCCAGTTGAACTTGCCGCCGAAGTGGATCTTCGTGTAGCTCGCATCGTTCGGGTCGACGGTCACCAGGTCCATGATGTCCGACGCCTTCAGCGTGTTCGCGAGCGCTTCGATCTCGCTGCTGGTCGCGTGGCCGATCCTGATCCACGTGAGCGTCGCGGTGCCGGCGCCGGCCGACGACGTCTGCGTCCACTTCGCGACGTACAGCGTGCCGGCCGACAGGTCGGCCGCCTTGTCGGCGACGAACATGAACAGGCCGCCGTTGGTCGCGTCGTCGCCCATCATCACGGTGCGCTGGTCCGGCATTACCTGGATCAGCTCGTGCGAGATGCGGCCGAGGCAGTAGTGCTTCTTCACGGTGCCCGTGCCGTCCGGATTCACGGTGATCTCGGGCAGGTGACCGTAGTGATAGGGGTTCGCCTTCGTCTCGTCGCCGAACGTGTTCTTGCTGAACGCCTTGAACTGCGCGTCGGTCGCGGCCTTCGTCGCGTCCGGCTCGTATTCCTCGCTCGACAGGTGCGTGCCCCACGGCGACAGGCTCGCGCCGCACGTGATCCACAGGCCGTGTGCGCTCGACGTGTCGACGTTGTGATACTTCACGAGCTTCAGCGCGCCGGTGGCCGGGTCCTGGTCGAGCGTGAGCACGGCGATCGGCGACGGCAGCTGGCCGTACTGCGACGCGCTCGCCTGGTCGCGCGTCGTGTATTCGAACTGCACGACCGCGAACACCGTGTTGCCCTTCACGCCGGGCACGTTCGCGTTCTTCAGCGTCAGCAGCGAGCTGCCGTCCGGGCAGTCGGAATAGAACTGGCGCTCCTTGCCGGCCACCGAGCGATCGATGATCGGCTGGTTGTTGATGTCGTAGTAGCCGCCCGCGAGCGTCGTGCCGCCCTTGCCGTCCGGCACCATGTCGCCCGTCACGAAGAACGGCTTGTACGCGAGCTTGAAGTTGCGCGACGAGCCGTCCGAGAACGACACCGACAGCGTCGAGCCGACCGTCGTCGTCGCCATCGCGGCCGCGTTGTCGAGCGTCGGCGCGGCCATCGCCGAGAAGGCCGCCGACGTATAGGCGGCGGCGACCGGCGTCGACGCGGGATCGTCGTCGCCGCCGCAACCCGTCAGCAGGGCCGGCAGCGCGAGGCCGGAAAGGGGAAGCATCGGCGCGCCGGCGAGGATCTTCAGGGCCTGACGACGGGAAGCATTGGGCAACGCGGGCATGTGGAGTCCAGTTTCGGTTGTTGGAAACATGGCCTTCGCGATGCAGGCGTACGGCAAGCAACGCGAAGGCAAATTGAAAACTGGACGGAAGTGTAGGGACGCTAGATGAAAGTTTTTTGAATCGAGAACGTAATGATGTGTCGGGCGTCCGTCAGGTGAACGGACGGACGCCGGTCGCAAGCGTTTGCGCTCAGTCGCGCTCGGGCGTGGCCGAGATGCGGTGGATCGACAGGTCGGCGCCGTCGAATTCCGCTTCGCGATCGAGACGCAGGCCGACGGTCGCCTTCAGCGCGCCGTAGACGAGCGTGCCGCCCGCGGTCGCGATCGCGATGCCGCCGAGCGTGCCGACGAGCTGCGACAGGAACGACACGCCGCCGAGCCCGCCGAGCGCGGGCAGCCCGAACACGCCGGCCGCGAGGCCGCCGAGCGCGCCGCACATCCCGTGCAGCGGCCAGACGCCGAGCACGTCGTCGATGCGCCAGCGGTTCTGCACGCAGGTGAACATCGCGACGAACAGTGCACCGGCCGCGGCGCCCGTGACCAGCGCGCCGATCGGGTGCATCACGTCGGAGCCCGCGCAGACCGCGACGAGGCCCGCGAGCGGCCCGTTGTACGTGAAGCCCGGGTCGTTGCGGCCGGCCATCCACGCCGCGAGCGTGCCGCCGACCATCGCCATCAGCGAGTTCACCGCGACGAGGCCGCTGATCTTGTCGAGCGTCTGCGCGCTCATCACGTTGAAGCCGAACCAGCCGACCGCGAGCACCCATGCGCCGAGCGCGAGGAACGGGATGTTCGACGGCGGGTGCGCGGCGATCCGCCCGTCCTTCGCATAGCGGCCGTGGCGCGCGCCGAGCAGCAGCACGGCCGGCAGCGCGACCCAGCCGCCGAACGCATGCACGACGACCGAGCCCGCGAAGTCGTGGAACGGCGCACCGAACGCGTGCGCGAGCCAGGCCTGCACGCCGAAGCGCTCGTTCCACGCGATCCCTTCGAAGAACGGATAGATGAAGCCGACGATGATCAGCGTCGCGACGAGCTGCGGATTGAACTTCGCGCGCTCCGCGATGCCGCCGGACACGATCGCCGGGATCGCCGCGGCGAACGTCAGCAGGAAGAAGAAGCGCACGAGCGCGTAGCCGTTGTGCTGCGACAGCGAGCCGATGTCGTCGAAGAATTCGACGCCGTACGCGATCGTGTAGCCGACGAGGAAATACGCGAGCGTCGACACCGAGAAGTCGACCAGGATCTTCACGAGCGCGTTGACCTGGTTCTTCTTGCGGACCGTGCCGAGTTCGAGAAAGGCGAAGCCCGCGTGCATCGCGAGCACCATGACGGCGCCGATCAACAGGAACAGTGTGTCGACGCCGGATTTCAGACCATCCATGCCGTGGCTTCCTTGCGCAAAAAACGGGCGAGGAATGCAAGTATCGAGCCAAGCTGGTGAATGGCTGCGTGAAATTGGTGCCCGGGCACCGTGCGATGCGGCATGCCGGTGAATCGTGCACGGGATCGGGGCGTGGCCGCCGGTCGCCGATCGCTTCGCCGGATGCGCGTTTATGGTGCGATCGTGACGAAATTGGTGCGTATGCCGAATGAAGCGGTGCGCGGCGTGCGCCGCTCACGCACCGATCTGGCGCGTCAGTGCCGCGCGAACAGCGCGGGCGGCCGGCGCAGCCGCAGCGCGCACGCCGACCAGTAGAGGGCGACGGCCGACAGCCCGATCGCGGCGACCGCGAGCGCCGCGAAGCCCGCGAGCGACTGGCCGTCGCCATCGGCGCCGAGAATGCCTCGCGCGACGATCAGCGCGGCCGTCCAGAAACCGATCACGGCCTGGGTGAGCAGGCGCGCGGACGCGATGCGGCGCGGACGCCCCGATTCGGCGAGACGGCGCGCCGACGGCGCGCGCAGGCAGAGGAACAGAGTGGCGGCGAGCAGCGCGGCCAGGACGATGAACCAATCGATGAGGAAAGCCATGACGAAGAAAAAGGGGGCGCGTACGAAGTGAATCGAGGCGTGCCCACTTTAGAGGCGTGGCGCGTTCGATTGAATCAGACGAATCCGAAATTGAAAGGCATTTTTAACAACGGGTCGTCATTGGGCCTGTTCCACAGGCGGTATCATCGACACCGGTCCAACCACGAGGTCGCGCCACGTGCGGCCGGAGATTGCTGATGAACATGAAGACATCGCGGGCGCGTCGCGTGCCCGGGTCCGTGCTGGCGGCCGTGGCCGCCGGTGCGCTGCTGTTGCTCGCCGGCTGCGAGAAGTCCGGTACGTCGACCGCGCAACCCGATACGGCCGCGAGCGCGGCCGCCGATGCCGCCAACAACGCGGCCAAGGCGCTCGACCAGGTGGCGAGCACCGTCAATCAACAGATCAACGCGGCGAAGGCCGGCATCGCGTCCGCGGCGTCGGCCGTGCCGCCGTTGTCCGCGAGCGGCCTCGCGTCGGCTGCGCAGGCGCAGATCGACGCGGCGGCGTCCGCGGTCGTCGCGCATGCGGCTTCCGAAGCGGGCGCGAAGATCGCCGAAGCCGGCAAGAAACTCCAGCAGTGGAGCCAGCAGAGCGCCGCCGGGGCGAAACCCGCGAGCGGCGAATGACGCGGGCTTGCACGATCCGCGAAATGTAATTATTATGGTTACACATGTCGCCGGTTGCGGGTCGGGCCGGCGTCGCCGAGTGAGTCAGGAATGAATACCAGCAGCCGGTTCGCGTTTGCCGTTCACGTGCTCGCCTTGCTGTCGATGCAGGAAGGCGTGCCGTTGTCGTCCGACGTCATCGCGGGCAGCGTGAATACGAATCCGGCGCTGATTCGCCGGCTGCTGTCGATGCTGGCGGCAGCAGGGCTGACCACGTCGCAACTCGGCGCGGGCGGCGGCGCGCTGCTGGCGCGCGAGCCCGGCGAGATCACGCTGCTCGACGTGTATCGCGCGGTCGACGATGCGCAACTGTTCGCGCTGCACCGCGAGGCACCGAATCCTGCGTGTCTCGTCGGGCGGCACATCCAGGGCGCGCTGACCGGCTATATCGGCGACGCGCAGCGCGCGATGGAAGCGTCGCTCGCCACGCGCACGCTGGTCGATGTGACGACCGACATGCTGGATCGGGAGCAGCGCACGCAGCGGGCGGCGCACGCCGGCGGGTGACCGCGGGCAGGCAGGGCAGGAAGCCGGACGGCGCGTACGCGCGGCGGTCGGCGCAACGGGGGCTTCGCCCCGTTTTTTTCGGTCTTATATGTAATTAACTATGTTACATATTTTCTTTTCTGGAGAATCGACATGACGCAACGTTCGTTGAATATCGCGCTGTTCGGCGCCACCGGCATGATCGGCTCGCGCATCGCGGCGGAAGCCGTGCGGCGCGGCCACCGCGTCACCGCGCTGTCGCGCCATCCGGGCGCATCCGGCGACGGCATCACCGCGAAGGCGGCTGACCTGTTCGACCCGGCCAGCATCGCGGCCGCGCTGCCGGGGCATGACGTCGTCGCAAGCGCGTACGGCCCGAAGCAGGAAGATGCGGCGCAGGTCGTCGCGGTCGCGAAGGCGCTGGTCGCCGGCACGCGTCAGGCCGGTTTGAAGCGGCTCGTCGTGGTGGGCGGCGCCGGTTCGCTCGAAGTCGCGCCGGGCAAGCAGCTCGTCGACACCGAAGGTTTCCCCGAAGCGTACAAGGCGGTCGCGCTCGCGCATCGCGACGCGCTCGACTACCTGAAGGCGGTCGCGGATCTCGACTGGACCTTCTTCGCGCCGGCCGCGCTGATCGCGCCGGGCGAGCGCACGGGCACGTTCCGCACGGGCGCCGGCAAGCTGATCGTCGACGCGCAAGGCAACAGCAAGATCTCGGCGGAAGACTACGCGGTCGCGTTCGTCGATGCACTCGAGCAGGACAGCTTCGTGCGCGAGATCGCGACGGTCGCGTATTGAGCGGCGCGACGGCCGGCGGCGACGTGTGAGCGCCGGCCCGCGCGCGGCAGGCAAGCCGCGACGCGCGGCAATGTCAGGCGACGCCACGCTTCGCGGGTGGCGTCGCCTGTGTCGTTTGGCGCGGTGAGTGCGTGACGGGTCGGTATTTACACCGGTCGACGCGCCCGGACACTTTTCATATTGTTCCCCGTTGGGCAGGATGAATAGAATAAATTTCTATCGACGAGGGAATGGAGAAATGGACGCCATCGATCGCAAGCTGCTGGAGCTGCTGCAGACGGATGCCACGCTGCCGATCGCGGAGCTGGCCCAGCGCGTGAACCTGTCGCAGACGCCGTGCTGGAAGCGCGTGCAGCGGCTGAAGGAAACCGGCGCGATTCGCGCGCAGGTCGCGCTGTGCGATGCGCGCAAGCTCGGCGTCGGCACGACCGTGTTCGTCGCGATCCGCACGAACCAGCATACCGAGGAATGGGCGCAGCGCTTCACGCAGGCGGTGCGCGACATGCCGGAAGTGGTCGAGGTCTACCGGATGAGCGGCGAGACCGATTACCTGCTGCGCGTCGTGGTGGCCGGCATCGACGACTACGACCGCGTCTACAAGCAACTGATTCGCACGGTGCCGCTGTTCGACGTTAGCTCGTCGTTCGCGATGGAGCAGATCAAGTATTCGACCGCGCTGCCCGTGCGCGATCTGGCCGAGCCCGCCTGACGGGCGCGCCACCGCGCCGGCGGCGCGGCTTCAGCGGCCGCGCGCCAGTGCGCGCGCGCGTTCGTCGGCCAGCGCGTCGCGGCGCACGAAATCCGCGACGAACGGGCTGGCCGGATGATGGTGCAGCGCATACGGCGTATCCCATTGCGCAAGCTGGCCGTCCTTCATCACGCCGATCCGGTCGGCGATCGCGAACGCTTCCGCCTGGTTGTGCGTGACGAGGATCGCGGTATGACCCGTGTGCTTCAGGATGTCGCGCAGCTCGAACGCGAGCCGCTCGCGCGTATCGACGTCGAGATTCGAGAACGGCTCGTCGAGCAGCAGCAGTTCCGGCGACGGCGCGAGCGCGCGCGCGAGGGCGACGCGCTGTTGCTGGCCGCCCGACAGTTCGTGCGGATAGGCGTCGCCGGAATCGGCGAGGCCGACGAGGTCGAGCATCTCCGCGACGCGCAGGCGCCGTTCGGCCTTCGGCATGCGCCGCAGGCCGAACGCGACGTTGTCGGCCGCGCTCAGGTGCGGGAACAGCGCGTAATCCTGGAACATCATGCCGATGCGCCGCCGCTCGGGCGGCACGTCGAGCGACGGCGCCGCGACGGGCGTGCCGTCCAGCACGATGCGTCCCATGCGCACGGGCTCGAAGCCGGCGATCGCGCGCAGCACGGTGGTCTTGCCGCAGCCGGACGCGCCGAGCAGGCAGCCGATGTCGCCGCGCGGCAGCGCGAGGCTGAGGCCGTCGACCACTGTGCGGCGGCCGTGCGGTGTGTCGTAGGCGACGCAGAGGTCGTCGAGTTCGAGCAGGTTCACGGTGTCAGGCTCCGATCTTGTGGCGGGTGCGGGCGAGCAGGATCACGGGCACGAGCCCGGCCAGCACGATCGCGAGCGCGGCGACCGCGCCTTCTTCATAGGTGCCGCGCGC
Source organism: Burkholderia sp. AU39826 (assembly GCF_020419965.1). NCBI lineage: Bacteria > Pseudomonadati > Pseudomonadota > Betaproteobacteria > Burkholderiales > Burkholderiaceae > Burkholderia > Burkholderia sp. AU39826. The sequence goes on from NZ_JAIZQG010000026.1 coordinate 33,934, forward strand.
GGCTTCCGCATACAGCCAGGTCGCGAGCGTGTCGAAGTTCAGCGGGCGCAGCAGCAGCGTGGCCGGCAATTCCTTCATCGCGTCGACGAACACCAGCAGCGCGCTCGTCGTGAGCGCGGGCCGCAGCAGCGGCAGGTGGACGCGGCGCAGCGTGCCGCCCGCCGTCTCGCCGAGCGAGCGCGCGGCCTGTTCGAGGGACGGCGGAATGCGCGCGAGGCCGGCCTCGATGCCGCCGGCCGGGATCGCGAGGAAACGCACGGTATAGGCGATCACGAGCGCGGTCGCCGAGCCCATCAGCAGCAGCGCGTCGCGGCCGAGCGCCGCGCCGAACAGGCGGTCGGCCGCCGCGAACGGCATCAGCAGGCCGATCGCGAGCACGGTGCCCGGCACCGCGTAGCCGAGGCTCGCGATCCGCGCGCACAGGCGGGCAGGGCCTGCCCGGGCGCTGTCGCGCTGCGCGCGGGCGGCCCACGCGACGACGAGCCCGCACGCGAGCGTCGCGGCGGTGGCGGCGCTCGCGATCGTCAGCGTGTTCGCGAGCCCCGTCATCAATTGCGCGGATACGCCGCCGACGAGGTGCAGCCGCTTGGCCGTTTCGACCGCGAGGTACGCGGCCGGCGCGCCGAAGCCGAGCACGACCGGCAGCCAGCCGAGCACCGCGGCGGCGAGCGCGGCCGAGCCGGTCAGGCGGCGCGGCGCGATCGGCCGCATGCGCCGGCCGTGCGCGTAGCGCTGGCGGCGGCGTCCGTAGCGTTCCAGCGCGATCATGCCGACGACGATCGCGAGCATCGCCAGCGCGATCTGCGCGGCGCCGGCGAGATCGGAGCGCGTGATCCACGTCGTATAGACGGACACGGTCAGCGTCTGCACGCCGAGAAATTCCGACGCGCCGATATCGTTCAGCGTTTCGAGCAGCGCGAGGCTCACGCCGACCGCGATCGCCGGCCGTGCAAGCGGCACGACGACGCGCCAGAACGTCGCGACGCGGCCGGCGCCGAGCGTGCGCGCGGCTTCGAGCAGGCTCGCGGACTGCGTGACGAACATCGCGCGCGTGCTCAGATAGACGTACGGATACAGCACGAAGCCGAGCACGAAGATCGCGCCGGGCAGCGAGCGCAGGTCGGGCAGGCGGAACTGGCGCGGGCTGTCGAAGCCGAGCAGCCAGCGGATCGCGCCTTGCACGGGGCCGATCGGATGCAGCAGGTCGAGATACGCGAACGCGACGATGTAGGTGGGGACCGCGAGCGGCAGCAGCAGCGCCCAGGTCAGGATCCGGCGGCCGGGGAAATCGTACGCGGTGACGAGCCACGCGCAGCCGGTGCCGACGATCGACACGATCGTGCCGACGCCGGCGAGCAGCAGCAGCGTGTTGACGAGCGCCTGCGGCAGTACGAATTCGGCGAGATGCCGCCAGTGCGCGAGATCGGCGTCGAACGCGGCGGCCACGAGCACCGCGAGCGGCGCCGCGACCGCCGCGGCGATCGCCAGCGCCGCGATCAGCCACAGGCTGCCCGCGCGCGGCCACAGGCGCGCACGCGGACCGCGCGGCTCGCGCAACGCGCGGGCAGGCGATGCGTCAGTTGTCAAAGCCGACCTTGTCGACGAGCTGGCTCGCCTGCTTGCGATGCTTCGCGATATCCGCGAGCGGCAGCGGGTCGACCTTCAGCGTGCCGAAGCTCGCGATCACCGGGTCGAGCTTCACGTTCGCGCGCACCGGGTATTCGTAGTTCGCCTGCGCATACAGCGCCTGCGCTTCCGGCGACACCAGGTATTCCAGCAGCTTCACCGCATTGGCCTTGTGCGGCGCATGCTTCGCGACCGTCGCGCCGCTGATGTTCACGTGCGTGCCGCCGCTCTTCGTATTCGCGAACGTCGGACGCACGACCTTGATCGCGTCGCCCCACTTGCGCGCATCGCTGCCGGGTTCCGCATTCTTCATGTGGCCGACGTAGTAGGCGTTCGCGAGGCCGACGTCGCAGATGCCGCCGAGGATGTCGCGTGCGACGTCGCGGTCGCCGCCCGTCGCCTTGCGCGCGAGGTTGGCCTTCACGCCGCGCAGCCACTTTTCGGTCGCGGCTTCGCCGTCATGCGCGATCATTGCCGCGACGAGCGCCGTGTTGTACGGATGCTGGCCCGACCGGATGCAGACCTTGCCCTTCCATTTCGGATCGGCGAGCTCCTCGTAGCGGAACGCATCGACCTTCAGGTCCTTTTCGACGTACAGCACGCGGTCGCGCAGCGACAGTGCGTACCAGTCGCCGTTCGCGCCGCGCAGGTTCGCGGGAATCGCATCGTCGAGCGCCTTCGAGCGCACCGGCTGCGTGACGCCGCCATCGACGAGGTCGAGCAGGTTGCCGACGTCGACCGTCATCAGCACGTCGGCCGGCGATTGCGCGCCTTCCGCCTTCACGCGCTCGAGCAGGCCATCCTTCACGAACACCGTGTTGACCTTGACGCCGCTCTGCTTCGTGAACGCGTCGATGAGCGGCTGGATCAGCTTCGGCTCGCGGGTGGTGTACAGGCTCACTTCCTCGGCTGCCTGGGCAAGCGGCGCGAAGGTGGCCGCGGCCAGGACGAGGGCGCCGGCGAGCGGCAGCAGGCGGGTGCGCGGATTCGACATGGAGACTCCGGTGGGGCAGGTGGACGAGGGAGCGTTCCGGGGCGCGCCTGCCGCCCGAGCGACCCGGAACATTACAAAGTGAAAGATTCTGGATTCTAAATCGAAATGGGAATGATTAACAAACGAAAGCTTGTGGAAAACAGGCGGGAAGCCGGGGACGGAGGCCGGCGAACGGGGCGGCCCGGCGCGGGCGCAAGCGCGTAGAATGCCCGCTTCGAGGAATTTGACGGAGCAGCACCAACCATGAACGATCAGCGCAAGAAGAACCCTGTCCGCAATGTGAGCATCCTGATCGTCGTGGCCGTGCTGCTCGTGATCGGGACGATCCTGTACAACGCGATTTCGCAGAAGCACGCGTACGACGAGGCCCATCCGGCCGAGGCCGCGAGCGCGGCGTCGCACTGACGTGCCGGTGCGCGGCCCGCTCGGGGCGCGCGCGGCAGGCGAACGGCGTCGATTCGCGGCTTCCGGCGTGACGGGCGCCGTGCGGAACCGGGGCAGCAGGCGCGCCGGAAGCGGCGCGCCGTATCGACAGGTCGGCCGTGCGTCAACGTGACGCGGGCGCGAATTTCGGGCGGATCCGCGCGTAGAACACGGACATCCGCGCTCAGGCGGGCAGGCGGATCACGCTCGCGTCCTTGCGGATCAGCAGCGACGACGCGAGCATCTGCTTGCACTGGTGCGCGAGCACCTTCAGGTCGTGCGTGAGCTCGGCGCCGACCGCAGCGGATTTTTCCGCGGACACGACCATCGCATCGAGATCGCGCGTGATCTGCTTCGACGCTTCGAGCTGGTCGGCCGGCGGCGGCTCGCCGGCTTCGGCCTTCTCGAGATTGTCGAGCACGGCGGCCAGGCCGCGCTGCAGCGCGTCGTCGTGCACGAGCCCGCCGTCGGCCGCGCACGCGCTGCGGATCAGCGGCGCCGCAGCCGTGATCTGCGCGCCGAGCACGTGCGTCTGCACGAGCAGGTCGTTCAGTTCGGGCACGAAGCGCTGGTGCGCCTTCGGCTCGATCATCATCCGCTGGAACGCCTGCCCGAGGTTCGCGAACGCGATGTGCACGTCCTTGCGGGCGAGGCGGTAGCGGTAGTCGTCGTCGAGGCTGGCCGCCGGAGATTCGATCGCCGCGGCGACGCCCGCGACGACGGCGGCACCGTCGGCGGCTGGCACCGTCGGCGGCGACATGCCGCGCCCGGCGCGCCACACGGCCTCGAAATACTTGCGGGTGGAGCTCAGCATGTCGGTGACGAGCTTGCCCATCAGCCGGTATTCCCAGTACGGGAACAGCCGGCTCGCGGCGATCGCGATCATGCAGCCCACCACCGTGTCGATCGCGCGCTCGCCGATGATCCGCATGCTGCCCGGCGCGAGCAGGTGGAACATCAGCAGCACGTACGACGACGTGAACACGACACTCGCCGCATAGTTGAACAGCAGCAGGCTGTAGCTCATCACCATCGACCCGAACATGATCGCGATCAGCAGGTGCGTGTCCTTCACCGTGTAGATCAGCGCGACGCTCGCCGCGCAGCCGATCAGCGTACCGACGATACGCGCCGCGTTGCGCTGCTTGGTCAGAGAGTATCCGGGCTTCAGGATGATGATGGTCGTCATCACGATCCAGTATGCATTGGTGAGCGGCAGCAGGCGCCCGATCCAGAAGCCGACCGCCACGGCGATCGTCACGCGCAGCGCGTGGCGAAAGCTCGGCGAGCGCATGTTCAGGTTCGAGAAGATTAGCAGCGGCGACAGGCGGCGGCGCTGCAGGAAGCGCGTGAGCGCCTTGTCGATCTTCAGTTCGGTTTGCTGCGGATCGGCGCGGCCCGACAGGTTGCGGCGCATCCGGTCGATCAGGCGCGTCGCGCTCCAGATGCGCCGGAACGTCGCGACCACGGCCGCATAGGCTTCCGCGTGGGTGGCCGCGAAGTTCTTCTTGCGCATCAGCTCGATCTCGTACTCGATCGCGCGCAGCTCGGCCTTCACGCTGATGTGCGAATGCGGCGCGCGGTTTTCGAGCACCGCGAGGCCGACCTCCTCGAGATCGGCCGCGGCCTTGCGGATCAGGTCGCGGTAGAAGATGATCAGGTCCGTTCCGCCGAACGTGTTGCGCACGAGCGGGTAGTCGGTGTGCGCGCCGACGAACAGCTCGTGCAGATCGACGCTGTTGATGAACAGGTTGTACATCGTCGTGCGGCCGGGATCGAGCTTGCCGCGCCGCAGCTTCGGCAGGTTGCGCAGCACGATGTCGCGCGCGGTTTCCTGCGTTTCGACCGCGGTGATCTGCCGGGCGACGAGATTGCGGTAGCACTCGTCGAGATCGGCGTCGAGATCGTAGAACTGCGCGCGCGCGAGCAGATAGTCGGCGCAGGCGAACAGGCTTTCGGCCAGCGCCTGCTGCTCGATCCGGCGCGCCTGCCACTGCGACACGAGCGTGGCCCAGTACGTGTACCAGAGGCCGCCCGCGAGAATCCAGCCGGCGTTGACGAACGCCTGCAGCGGCGTGAACTTCTCCTCGAGCGTCATCACCATCATGAACAGCGTCGCGAAGCTGATCTGCGGCCAGCGGTTGCCGTAGACGACGATCAGCGACAGCACGAACGTGAGCGGCACGATCGTGAGCCACAGCGCGAAGATGTTCGGTGTCGCGAGGCCGGTGGCGAGCGCCGCCAGGAAACCGATCACGCTGCACGCGAGCATTTCGTTGTGCTTGTACTTGAGCGGGCCCGGCATGTCGACGACGCACGCGCCGAGCGCGCCCGTCGAGATCGTGAAGCCGAGCTCGCGGTTGTGAAACACGATCAGGCATAACACGGCCGGCAGCGACACGCCGACCGCGATGCGCAGGCCGCCGAAAAAGTACTGGCTGTAGAAAAACTTTCTGATTTCGACCGAATAGCGCATCGATGGGCTGAATGGCAGACGAAGACGCCCGGGGGCGGCGTATTGACTGGCGACGAGTCTATCGTATTTCGCGGTTCGCAAAAGCTGGCTTTCCGGCCGAGGTTCGCGGCGGCGGCCCATTTGCTATCCTTGGTGATCCTGTTCGCCCGGCCCCGCCGGTCCGAGGTTCCGACGCCCGCTTCATGCTCCATCTTTTCTATTCGAACCGTCACGAAACGCTGGCCGACGCGCTGCTCGAGGATCTGGCCGCGTTCCCGGCCCGTAACGGCCCGTGGGCGCCGCAACAGGTCATCGTGCCGAGCGCGGCGCTGCGCCGCCGCCTCGAGCTCGACATCGCCGCGCGCAACGGCGTGTGCGCGAACGTCGAGTTCACGTATCTCGCGCAGTGGCTGTGGGCGCAGATCGGCCGCGTGCTGGCGGTGCCCGCGCGTTCGCCGTTCGCGCCCGACCGGCTCGTGTGGCGCTGCTACCGGCTGTTCGCGCAGGCGGCAGGCGACGCGCCGTGGCTCGCGTCGCCGCGGCTGGCCGCGTATCTGTCGGCCTCCGACGATGCGATGCGCTACGAGCTGGCCCATCGCGTCGCGGCCGTGCTCGATCACTACCTGACCTACCGCCCCGAATGGCTGGCCGCGTGGCAGGCCGGCGAATCGGTGCTCGCGGGCGACGCCGCGCCGCGCGGGATCAGCGACGCCGCGCGCGACGACGAGCGCTGGCAGGCCGCGCTGTGGCGCGCGCTGCTCGCCGAGCTGAGCGACAGCGGCACGCCGCCGGCGCACCGTTTCCTCGTCGAGGCGCGCCATCTCGATGCCGATACGGTCGCGCGCGCCGACTGGCCCGAATCGGTCAGCGTGTTCGCGCTGCCGACGATGCCGCCGCTGCACGTCGCGCTGCTGCGCGAACTGTCGCGCTGGATCGACGTGCGCGTTTACGCGCTGAACCCGTGCCGCGAATTCTGGTTCGACATCGTGACCGCCGCGCACGCCGAGGCGCTCGATGCGGCCGGGCGGCGCGACTACCAGGAAGTCGGCCATCCGCTGCTCGCCGAATGGGGCAGGCAGACGCAGGCGCAACTGCACATGCTGCACGAGCTGACTGAAAGCGCGGCGTCGGGCGATGCGTCGCGTTTCGTCGAGAATCCCGCACCGACGTGGCTCGCGCGCGTGCAGAACGCGATCCTCGAACTGCAGCCGGAGGCCGACATCGGCGGCACGCCGCTCGAGCGCGGGATCGAGGTGCATGTGTGCCACAGCCTCGCGCGCCAGCTCGAGGTGCTGCACGACCGGCTGCTCGCGTGGTTCGACGCCGATGCGAGCCTGCAGCCGTCCGACGTGCTCGTCGCGGTCGCCGATCTTGCCGCGGCCGGGCCGTTGATCGACGCGGTGTTCGGCACCGCAGGCGCCGGCGGCGCGCGGGTGCCGTACCGGATCACCGGCCTGCCGCCGTCGCAGGCGAACCCGGTCGCGCGCGTGCTGCTCGACTGGCTCGCGTTGCCCGAGCGGCAGGTCGGCGCGCCGGAGCTGGTCGAATGGCTGCGCGTGGATGCGGTGGCCGCGCGCTACGACATCGACGCGGCCGCGCTCGAAACGGTGCAGACCTGGCTCGCGGCCGCCGGCGCACGGCGCGGGCTGTCGCCGCGCGCGAGCGACGACGCGGCCGTGCCCGCGCCGCGCCATACGTTCTCCGATGCGCTCGCGCGGCTCTTTCTCGGCTATGCGATGCCCGAAGGCGCGGCGCCGATCGGTGCGTGGCTGCCGATCGAGGCGGCCACGGGCAGCGAGGCCGAACTGCTCGGCCGGCTCGCACGCTTCACCGACGATCTCGACGGCTTCGCGCGGCGGCTCGCGCAGTCGCACACGCCGCGCGGCTGGAGCGAGCTGTTCGCCGACACGCTCGCGCGCTTCTTCGATTCGGGCGCCGCGTATGCCGACGCGCTGGCCGGCGTGCGCGACGCGCTCGACGCGATGCTGGCCGCGATGACGGAAGGCGCGCCCGACGAGGCGCTGCCGGCGGCCGTCGTCCGCGCGGGGCTCACCGCGGCACTCGACGATCCGGCCCGCGGCGGGGTGCCGTGGGGCGGCGTCACGTTCTCGTCGCTCACGAGCTTGCGCGGGCTGCCGTATCGCATCGTTTGCCTGCTCGGGATGGACGACGGCGTGCTGCCGAGCCTCGCGCGCGCGGACGAATTCGACCTGATGGCCGTGCTGCCGAAGCTGGGCGACCGGCAGCGCCGCGACGACGAGCGCAATCTGTTTCTCGACCTGCTGCTGGCTGCCCGCGACCGGTTGCTGATCGCCTATACGGGCCGCAGCATCCGCGACAATGCGCCGTTGCCGCCCGCGGCGCTCGTCGACGAGTTACTCGATCATCTGGCGATCGTCACGGCGGGGCCCGGCGCCGCACCGGATGCGGTCGATGCCGCGCGGCGCGCGTTCATCGTCGAGCATCCGCTGCAGCCGTTCGCGGCCGCGTATTTCCAGCCCGGTAGCGAACTCGTTTCGTACGACGCCGAGCGGGCGACGCTTGCGTCGCTGCTGGCCGCCGAAGCGTCGCGCGGCGGGCCGCGCGAGCAGCCGTTCTTCGCGCAGCCGCTGCCGGCCGAGCCGGTCGAGCCCGTCGCGTTCAGCGAATTCGAACGTTTCTGGCGGCATCCGGCGCGCGCGTTGCTGCGCGGCCGGCTCGGCATCGTGCTGGCGGACGCGCAGGCCGAACTGCTCGACACCGAGCCGTTCGCGCTGGACTTTGCCGGCAGCGACGCGCTTGCCGAGCGCGTGCTGCCGCTCCTGATCGAAGCGGGCGAGGGCGGCGTGCACGATCACGCGCTGCGCATCGCGGACGCGAGCCCCGAACTGCCCGGCGGCGCGACGGGCGCGGTGTGGCGCGACCAGGCGCTCGGCTCGATGGCGCAGCTTGCGTCGAACGTGCGCGGTGCGCTGGCCGGCGGCATCGAGCGGCGGCCGTTCTCGCTCGCCGTCGTGCCGAAATGGCCCGACACCGAGCAGGCGCTGTTCGGCGCCGACGACGCGATGCTGGCGGCCGACGCGGTGAGCGCGCCGCTCGAGTTGCACGGCACGCTGAACCGGTTGACACCGGCCGGCCAGGTCATCTACCGCTATGCGCGGCCGAGCGCGCGCGACTACCTGTCCGCATGGCTCGCGCATCTCGTCTACTGCGCGATCGAGCCCGGCGGCCCGCGCCGCACGCTGTGGTTCGGCAGCGGCGGCGCGTTCGAGCTGACGCCCGTCGCGGCGCCGCTCGAACGGCTCGCGCCGCTTGCCGCGCTGTTCCGCGCGGGGCGGCGCATGCCGCTGCGGTTTTTCCCGCGCAGCGCATGGGCGCGCGTGTCCGACGGCGAGGCCAAGGCCGCGAGCGTGTGGATCAACGAGCGGGTCGTGAGCGAAGCCGACGATCCGGCCATCGCGATCGCGTGGCGCGGCGCGCATCCGTCGCTCGACGAGCCGTTCGGCACGCTCGCGCGGCTCGTGTTCGAGCCGCTCGTCGAGCATCTGAAGGAGGTCGCATGAGCGCCGGGGCGCAGCAGCAGGCGTTCGAACTGGACGTATTCGCGTGCCCGCTCGACGGCGTCAACCAGATCGAGGCGTCGGCCGGCACCGGCAAGACCTGGAATATCTGCGCGCTGTACGTGCGCCTGCTGCTCGAAAAGGATCTCGGCGCGGACGAGATCCTCGTCGTGACGTTCACGAAAGCGGCGACGGCCGAGTTGCACGAGCGGATTCGCGGCCGGCTCGCGCAGCTCGCGCATGCGCTCGACACGGGCGACGACGGCGGCGATCCGTTCATCGCGCGCCTGCTGGAGACCACGCTCGGCGACGACGGCGCGCTCGATCCCGAGACGGCCGTGAAGCGGATCCGGCGTGCGCTGCGCGCGTTCGACCAGGCGGCGATCCATACGATCCACGCGTTCTGCCAGCGCGCGCTGCAGGAAGCGCCGTTCGCGGCGGCGATGCCGTTCGCGTTCGACATGGAGGCCGACGATGCGTCGCTGCGCTTCGAACTCGCGGCGGATTTCTGGCGCACGCGTGTCGAACCGGCGGCCGCGCGCTGGCCGGGCTTCGCGACGTGGCTCGTCGAATCGGGCGCCGGCCCGGCCGCGCTCGATGCGCAGCTCGCACGCCGGCTGAAGAAGCCGCTTGCCGCGCTGCGCTGGGATGGCGTGACCGAGCCGGACGAATCGGCCGAAGCGGCCGCGGCCCAATGCTTCGCGGAGGCCGCGCGGATGTGGGCGGCCGAGCGCGACGCGATCGATGCGCTGCTGCGCGCCGCGCAGCCCGCGCTCAATCAGCGCTCGCACAAGCCCGACGCGCTCGCCGATGCGCTCGCCGCGTGGGCGGCGCATTTCGCGCAGGGCGATGCGACGGCCGCGCTGCCGAAAGCCGCGCTGAAGCTCACGCAAACCGCACTGACCAAGGCGACGAAAAAAGGCGGTGCGACGCCCGCCCACGCGTTCTTCGACCTGGCCGACGCGCTCGAGGCCGCCGTGGCCGCGGCCGAGGCCACGCAGCGCGCGCGCTGGCTCGCGCTGATCGCCGAATGGCTCGACATGGCGCCGCGCGAGCTGGCCGAGCGCAAGCGCACGCGGCGCGTCGTGTCGTTCGACGATCTGCTCGCGAACCTGTATCACGCGCTGCACGCGCATCCGTGGCTCGCCGAGGCGCTGCGCGCACGCTATCCGGCTGCGCTGATCGACGAGTTTCAGGATACCGATCCGCTGCAGTTCGCGATCTTCGACCGGATCTTCGCGCCGGGCGGCCCGCTGTTCCTCGTCGGCGATCCGAAGCAGGCGATCTACAGTTTCCGCGCGGCCGATCTGCATACCTATCTCGCCGCGCGCGCACGGGCGAGCGCGTGCTACACGCTCGCGGTCAACCAGCGCTCGACGCCCGCGATCGTCGACGCGTGCAACCGCTTGTTCATGTCGAATCCGCGCGCGTTCGTGCTCGACGGGCTCGACTATTACGCGGTGCGCGCCGGCACGCGCGTGCGTGCGCCGTTCGTCGACGAAACCGATCCGGGCCCTGCCGGCGATTTCCGGGTGTGGGCGCTGCCGGGCGGCGAACGCACGCTGCTCAAGCGCGATGCGCAGGCGCAGGCCGCCCAGGCGTGCGCGGCCGAGATCGCGCGGCTGATGCGCGGCGCGCGTGAAGGGCGCGTGCGGTTGGGAGACACGCCGTTGTCGCCGGGCGACATCGCGGTGCTCGTGCAGACGCACCGCCAAGGCAGCCTCGTGAAGCGCGTGCTCGCGACGTGGGGCATCGGCAGCGTCGAGCTGGCGCAGGCGTCGGTGTTCTCGACCGGCGACGCCGAGCAGCTCGAACGCGTGCTGGCGGCGATCGATGCGCCGGGCGACCTGCGGCGCCTGCGCGCGGCGCTCGCGTCCGACTGGTTCGGGCTCGATGCCGGCGCGCTGTGGCGCATGGAGCAGGGCGACGGCGGTGCGCCACCCGGCGCGCCGGCGGCCGACGGTGCCGACGCGATGAGCTGGGTCGAGCGCTTCTCGCGGTATCGGCTGCTGTGGCGCGAACGCGGTTTCGCGGTGATGTGGCGCACGTTCACGCGCGAGCTGCGGATCGCCGAGCGGCTGATGGCCGGTGCGGACGGCGAGCGCCGCGTGACCGACATCAACCATCTGGCCGAGTTGACACAGGCCCGTGCATCCGCGCAGCCGGGCATCGCGCCGACGCTGCGCTGGCTCGCCGCGCAACGGCTCGACGGCGGCGGCGAGGAAGCGCAACTGCGGCTCGAATCCGATCGCAATCTCGTGCAGATCGTCACGGTGCACAAGTCGAAGGGGCTCGAATACGCGATCGTGTTCTGTCCGTTCCTGAACGACGGCGGGCTGCGCGAGCCGCCGTCGTCCGCGTTGCCCGATGCGCGCGAGTATCACGACGAGGCGGGCGATGCGGTGCTGCATTACGGATGCGACGACGAAGCGGCCGCGCACGCGGCGCGCCAGGCGCTGCGCGAGCAGGCCGCGGAACGCGCGCGGCTCGTCTACGTGGCGCTCACGCGCGCGGTCTATCGCTGCTATGTCGTCGCCGGGCCCTACCTGTCGTCGCGCTCGACGCGCGAAGCGCGGCGCAGCGTGCTCAACTGGCTCGTCGCGGGGGCCGGTCATGCGTTCGATGCGTGGCTCGACGAGCCGCCCGACGAAGCCGCGCTCGACGCGGCGTGGCACGCGCTCGCGGGCGGCCCCGTGAGCGTCGCGCCGCTGCCGGTGCCTGCGCGCCGCGAGCGTCTCGAAGCCGGGCACGACGCGTCGCAGACGCTCGCGGCGCGCCATGCGACACGCGTGCTGCGCGATGCGTGGCGGATGGCGAGCTTCAGCTCGCTGACCGCGTCGATGGCGCGGGAGGAGGCGGGCGTCGCGGCCGTGCCCGACGACGAACTGCGGCCCGATCACGATGCGCTTGCGGCGGTGACGCCCGACGGCGAACCGATACTGGCCGATACGGCCGCGGCCGGCCCGCCGGACGACGACATCCTCATGTTCCCGCGCGGCGCTGCGGCCGGCGAATGCCTGCACCGCCTGTTCGAGCTCAGCCGGTTCACCGAGCCCGAGTCGTGGCACACCGCCGCGCTCGGCGCGCTGCACGACCGGCCGGTCGAGGCCGAGCCGGAACTTGCGGCGCGCCTGCCGGCGATGATGGCGCGGCTCGTCGACGACGTCGTGCACACCGAGCTCGTGCCGGGCATGCGGCTTGCCGATCTCGATCCGGCGAAGCGGCTCGACGAAATGGGCTTCCTGTTTCCGGCGCCGTCGCTCGACCTGATGGCGCTACGCCGGCTGCTGGTCGCGCACGGCTATCCGGACGTTGCACTGGAGGCGGGCACGCTCGCCGGTTTCATCAAGGGTTTCATCGACATGATCGTCGAACACGACGGCCGTTTCTGGATCGTCGACTGGAAGTCGAATTACCTCGGCACGACGCCGGATGCCTACGGCCCGCGCGCGCTCGACGTCGCGATGGCCGATCACGCGTATCACCTGCAGGCGCTGCTCTATACGGTCGCGCTGCACCGTTACCTGCGTGGCCGCCTGCCCGATTACGACTACGACACGCACATCGCCGGCTACCTGTACCTGTTCGTGCGCGGCGTGCGGCCCGGCTGGCGCAGCGGCGGCGAGCCGGCCGGCGTGCATGCGCGGCGGCCCGCGCGCGCGCTCGTCGACGCACTCGACCGGATGATGGAAGGGAGCCGCGCATGACCGCGTCCGACGACATGCTCGAATTCACCGGCGGCCTCGTCGCGCGGCTGCCCGAGCCGGCCGATTTCGGCATCGCGCTCGCGGAAGGCTTCGCGCGCCGCATCGGCGACCTCGCGCGGCGTGCCGGTGCGCCGCCCGCATCGGCACGCTGGGCGGCGCGCGCCGCGTTCGCGACGAGCCGCGCGACCGCCGGCGGCCACGTGTGCGTCGCGCTTGGCGCGCTCGCGCAGCGCTACGAAGCGCCGCTCGACGAGGTCCGCGCGGCGCTGGCGGGAAGCGGCGTGGTCGCGTTCGGCACGCTCGCGCGCGGCGACGAGCGGCCGCTGATCGTCGACCGGCTCGATCACCTGTACCTGTCGCGCTATTTCGATTACGAACGGCGGCTCGCCGATGCGCTCGTCGCGCAGGCCGGCGTCGCCGCGCCGGACGAACGCCTGTCGCCCGACCGGTTGCGCGACAGTCTCGCCCGTTACTTCGGGCCGGCCACTGGCGAAGTCGACTGGCAGCGCGTCGCGGCGATCGTCGCGCTGACGGGCCGCGTGACGATCGTCAGCGGCGGGCCGGGCACGGGCAAGACGACGACCGTCGTCGGCGTGCTCGCCTGTCTGCTCGACGCGCACCCGGGGCTGCGCATCGCGCTGGCCGCACCGACCGGCAAGGCCGCACAGCGGATGCAGGAGGCGCTGCACGCGCGCGCCGGCGATCTGCCGCCGGAACTCGCCGCGCGCCTGCCCGACACGTCGTACACACTGCATCGGCTGCTGGGCGGCGGTGGAGCAGGCGGTTTCCGGCATCATCGCGACAATCCGTTGCCGTACGATCTGATCGTTGTCGACGAGGCGTCGATGATCGACGTCGCGCTCGCCGCGCATCTGCTCGACGCGCTCGCGCCGGGCGCGCGGCTCGTATTGCTGGGCGACAAGGATCAACTGGCCGCGGTCGAGGCCGGCGCGGTATTCGCGGAGCTGAGCGCGCGGCCGGCGTTCACGGCCGCGGCGCGCACGCGCATCGCGCAGGCGCTGGGCATCGACGAGGCGGCGTTCGTCGCGGCGTTGCCGGTGCCGGACGAAGCCGCACCGGCTGCGGTTCCGGCCGCGCATCCGGTTTCCGTTTCCGCACGGGCTTCGGCGTCGCCATCGGCGCCCGTACCCGTTTCACGCAAGCCGGCGGCTCGGCCGAAAGTCGATACGCGACAGGCGTCGCTCTTCGACGACGAACCGCAGGACGACGAAGCGTCGTCGCCCGGCATCGCGCCGCCACCGAGCGCGGAGTCGGCACCGGCCGATGCCGGCGCACCAGGGGGCACTGCGCCCGCCTGGATCGAGGCCGACGAACTCGCCTGGCTCGACACCGTCGAGCTGCCGCCGTTCGACACGGCCGATGCGGCGCTCGCATCGGTGACGGCCGCCGCATCGCCATTGACCGGCGAAGTCGCCGCCGCGTCCGCCGGCACGTCCGCTCCGGCACCGCTCGCGGATTGCGTCGTGTGGCTCGAACGCAATTACCGGTTCGGTCTCGATTCGCCGATCGGGCGGCTGTCGCTCGCGATCCGCCGCGGCGACGTGCAGGCGGCGCTCGATGCGCTGCCTGCCGACGACTCGGCCGCCGCGTCGTTTCATGACGATGCGGGCGACACGCTGGCGTCGTCGACGGTCGAGCGGCTCGCGCGGCGCTTCGGCGCCTATCTCGACGCATTGCGCGACGCGTTGGCCGCGCCGGTGCCCGATCCGCTGCCGCTGTTCGACGCGCTCAACCGGTTCCGGATTCTGTGCGCGACCCGCGGCGGCTCGCGCGGCGCGGAACACGTCAATGCGCTGGTGGCCGCGCACGTGCGGCATGCGGCGCGCGTGCCGCTCGCGGTCGGCGCGCACTGGTTCACCGGGCGGCCGATCATGGTCACGCGCAACGACTATGCGCTGGGGCTGTTCAACGGCGACATCGGCATTGCGCTGCCCGACGCGCAAGGCGTGCTGCGCGTGTGGTTCCGGCGCGCGGACGGCACCGTGCGCGCGGTGTCGCCGGCCGCGCTGCCGCCGCACGAGACGGCGTTCGCGCTGACGGTGCACAAATCGCAGGGCTCGGAATTCGACGGGGCGGCGCTCGTGCTGCCCGCGTCGTTCGGCCGCGTGCTTACGCGCGAGCTCGTTTATACGGCCGTCACGCGCGCCCGCACGCGCGTGCAGGTGATCGGGCCGCGGCGCGTGCTGGCGCAGGCAGTCGCGACGCGCACGCAGCGCGATTCGGGGCTCGCGGCCCGCATCGACGAGGCGCTCGCCCAGCGCCGCATGGAGGTTTCGCGATGATGATCCGCTACACGCTCGATCCGGCCGAGGTCGAATGGACCGCCGTGCGCGCGCAGGGCGCGGGCGGGCAGAACGTGAACAAGGTGTCGAGCGCGATTCATCTGCGCTTCGACATCCGCGCGTCGTCGCTGCCGCCGGTGCTCAAGGAGCGGCTTCTCGCGCTGTCCGACCAGCGCATCACGCGCGACGGCATCGTCGTGATCAAGTCGCAGGAATATCGGACTCAGGAGAAGAACCGCGAGGCGGCGCTCGCGCGGCTCGATACGCTGATCGGCAGCGTCGCGTACACGCCGCGTGCGCGGGTCGCGACGCGGCCGACGCGTGCGTCGAAAGAACGGCGGCTCGAACACAAGTCGCGCCGCAGCGTGGTGAAGTCGGGGCGAGGGAAGGTGGTCGACTGACGAACGACGGGCCGGTGCTCGTCGCGGGCGAAGGTCCGCCGCGCGCGGCCCGCTACCGCATCACGGTTCCGGCGCTGTCGAGCACGAAATCGACGCAGAACACGACGAGCCGGCTCTGCGCGCGGATCGCGACGGCGGCCGTATAGCAGTCGCGGCCTTCCGTCAGCGAAAAGTGCGGGCCCATCAGCGCGACGCGCCCGGGGGCGGCGATCGCGCGCTGGAAATACGGGCGTCGCGACCAGTTGCTGTGGGTTTCCGGGAACAGCGGGGCGAGGCGGGTCGCGCTTGCCTGACTATCGTCGAGCGGGGCGCCGATCGACGGCAGGAACTGTTCGCCCGTCTCGTCCGTGACGAACACGCGACGTGCGGCAGGCACCGCGAATACGCGTTGCGCGGCGTCCTGCAGGTTGCCGCTCGCCGAAAACGCGGCCGCGCCGCTGAGCACGAGGCGTTCGATCGCGTCGAAGCCCGGCTGCCCGGCGGCCACCGGCGTGTGCCGGCGGGCGATGAAGCGCCGCCACGCGGCGTCGAGCATCGCGGGTGCCGCCGCGCTCGCGTGCGCGATCGATGCATCGGGCTGACCGAACCGGAAACCCTGCACGAAATCGATGTCGGCTTCCATCAGCGCCTGCAACGCGTCGTCGCTTTCCACGCCTTCGGCCAGCACCATCGCGCCGGCCTGGTGCAGCATCGACACGAGGTGATGCATGATGCGGCGATCCTCGGCCGAGCTGGTCGAACGCTCGACGAGCGAGCGGTCGAGCTTCACGATGT
Organism: Burkholderia sp. AU39826; assembly: GCF_020419965.1. Lineage (NCBI taxonomy): Bacteria > Pseudomonadati > Pseudomonadota > Betaproteobacteria > Burkholderiales > Burkholderiaceae > Burkholderia > Burkholderia sp. AU39826. The sequence continues at coordinate 50,156 of NZ_JAIZQG010000026.1, forward strand.
CGGGTCGCGCCCGCCACACGCGGTCGAAGTTCGAGAAGCCGGTGCCGAAATCGTCGATCGCGATCAGGAAATCGCGATGCTGGATCATGTCGATCGTGCGGGCGAGCGCGGCTTCGTCGCGCGCCGGCTGCTCGACCACTTCCAGCACGATGCGGTTCGGCGGCAGCGCGAAATGCCGGCATAGCGCCTCGACGAACTCGCGCTGCACGAGGCCCGTATCGAGTACGCGCGGCGTCACGTTCAGGAACAGCCAGCCGTCGCCAATGCCCTGCGCGACGAAGTTGGCCGTGTGCAGGCAGCGCGCGAGCCGGTCGAGCAGCAGCGCGTCGGCGTCGCCGCGCGTCTTGTCGAACAGGGCGGTGGGCGACGCCAGCGCGCCGTTCCCGTCGACGACGCGCAGCAGCGCCTCGTAGCCGACGACGCGCTTGTGCGTGATCGACAGCACGGGCTGGAACACGCTGCGCAAGGTCGTGGTGCGATAGGTGGCGAGCCAGCCGTGGGGTGTCGGCGTGAGGCGTTCGAGCAGGGCGTCGAGCGACAGGTCTCGGGTGGGCTTCATGTCAATGCCCGGGCGCGGGCGGCGGGGCGTCGACACTCCGCCACGCCGATGCAGCCGCATGCGCAGGCGGACGCGAAAGAACGTGGGGCATCGAGACTGCCTTCTGCGGATAAGTGTCCCGAGTGTAACGGGATTGCCGCGGCGCGCGTATCAGGGTAACTCCAGACGCAAACGCTACACCGCGATTCCGGCACGCGGGCGGCGGCGCGGCCGCCCGCGCCGCCTGCGTGCGTACGGTGCATGATCGTCGCGAAACGAAGCGCGCCGCGGCGGCGGGCGAGCATCCCGCGACAGGGCGTGACCGTGCGTCGTTGCCGCCCGATACGGGGAATCCCGGCGGCCGGCCGCCGCTGTCAGACGAATGAGACGAATGCCCGCGCGCCGCGCCGCGGTGCGATCGGCGGCATGTCGGCCAACCCGCGGCGCGCCGTCATCGCCATTGCCGCGCGGCGGGCTGCGGCCAGCGGGCGGCCGGCGACGGTCCGTGCACGCCCGGCGTGCCGATGGTCAGGCCGCTTCGCCGCCGCGGGGCCGGCCGCCGGGAATCCGCTTGATCACGCCGGTCGCGAGCGCGGTGCCGACGAGCACGATCGCGCAGCCTTCGATCATCACGGCCGACACGTGTTCGCCGAGGAACAGCGCGCCCCACAGCAGGCCGAACACGGGGATCACGAACGTCACGGTAATCGCGCGGGCGGGCCCGATGTGCGCGATCAGGTGGAAGAAGATGAAATACGCGATGCCCGTGCACGCGACGCCGAGCGCGAGCACCGCGCCCCATGCGTGCACGCCGATCGGCGCGGCCGGCCACGTCGCGATCGCGAAAGGCAGCAGCAGCACGGTCGAGCCGATCATGCTGCCCGCTGCGTTGACGAGCGGATCGACGCCGCCGAGGTTGCGTTTCGTATAGTTGGCCGCGATGCCGTACAGCAGCGTCGCGCCGAGTGCTGCCGCCGCGGCGAGCGCGGTCGCGCCGGCGCCCGTGTCGCCGTGCGCGGTCGCGATCTGGTTCCACACGAGCGTGAGTACGCCGGCGAACCCGATGACGAGGCCGAGCGCGCGCGGCAGCGACAGCTTGTCCTTCAGCCACAGATAAGCGACGAGCGCGCCCCACAGCGGCGTCGTCGCGTTGATCACCGACGTCACGCCGGCCGACAGCGTCAACTCGGCGAACGCGAACAGGCAGAACGGGATGCCGGAATTCAGCGCGCCGACGACGAACAGCGGCCATGCATGACGGCGCAACCGGGTGCCGAGATCGGCCGGTTTGAAGCGCGTCAGCGCGAAGCCCGCGAGAAACAGCGCGCCGATGCCCACGCGCAGCGCCATCAGCGGCGCGACGCCGAAATCGACCACGCCGATCCGGATGAACAGGAAGGACGCGCCCCACAGGGCGGCGAGCACGGTCAGCAGGAAAGCGTTTTTGGGCGACATCGATCGGCGAGGGCGGGGACGGGATGCGAGGATCTTACACTGCGTTACCACACCGTCGTTTCACGATCGGATGAAACGACAAGAAACGGGAACGTCGCCGGTCGTGCCCGGCGGCGGGCGGCCACGCGCGGCGCGGCCGATCAGCGATGACGCCAGCCGCCGCGTCCGCCGAAGCCGAAATTGAGCGACAGTGCCGGGCCCCAATAGCCGCCCCACGCCGGCCCATACGCAGGCGCCGGATAGTAATAGGCGGGGGCCGGATCGACGTACACGGGCGCGGGCTGTACCGGCGCCGGCGCCGCCGTGTAATAGCCTCCGGGATAGTAGGCGTACGGGTAATAGCAGCCGGCAAGCGTCGCGCAGGCAAGCGCCGAGGCGACGAAGGTTCTGTTCATGATGTGTCTCCGGCGGAGCCGGCTATCGGCAGATACCTGAAGCTTAGGCCGGGTACCGATGACACGGTATGAGAAACGGTAACCGATCATTTCCGGGCGCAGCGGCCGCGCTCTTGCGGCACGACAGACGAAAACGGCGCTTCCGCACTGCGGAAACGCCGTTGAACCGCCGGGCCTGCGGCTGGGCGACGACGCCCACGGCCGATGTCGGCTGGCTTACTTGCCGACCTGGTTACCGATGATGCCGCCGGCCGCCGCGCCGCCCAGCGTCGACAGCGCGTTGCCGCCGATCGCCGCGCCGGCGACGCCGCCGACACCCGCACCGATTGCCGTATCGCGCTGGCGCCGCGACATCGAATCGCAGGCCGACAGGCTGGCCACTGTCGCGACCAGGAGCGCGCATACCCCAAAACGCCGAATCGAATTCATGATCGTTGTCCTTGTGGTAGTGAACGGAAGGCGCACGACCGGCTGGCGACCGTGCATGTCCCCAATCTACGCGCCGTCCCGCGCTGCTGCTGTAAGGACTTGTTAAGGCTCGCGCGGTTTCGTAATCAATTGTTTCGCTTCGCCCGGCAGGCACACGGCATGCGCAAAAAAGCCCGCTCGAAAGCGGGCGTCGTGCATCGCGCCGCGAGCCGGTGCGGCTCGCGGCGTGTGCTTACTGGCGATGGTAGATCTCGGCGCCGGTCTTCACGAACTCGACCGCCTTGACCTCCATCCCCTTCTTCAGCGCTTCGGTTTCCGACACGCCCTGCTGCGCCGCGAACTCGCGCACGTCCTGCGTGATCTTCATCGAGCAGAAGTGCGGGCCGCACATCGAGCAGAAGTGCGCGACCTTCGCCGAATCCTTCGGCAGCGTCTCGTCGTGGAATTCGCGCGCCTTGTCCGGGTCGAGACCGATGTTGAACTGGTCTTCCCAGCGGAACTCGAAGCGCGCCTTCGACAGCGCGTTGTCGCGCACCTGCGCGCCCGGATGACCCTTGGCGAGGTCGGCCGCGTGCGCGGCGAGCTTGTACGTGATGATGCCTTCCTTCACGTCGTCCTTGTTCGGCAGGCCGAGGTGTTCCTTCGGCGTCACGTAGCACAGCATCGCGGTGCCGAACCAGCCGATCATCGCGGCGCCGATGCCCGACGTGATGTGGTCGTAGCCCGGCGCGATGTCGGTGGTCAGCGGCCCGAGCGTGTAGAACGGCGCTTCCTTGCACCAGTCGAGCTGGAGATCCATGTTCTCCTTGATCAACTGCATCGGCACGTGGCCGGGGCCTTCGATCATCACCTGCACGTCGTGCTTCCACGCGATCTGCGTGAGCTCGCCGAGCGTCTTCAGTTCGCCGAGCTGCGCTTCGTCGTTGGCGTCGTAGATCGAGCCGGGGCGCAGGCCGTCGCCGAGCGAGAAGCTCACGTCGTACGCCTTCATGATCTCGCAGATCTCTTCGAAGTGTTCGTACAGGAAGCTTTCCTTGTGATGCGCGAGGCACCACTTCGCCATGATCGAGCCGCCGCGCGACACGATGCCCGTCATCCGGTTCGCGGTGAGCGGCACGTACTGCAGGCGCACGCCCGCGTGGATCGTGAAGTAGTCGACGCCTTGCTCGGCCTGTTCGATCAGCGTGTCGCGGAAGATTTCCCAGGTCAGGTCCTCGGCCTTGCCGTTGACCTTTTCGAGCGCCTGGTAGATCGGCACCGTGCCGATCGGCACCGGGCTGTTGCGGATGATCCACTCGCGCGTTTCATGGATGTGCTTGCCGGTCGACAGGTCCATCACCGTGTCGCCGCCCCAGCGGATCGCCCACGTCATCTTGTCGACTTCCTCGCCGATCGACGACGTGACGGCCGAGTTGCCGATGTTCGCGTTGATCTTCACGAGGAAGTTGCGGCCGATGATCATCGGCTCGGATTCCGGGTGGTTGATGTTGGCGGGGATGATCGCGCGGCCGCGCGCGACTTCGTCGCGCACGAACTCGGGCGTGATCTCGGCGAGCGCGTTCGCGCCGAAGGCCGCGGCGCCGAACGCCTGGCCCGGGTGCTGGCGGCCCATCATCGCGGCGAGCTTCGCGCCGTTCGGGCCGCTCGACTTCAGGCTCTCGATGTATTCGGCGCGGCGCTGGTTCTCGCGGATCGCGATGTATTCCATTTCCGGCGTGATGATGCCCTGACGCGCGTAGTGCATCTGCGTGACGTTCTTGCCGGGCTGCGCGCGGCGCGGGTTGCGGTGCAGGCCCGGGAAACGCAGGTCGGCGGTGGCCGGGTCGGCCGCGCGCTCGAGGCCGTACCGGCTCGACAGGCCGGGGAGCACTTCGGTGTCGCCGCGCGCTTCGATCCAGCGCTGACGCAGTGCGGGCAGGCCCGCGCGGATGTCGATCTTCGCGTCCGGATCGGTGTAGGGGCCCGACGTGTCGTACACGTAGATCGGCGGGTTTTTCTCGCCGCCGAAGCCGGTCGGCGTGTCGGCCTGCGTGATCTCGCGCATCGGCACGCGGATGTCGGGTTGCGAGCCGGTGACATACACCTTGCGCGAATTGGGCAGCGGGGCGACGGCGGCGGCGTCGACGTGGGCGTCGGCAGACAGAAACTTCGGATTGGCGTTCATGCAATCTCCTGTGCGGGCGCCGGACAGGCGCTTCGGCGCTTGCCCGGAGCCCTTGACGAATGTGGGGCTCGAGCTAAGCAGGAGACAAGGCTTGGTGAGGCGGCGGGTCTCGTCAGAGGGATGGCGGCGAAATCCGTACGCTTCCCTGCGCTGGCATTATCCAGATCAGGTTCAAAGGGTATTTCTCACCCGCAATGCCGGTTGTTTGACCGAACGCATTGCAGGACCCCCGCGTTAGCAGCGCACACGATACACCGGCTTGGCGGTGGTTTCAACCGGGTGCGGCGCGGATACCGCCGGGCGATGGCCGCATCGCTGTCGGCGAACCGGGCAGGGTGCGCCGCAGCAATCGCGGGTGCCGAGCGGCGTTCCCGCCGGGCCGGATAGCGCCCGGGGGTGCGGCATTCGCGTCTTCATTTTCGGCGTCTAGAATTTTTTTTGACGTCGCTGTCATTTCCGGCGATGTGCTCCGTCTATTCGGCTCCTTAACCCATGTATCGGAGAGATGTCATGAAAAACGTATTCCTCGCCACCTGTATCGCCGCACTTGCCACGATCGCAACGGGGGCCCATGCGCAGAACGACGCCATGTCGAAGGACGGCATGTCGAAGGACGGCATGTCGATGTCGAAGGACGCGATGGGCCACGACGCGATGGCCAAGGACGGTGCGATGAAGAAGGACGGCATGAAGAAGCATGCGATGAAGAAGGACGCGATGGGCCACGATTCGATGAAGAAGGACGACGCGATGAAGAAGGACGCCATGAGCCCGTCGAACTAACGAATGCGTGCGGGGCGCGACCAGCCGGTCACCGGCGCGCGTCGCGTCCCGCCACATCATCCCGGGAGTATTCATCATGCAAACGGTCCCTGTCACGGATCGCGCGAGCGCGCCGCCGCCCGCGCCGACGATCCATCCGCGGTGGGTGCGCGTGAGCCACTGGCTCAACGCGCTCGCGGCGATCCTGATGGCGTTGTCCGGCTGGCGCATCTACGACGCGTCGCCGATCTATCCGTCGTTCACGTTCGCGCACGGCATCACGCTCGGCGGCTGGCTCGGCGGTGCGCTGCAATGGCATTTCGCGGCGATGTGGCTGCTGGTCGGCAACGGCCTGTTCTACCTCGCGATGGCGATCGCGACGGGACGCTTCGCACGCAAGCTGCTGCCCGTGACGCCGGCGTCGGTGTGGCGCGACGTGCGCGCCGCGCTCGGCGGGCGGCTGTCGCACGGCGACCTGAGCGTCTACAACGCGGTGCAACGTGCCGCGTATCTGACCGCGATCGTCGATCTCGTCGTCTTGGTGCTGTCGGGGCTCACGATCTGGAAATCGGTGCAATTCCCGCTGTTGCGCGAGTTGTTCGGCGGTTACGACAATGCGCGCATCGTGCATTTCTGGGCGATGTCGCTGCTGGTCGCGTTCGTCGTCGTCCATGTCGCGATGGCGTTGCTCGTGCCGCGCTCGCTGCTCGCGATGCTGCGCGGCCGCTGACCCGCTTCGCGGGCGAAGGAAATCATCATGTCGGAATCCGAAAAAAACCGCGGCGAGCCGCGCTGGACGCTGGACCGGAAGTCGCTCGAGCTCGACGTGCGCCGCGAACTCGAGATGCCGTCGCGACGGCTCTTCAACCGGCGCGTGCTGACGCTCGGCGGCCTCGCGATGCTGACCGGCTGCACGCTGCAGGACGACGCGTCGGTCAACACGTTCCTCGAGAAAGTGTCGCGTATGAACGATCGCGTGCAGGCGTGGCTGTTCAACCCGAACCAGCTCGCGCCGACCTACACCGAGGCCGACATCACGCGCCCGTTTCCGTTCAACGCGTACTACGGGATCGACGAAGTGCGGCACGTCGACGAATCGACCTACCGCCTCGTGCTGTCCGGTCGTGTAACGGGCAAACGCGTGTGGACGCTCGAGGAGCTTCGCGCGCTGCCGCATGCGGAACAGATCACGCGCCATATCTGCGTGGAAGGGTGGAGTGCGATCGGCCGCTGGGGCGGCACGCCGTTCGGGGCATTCCTCGCGCGCGCCGGCGCGGACACACACGCGAAATACGTGGGCTTCAAGTGCGCGGACGACTACTACGAAAGCATCGACATGCCGACCGCGCTGCATCCACAGACACTGCTCGCGTTCGAATACGACGGCCGCCAGTTGCCGCCGGAGTACGGTTTCCCGATGAAGCTTCGGATGCCGACCAAGCTCGGCTACAAGAACCCGAAGCACATCATGGAAATCTTCGTGACCGATACGTTCCCGGGCGGCTACTGGGTCGATCAGGGCTACAACTGGTTCGGCGGATCGTGATGTGGGCCGCATCGCGCGATGGACTGGCGACTTATCTCGAAAAAGATCGGTAAAGGTCGAATTTCATGGCGTTAATGAGGGTCGCAATTTAGTACTTGTACGATTGTTTGCCGAATACGTCGAATTTTATAATTTTCTCGTCGCGCCGGTCTCCTCGCGGGAGATCGGCGTCAATTGACGTATGTATCTGGCAGCAGCGGAATTTAACCTATTCGCTATTCGAATCGCGAATGACAGGTCGAGTAACGCTGGTCGCGCACGGTGTGATGCGTGTGCGGCTGCGCCTTCCTTTTTCCTATTCGCGGTGAGTCGATTAGCATGAATGTTGTATTTTTTCGGCGTGGTTTGCCGTTGGGAGCATTTTGTCTGCTGGCGGGTTTGACGTTGTCGGCCTGCGGCGGTGACGATTCGTCCGAGGTCGTGCAGATCGAGGACGCGAGCCCGCGTCCGGAGCCGGGCGACGTCGAATTGGCCGATCCTGCGCCCACGCTGCCCGAGGAGGTGCCCGGCGAGCCGCCGACCGTTGTGCCGCCACCGGTTGTGCCGCCGCCAGTCGAGCCGCCGCCGGTCGAGCCGCCGCCGGTCGAGCCGCCGCCAGTCGAGCCGCCGCCAGTCGAGCCTCCGCCAGTCGAGCCTCCGCCAGTCGAGCCTCCGCCGGTCGAACCACCCCCGGTGGAACCACCCCCAATCGAACCGCCGCCAGCACCCATCGACACGAGCTTCGCCATCCGCAACCTCGCGCAAGGCGGTGAGCGTTGCCTCACGATGTCGACTGTCGATGGCGTGTCCGTCGGGTTCGCGGCCTGTTCGGGATCGGACGCGCAGCGCTGGCGGATGGAGCGGGCCAACAACGAGAACTTCAGGGTGAAGAACGTGCTGGCCGCATCGCAGAGCCGCGACGTCTGCCTGCGTGCGGCGCCTGTCGCGCCGGGCGCGGTGAGCATGTCGTCGTGCGGCGGCGCCGATTACCCGACGACGCGGCTGTGGCGTGCGGCGATGCTCGATCCGAACGGCGCGTTCACGATGCTGAACAAGCACTGGGCCGATACGAACAAAGGCACCGCGCTGCAGGCGACGGAGGACGCGCTCGCGATGCTGCCCGAGGCTGGCCAGCCCGCCGCACGCTGGACCTACGAAGGTGAAGTGCCGACCCTGATGCGCAGGGTGGGCGGCACCGATCGCGTGTTGCTGATAACGGGCCGCTTTACGGGCCAGACGGCGAATCCCGCCGAGCCGATCCGCAAGGCGGTATTCGGTGACGGCGACGATTTTTCGTCGCTCGCGCACTACCTCAAGCTGGCATCGCGCGGCAAGTTCGGGATCGAAGGCACGATGCTGACCGACGTGGATCTCGGCGATTTCCCCAAGGGGTGCGATTCGGTCGCCATTCGCGCGCAGGCGAAGGCCGCGGCGAAGGCGCGCGGCGTCGATGCCGGCAAGTTCAACTTGTTGTTCGTCGATTTCCCGTCGAACCGCGAATGCAGATTTTCAGGTCTGGCCGGGAGCCCGGGCGCGTGGATCCTGTCGAACGGCTCCGGGCATGGGTACTGGATGTGGACGCACGAGTTCGGGCACGGGCTCGGCGTACACCACCCCGATTCGCTGCAACACTGCCCGGTCAAGGATGGCGCCGTCGTGATCGGCAACGGCTGCGTGACGGGCGGCATCGACGATCCGACCGATACCGTGGGCGGTGGCGGCCGGCGGATGTATCCGGTCGATTACCAGTTGTTTACCGGCTGGCTTTCCGAGGAGGACGTGCCCGCCATCGTCAAGCCCGGCACGTATCGCCTCGCGCCGTTGTGGAGCACGCTGCCGGGCAAGCAGGGCTACCGGCTGCCGCGTGGGGACGGCTCGGCGCTGGTGCTCGAATTCCGCCGTCCGCAGCTCGACGCGGGCAAGCGCGGCACGTTCGAGGACTGGCCGGACACGTCGCCGTTCGTCAACGGCGTGACGGTGCGGATCATGCGCCACCCGAACACCGTGAGCATCAAGAACACCCTCGTCGATGCGACGCCCGGCAGCGCGGACGGCATGAAGGACGCGCCGCTGATGCCGGGCAAGTCGATCGTCGATACGGTGTCCGGACGCCGGATCACCGTGCTGTCGGCCGACGAGAGCGGCGCGGTCGTGCAGGTCGAACTGGCGCGGTAGACGGGAAGGGCGCGGCACGCCGGGTGTCGCGCCGAAACGTCACTCCCGATCCTTTCGGACAGGTCTGACGATGCTTTCGAATCCTTGATGCCATAATGCCGAGCGTGCGCAACCGAAAACGGTTGCGCGCGTTTTTTTTTGTCCCTCTGCCGCCGCTTGCCGGTTCTTTTTCGTCGCCGTTCGCACTGCCATGTCGTTCCGCACGTTTGCTCTGCCTTCCCGGTTCCGCCTGGACCGTTTGCCGGCATTGCCGGCGTCTTTCCGCGGAGCACGCGCCGCGACGTGCGGGCGGGCAGCGCAATGACACCGCTCGACCGCCTTCTCGATTTCCTCGCCCGATTTTCGTTCCGGATCCGCCTGCCCCAAAGCCGCGGCGGTCGCGTGGCGCTGGCGCTCGTCTTCATCTATTTTGTCTGGGGCTCGACTTACAGCGGGCTGCATTTCGCGCTGCAGTCATTTCCGCCGCTGCTGCTGTCGGGGCTGCGCAACCTGCTCGGTGGGGTCGGCCTGTTCATCTTCGCGCTGCGGCGCAAGCCCGAATGGCCGACGCTGCTGGAAATCCGCAACTCGGCGATCGTCGGCACGATGCTCGTCGCGCTGTCGTCCGGCACGATCGCGCTCGGCATGCGCACGGTCAGCAGCGGTTCGGCCGCGGTGATGGTGGCCACGGTGCCGCTGTTCGCGACCGTGATCGCGGCGGTCGCCGGGCGGCCGGTGGCGAAGGGCGAATGGGCGGCCGTCGCGCTCGGGATGGTCGGCATCGTCGTGCTGAATTCGGGCGGCGCGGCCGCCGCGAACTCGGCGCTCGGCACGATCTGCGTGCTGGCCGGCGCACTGTTCTGGGCGGGCGGCGCGCATCTCGCGACGCGGCTCAAGCTGCCGTCCGACCTGTTCCTGTCGACGTCGCTGCAGATCGGCCTCGGCGGGCTGATGTCGACGATCGTCGCGTGGCTGTTGGGCGAACGCGTCGAACAACTGGCCGTCGGGTCGGTGTTCGCGTTCGTGTACCTGATGGTGTTCTGCACGATGGCCGCGTACGTCGCGTACGGCTATCTGATCCGCCATACGAGCCCGATCATCGCGAGCAGCTGCATGTACGTGAATCCCATCGTCGCGGTCGCGCTCGGTGCGCTGCTGCTCGGCGAACCGGTGACGATGGCGACCGTCGTCGCGACCGTCGCGATTCTCGGCAGCGTCGGATTGTCGTTCGTGTTCGATCCGGCGCGTCGGCCCGCGGCTGCGACGGCCACCGCCTCGGCCGCCACTTCACCGGCCGCGGCGGTGGAGCAGGCGCTCACAAGCGATGCTTCGCCGCCGTCCGCGCCGATGGCGACACCCGATCCGGCGCCGATTCTCGCGCCTTCGGCCGTCCCGTTGGCGGTACCGACGCCTGCCGCGGTCATGGATCCCGGCGCGGTGATCGACCCGGCCCCGGCGTTCGCGCCGCCGCCCGCCGCCGCCGAGCCGGCCGCCGCGCGCACCGACGCGTGACGCCGCCGCAGCCGCAGCCGCAGCAGCCGCGGCAGCCGCAGCCGATCCCGCTCAGCCGCGCCGGCCGCCGCGGTGGTGGGACCAGCCGGCGAGCGCCGCAAACAGCAGGCCGGCCGCGCACATGCCGGTCCAGCCGAACGCGCGCCATGCGGCGACGCCGGCCGACGAGCCGAGCGCGCCGCCGATGAAGTAGCACACCATGTACACCGTGTTCACGCGGCTGCGCGCGTCGGGCTTCAGCGCATAGATGCGCGACTGGTTCGAGATCTGCGCGGCCTGCACGCCCACGTCGAGCACGATCACGCCGATCACGAGCCCGACGAGGCTCGACCCCGACAGCGCGAAGATTACGAACGACAGCGCGAGCAGCGCGATCGCGAGCGAGATGATCGCGCGCGGGCCGCGCGTGTCCGCGAAGCGGCCCGCATAGGGCGCGGCGAGCGCGCCCGCGGCGCCGACGATCCCGAACAATCCGGCTGCCTGCGGGCCGAGATGGAACGGCGCGCCGGCGAGCAGCAGCGTGAGCACGGGCCAGAATGCGCTGAACGCCGCGAACAGCGCGGCGCCCGTCAGCGATGCCTCGCGCAGCCCGCGCAATTCGACGGCCAGATGCCACATCGAGCCGAGCAGCTTGCCGTACGACAGCGTCGACGTCGGCGAGCTGCGCGGCAGCCGCAGCACGATCACGACGGCGAGCGCGACGAGCGCCGCGACCGAGGCGGCGAACACCGCACGCCAGCCGAAATACTCGGCGACGAAGCCGGCGGCGGTACGCGCGAGCAGGATGCCGAGCAGCAGGCCGCTCATCACGGTGCCGACCGCGTGGCCGCGTTCGGCCGGCGGCGCGATTTCGGCGGCGAACGGCACGGCCTGCTGCGCGATGGTCGCGAGGATGCCGATCGCGAGGCTCGCGACCGCGAGCACGGCCAGCGACGGCGCGGCGGCCGCCACGATCAGCGCGATCGACAGCCCGGCGATCTGCAGCAGGATCAGCCCGCGGCGATCGAAACGGTCGCCGAGCGGCGCGAGCAGGAACATGCCGGCCGCATAGCCGAGCTGCGTCGCGGTCGGCACCGCGCCGATCCATGACGCGCCGTCCGGAAAGGTCGCACGGAAGCTGTCGAGCAGCGGCTGGTTGTAGTAGATGTTGGCGACCGACACGCCCGCGATCGTCGCGAGCAGCAACAGCAGGCTGCGCGAGTAGTGGGGCGAGGCGGCGTCGGTCGGACGGTCGGTGGAGGCGGTGGACATGGCGGCGGCAACGGAGTGGGGCGGCGCGGCAGGCGGCGCACGCGTCGGATGCGTCGGCAGGCCGGGCGCCGGTCGAGGCTGCCGATCATACCGGAGCGACGCGAATCCTGCCGGCGGCAAGCCGGCGCGACGGGCCTGCCGTCGCCCGTCACCGCGCTTCACATCGGTCAGTCGACCAGCTCGCCCGTCGGCTCGTAGAACGGATACGGCCCCGCGCCTTCGTCGATATACACGTGATGCGACGTCATCCCCGTATCGGGCGCATGGCGGTGGACCGCGAACGCCGGCGGTTCGAGCCGGAACGCGGACGGCGCGTCGGCCCGCAGGTCGAACGCGACCTGGTGCGCGGGCGACGGCACCGCGCACGCGAGCGTGCCGCCGAAGCGCGTGAACATCGTGCGGTGCACGTGGCCGCACAGCACGCGCTCGACGTTCGGATGCGCGCGCAGCAGCGCATCGAGTTTCGCCGCGGCGCCAGGTGCGAGACGCAGCTTGTCCATGTGGCCGATGCCCGACACGAACGGCGGATGATGCAGCGCGACGATCACCGGCTGCGCGCGCGCGGCGTCGAGTTGCGCGGCGAGCCACGCGAGCCGCGCGTCGCACAGGTCGCCGTGGCTCGCGCCCGGCACCTGCGAATCGAGCGCGAGCACGCGCACCGCGCCGACGTCGAGCGCGTACTGCACGAATTCGCCGTCCTGCAACTCGGCGCGATCGGCGAACGCGCGGCGCAGACCGGCACGGTCGTCGTGATTGCCGATCATCAGGTAGTACGGCATCTCGAGTGCCGCGAGCAGCCCGCGCAGGTTGCCGTACTCTTCATCGTGGCCGAAGTCGGTCAGGTCGCCGGTGACGAGCACGGCGTCGGGGCGCGGCACGAGTGCGTTCAGCTTCGCGATGCAGCGCGCGAGCGCGGCCGCGGTGTCGACGCGCCGGTACGCGAGCTGGCCCGGCCGCTTGATGTGGAGATCGCTGATTTGAGCAAGCAGCATCGTCGTTCCTCGGAATCGTCTGGTTGTTGTCGCGGCGGCGTGCGCCGTCGTGGGGGGCTGCATGCATGATGCCCGATCGGCGGCTTACGCGCCGAGCGCGATCAGGCCTTCCGGCGCGATCGTGAGCCCGACCGCCGTGCCGCGCGCGAGCGCGATGCGGCCCGGTACGTCGATCACGAGCGCGTCGGGCGCCGCATCCTCGATCGTGAGCCGCGTGCGCTCGCCGAGGAACGCGCATGCGCCGACCGCCCCGCGCAGCGGCGCGTGCGCGGGATCGGCGAGTTGCGCGTCCTCGGGGCGGAAGAACCATTCGTCGGCCGCATGCGGCGTGACGATCGCGCCGCCCGTCGTTGCGAGCGCCCCGTCGCGCCATTGGCCCGCCAGCCGGTTCAGCGTGCCGATGAAGTGCGCGACCGTGCGGTTCGCGGGGTGGTAGTAGATCTCGCGCGGCGTGCCGATCTGCTCGATGCGGCCCGCGCCCATCACGACGATCCGGTCGCCGAGCTCCATCGCCTCGGCCTGATCGTGCGTCACGTAGACGGTCGTCACGCCGAGCGCGCGCAGCAGCGCGTTCATGTCGCGGCGCAGCACGTCGCGCAGCTTCGCGTCGAGCGCGGTCAGCGGTTCGTCGAGCAGCAGCACGCGCGGCCGCACCGCGAGCGCACGCGCCAGCGCGACGCGCTGACGCTGGCCGCCCGACAGTTGATCGACCGGTTTGTCCGCATGCGCGTCGAGCCGCATCATCGCGAGCAGTTCGTCGACGCGTTCGCGCAACGCGCGCGGCGCGGTCTTGCGGATCTTCAGCCCGTAGCCGACGTTGCCGCGCACCGTCAGGTTCGGAAACAGCGCGTAGTTCTGGAACACCATGCCGACCTGCCGGCGCTCGATCGGCAGCGCGGTCACGTCGTCGTCGCCGAACGCGATCGTGCCGCCGGCGTCCGGCGTGTCGAGGCCCGCGATCAGGCGCAGCGTGGTCGTCTTGCCGCAGCCGGACGGCCCGAGCAGCACGAGCGTTTCCCCGGCGCCGATCGACAGGTCGAGCGGCTCGAGCACGCGTGTGCCGCGGAACGTCTTCGCGCAGCCGGTCAGGGTGATGGGCGTGGAATCGAGTTTCATGGGATCGGTAAAGTCAGCACAGGGTCAGCGCGGGCGCTTCTTCAGCGCACGCGTACCGGACGGATCGACGCCGAGCCACTGCATCGCGACGAGCAGCGGCAGCGTCATCAGCAGGAACAGGATCGTGTACGCGCTGCCGACTTCGAGCCGCAGCGACGCATAGGTATCGGCGAGCCCGACCGGCAGCGTCTTGGTGTCGGGCGTATGCAGCATCCACGTGAGGTTGAACTCGCCGATCGACAGCGTGAGCACCGCGAGCGCGCCGGCGACGATGCCCGGCCGCAGGTTCGGCAGCACGATCGTGACGAAGCGCGTGACGAACGACGCGCCGAGGCTCGCCGCGCCTTCCTCGAGCGTGCGCAGGTCGGCGCCGGCCGCAACCGCCGCGACCGCGCGCACCATGAACGGCAGCGTGAACACGACGTGGCCGACGACGATGAACCACAGGCTCATCCGGAACGCGGTGAAGCCGCCGTACACGACCAGCAGCGCGAGCGCCGAGGCCAGGCCCGGCAGCGCGACCGGCAGCACGAGCGCTTCCTCGATCGCACGCGCGATGCGGCTCTTGCTGCGCGCGAGCGCATAGCCGGCCGGCACGCCGATCGCGAGCACGATCGCGAGCGTCGCGAACGCGACGTAGAGCGACAGCACGACCGAGCCGTGATACTGCTGCCACACCTGTTCGAGCCAGCGCGGCGTGAGGCCGCTCGACAGCCCGCGGAAATAGTTGACGGTCAGCCCCGCGAGCACCGACATCACGACGGGCACGATCAGAAACGCGCACAGCAGCAGCGTGACGCTCCATTGCAGCGCGGCGATCGCGCGCGCGCCCGTGACGCGCGGTGCCCGTCGTGCGACGCCGTTCGCATGCGACGGAGCGGGCGCCGAAGACAGCCTGGAAGAGCCGGAAAGCGATTGCATGAAGGTATCCTCAGGCCGCGGCGGCGGCGGTGTGGCCGGTGAAGCGGCGCGCGAGCGCGAGCACGGCCCAGGTGACGATGCCGAGCACGATCGAGAGGCCCGCCGCCGTCGCGATGTTCGCGTTCAGCGTGAACTCGGTGTAGATCGTCATCGGCAGCACGTTCAGGTCGGTGGCGAGCGTAAACGCGGTGCCGAACGCGCCCATCGCGGTCGCGAAGCAGATCGCGCCGGCCGCGATCAGGCCCGGCGCGAGCGCGGGCAGCACGATGTCGGCGAAGATGCGCCACGGCGACGCGCCGAGCGAACGCGCGGCTTCCTCGAGCGACGCGTCGAGCTTCGACGCGGCCGCGATCACGGTGACGATCACGCGCGGAATCGAGAAATACAGGTAGCCGATGAACAGGCCGGCAACCGAGTACGCGAACACCCACTTGTCGCCCGTGAGCTTCGCCGACAGCATGCCGATCAGCCCCTGGCGCCCGGCGAGCATGATCACCATGAAGCCGACGACGACGCCCGGGAACGCGAGCGGAAACGTGAGCAGCGCGAGCAGCACGCGCTTGCCGGCGAATTCGCGGCGCGCGAGCAGCAGGCCCGAGATCGTCGACAGCGCGAGCGTCGCGAGCGTGACGCCCGCGGACAGCGCGACCGTCTCGCCGAGGCTCTTCATGTAGCGCGCATTGCCGAGCAACGCCGCGTAGTGCGAGAAGCAGGCGCCGTCGGCTGACACCTGCACGAGCGACGCCATCGGCAGCAGCCAGAACGCGGCGAATACCGCGAGCGCCGGCGCGACGAGCGCGATGCGCCAGCGCAGCGGGAAAGTCAGGTCGAGCATCGGTTGCGTCCCGCGGCTTACTGCATCACTTGCAGGTACTGCTGGCCGAACGCCTGCTGGCCGGCCGCCATCTTGCCGAAGTCGACCGGCTTGGCGCGCGCGTATTCGCTCGCCGGCAGGAACTTCGCGGCGACGTCGGCGCCGAGCGCCTGCGCGCGCACCGGGCGCAGGTACGCATTGGCCCACAGCTTCTGGCCTTCGTCGGACAGCACGAAATCGAGCACCTTCCTGCCGTTCGCGTCGTGCGGCGCGCCCTTCACGAGGCTCATCACGTACGGTACCGCGATCGTGCCTTCCTTCGGAATCACGAATTCGACGTTCGCGTTGTCCTTGTATTTCGCGCGATACGCGTCGAAGTCGTAGTCGAGCAGGATCGGAATCTCGCCGGACAGCACGCGCGCATACGCGGTCTGCTTCGGCACGATCGGCGCATTCGCCTTCAGCTTGCGAAACCAGTCGAGCGCCGGCTTGAAGTTGTCGAGGCTGCCGCCGAGCGCCTGGTTGACGGCGACGGCGCCCGCGTAGCCGACGAACGCGCTCGACGGATCGAGGTAGCCGACCATGCCCTTGTATTCGGGCTTCAGCAGATCGGCCCACGAGCGCGGCACCGGCTTGCCGTCGAGCGCGTCCTTGTTCACGAAGAAGCCGAGCGTGCCCGAGTGGATCGCGAACCAGTAGCCTTGCGGATCCTTCAGGTTCGCGGGAATGTCGTTCCAGTGCGCGGGCTTGTACGGTGCGATCACGCCCTTGTCCTTTGCCTGGAACGCCGACGACACGCCGAGGTAGACGACGTCGGCGACCGGGCTCTTCTGCTCGGCGATCAATTGCGCGATCGACTGGCCCGAGTTCTTGTTGTCGAACGGCACGCGAATGCCGGTTTTCTGCTTGATCGCCGCGATCTGCGCGGCCCAGTCGGCCCATTCGGGCGGGCAGTTGTAGCAGATCGCCGTTTCGTCGGCATGAGCCGCGGGGGCGCCGGCGACGAGCGCGGCAAGGGCGAGCGGCGCGGCAAGCGCGCGCAGCAGCGAGGTCAGGCGAAAGGACACGGTGGGTCTCCGGGCGAGTGGGAGGGTGGTCGGTGTGCGTGGCGCGTGCGTGTTGCGATCAGGCCTTGCGCAGTTGCAGGTCGGTGGCGGGCGGCGCAATCGTCGCACCGTCGCGCACCGCATGCGGCAGGATCGTCGACGTGCGGTCGATCGCCGCGCCGCCGATGCATTCGACGAGACGCTGCCACGCGTGGCAGCCGATGTCGTGGTTCGGCGTCGCGACGCTCGCGAGCGGCGGCGCGAGCAACTCGCCGATCGCGATGCCGTCGAAGCCGAGCACCGACAGATCGTCGGGAATCGAGAAGCCCGCGCGGCGCAGGCCGCGCATCACGACCATCGCGAGCAGGTCGTTGCTGCAGAAGAGGGCGGTCGGGCGCGTGGCGTGCGCGGTGAGATGCGCGAGCACCGCATCGGGCAGTTCGGATGCGTTGAAGTCGACCTCGACGGGCGGCAGCGGGGCCACGCCGCTTTCCTCGAGCGCCTGCGCATAGCCGAGATGACGCTGGCGCGCGCGATCCGATGCGGCGAGCGAACCGGCCAGCATCAGCACGCGGCGGTGGCCGCGCGCGGTCAGCAATTGCACGCCGTCATGGGCGGCGCGGCGGTTGTCGACCGACACCGACGGACGGCGCCGCGTGTCGTTGTGCATCAGCACGTAGTGCGGGCCGTCGCGGTCGAGCATGTCGAGCAGCGGGTGCGTGTCCGCATCGGCGACGGTGAGGATCAGCCCTTCGACGCGCTGCTCGCGCAGCGTCTCGATTGCATGACGCTCGCGCGCCGCATCGTATTCGGTGGTCATCAGGATCAGCTTGAAACCGGCCGCGGTCGCGAGCGCGTCGATGCCTTGCAGGCAATCGGCGAACACCGGGTTCGACAGCGTCGGCACGACGACGCCGACGAGCCGCGTGCGTTCGCCGCGCAGTTGCCGGCCGAGCGGACTCGGGCGGAACTGCAGCGTGTCGATGGCGGTGCGGATCGTCTGCAGCGTGGCGGGGCTGACGGTATGCGGCGCGTTGATCGCACGCGAAACGGTGGCGATCGAGAAGCTCGCGAGGGCAGCGACGTCCTTGATGGTCGAGGTCATGAAGTCATGCGATGTAAACGTTTTCGGCCGGGGAATTATCGAAAACGTTTGTGACTTCGCGATGACGCATGCGACGCTTGTTTCGCGAACGGCACGACACAAACGTCAGACGGTTGACGGCGTCGGACGACGCGCGACCGATTGTATCGACGGAGGCGGCGGCGCGGGATGAAATCGTCGGGCGTGGTGTCGGTATCGAATGCGCGGGCCGAGGCGATGCGACGATGGCTGGCGTCGCGATGCGGCGCGGCGGAATAAGGGAGCGCATGCGCCAAGCAATGGTAGAATCGCGTCCGCCCTCTTGCCGGGGTGATGAAATTGGTAAACATAGCGGACTTAAACGATTGAGTGCCCGGCCGGAAACGGTCGGTGCAGAACCCTTCAAATTCGGCGAAACCCCTGATGCGCGCATCGAGGCAACGCCGAGCCAAGCCTCGCGGTACCCGCGAGGAAGGTGTAGAGACTAGACGGGGGGCGCCTAAGGCGCACGGGCAGCGGTCACGCCCGCGCGCGACGGTGAAGGCATAGTCCAGCGCACGAACGGTTCTCGCACGCGAGGCCGGCTTTGAAAGAAGCAGTGTGACGAAAATCCGCCGCCTTAACTGGCTTGCCGGTTCGAGTCCGGTCCCCGGCACCATCGATTGCGTCGACGCGATTCGATGACGGTGTAAAAAACCCGCGAGAAATCAGCGCTCGCGGGTTTTTTATTGCGCGGACGCATGTGCGGCGGCACGCCGGCGCGGCTCGCGATGCGGCTTCGCTGCGCCGAAAACGGCGCCATGTGATACTGGCACGCACGTCGCGATGGACGCCCGCGTCGCCATGGGCGAACGCGTCCCGCCGACAGCCTCCCACATCGTTTGCCTCTCGCCAGACCACCCGTCATGACCGACTCGACCCATCACTATTACGAACCGTCGCAAGGCCACGGCCTGCCGCACGATCCGTTGAACGCGATCGTGGGCCCGCGCCCGATCGGCTGGATTTCATCGCGCGGCAGCGACGGCACGCTGAACCTCGCGCCGTACAGCTTCTTCAACGCGTTCAACTACCGCCCGCCGATCATCGGCTTTTCGAGCACCACCGCGAAGGACAGCGTGCGCAACGTGCAGGAAACCGGCGAGTTCGTGTGGAATCTCGCGACGCGCGATCTCGCGGAGCGGATGAACCAGACGTGCGCCGCCGTGCCGTACGACGTGAACGAATTCGAACTCGGCGGCCTGACCGCGGTGCCGTCGCGTCTCGTGAATGTGCCGCGTGTCGCGGAAAGCGGTGTGAACTTCGAATGCAAGGTGACCGACGTGATCCGGCTGCGCGATCATCACGGTGTCGAGACGCCAGCCACGCTGGTGCTGGGCGAGGTCATCGCGGTCCATATCCGCCACGACCTGCTGAAGGACGGCATCTTCGACACGTTCGGCGCGGGCATCATTCTTCGTGCGGGCGGCCCGTCGGCGTACGTGCACGTGAAACCCGACAGCCGCTTCGACCTGTTCCGTCCCGACGCGTGATCGATCGCGCGCCGCAGTAAGCCGGCAACCGGCGCGTACAAGCGCCCGAACCAGACGCAAGACCCCGCGGAGATCCCAGGATTTCTCCCGGGGTCTTTTGCTTCGTACCCTCACATGATCGGGACGGTGCCGATCCGTCCGCTCCTCGATGCCCGCTCGTCGTCCCGGCCCCGGCGACGATGCGCTGCAGCAAACCCGTCCTTCGCCGCCTCCGCCCGCCGCACTCACGAGCCGCCGACCGCGCCATGGCAAATCTGCTCACCACGAACGAGCGGCTTGGGCATCGACGCCCGCCGCTGCCAGGCATAAATTTCCAAGGTTGACGCGCTTATCCGCGCGTCAGCTCACGCGCGGGCCGGCAACCGGCTCGCGCGTTCCCAACCAGCGTGAGACACAATCGAGCGTGGAGACGACACGATGAGCCTGTCAGAGCCATTGCGTCTGCATGTGCCGGAGCCCACCGGGCGCCCGGGCTGCAAGACGGACTTTTCCTATCTGCATCTATCGCCGGCCGGCGCCGTCCGCCGCCCGCCGATCGACGTAGCCGCGGCGGACACCGCCAATCTCGCCCGCAGCCTCGTGCGCGTGCTCGACGACAGCGGCAAGGCCGTCGGCCCGTGGGCGCCCGATCTCGACGATGCGCGACTGATCGCCGGGCTGCGCGCGATGCTCAAGACCCGCATTTTCGACGCGCGCATGATGATCGCGCAGCGCCAGAAGAAAATCTCCTTCTACATGCTGAGCCTCGGCGAAGAGGCGATCGGCACCGCGCACGCGATGGCGCTGCGCGACGGCGACATGTGCTTTCCGACCTATCGGCAGCAGAGCATCCTGATCGCGCGCGACGTGCCGCTCGAGCGGATGATCTGCCAGCTGATGTCCAACGAAGGCGATCCGCTGAAGGGCCGCCAGCTTCCGGTGATGTACTCGGATCGCGAAGCCGGCTTCTTCTCCATTTCCGGCAACCTCGCGACGCAGTTCATTCAGGCGGTGGGCTGGGCGATGGCGTCGGCGATCAAGGGCGACACGAAAATCGCGTCCGCGTGGATCGGCGACGGCGCGACGGCCGAAGCCGATTTCCACACCGCGCTCACGTTCGCGCACGTGTACCGTGCGCCGGTCGTGCTGAACGTCGTCAACAACCAGTGGGCGATCTCGACGTTCCAGGCGATCGCGGGCGGCGAGGGCACGACCTTCGCCGGGCGCGGCGTCGGCTGCGGGATCGCGTCGCTGCGCGTCGACGGCAACGACTTCCTCGCGATCTACGCGGCGTCGAGCTGGGCGGCCGAGCGCGCGCGCCGCAATCTCGGCCCGACGCTGATCGAGTGGGTGACCTACCGCGCTGGCGCGCATTCGACGTCGGACGATCCGACCAAGTACCGGCCGAGCGACGACTGGTCCCATTTCCCGCTCGGCGATCCGATCGAGCGCTTCAAGCGTCACCTGATCGTGAAGGGCATCTGGTCGGACAGCGCGCATGACGCGTTGACGGCCGAGCTCGAGGCCGAGGTGATCGCCGCGCAGAAGGAAGCCGAGAAATACGGGACGCTGGCCGACGACCGGATTCCGTCGCCGGCCTCGATGTTCGACGACGTGTACAAGGAGCTGCCGGCGCACCTGCGCCGTCAGCGCCAGGAACTGGGAGCGTGATGATGGCGCGACACGAAACGGATACGGCGACGCAGCCGATGACGATGATCCAGGCGCTGCGCTCCGCGATGGACGTGATGCTCGGGCGCGACAGCGATGTGGTCGTGTTCGGGCAGGACGTCGGCTATTTCGGCGGCGTGTTCCGCTGTACCGAAGGACTGCAGAACAAATACGGCAAGTCGCGCGTGTTCGACGCGCCGATCTCCGAAGGCGGGATCGTCGGCGCGGCGGTCGGGATGGGCGCGTACGGATTGCGGCCCGTCTGCGAGATCCAGTTCGCCGACTATTTCTACCCGGCCTCCGACCAGATCGTGTCGGAAGGCGCGCGGCTGCGCTACCGCTCGGCCGGCCAGTTCACCGCGCCGATGACGATCCGGATGCCGTGCGGCGGTGGCATCTACGGCGGACAGACGCACAGCCAGAGCCCGGAGGCGATGTTTACGCAGGTGTGCGGGCTGCGCACGGTGATGCCGTCGAATCCGTACGACGCGAAAGGGCTGTTGATCGCATCGATCGAGAACGACGATCCGGTGATCTTCCTCGAACCGAAACGGCTGTACAACGGCCCGTTCGACGGCCATCACGAACGGCCCGTCACGTCGTGGCTCAAGCATCCGGCGAGCGCGGTGCCCGAAGGCTACTACACGGTGCCGCTCGATACGGCCGCCATCGTGCGGCCCGGCAACGACGTGACGGTGCTGACGTACGGCACGACCGTGCACGTGTCGCTGGCCGCGGCCGAGGAGACGGGCATCGACGCGGAAGTGATCGACCTGCGCACGCTGTGGCCGCTCGATCTCGATACCGTCGTCGCGTCGGTGCGCAAGACCGGGCGCTGCGTCGTGGTGCACGAGGCGACGCGCACCTGCGGCTATGGCGCGGAGCTCGTATCGCTGGTCCAGGAACACTGCTTCTATCACCTCGAAGCGCCGGTCGAGCGCACGACGGGCTGGGACACGCCGTATCCGCATGCGCAGGAATGGGCGTACTTTCCGGGGCCGACGCGGGTCGGTGAAGCGTTGCGACGCGTGATGGAGGCGTGAGATGGGGATTCATGTCATCAAGATGCCGGATATCGGCGAAGGGATCGCCGAGGTCGAGTTGGTGGCCTGGCATGTGGAAGTCGGGCAGACGATCAAGGAGGACCAGCCGCTCGCCGACGTGATGACCGACAAGGCGGCGGTCGAGATTCCGTCGCCGGTGGCGGGCAAGGTGATCGGGCTGGGCGGCCGGATCGGCGAGATGATGGCGGTCGGCAGCGAGCTGATTCGGCTGGAAGTCGAAGGCGACGGCAACCTGAAGGCGGCGGCGCCGGTGCGCGAAACAAAGGTAGCAACCGCACCGGTCGCGTCGGCGGCGTCGAAGCCGGTGGCCGACGCGCCGTCCGAATCGCCCGAGCGGCCCGAGCCGCCCGCGCATGCGGCGCATCGCGTACCGGCGAAACCGCGCCGCGACGAACCGGCCGCGCAGCCGCGCGCGGCGCTCGCGCCGGGCGAACGGCCGCTCGCGTCGCCTGCCGTGCGTCAGCGTGCGTGGGACATGGGTATCGAGCTGCGCTACGTGCGCGGCACCGGCGAAGCCGGGCGGATCCTGCATGCGGATCTCGATGCGTATGCGCGTACCGGTGGCACCGCGAGCGGCGCGCAACCGCGCGGCTACGACGAACGCCATGACCAAACCGACGTGCCGTTGATCGGCCTGCGGCGCGCGATCGCGCGCAAGATGCAGGAAGCGAAACGCCGCATCCCGCATTTCAGCTACGTCGAGGAAATCGACGTCACCGAGCTCGAATCGCTGCGCACGGAACTGAATCGCCGCCACGGCGACACGCGCGGCAAGCTCACGCCGCTGCCGCTGCTGATTCGCGCGATCGTGATCGCGCTGCGCGACTTCCCGCAGATCAACGCGCGTTTCGACGACGAGGCGGGCGTCGTCACGCGCTACGGCGCGGTGCACATGGGCGTCGCGACGCAGACCGACGGCGGTCTCACGGTGCCCGTGCTGCGCCATGCGGAAGCGCGCGACGTGTGGTCGATCTCGGCGGAAATCGCGCGGCTCGCCGACGCGGTGCGCGCGAACCGTGCGCAGCGCGACGAGCTGAGCGGCTCGACGATCACGATCTCGAGCCTCGGCGCACTCGGCGGCATCGTATCGACGCCGGTGATCAATCATCCGGAAGTGGGCATCGTCGGCGTGAACCGGATCGTCGAGCGGCCGATGATCCGCGACGGCGCGGTCGTCGCGCGCAAGATGATGAACCTGTCGTCGTCGTTCGATCATCGCGTCGTCGACGGCGCGGATGCGGCCGAATTCATCCAGGCCGTGCGCGCGGTGCTCGAACGCCCGGCACTGCTGTTCGTGGAGTGAGCCGATGAAGAACGAACACACCACACTGCTCGTCATCGGCGGCGGCCCGGGCGGCTACGTGGCCGCGATCCGCGCCGGCCAGCTCGGCATCCCGACCGTGCTCGTCGAACGCGACCGGCTGGGCGGCACCTGCCTGAACATCGGCTGCATTCCGTCGAAGGCGCTGATCCACGTGGCCGACGCGTTCGAACAGGCGTGCGGCCACGCGGGCGAAGGGGCGCTCGGCATCCGTGTGCGCACGCCGGAGATCGACATCGCGAAAAGCGTCGCCTGGAAGGACGGCATCGTCGAACGGCTGACGCGCGGCGTCGGCGCGCTGCTCAAGAAGAACGGCGTGCGCGTGCTGCACGGCGAAGCGCGCGTGATCGACGGCAAGACCGTCGAAGTCGTCGCCGGCAGCCATACGGTGCGGATCGGTTGCGAACATCTGTTGCTCGCGACCGGGTCCGAGCCGGTCGAGCTGCCGTCGATGCCGTTCGGCGGACACGTCGTGTCGTCCACCGAAGCGCTGTCGCCCGCGACGCTGCCGAAGCGGCTGGTCGTCGTCGGGGCCGGCTACATCGGGCTCGAACTCGGGATCGTCTATCGCAAGCTTGGCGTCGAAGTCAGCGTCGTCGAAGCGGCCGAGCGCGTGCTGCCCGCGTACGATGCCGAACTCGTGCGGCCGGTTGCCGATTCGCTCGCGCGGCTCGGCGTGCGGCTGTGGCTCGGCCACAAGGTGCTTGGGCTCGACGCGCACGGCGCGGTGCGCGTGCAGGCGGCCGATGGCGCCGAGCAGACGTTGCCGGCCGACCGCGTGCTGGTTGCCGTGGGCCGCCGGCCGCGCGTCGACGGGTTCGGGCTCGACACGCTGATGCTCGATCGCAACGGCCGCGCGCTGCGGATCGACGACGCATGCCGGACCTCGATGCGCAACGTGTGGGCGATCGGCGACGTCGCGGGCGAGCCGATGCTCGCGCATCGCGCGATGGCGCAAGGCGAGATGGTGGCCGAGCTGATCGCCGGCCGGCGCCGCCGGTTCACGCCCGCGTCGATTCCAGCCGTGTGCTTCACCGATCCCGAGATCGTGACGGCCGGCTGGTCGCCGGACGACGCGCACGCGGCCGGCGTCGATTGTCTGAGCGCGTCGTTCCCGTTCGCCGCGAACGGACGCGCGATGACGTTGCAGGCGACCGACGGATTCGTGCGCGTCGTCGCGCGGCGCGACAATCATCTGATCGTCGGCTGGCAGGCGGTCGGGCGCGGTGTATCGGAGCTGGCCGCGGCGTTTTCGCAGTCGCTGGAGATGGGCGCGCGGCTGGAAGACATCGGCGGCACGATCCACGCGCATCCGACGCTCGGCGAAGCGCTTCAGGAAGCGGCGTTGCGTGCGCTCGGGCATGCGCTGCATGTCTGACGTCATCGCCTGACGGGGCGCCGCCGGTGCGTCACGCACGTATCGGCGGCGCTCGCGGCGTCTGATGCACTTCATGTTGTTCATCGGTATCGGCACGCGCCGGTCCCGAAGCCGATCCGATCCGGTTGCCCGTACTCGCACGCCGGGTCGGGAACGCGCGCAACGGCAGCGCCGGCCGCGCCTCATTCGATCGCACCCGACAGCGCCGTAATTTTTCGAGACGAGGGGAGGGTTGCCGCCGCCGCGTCGGCCGACGATCATGTCGATAGCCGGAAACCGGGCCGCCTGGGTCCGCCAACGCAGGCTCCCTCCACACGGAATAGCGGACATGAAACTGCTGCTCGTCGGTGCGACCGGACTCGTCGGGCGCCACGTCCTCGAAGCCGCGCTGGCCGATGCGCGAGTCGATCAGGTGATCGTCCTCGCGCGCCGGCCGTTGTCGCCGCATCCGAAGATGCGCGCGCTGGAAGTCGATTTCGACCATCTGCCCGACGCGGGTGACTGGTGGCGCGCGGATGCCGTGATCTGCACGCTCGGCACCACGATGCGGGCGGCCGGTTCGCAGGCGGCCTTCCGGCGCGTCGATCACGACTATCCGCTCGCGGTCGCGCGGCTCGCGCACCGGCACGGCACGCCAACCTACGTGCTGAATTCCGCACTCGGCGCGGATGCTGCGTCGCGGATCTTCTACAACCGCGTGAAGGGCGAGGTCGAACAGGCGCTCGCCGGCGTCGGGTTCGATTCGCTCACGTACGTGCGACCGGGCCTGATCGGCGGCAGTCGCGACGAGTTTCGATTCGGCGAACGGCTGCTGGTGTTCGCGCTGAGCGCCGCCGCACCGGTGCTGCCGGTGAAGTGGCGCGTGAATCCCGCGTCGCGGATTGCGCGCGCCTTGCTCGACGCGGCGATCGACGCACGGCCGGGCGTGCAGGTCGTCGCATCCGACCGGCTCGTCTGACGCGGCCGGGGCGGTGCGCTCGGCAGGCCATTCGTCCGCGCTTGCGGTGCAGTGACGGCCTGCGCCCGATCGACCGCCCCCGGCCAGCCGAACTTTCATTTTCCCAACATCCGGCTCGCGCCGAAACTGCGCGGGCGCGCCGCAATTGCTCGGACGATTTCGAAAATCCGTCGATACCGGGTAATCACCGATATCTCGCAAGTTGTATATACAACATCATCCGCAAGCAATGTCGGCATACGCCGTGCCGGTTGCGCGCGAGCTTTCAGGCCATGCGTGCGTGGCGCATGCCGGCGATCCACGGCGTCTGCGTTCGCGGAGCCGAAAGAGTGGCGCGCAGCTTCCTGTCCCGTTCAAACCATGTGTGATCCTGAGTATTGTGGAGATCGACCCGTGTCAACGAATACCAGTGGAAAAGCCGGCGGACTGATCGAGGTACGCTCGATCGACTTCATTCCCGACGCCGAGCGCCACGGCGGCCTGCTGAGCCAGTTCACGCTGTGGCTGTCGGCGAACATGCAGATCACCGCGATCGTCACGGGCGCGCTCGCGGTCGTGCTCGGCGGCGACGTATTCTGGTCGCTGGTCGCGTTGCTGCTCGGCCAGCTCGTCGGCGGCGCGGTGATGGCGCTGCACGGCGCGCAGGGGCCGCAGCTCGGGCTGCCGCAGATGATCTCGAGCCGCGTGCAGTTCGGCGTGTACGGCGCGATGATTCCGATCGTGCTCGTTTGCCTGATGTACATCGGTTTTTCCGCGAGCGGCTCGGTGCTGGCCGGGCAGGCCGTCGCGCAACTGCTGCACGTCGACGACGCGGCCGGCATCCTGCTGTTCGCGGCCGTGATCGTCGTGCTGACCGTGTTCGGCTATCGCGCGATCCACTTCGTCGGCCGGATCGCGAGCGTGGTCGGCATCGTCGCGTTCGTCTACATGTTCGTGCAACTGTTCGCGAACCACGACGTCGGCGCGCTGCTCGCGAACAAGCATTTCTCGCTGGCGAGCTTCCTGCTCGCGATGTCGCTGTCCGCGTCGTGGCAGATCGCATTCGGTCCGTACGTGGCCGACTATTCGCGCTACCTGCCGCGCGCGACGTCGTCGGTCGCGACGTTTCTCGCGGTCGGCCTCGGCTCGGTGATCGGCGCGCAGGCGGCGATGGTGTTCGGCGTGTTCGCGGCCGCGCTCGCCGGCAGCCAGTTCGCGCACCATGAAGTGTCGTACATCGTCGGCCTGGGCTCGACGGGCGCCGTGGCCGCGCTGCTGTATTTCAGCATCGCGTTCGGCAAGGTGACGGTGACGGCGCTCAACGCGTACGGCAGCTTCATGTCGATGGCGACGATCGTCAGCGGCTTTCGCGGCAAGGGCGCGGTGTCGTCGAAGAGCCGCCTCGCGTACATCCTCGGGATGATCTGCGTGTCGACGCTGATCGCGCTCGCGGGCCGTCATTCGTTCCTGAAGGAATTCACCGCGTTCATCCTGTTCCTGCTCGCGTTCTTCACGCCGTGGAGCGCGATCAACCTCGTCGATTACTACTGCTTCACGCGTTCGCGCTACGACGTGCCGGCGCTGTCCGATCCGGACGGCCGCTACGGCCGCTGGAACGGGATGGCGATCGCGATCTACGTGGTCGGCATCCTGGTGCAACTGCCGTTCATGTCGACGCACATCTACACGGGGCCGCTCGTCGACGCGCTCGGCGGCACCGACATCTCGTGGATCCTCGGCCTCGTCGTGCCGGCCGTGCTGTATTACGTCGGCGCCCGCGCGTCGCGACGCAGCATTCCCGAACGCCTGATCCTGCCGCTCGAACGCGGCGAGGTTCACCACTGACGACACGTCTCGCGCATCGGGCGGGCACGCCGCCGACTCGAGCGCCGGGCCGGGCGCTGCCCACGCGCCGTCACTTCCCCAGCCGCTCAGCGAGCGAGTAGCGCTGCATGCAGCGCTCCATCGCGTCGAGAAACGCGTGCTCGGCCGCATTCATCTTGCGGTCGCGATGCCATAGCAGGAACACGTCGACGTCGACGAGCCCGTCGTCGGGCGGCAGCCGCCACAGCCGTTGCTGCGCGATGTCGTCGCGCACGATGTGCTCGGGCAGGCAGCCGATCCCGTAGCCGGCGAAGATCAGCCGCCGCACTTCGTCGAGGCTCGGCGACGACGCGACGATGCGCCCCGTGAAACCCTTCTGGTCACGGAACACGGTGAGCGGCGACAGGCTGTCGCCGATCTGGTCGCTCGTGAACGACACGAAATTCTCCGCTAGCAGATCGTCCATCCGCAATTGCGTCTGCCCGAACAGCCGGTGATGGCGGCCGCAGTAGATCGCATAGCGCTGGCGCAGGAAGCAGCGCATCTCCAGCTTGTCGTGCGGCGTGCGGCACAGGCCGAGCCCGGCCGTGGCCGTTTTCTGCAGCAGCGACGACAGGATGTCCGACGAGCGCATTACTTCGATCTGCAGATCGATACGCGGATACGCGCGATGGAAATCCGCGAGGAATTCGTCGTAGACGGGCGATTCGATGCGGCTCACCGTCAGCAGCCGGATCGAGCCGGTCAGGTCGGCCGTGCTGTCGTCGATTTCGGTTTCGAGGCGCGAGATGCCGCCGTAGATGTCGCTCGCGATCCGGTACACGGCTTCGCCGGCCGGCGTCGGCGCGAAGTGCGCGCCGCGCCGCTCGATCAGCCGGCGCTCGAGCGTCTCCTCGAGCCGCCGCAGCGCCTGGCTCACGGCCGGCTGCGTGACGTGCAGGCGGGCCGCCGCGCGGCTCACGCTGCGCTCCTGCATGATCACCAGATAGGTGCGCAGCAGGTTCCAGTCGAGGCGGTCGTTCAGGAACGGGGCGAGATCGGGGCGCATCGGGTCTCCGGACAGGGCGGCGGCTAGTCATTAGTTGAATTTATACGGCGAATAATAACTTGAAATTTGACTAATGATTTGCGGCCACCGATAAAGGAGGGGCGCCGCAGCGTGCGGCGCGAGGCCGCGACAGACGGCCGTCGTCACGATATTGCGTGCCGCCCCGCCGCGGCGCGCGTCAGGAGCCCGCATGAGCCAGTCCCTTCCTTCCGCCCGCCAGCCGGCACGCGCCGCGACGGCCGCGTTCATCGGCACGATGATCGAGTGGTACGACTTCTACATCTACGCGACCGCCGCCGCGCTCGTGTTCGGCGAACTCTATTTCCCGTCGCACGACCCGTTCGTCAGCACGATGGCATCGTTCGCGACGTTCGCGGTCGGCTTCTTCGCGCGCCCGCTCGGCGGCGTGATCTTCGGCCATCTCGGCGACCGCATCGGCCGCAAGAAGGCGCTGATGACGACGCTGATGATGATGGGCGTCGCAACCGTGTGCGTCGGGCTGCTGCCCGCCTATTCGAAGGTCGGCATCCTTGCACCGGTGCTGCTCGTCGCGCTGCGCGTCGTGCAGGGGATCGCGGTCGGCGGCGAATGGGGCGGCGCGGTGCTGATGGCGGGCGAGCATGCGCCGCAGGGGCGCCGCACGTTTTTCGCGTCGTTCGCGCAGCTCGGCAGCCCGGCCGGGCTGATCCTGTCGCTGGTCGCGTTCCGCGCGGTCACGTCGATGGACAAGGCCGACTTCCTCGCGTGGGGCTGGCGCCTGCCGTTTCTCGCGAGCGCGGTGCTGCTCGTGGTCGGCATCCTGATCCGGCTCGGCGTGAACGAGTCGCCGGAATTCGCGCGGGTGAAGGAAGCCAACCGCACGGTGAAGCTGCCGGTCGCGGAAGTGTTCCGCTCCGCGTCGGGGCTCGTGCTGCTCTGCATCGGCGCGAACACGATCGGCATCGCGGGCGTCTATTTCACGAACACGTTCATGATCGCGTACACGACGCAGTATGTCGGCGTCTCGCGCTCGCTGATCCTCGACAGTCTGTTCGCGGTCGCGATCATCCAGTTCTTCGCGCAGCCGCTCGCCGCGTGGATCGCCGAGCGCATCGGCGGCGCGCGCTTCCTGAAGCTCGCGGCGCTGCTCGCGATGCTGTCGCCGTATCCGATGTTCATGCTCGTGCAGGGCGGCACGTCCGCGTCGCTGATCGCCGGCATCGCACTGGCCGTCGTCTGCATGGCCGGTTTCTATTCGGTGATCGCGGGCTTCGTCAGCGACGTGTTTCCCGCGCACGTGCGCTATTCGGCGATCTCGCTCGCTTACCAGATTTGCGGCGCGATCGCGGGCGGCCTGACGCCGCTCGTCGGCACGTGGCTCGCGCATCGCTTCACGGGCCAGTGGTGGCCGCTCGCGGTGTTCTACACGTGTCTCGCCGGCGTTTCGCTGCTCTGCATCGTCGCGCTCGACGCGCGCCGTGCCGCGCAGCCGGCCGCCGCCGAAGCGCTCGGATCGCATTGACCCTCAACGCACGAATCGATACGGAATTCTTATGAATGACCTGCTGGAAATCGACGGCGCCCGCCTGTGGCGGAGCCTCGCCGACATGGCGCGCGTCGGCGCGACGCCGCGCGGCGGCGTACGGCGCCTCGCGCTCACCGATGACGACCGCCGCGGGCGCGACCTGTTCGCACAATGGTGCCGCGACGCGGGGCTGACGGTGAGCGTCGATGCCGTCGGCAACCTGTTCGCGCGGCGCGACGGCGCCGATGCGCACGCCGCGCCGGTGCTGATCGGCAGCCATCTCGACACGCAGCCCGAAGGCGGTCGCTTCGACGGCGTGTACGGCGTGCTCGCCGCGCTCGAACTCGTGCGCACGCTGAACGACGCGGGCATCGCGACCGACAAGCCGCTCGAGATCGTGTCCTGGACCAACGAGGAAGGCGCGCGCTTCGCGCCGGCGATGCTCGGCTCGGCCGTGTTCACGGGCGCGTTGCCGCTCGACGATGCGCTCGCGAAGCAGGACGCCGACGGCGTCACGCTCGGCGCGGCGCTCGACGCGTGCGGCTACCGCGGCACGCGCGCCACGGGCGGGGCGGTCGATGCATATTTCGAGGCGCACATCGAACAGGGCCCCGTGCTCGAAGCGAACGGCACGACGATCGGCATCGTCACGGGCGGGCAGGCGATCCGCTGGCTCGACGTGACGGTGACGGGCGTGGCCGCGCACGCGGGCACGACGCCGATGCCGTATCGCAAGGATGCGTATTTCGCGAGCGCGCAAATCGCGCTCGAACTCGAGCGGATCGTCGCCGGTTACGCGCCGCGCGGGCTCGCGACGATCGGGCAGGTCGGCGTCCGCCACGCGTCACGCAACACGATTGCCGGCGACCTGACGTTCACGGTCGACCTGCGTCATCACGACGATGCGGAAGTCGATGCGATGGAGCGCGACCTGCGCGACGCCTGCGCTCGCGTGACCGCCGCGCGTGGCGTGCAGGTGTCGGTCGAGACCTGCTGGCGCAGCCCGGCGACGCCGTTCGACCGCGAGTGTGTCGGGCTGGTCGCGCAGGCCGCTGCCGCGTTCGGCTACACGCACGAGCGGATCGTGAGCGGCGCCGGCCACGATGCAATCCTGCTCGCGCGCCGCTTCCCGACCGCGATGGTGTTCATCCCGTGCGTCGACGGGCTGTCGCACAACGAAGCCGAGGATGCATTGCCCGACGACGTGACGCGCGGCACGAACGTGCTGCTCCATGCGGTGCTGGCGCGCGCGGGAATCGCGGCGCGCGTCGACGCGGCGGCGGCCACGCACGATGCCTGAAACGGCGAATCGATGAGGACTCCGATGAAAACCTATTTCCATCCCGAACAACTGCTGCACCACCCGCGCAGCTACCTGTCGCGCGGCCGGATGCGCGAGCCGCAGGAAGTGCCGGAACGCGCGGCGAGGCTCGTCGCGGCCGTCCGGTCGCTCGACTTCGACGTGCGCGAGCCGGCCGACCGCGGCACCGCACCGATCGCGGCCGTGCACGACATGAACTACCTGCGCTTTCTCGAGGACGCGCACCGCGACTGGAAGCAGATGCCCGACGACTGGGGCGACGAAGTGATGTCGAACGTGTTCGTGCGCGATCCGAATCCGTTGCGCGGCGTGCTCGCGAAAGCCGCGCGCTATCTGGCCGACGGTAGTTGCCCGGTGGGCGCGAACACATGGCGCGCGGCGTACTGGTCCGCGCAGGGCGCACTGGCGGCCGCGGCCGACGTCAACGACGGCGCGCGCGAAGCGTACGCGCTGTGCCGGCCGCCCGGCCATCATGCGCGCCGCGACGCGGCCGGCGGCTTCTGCTACCTGAACAATGCGGCGATCGCCGCGCAGGCGCTGCTGGGCCGCCATCGGCGCGTCGCGATCCTCGATACCGACATGCATCACGGGCAGGGCGTGCAGGAGATCTTCTACGGCCGCGACGATGTGTTGTACGTGTCGATCCACGGCGACCCGACCAACTTCTACCCGGTCGTCGCCGGTTACGAGGACGAGACGGGAACGGGGGCCGGCGACGGCTTCAACCTCAACCTGCCGATGCCGCACGGCGCGCCGGAGTCGGCGTTCTTCGAGCGGCTCGACGACGCGCTGTGCGCGCTCGCGCGGTTCCAGCCCGATGCGCTCGTGCTCGCGCTCGGCTTCGACATCTACAAGGACGATCCGCAATCGCAGGTCGCGGTCACGACCGACGGGTTCGGGCGGCTCGGCGGCGCGATCGGCGCGCTCGGGTTGCCGACGGTGATCGTGCAGGAGGGCGGCTATCACCTCGAGAGTCTCGACGCGAACGCACGCGCGTTTTTCGGCGGGTTTGGCGCTCGGCGCTGACCGGGCCGTCGAACCGAGCGCACGCCGAAAATGAAAACGGCCGCATGGCGCGGCCGTGAGCATGCACGCGGAAGATTCCAGATGGCCCGGGCGTGCCCGCGCTTACGAATTCGCGGCGGCCGGCGAGCGGCGGCGCTGCGTGATCTGCAGCATGACGAGCACGAGGCCGGCGGCCGCGATCAGCGCGCCGACGAGCGGCACCGCCGCGTAGCCGAATCCGGCCGAGATCGCCGCGCCGCCCGCGGCGGCGCCCAGCGCATTGCCGAGGTTGAACGCGCCGATGTTCACCGCCGATGCGAGGCCCGGCGCTTCATGGGCCGCGCGCATCACGCGCATCTGCAGCGGCGGCACGACCGCGAACGTCGCGATCCCCCAGACGAGCAGCGTGACGGCGGCGCCCGCATGCGTGGCCGCAAGCAGCGGGAACGCGGCCATCGTCGCGATCAGCAGCAACAGGAAGCCGATCAGCGTGCCGTCGAGCGAGCGGTCGGCGAGGCGTCCGCCCGCGATGTTGCCGATCGAGAAACCGACGCCGATCAGCACGAGCATCGCGGTCACGAAGCCGGGCGTCGCGCCCGTCAGGTGTTCGAGCGTCGGCGCGACGTACGTATAGAGCGTGAACATCGCGCCGGCGCCGAGCACGGTCGTCCCGAGCGCGCCGAGCACGACCGGGCGCGTGAGCACGGAGAGTTCGGCACGCAGGTCGGGCATCTTGCCGGCTTCCCCTTTCGGCAGCGCGGCGAACAGGCCGGCGATCGCGATCAGGCCGAGGCCCGCCGTCGCCGCGAACGACATGCGCCAGCCGATGATCTGGCCGAGCCAGGTCGCGGCCGGCACGCCGCCGACGTTCGCGATCGTCAGGCCCATGAACATCGTCGCGACCGCGCTGGCCTGCTTTTCGCGCGGCACGAGGCTTGCCGCGACCACCGAGCCGAGCCCGAAGAACGCACCGTGGTTGAGGCTCGTCACGAGACGTGCGAGCAGCAGCGTCGTGTAGTCCGGCGCGACGGCCGACAGCAGGTTGCCGATCGTGAAGATCGACATCAGCGCGATCAGTGCGGAACGGCGCGACCAGCGCGCGAGCAGCAGCGTCATCAGCGGCGCGCCGACCATCACGCCGATCGCATACGCGCTGATCAGCATGCCGGCTTGCGGAATCGACACGTGCACGCCTTCGGCGATCACGGGCAGCAGGCCCATCGGCGAGAATTCGGTCGTGCCGATGCCGAACGCGCCGGCGGCGAGCGCCAGCAGCGGTAGCGCGGCGCTGCCGCCGGCGCGGGAAGGAGAGGAAGTCGTGGGGTTCACGCGGTGGACTCCTGTGATCGTGGGACAACGGCACGAAGCCATTGAGGACAGCCGAAGTGTGCCTGCATTACTTTTGCGGAAAAAGCCGCATTCGGACGAAATTATCTTGATTTGATGTCAACAATGCAGGGCGCGGGGAGGTGTGCGCGCCGTGGCCCTCGGATGGTGCTTCGACGGGACCGGCATCGCACAAGGGCTGGAAAGCGTCGAACTGCCAGCGTCGGCAGCAAAAAAGCCCCGACCACAGGGGGTCCATGGCCGGGGCGGAAACGCATCCTCTCTTTGGCACGAGGGTTGGATGCGCGCGCAGTATATTTCGGGCCATGACGATTCGAATCGGCGTTAAACGGCCGTTTTTGGTGTCAATTTGAGAATTGCGGTGTCGTCGCGTCGTCCGTCGGCGTTCTGAAAGATTTTTCGATGATGCGGCTGTGTCGTTCACCGGGGCTACAGCATCAAAAACGACGTGATGACGGAAGTCGGATTCCGTCCGTCGGCCCGTCGGCCGGCGCCGCAAGTCGTGTCGCCCAAGCGCGCGCCGATGCATCCGGCATGCGCTCAGCCCGATTCGCCGGCCGCGTCGCGGACCGCCGCGAGAAACCGCGCGACGACGGGCGACGGGGCCGCCGCCGCGCCGTCGAACACGAACTCGATGTCGAAGCGGCTCGCGAGTTCGTCGAGCGCGACGAGCCGGACCGTGCGCGGGCAGGTCGGCGACGCGCTTTCCGGCACGAACGCGCAGCCCATGCCGGCCGCGACGAGGCCGATCAGCGTCGGGATGTCGCTGCCGACCTGCGCGATGCGCGGCGTGAAGCCGGCCTGCTGGCACTGCGTCATCAGGAAGCGGTGGTGCGCGGCGGAACGCTGCGCATCGAACCAGACGAACGGTTCGTTCGCGACGTCGGCCAGCGCGCGCGGTGCGACGAAGCGGCCGCCCGGCGGCGCGGGCATCGCGAGCACGAAGCGGTCGCTCAGTAGCCGCACGCCCGTCAGGTGAGGCGCTTCCTCGCGACGCCACGCCATGATCCCCGCGTCGAGCTGGCCGCGCGTCAGCGCGCTCGCCTGTTCGGCCGACAGCATCGGCGCGATCGACAGTTTCACATCCGGGCACGCATCGCGAAACGCCTTGAGGACGTTCGCGACGATCGGCAGCGGCAGGCAGTTCGGCAGCGCGCCGAGCCGCAGTTCGCCGAGTTGGCCGTCCGCGCTGCGCAACGCGCGCTCGCGGCTGTCCTGCAGCATCGCGAGCAGGCCGGTCGCATCGTGCAGGAAGCTCGTGCCGGCCGCCGTGAGCGTGACGCCCGTCGCGCGACGGGCCAGCAGCGGCGTGCCGATCGCATCTTCGAGCTCGCGGATCTGCCTCGACAGCGCGGGCTGCACGATGCCCACCGCGCGGGCGCCGGCCATCACGCTGCCGGCCTGGGCGACGGCGACGAAGTAGCGCAGGTGACGCAGTTCGATCTGGCGCATGCGGTGTCCGGTCGGGTTCGTTGATATGCCTGGTAAGCATAGCAAATGCCATTCGATGGTATTGGAAAGCATGGCGCGCCTGCCGTACGATGACCGTCATTGCCGCATCCGCTTCCTGGCTCGCGAGTCGTGCGAGTTTCCTCCGTTTCTCCTTGCGTTCCGTCCCATGCCGCTTCATATCCCGACGCCTTATATCCGCTCGCAAATCGCGTCCCGCCGGCTCGGCAGGACCATCCGGCTGAAGCTCGACGCGTTGCAGCCGTCGGGCTCGTTCAAGCTGCGCGGCATCGGCGCCGTCTGCGAGGCGCGCCATGCGGCCGGGGCGCGGCGGTTCGTGTCGTCGTCGGGCGGCAACGCGGGCATCGCGGTCGCGTATTGCGGCCGCGAACTCGGCGTGCCGGTGCGCGTCGTCGTGCCGGAAAGCGCGTCGGCCCGGGCACGCGAACTGATCCGCGTCGAAGGCGCGGAACTCGTCGTGCACGGCGCGAGCTGGGCCGAGGCGAACGCGTTCGCGCAGTCGACGCTCGACGGGCACGATGCATTCGTGCATCCGTTCGACGACCGCGTGCTGTGGCAGGGCCATGCGACGATGATCGACGAGATGGCGGCGGTCGGCCCGAAGCCCGACGCGGTCGTGCTCGCGGTCGGCGGCGGCGGCCTGCTGTGCGGCGTGCTCGAAGGGCTGGCGCGCAACGGCTGGCAAGACGTGCCGGTCGTCGCGGCCGAAACGGCAGGCGCCGACTGCTATGCACGCTCGGTCGCGCAGGGGCGCCCGGTCGAATTGCCGGCGATCGCGAGCATCGCGACGACGCTCGGCGCGAAGCGGCCGTGCGACGCGGCGGTCGAATGGGCGACGCGTCACGCGATCCATCCGGTCGTCGTGTCCGATGCCGACGCGGTGGCCGCGTCGCTGCGGTTTCTCGATGAGCACAGGATCGTCGTCGAGCCGGCGTGCGGCGCTGCACTGGCCGTGCTCGAGCAGCCGGTGCTGGTGCTCGCGTCGGCGTCCGACATCGCGGTGATCGTCTGCGGCGGCGTGACCGCCACCGTCGAGGATCTGCAGACGCTGCGCGCGACGGCGCGGTAGGCGGGGCGCCGGCGAGCCGCGCAGTCGCGAGACGACGGATCGTTTTGCGATTTTCGCGGGGTGACTGCGAGCCTGGGGCATACGTGGCTCACCGTGACGCGTCGACGTTGCCTTTCCGTCAACCCCGCAGGGCCACGCGCGTCCGGCGTACGGCCGGATAGGCAGAAACGACTTCAGGAACGGTGCGGAAGGCGGGCGTGCCGTCGCGCTGCGCCGCATGCGGCCGGGCGCGACGATACGGGAGCGCGATCAGTTCGCGGTGGGGGCGCTCGCGCCGGACGGCGCGGACGATGCGACGGGGTTGTCGGTAGCCGGTGAAGGCGATGCGCTCGACGGCGCCGATGCCGATGCGGGCGCGGATGCTGCCGATGAAGACGCGGGCGCGGCCGATGATGGCGTCGCGGTGGCCGGCGCTGCCGCTGGAGCCGAAGCAGATGCGGGCGCGAGCGCAGACGGGGGCGCGGAAACCGGCGCGGCCGTCGAACCGGAGGTCGGCGAAGGTGCCGGCGCGGTTGCCGGACCGGAACCCGGCTTCGGCGCCGAAGCCGGCGCGGCAGCCGAAGCGGGAGCAGGCGCCGATGCAGGCGCCGGGCCGGCAGCCGAAGCCGGCAC
>NZ_JAIZQG010000027.1:0-85833 GCF_020419965.1 Burkholderia sp. AU39826
GCGCAGCCCACGCCGCCCGCCGCCGCCACGTCTGCCGCGCCCGCCGCGCCGTCCGCCGCCGAAGGCGCGCAGCCGACCGGCGCCGCGGTGCCGGCGAAGGCCTATACGCCGACGCCGCAGCAGGTCCGCTACGGCAACGCGATCGCGTTCCGCACGCTGATCCCGTCGCCGCTGCTCGAACAGCTCACCGCGAACGAATACGCGCAGATCGTGCAGACGGCCGCCGACAGCAACCGCCTGCTGCCCGCGAACCAGCCGCGCGTGAAGCGCCTGCGTGCGATCGTCGCGAAGCTCGCGCCGTATTCGGTGAAGTGGAACGACCGCGTGAAAAGCTGGGCATGGGACGTCAATGCGATCCGTTCGCGCGACATTCGCCTGACCTGCCTGCCGGGCGGCAAGGTGCTCGTGTACGGCGGCATGCTCGAGCGTGTGCGCCTGAACGACGACGAGCTCGGCGTGCTGCTCGCGCACGGCATCGCGCATGCGCTGCGCGAACACGCGCGCAGCAACTTCGGCGCGACCTCGCAGACGTCGCTGCGCGCGGCCGCGTTGCCGCCGCTGTTCGGCGTCGGCGATCCGCTGCCGCAGGCGTTGAACCTCGGCGAGCGCCTGCAGTCGCTCCACTACGATCCGACCGACGAGACCGAAGCCGACGTGATCGGCGGCGACATCGCTGCCCGCGCGGGCTTCGATCCGCGCGCGGCGATCACGCTGTGGGACAAGCTCGCGGCCGCGACGCGCGCGAACAAGGCGACGGGTTTCATCTACACGCATCCGTACGGCGCCGCGCGCCGCCAGGATCTGCTGAACCGGCTGCCGGACCTGATGCCGCTGTACGCGAAAGCAACGGGCAAGCGCGTCGAATCGCTGCCCGACTACGCGGGCATCAGCGCGCAGCGGCGCAAGGTCGTGCGGCGCTGAGCGCTACGCGTGCGCGTCGGCCATCGCCGGGCGCACGCCGCTGTCACGCATCCAGCGCACCTCGTCGCCGGGGCTGCGGCCGAACAGCCGCTTGAACTCCCGGCTGAACTGCGATGCGCTCGCGTAGCCGACCCGCGCGGCCGCCGCGCCGGCGCCGAGCCCGTCGCGCACCATCATCAGCCGCGCCTGGTGCAACCGCGCGGTCTTCACGTACTGCATCGGCGACGTCGCCGTCACGTGCTTGAACTGCGCGTGGAACACCGCGAGGCTCATCCCGGCTTCGCGTGCGAGCGTCTCGACGTCGAGATCGGCCTTCAGCTCCGCGTGAATGCGCCGCAGCGCCTTCGCGATGCGGCCGAAATGATGCTGCTGCACGAGCGCCGCGCGCATCGCGTCGCCCTGCTCGCCCGTCAGCACGCGATACGCGATCTCGCGCATGATCGCCGGCCCGAGCACGCGCGTGTCGTGCGGCGACGCGAGCGCTTCGAGCAGCCGCACGACTGCATCGGCCAGCGGCGCATCGAGCGGCGTCGAGTACACGCCGAGCGGCTCGCTGACCGCCGCGCCGAGCGTCTCGTCGAGCAGGATCGCGAGCTCGGCGATCACCGCGAGATCGACGCGGATCGAGATCGCGAGAAACGGCTCGTCCGTGCTCGCGAACGTCTCGCATTCGAACGGCAGCGGCACCGACAGCACCAGGTATTGCTGCGCGTCGTACACGAACGAACGGTCGCCGAGATAGCCGAGCTTGCGCCCCTGGCACACGACGATGATGCTCGGCTCGTACAGCACCGGCATGCGCGGCACGGGATGCGTCACACGGATGAAGCGCACGCCGTCGAGCGCCGCAAGCGTGTCGCCCTCGTTCGGCGCGAGGCGCGTGTGCAGCTCGATCATGCGGCGCTGCAGGCGTTCGCCCGCGTCGGCCAAAAGGGGCTGGAAGCTCATCGGCGTGGTCCTGTCCGGCAAGAGAATCTGGCTCGCAATGTAGCACCTTGAACGTATTTTGACGGCCGTTCGCGGCCAATTCGAGAGGAATAGGCAAATCTTCCAGACCTTCGTGTATTTCGCCGCGGCGCCGCGCTCCTTACGATGAGGGCCTGTCTCGCCGCATCGCCACAGGGTGCGGCGGCAGTCTGTTTCGCCGGATGTTTTCCGGACAAGGAGCCCATTGCATGAGCACGACCTATGCCTACGCGGCGACCGATTCGCAATCGCCGCTCGCCCCGTTCGAATTCCAGCGTCGCGCGCTGCGCGACCTCGACGTCCAGATCGACGTCCTCTACTGCGGCGTCTGCCACTCGGATCTTCACCAGGCGCGCAACGAATGGCGCAACACGATCTACCCGGTCGTACCGGGCCATGAAATCGTCGGACGCGTGACCGCGACCGGCCCGCAGGTGTCGCGCTTCAAGGTCGGCGAACTGGTCGGCGTCGGCTGCCTCGTCGATTCGTGCCGCACCTGCGCGAGCTGCGAAGAAGGCCTCGAGCAGTATTGCGAGAACGGCTTCGTCGGCACCTACAACGGTCAGGACCGCGTCACGGGCGACATCACGTACGGCGGCTATTCGACGCAGCTCGTCGTCGACGAGGCGTTCGTGCTGCGCGTGCCGGACACGCTCGACCCGGCCGGCGCCGCGCCGCTCTTGTGCGCGGGGATCACGACCTACTCGCCGCTGCGGCAGTGGAACGTCGGCCCCGGCAAGAAGGTCGGCATCGTCGGCCTCGGCGGCCTCGGCCACATGGGCGTGAAGCTGGCGCGCGCGATGGGCGCGCACGTCGTGCTGTTCACGACGTCGCCGTCGAAGATCGACGACGGCAAGCGGCTCGGCGCGCACGAAGTAGTGATCTCGAAGGACGAAGCGCAGATGAACGCGCACCTGAACAGCTTCGACTTCATCCTGAACACGGTCGCCGCGCAGCACGACCTGAATCCGTTCCTGAACCTGCTGAAGCGCGACGGCACGATGACGCTCGTCGGCGCGCCGGAGCACGACCATCCGTCGCCGCAGGTGTTCAACCTGATCTTCAAGCGCCGCCGCCTCGCGGGTTCGCTGATCGGCGGGATCGCGGAAACGCAGGAAATGCTCGATTTCTGCGCGGAGCACGGGATCACGTCCGACATCGAGACGATTCCGATGCAGCAGATCAACGCCGCTTACGAGCGGATGCTGAAGAGCGACGTGAAGTATCGGTTCGTGATCGACATGGCGTCGCTCAAGCAGTAAGCGCCGCGGCAAACGAAACGGGCCGCCTGTCGGACAGGCGGCCCGTCTTGCGTCCGGCGACCGGACGAATGGCTCGGCGGCTGCGCGCAGGCGCAGCGCCGACCATCACTTCGTATAGTCGTAGTCGATCGTCAGCGGCGC
Source organism: Burkholderia sp. AU39826 (assembly GCF_020419965.1). Taxonomy (NCBI): domain Bacteria; kingdom Pseudomonadati; phylum Pseudomonadota; class Betaproteobacteria; order Burkholderiales; family Burkholderiaceae; genus Burkholderia; species Burkholderia sp. AU39826. The sequence goes on from NZ_JAIZQG010000027.1 coordinate 3,291, forward strand.
ATGGTCGCTGAACTTGATGTCCTTGAAGATCGACGTGCGTTTCGCGGTGCCGGCCACGCCCGGCGTCGCGATCTGGTAATCGATCCGCCACCCGACGTTCTTCGCGTACGCCTGGCCGCGGTTGCTCCACCACGTGTACTGCTCGGGACGCGGGTCGAGCGTGCGGAACACGTCGACGTAGCCGACGTCGTCGAACAGCTTCGTGAGCCACGCGCGCTCTTCCGGCAGGCAGCCCGAGTTCTTCTGGTTGCTCTTCCAGTTCTTGATGTCGATTTCCTTGTGGACGATGTTCACGTCGCCGCACAGGATCACCTCGCGCTTCTTCTTCAGTGCGGCGAGGTGCGGCATGAATTCGGCCATGAAGCGGTACTTCGCCTGCTGGCGCTCCTCGCCGCTCGAGCCGGACGGCACGTACACCGACACGACCGACAGCTTGCCGTAGCGCGCCTCGACGTAGCGCCCTTCGGGATCGAACTCGCTGCTGCCGAAGCCGATGATCACGTCGTCGGGCTCGCGGCGGCTGTACACGCCCGCGCCGCTGTAGCCCTTCTTCTCCGCGTGGTGGAAATAGCTCTTGAAGCCGTGCGGCTCGACGAATTCGGCCGGCAGGTCGTCGGCCGACACCTTGATTTCCTGCACGCACACGCAATCGGCGTTCTGTTCGCCGAGCCAGTCGAAGAAGCCCTTCTTCGCGGCGGAGCGGATGCCGTTCAGGTTGGCGGTAATCACTCGCATCATGTCGGGTTCCGTTCAGTTCGATGTTTTTACAGGGTGGCAGCTTAGCGGATCTTCACGCCTTCGAGCTCGGGCTTCGGCGGCGGGAATTCCAGCTTCATGTCGGTCATCGTGCGCAGCAGCAGCTCGGCGATCATCACGTTGCGGTGCGTCTTCGAGTTCGCCGGGATCACGTACCACGGCGCATGCTCGGCCGAGGTCGCGGCGAGCGCGTCGCGGTACGCGGACTGGTAGGCGTCCCAGTGCTTGCGCGCGTCGAGGTCGGCGATGTCGAATTTCCAGTGCTTGGTCGGATCGTCGATGCGCGCCTGGAGCCGCTCGCGCTGCTCGTCCTTCGAGATGTGCAGGAAGCACTTGACGATGGTCGTGCCGTTCTCGAACAGCATCGTCTCGAAATCGCGGATCTGCCGGTAGCGGCGCTCGCACTCCTTGTCGTCGATCGCGCCGAGCACGCGCGGCACGAGGACGTCCTCGTAGTGGCTGCGGTTGAAGATCGCGAGCTCGCCCGCGGCCGGCACCTGCGCATGCACGCGCCACAGGAAGTCGTGCGCGGCCTCGATCGGCGTCGGCGCCTTGAACGGCACGATGCGCAGGCCGAGCGGATCGACCTCGCGAAACACCGCGCGCACGGTGCCGTCCTTGCCGCTCGTATCCATCCCCTGCAGCACGAGCAGCACGCGCTTCTTCTGCTGCGTGTGCAGGCGCTCCTGCTGCACGTCGAGCTCGGTCGACACGGCCGACAGCCGTTCGCGGTCGGCCTCCTTCGATCCGGACGAAAACGGCTTCGCGGCCGGGTCGAACGCGTCGAGCGTGAATGCGGCGGCTTCCTTCTCGCGCGTGCTGTACGGCACGCGGAAATCGTCGAGCGACGGTTGTTTCGCCATTCGTTCCTCCGTTGGGCGGTGCGATGCATACGATAACGCATCCACCAAATGCGACGGGCCGCCCGAACGCGTTCGGTGCGGCCCGTCGTCAAGCGCGGGTCAGGCGCGCGCGCATGCTCAGCCGAGCTTCTTCTTCAGCAGTTCGTTGACCTGCTGCGGATTGGCCTTGCCCTTCGTCGCCTTCATCGCCTGGCCGATCAGCGCGTTGAACGCCTTTTCCTTGCCCGCGCGGAATTCCTCGACCGACTTCGCGTTCGCCGCGAGCACTTCGTCGATGATCGCTTCCAGCGCGCCGGTGTCGGAGATCTGCTTCAGCCCCTTCGCGTCGATGATGCGATCGGCCGCGCCTTCGTCGGTCGCCTTCTCGTCCCAGATCGTCGCGAAGATTTCCTTCGCGATCTTGTTCGAGATCGTGCCGTCGGCGATGCGCTGCAGCAACAGCGCGAGCTGCGCGGCCGACACCGGAATCGCGTCGATCTCGATGCTGTCGCGGTTCAGCTGCGACGACACGTCGCCCATCAGCCAGTTCGCGGCGATCTTCGCGTTCGCCGCGCCGGCCTTCGCGACCACCGCCTCGAAGTACGCGGCCATCGCCTTGCTCGACGTCAGCACGCCCGCGTCGTACGCGGACACGCCGTATTCGTCGACGAAGCGCTGCTGCATCGCGGCCGGCAGCTCGGGCATGCCGGACTGCACGCGCTCGATCCAGTCCTGGCCGATCACGAGCGGCATCAGGTCGGGATCGGGGAAGTAGCGGTAATCGTGCGCGTCTTCCTTGCTGCGCATCGAACGCGTCTCGCGCTTGTCCGGATCGTACAGGCGCGTTTCCTGCACGACTTCGCCGCCGTCCTCGATCAGCTCGATCTGACGGCGCACTTCGTAATTGATCGCTTCCTCGAGGAAACGGAACGAGTTCAGGTTCTTGATTTCCGCGCGCGTGCCGAACTTCTCCTGGCCGACCGGGCGCACCGACACGTTCGCATCGCAGCGGAACGAGCCTTCCTGCATGTTGCCGTCGCAGATGCCGAGCCACACGACGAGCGCGTGCAGCGCCTTCGCGTACGCGACGGCCTCGGCCGCGCTGCGCATTTCCGGCTCGGTGACGATCTCGAGCAGCGGCGTGCCCGCGCGGTTCAGGTCGATCCCGGTCATCCCGGCGAAGTCTTCATGCAGCGACTTGCCCGCGTCTTCCTCGAGGTGCGCGCGGGTCAGGTTGACCGTCTTCTCGTACGCGGGCTTGCCGGCCTTTTCGTTGGCGGGCACCTGGATCGTGATCCGGCCGCCCTGCACGACCGGAATCTCGTACTGGCTGATCTGATAGCCCTTCGGCAGATCGGGGTAGAAATAATTCTTGCGCGCGAAGATGCTGCGCGGCGCGATGGTCGAGCCGATCGCGAGGCCGAAGCGGATCGCGCGCTCGACCGCGCCGCGGTTCAGCACCGGCAGCACGCCCGGCAGCGCCAGATCGACCGGGCACGCCTGCGTGTTCGGCTCGGCGCCGAACTGCGTGGATGCGCCCGAGAAAATCTTCGAGACGGTCGACAGTTGCGCGTGCGTCTCGAGACCGATGACGACTTCCCACTGAGTAGCCATATGCTTACACCCCCGCCGGAACTTGCTTGTGCCAGTCGGTCGCGCGCTGGAACGCGTCGGCAACCTGCAGCATCCGGGCTTCGTTGAAATAGTTGCCGATGATCTGCAGGCCGACCGGGCGCTTCGCGTTCGCGCCCGCGCCGAAGCCGCACGGCACGCTCATGCCGGGCAGGCCCGCGAGGCTCACCGACAGCGTGTAGATATCCGCGAGATACATCTGCACCGGATCGTCGCCCTTCGCGCCGAGATCCCATGCGACCGTCGGCGACGCCGGGCCCATGATCACGTCGCAGGACTTGAACGCTTCCTGGAAATCGTTCGCGATGATGCGGCGGATCTTCTGCGCCTGCAGGTAGTACGCGTCGTAGTAGCCGTGCGACAGCACGTACGTGCCGACGAGAATCCGGCGCTTCACTTCCGGCCCGAAGCCTTCGGCGCGCGACTTCTTGTACATGTCGAGCAGGTCGCCGTACTGCGCGGCGCGGTGGCCGAAGCGCACGCCGTCGAAACGCGACAGGTTCGACGACGCCTCGGCCGGCGCGATCACGTAGTACACGGGGATCGACAGTTCCGTCTTCGGCAGCGACACCGGCACGAGCGTGGCGCCGAGCGCTTCATATTGCTTGAGCGCCGCATCGATCGTCGCGCGCACGTCGTCGGCGAGGCCGGCGCCGAAATACTCGTTCGGCAGGCCGATGCGCAGGCCGGCGAGCGGCTTGCCCGCGTCGTTGCCGGCCGCCCACGGCTGGCCGAGGTGACGCGTGAAATCTTCGTCGTCGCGCTCGAGGCTCGTCGAGTCGCGCTCGTCGAAGCCGGCCATCGCGTTCAGCAGCAGCGCGCAGTCGGACGCGCTCTGCGCCATCGGGCCGCCCTGGTCGAGCGACGACGCGAACGCGATCATCCCGTAGCGCGACACGCGGCCGTAGGTCGGCTTGATGCCCGTCACGCCCGCGAACGACGCGGGCTGGCGGATCGAGCCGCCGGTGTCGGTGCCGGTCGCGGCCGGCGCGAGGCGCGCGGCGACGGCGGCCGAGCTGCCGCCCGAGCTGCCGCCCGGCACCGCGTTCGTGTCCCACGGGTTCTTCACCGCGCCGAACGCCGAGTTCTCGTTCGACGAGCCCATCGCGAACTCGTCCATGTTGGTCTTGCCGAGCGTGACCATGCCGGCCGCCTGCAGGCGGGCGACGACGGTCGCGTCGAACGGGCTTTCGTAATTCGCGAGCATCTTCGAGCCGGCGGTCGAGCGCCAGCCGCGCGTGACGAACACGTCCTTGTGCGCGATCGGCAGGCCGGTGAGCGCGCCGCCCGCGCCGCGCGCGAGCTCCGCGTCGGCGGCTTTCGCCTGCGCGAGGGTGAGGTCGGCGTCGACGTGGACGAACGCGTTCAGGTCGCGCGCGGCGTCGATCCGTTTCAAATAGTGCTGCGCGAGCTCGACGGCCGAGCATTCCTTGGCGGCGAGCGCGGCGCGCAGTTCGGTCAGGCTTTTTGCGTGCATTGAGTGGTTTTCCTGGGAATTCTGGGTGGCGCGCGGCGCTGGACGGCCGGCGCGCTTGTCATCGAATGCTTACTCGATCACCTTCGGCACGAGATAGAGGCCGTCCTGGACGGCCGGCGCCGGACGCTGGTTGTCGTCGCGATTGACGAGCTCCGTCACGGCGTCGTCGCGCAGGCGCTGCGCGACTGCCTGGATCTGTTCGATCGGGTGGGCGAGCGGCGCGATGCCGGCGGTGTCGACCGCCTGCATCTGCTCGACGAGGCCGAAGAATTCGTTGAGCTGGCCGAGCATGTGCTCGGCGTCGGCGTCGGCCATTTCGAGTCGCGCCAGGTGCGCGATGCGTTTCACATCGGTCAGGGTCAGGGCCATGCGATCACCGGAAAAACAAGGCTGCGCAGTGCATCGAAGCAGCACTGCGGCGGGGGGTTGGAGGGTGCGATCCCACCCTCAAAAATCGGGGCCGAAGCGGCAAAAATACCGCCCGTTTCGATTCAAATACCGTGAAATTATAAGGTATCATTACGCGTTCGACCCAAACCCGGCAGCCTTTTCCCGCACCGTTTCGCCCTGTTTCGGCAAGCCGTGCGTGCTTCGTGCGATCCCCGGTAGACATCACTCGCAGCTTCGTGCGCCGCGGCGGCCGCTTCCGCCACGCTTCCCGAGGCTGTTATTTTTTCCGCTGCCGCCCTCAGCGCTCGCTATGCAGGGCCGGCCCAGAGCGAAACAGGATTCTGAATGTTCGGTTTTTTGCGCAGCTACTTCTCCAACGATCTCGCGATCGACCTCGGCACCGCAAACACCCTGATCTACATGCGCGGCAAGGGCATCGTGCTCGATGAGCCGTCCGTCGTGTCGATCCGCCAGGAAGGCGGCCCCAACGGCAAGAAGACGATCCAGGCGGTCGGCAAGGAAGCCAAGCAGATGCTCGGCAAGGTGCCGGGCAACATCGAGGCGATCCGCCCAATGAAGGACGGCGTGATCGCCGACTTCACCGTCACCGAGCAGATGATCAAGCAGTTCATCAAGACGGCGCACGAGTCGCGCATGTTCTCGCCGTCGCCGCGCATCATCATCTGCGTGCCGTGCGGCTCGACCCAGGTCGAGCGCCGCGCGATCAAGGAAGCGGCGCACGGCGCCGGCGCGTCGCAGGTCTACCTGATCGAGGAGCCGATGGCGGCCGCGATCGGCGCGGGCCTGCCGGTGTCCGAAGCCACCGGCTCGATGGTCGTCGACATCGGCGGCGGCACGACCGAAGTCGGCGTGATCTCGCTCGGCGGCATCGTCTACAAAGGCTCGGTGCGCGTCGGCGGCGACAAGTTCGACGAGGCGATCGTCAACTACATCCGCCGCAACTACGGGATGCTGATCGGCGAACAGACCGCCGAGGCGATCAAGAAGGAAATCGGCTCCGCGTTCCCGGGCTCCGAAGTCAAGGAAATGGAAGTGAAGGGCCGCAACCTGTCGGAAGGCATCCCGCGCAGCTTCACGATCTCCAGCAACGAAATCCTCGAAGCGCTGACCGATCCGCTGAACCAGATCGTGTCGTCGGTGAAGATCGCGCTCGAACAGACGCCGCCGGAACTCGGCGCCGACATCGCCGAGCGCGGGATGATGCTGACGGGCGGCGGCGCGCTACTGCGCGACCTCGATCGCCTGCTCGCGGAAGAAACCGGCCTGCCGGTGCTCGTCGCCGAAGATCCGCTGACCTGCGTCGTACGCGGTTCGGGCATGGCGCTCGAGCGCATGGACAAGCTGGGCAGCATCTTCTCGTACGAGTGATCGCCTAGGCAGTCCCGTTTGATATGACGCACCCGCGGCGTGGCCGGATCGCTCGTTCAGAACGAACCGCCGCGCCGTTTGCGCGTCTGAGCATTATTTAACCGATCACACGCGCCCGGCGCCGACCATGGAATACAGTCCGCCGCCCCTCTTCAAGCAAGGTCCGCCCGCGCTCGCGCGGCTCATCTTCTTCGTCGCCCTCGCCATCGCGCTCCTCGTGTCGGACGCGCGCTTCAGCACGCTCGAAATCGTGCGCGGCGTGCTCGGCACCGTGCTCTACCCGCTGCAACGCGCGGCGCTCGTGCCGCGCGACCTGTTCATGGGCGCGGCCGACATCGCCGTCACCGGCGCGTCGCTGCGCCACGAGAACGACGACCTCCGCAAACGCAACCTGCAACTGTCCACGCAGGCCAACCAGGCCGCGGTGCTTGCGCAGGAGAACATCCATCTGCGCGCGGTGCTCGAGCTGCGCCAGCACATCGCGACGCAATCGACGCCGGTCGAGATCCAGTACGACACGAGCGACCCGTTCACGCAGAAGATCGTGATCGGCCAAGGCTCGCAGCAAGGCATCCAGGACGGCTCGCCCGTCGTCAGCGAGGACGGCGTGGTCGGCCAGGTCACGCGCGTGTTCCCGCTGCAATCCGAAGTCACGCTGGTCACCGACCGCGATCTCGCGATTCCCGTGCAGGTGCTGCGCACCGGCCTGCGCAGCGTGATCTACGGCACGCCGAAGGGCGATTCGCTCGACCTGCGCTTCGTGCCGACGAGCGCGGATCTCGTCGCCGGCGACGAGCTCGTCACGAGCGGCCTCGACGGCGTCTATCCGCCCGGGCTGCCGGTCGCGAAGGTCGTGCGCGTCGACAAGCTCGCCGATACCGCGTTCGCGCGCGTGACCTGCGCACCGGTCGCGGCCGTGCGCGGCGCGCGCCAGATGCTCGTGCTGCATTACCGGAACGACATCCCGCCGCGCCCGGCCGAGCCCGATCCCGCCGCCGAGAAGAACGCGAAGGGCAAGAAGGGCGCGAAAGCCGCCGCAAAGGGCGAGAAGGCCGAGAAAACCGACAAGGCCGACGCGAACGCGAAGCCGGCCGCCGCGGCCCAGCCCGGCGCGAAGCCGGCGCCGGCCCAGCCCGCCGCCGCGCCCGCGAAGCCCGCCGCCGGGCAATCTGGAGCCCAGCGATGAACCGCCCGCAATACATCCTGCAGCCGGTCAATCCGTACTTCATCGTCTTCAGCCTCGCCGCCGCGTTCCTGCTGAACCTGATGCCGTGGGGCCGCCTGCCCGGCGTGCCCGACTTCGTCGCGCTGGTGCTGCTGTTCTGGAACATCCACCAGCCGCGCAAGGTCGGGATGGGTGTCGCGTTCGCGCTCGGCATCCTGATGGACGTGCACGACGCGGGGCTGCTCGGCGAGCATGCGCTCGCCTACACGCTGCTGTCGTACGGCGCGATCACGATCCACCGCCGCGTGCTGTGGATGCCGATCGGCGTGCAGGTGCTGTACGTCACGCCGCTGCTCGTCGCCGCGCAGCTTGTGCCGTTCGTGATCCGCCTGCTGATGGGCGCCGCGTTCCCCGGTTGGCGCTACCTCGTCGACGGTTTCGTCGAAGCCGCGCTGTGGCCGATCGCGAGCCATCTGCTGCTGATGCCGCAACGCCGCCCGGTCGACCCGGACGATACGCGCCCGATCTGAGCCGGACCGACCTTGAATACCCGCCGCCCCCACGCCCGCCGCGCGCCGCGCTCCGGGGCGGCACCTCGCCCTCGCCCGCGCGCGGGCCAGATTGCCAGTAAATGACCGAATTCAACGACACCCAACAGCAGCTCTCGAGGTTCCGCCTGCGCGTCGCGGCGGCGGGCGTGTTCGTGTTCGTCTGCTTCGGGCTGCTCGCGAGCCGTTTCTTCTATCTGCAGTTGATGCAGCACGGCAAATACGCGCTGCAGGCCGAGGAAAACCGCATCTCGGTCGCGCCGATCGTGCCGAACCGCGGGATCATCACCGACCGCAACGGCGTGATCCTCGCGAAGAACTACTCGGCGTACACGCTCGAGATCACGCCGTCGAAGCTCGACGACACACTCGACAACACGATCGACAAGCTGTCGGAGATCGTCCCGATCGACGCACGCGACCGCCGCCGCTTCAAGAAGCTGCAGGAAGACTCGAAGAACTTCGAGAGCCTGCCGATCCGCACGCGGCTCACCGACGCCGAAGTCGCACGCTTCACCGCGCAGCGTTTCCGCTTCCCCGGCGTCGACGTGCGCGCGCGGCTGTTCCGCCAGTACCCGCTCGGCATGACGGCCGCGCACGTGATCGGCTATATCGGCCGGATCTCGAAGCGCGACCAGGATCGCATCGACGCGATGAGCGACGACAACGACAGCGACCAGGAACACTACGATCCGCGTCGCGACGCGAACAACTACAAGGGCACCGACTACATCGGCAAGATCGGCGTCGAGCAGAGCTACGAAACCGAGCTGCACGGGCTCACGGGCTTCGAGGAAGTCGAGGTGACGGCCGGCGGCCGGCCGGTGCGCACGCTGTCGCGCACGCAGGCGACGCCCGGCAACAACCTCGTGCTGTCGCTGGACATCGGGCTGCAGCAGGTCGCCGAGCAGGCGTTCGCCGGCAAGCGCGGCGCGCTCGTCGCGATCGAGCCGAAGACGGGCGACGTGCTCGCGTTCGTGTCGTCGCCGAGCTTCGACCCGAACTCGTTCGTCGACGGCATCGACCAGCAGACCTGGGACGAGCTGAACAACTCGCCCGACAAGCCGCTCCTGAACCGCCCGCTGCACGGCACCTACCCGCCCGGCTCGACGTACAAGCCGTTCATGGCGCTCGCGGGCCTGACGCTCGGCAAGCGCACGCCGGGCTGGGGCTTCCAGGACCCGGGCTACTTCACGTTCGGCGGCCACACGTTCCGCAACGACGTGCGCTCGGGCCAGGGCTGGGTCGACATGAACAAGGCGATCATGGTGTCGAACGACACCTACTTCTACATGCTCGCGCGCGACCTCGGCGTGAACGCGATCGCGAACTTCATGAAGCCGTTCGGCTTCGGCCAGATCACCGGCATCGACATCCAGGGCGAGGCGCGTGGGATCCTGCCGTCGACCGACTGGAAGAAGAAGGCGTTCAAGAAGCCGGCGCAGCAGAAGTGGTTCGACGGCGAGACGATCAGCCTCGGGATCGGCCAGGGATACAACTCGTTCACGATCCTGCAGCTCGCGCACGCGACCGCGACGCTCGCGAACAACGGCGTCGTGATGAAGCCCCACCTCGTGAAGGAAGTCGAGGATCCGATCACGCGCGCGCGCCACCTGACGGTGCCGAAGGAAAGCGACGTGATTCCGCTCAAGGCAGCCGACATCGACGTCGTGAAACGCGGGATGGAGAACGTGATCGAGAACCCGTCCGGTACCGCGTACAAGGTGTTCCGCGGCGCGCAGTACCTCGCCGCCGGCAAGACCGGCACCGCGCAGGTGTTCTCGCTGCAGGGCTCGAACTACAAGGGCCACCTGCTCGCCGAGCACCTGCGCGACCACGCGCTGTTCATCGCGTATGCGCCGGTCGACCACCCGCAGATCGCCGTCGCGCTGGTCGTCGAAAACGGCGGCTGGGGCGCCCAGGCCGCCGGCCCGGTCGCGCGTCGCGTGCTCGACTACTACCTGGTCGAGCGCCAGAACCCGAAGAACGAAGCCGCGGCCGTGGCCGCCGCGGCGTCGGCCACCGAGCCGGTGAGCGCGCCCGTGGTCGGCGACACATCGAAGCCGGCCACGATCGCGGCCGGCTTCACCGCGCTGCCGCAGCCGGTGGTGCCGTCGGCAGCCAGCGCGGCCGACGCGGCGTCGGATGCCTCGGGCGCGGCAGGCGCCAGCGCCACGGCGCCGGCCGACGCGAGCGCCGCGGCGCCGATGGCCGCGAGCCTGCCGCCGATCCGGCGCCCGCACCGCCCGCGCCGGCCCGCCAGCGACGCGCAGCCTGCCGTCGCCGCGCCGCGGGACGACAACCATCGTGCGACGGCCCCCGCGAAAGCGGCGGACGCCGGCACCGCTCATTAACGGAGAAAGGCATGCAATTCGACAAGCGCGCCTGGCTCGACAAGATCAAGCAGATGTTCGCGGGCTTCGACCGCCCGCTCGCCCTCATCGTGTTCCTGCTGCTGTGCGTCGGCATCGTCACGCTGTACAGCGCGTCGATCGACGTGCCGGGCCGCGTCGAGGACCAGTTGCGCAACATCCTGCTGACCTTCGTGCTGATGTGGGTGATCGCGAACATCCCGCCGACCACGCTGATGCGCTTCGCGGTCCCGCTCTACACGTTCGGGGTCACGCTGCTGATCGCCGTCGCGCTGTTCGGGATGACCAAGAAGGGCGCGAAGCGCTGGCTGAACGTCGGCGTCGTGATCCAGCCGTCGGAAATCCTCAAGATCGCGACGCCGCTGATGCTCGCGTGGTACTACCAGCGCCGCGAAGGCGGGCTGCGCTGGTACGACTTCGTCGCGGCGTTCGGGATCCTGATGGTGCCGGTCGGGCTGATCGCGAAGCAGCCCGACCTCGGCACCGGCCTGCTCGTGTTCGCGGCCGGCTTCTTCGTGATCTATCTGGCCGGCCTGTCGTTCAAGCTGATCGTGCCGGTGCTCGTCGCGGGCGTGATCGCGGTCGGCTCGATCGCCGTGTTCGAGGAACGCATCTGCCAGCCCGAAGTGCAGTGGCCGCTGATGCACGACTACCAGAAGCACCGGGTGTGCACGCTGCTCGACCCGACGTCCGACCCGCTCGGCAAGGGCTTCCACACGATCCAGGCGGTGATCGCGATCGGCTCGGGCGGCGTGCTCGGCAAGGGCTACCTGAAAGGCACGCAGGCCCACCTCGAATTCATCCCGGAGAAGCACACCGACTTCATCTTCGCGGTGTTCTCGGAGGAATGGGGGCTCGCCGGCGGGCTCGTGCTGCTGGCGCTGTACATGGCGCTGATCGCGCGCGGCCTCTACATCGCCGCGCAGGGCGCGACACAGTTCGGCCGGCTGCTCGCGGGCTCGCTCACGCTCGCGTTCTTCGTCTACGCGTTCGTCAACATCGGGATGGTGAGCGGCGTGCTGCCGGTCGTCGGCGTGCCGCTGCCGTTCATGAGTTACGGCGGCACCGCGCTCACGACGCTCGGCATCGCGATCGGGATGATCATGAGCGTCGGCCGGCAGCGGCGGCTGATGAAGAGCTGATCGCGCGGCCGGCACCGTACCGCGCAGCACACGCAAACGGCGCCGCGACGCGCCGTTTTGCATCGGGCCCGCCGAATGCGGCCACTTACTGCGGCGGCGCGCGCGGCTTGTCTTGCCCCGCGCCGGCGCCCGATGCCGGCGCCTTCAGCCGCGCGCTCAGCTCCTTGAATTTCAGGCCGGCCGTCTCGTCGCCCTGCGCGGCGGCCGCCGCGTAATACGCCCGCGCGATGTTCAGGTTCTGCGTGACGCCGTCGCCGCCGCGCTCGTAGAACGATGCGGTCACGTACTGCGCGGTGGGCTCGCCGGCGTCGGCGGCCTGCTTGTACCACGTGAACGCCTGCCGGTTGTCGCGCGGCGTGCCGCGCCCGTCGAGAAACTGGTTCGCGAGCGACAGCGCGGCCTGCACGTGCCCCTGCTTCGCGGCCCGCAGGAACCAGCGGTGCGCTTCGGCCGGATTGCGCGCGACGAACTCGCCGTCGTCGAACATCCGGCCGTACACGTACTGCGCATGCGACATGTTCGCTTCCGCCGCGCGCTTCAGCCAGCGCAGCCCTTCGTCGACGTTCGCCGTCACGCCTTCGCCCGTCAGCAGCATCATCGCGTAATTGAACTGCGCGAGGCGATCGCCGCGCTCGGCCGCATCGTGGAACTGCACCAGCGCCGCGCGATAGTCGCCTGCGTTGTAGTCGGCGACCGCCGATTGCGTCTCGCGCGACCGATCGGGCTTCGCTTGCGGCGCGCCCTGCGCGGCGGCCGCCGCCCACACGGCCCACAGGCCGACCATCGCCCCGATTCGCGCGCGCCTGCGGCACGCACCGTCTGCGCCATTCATGACCGTACCTCCTGCAACGCCTGTCGCGTCGCGCGCAACAGCCAGCTCACGTCGGCCGACACCGTGATCATCCGATAGCCGGCCTCGCGGTACTGGCGCGCGGCCGCCGTATCGGCCGCGAAGATGCCGACCGCGACACCCGCCTGCTTGCCGGCCGCGAGCACGCGCGCCATCGCGGTTTCGACGTCCGGATGGCGGATATCGCCGAGATGCCCGAGGCTCGCCGCGAGGTCGGCCGGACCGACGAACAGGCAATCGACGCCCGGCGTCGCCGCGATCCGCTCGACTTCGTCGACGCCGCGCGCCGATTCGACCTGCACGACCACCGCGACTTGCGCATTCGCCGTCTGCAGGTAGTCGCGTCGCATGCCGAACGCCGCCGCGCGCACCATGCCCGCGACGCCGCGCAGCCCGTCGGGCGTTTCGGGCGATGGAAAGCGCGTGAGCCGCACCGCGTGCGCGGCGTCGTCGGGCGTCTCGATACACGGGAACATCAGCGTGCGCGCGCCGGCGTCGAGCGCGCGCTTCACGAGCCACGGCTCGCGCGCCGGCACGCGCACGACCGGCTCGCTCGGCAGGTGCGCGGCGGCGATCGCGCGCAGTTGCGACGCCACGTCGCGACTGTCGTTCGGCGCATGCTCCATGTCGATGCAGAGCCAGTCGTAACCGGCGTGCGCGAGCGCTTCCGCGCCCGAGTCGCTGCCGAGCGACAGCCACAGGCCGTACAGCGGCTCGTCACCGTCGCGCAGGCGTTGTTTGAGGGAATTGGTGAGCGTGCTCATCGATACGGCCTCCGGAGCGGAACGGCAATCGAACGGGACAAGCAACAGGCGAAGCGAAACGCCCGCCGCCGGGCAAGCGAAGCACGGCGGCGGATCGCGCGCCCGAGAACGTGAGTCGGCCCGGGACGGCCGATCTGACAGCGCGGGCCGCGCAATGGGTCACGCGAGCGTTTTTCGGCGCCGCACGACGATCATAGCGCGGCGGGGTGCGCGATGCGGGAACTGACGGGGGAAGCCGTACCGGCGCGGGACTGGCGGCGGCGAGACCGCGGGGGCGTGGGCGCGCGAAAGCGCATCGACGGGCAGCCCGCACCGCACGGCGGGGCTGCCGGGGCAGGCAGGATCAGCGGCCGGGCTGGCGCTCGACGTCGGCCCAGCAGTTCGGCGTTTCGTACAGCCGCACGCGCTCGAGGCGCAGGTTCACGCCGTAGTGCGCGTCGTACACGTTCGCGAGGATGTCGAACGCGATCGCCGCGAGATTCTCGACGGTCGGGATCCGGTCGATCACGACGGTCTTGTGGTCGGCCATCTGCTCGAGGAACGAGCGCACGACCTCGTCACGCGCATAGACCAGGAACGCGTGGTCCCACTTGCTGACGAGGTGCTCCATCGCGAGCGCCTTCACGTCGGCGAAATCCATCACCATGCCGCGGTCGGGCGCCCCTTCCGTATCGACGAGATCGCCGCGCAGCGTGATTTCGAGCACGTAGCGATGGCCGTGCAGGTTCCTGCACTGGCTGCGGTGATCGGGGATGCGGTGGCCCGCGTCGAATTCGAGTTTTCGGGTAATCAGCACGATGTCAAAAGCCGTGGCTCAGGGAATGTTCAGATATTTGTGGGTCTGCATCGACAGCCGCCACTGCGGATGACGCTTGCACCAGTCGATCGCGAGCTTCGTATTGAGATCGCGCGACGGGCCATCCATCGGCTGCACGAGAAAATACTCGAAATCGAGCTTCGCGTAGTCGGCGAGCCGCTGGTTGTCCTGCGGAACGACGACCTTCAGTTCGTTGCCCTTCGTGACGACGAGCGGCGCATCGGCCTTCGGGCTCACGCAGATCCAGTCGATCGATTCGAGCACCGGCAGCGAGCCGTTGGTCTCGATCGCGATCTCGAAGCCGGCCGCATGCAGCGCGTCGACGAGCGGCTGGTCGAGCTGCAGCATCGGCTCGCCGCCCGTGCAGACGACGAAGCGGTGCGCTTCGCCTTCCGGCCACAGGCCCGTGATCGTCGCGACGAGCGCGGCGGCATCCTTGAACTTGCCGCCGTTCTCGCCGTCGGTGCCGACGAAGTCGGTATCGCAGAAGCGGCACACGGCCTCCGCACGGTCCTCTTCGCGGCCCGACCACAGGTTGCAGCCGGCGAACCGGCAGAACACGGCCGGCCGGCCCGCGTTCGCGCCCTCGCCCTGCAACGTGTAGAAAATTTCCTTGACCGCGTAAGTCATCGTGCTTCGTCCGGCTCGCGCCGCTCGTTGTCGATCAGAATCCGTTGTCCATCAAGCGCTGCCCGCGCGAGCCGCGTCACAGCGGCGCTTCGGTCACCCGCTCGCCCTTCAGGTAGGCTTCGTAGCCGCGCTTGCGCAGCTTGCAGGCCGGGCATTCGCCGCAGCCGAAGCCCCAGTCGTGCAGTTCCGCGCGCTCGCCCACGTAGCACGTGTGCGTCTCGACGCGGATCAGTTCGACGAGCGCCTCGCCGCCGAGCTGTTCGGCGAGCTGCCAGGTCTGCGCCTTGTCGAGCCACATCAGCGGCGTCTCGAGCACGATACGCGTACCCATCCCGAGATTCAGCGCGACCTGCAGCGCCTTCATCGTGTCGTCGCGGCAGTCCGGATAGCCCGAAAAATCGGTCTCGCACATCCCGCCGACCAGCACACGCAGCCCGCGGCGATAGGCGATCGCCGCGGCGATCGTCATGAACATCAGGTTGCGGCCCGGCACGAACGTGTTCGGCAGGCCGTTGGCCGTCGTCTCGATTTCGATCGTGCGCGTCATCGCGGTATCGCTGATCGCGCCGAGCACCGACAGGTCGATCATGTGATCGTCGCCGAGCCGGTCCGACCACGCCGGAAACTTGCGCTTCAGCGCTTCGCGCACGCCTTCGCGACACTCGAGTTCGACGCGATGACGCTGGCCGTAATCGAAGCCGAGCGTCTCGACCGTCTGGTAGCGCTCGAGGGCCCATGCCACGCACGTGGCGGAGTCCTGCCCGCCGGAAAACAACACGAGCGCGCCGTCTTTAGCGTCTGTCCGAATCACCGTGATACTCCGTGAATGTGTAGGCTCGCGTCGCACTGCGCCCCGAGGCCGGCTGCCGCCGGGCGGCCGACGCGGCCGGCCTGCGCCGGCTCGACCAGTATAGGCAGCGCGGTTGGCCGCGAATGCGGCGGCGCGCTTATACCGCTCATCGCGCGGCATCGTTGCCGCGCGCCACGGCAGGCGCGCCGCGGGCAGCCTGCCATGCGCATGAAGCGATGCGCTAAGTCATTGAGCGGGCACGGATTTTATCATGCCCCGGCGAATGCTGCCGGGCCCGCCGCCCACGACACGCGATACCCACCACAAACGAAAAACCCCAAGAACCTTCCGATTCTTGGGGTTTTAAATGCTGGTGGCCTGGGACGGAATCGAACCATCGACACGCGGATTTTCAATCCGCTGCTCTACCAACTGAGCTACCGGGCCAACGAAGAATGAAAGTATATCGAGCTATTCGCCCCTGAGCAAGTGCTTTTGCGAAATATTTTACAGCGCGCCTTCGGACGGCTTCTTGCCGAGCTCGACGCCGAGCTGCTTGAGCTTGCGATACAGGTGCGTGCGCTCGAGGCCCGTCTTCTCCGCGACGCGCGTCATGCTGCCGTTCTCGCGCGCGAGGTGATATTCGAAGTACGCTCGCTCGAACGCATCGCGCGCCTCGCGCAGCGGGATGTCGAACGGGATCGCGGCCGTCTGGCCCGCGAGGCCGAGCGCCGACGCCATGTCGTCGCCGAGCGTCGGCAGCGCCGCCGCGGACGCGACCGCCGCCGGCCCCGCGGCCTGCCCGCCGCCCGCCTTCGCCGCCGCGTTCGCGGATACGGGCGCCGCGCCGCGTGCAAGACCATGCTCGACCGATTTCAGCAGCTTCTGCAGCGCGATCGGTTTCTCGAGGAAATCGAGCGCACCGATCTTCGTCG
Source organism: Burkholderia sp. AU39826 (assembly GCF_020419965.1). Taxonomy (NCBI): domain Bacteria; kingdom Pseudomonadati; phylum Pseudomonadota; class Betaproteobacteria; order Burkholderiales; family Burkholderiaceae; genus Burkholderia; species Burkholderia sp. AU39826. Next base: position 19,790 of record NZ_JAIZQG010000027.1, read on the forward strand.
CCTCGACGGCCGTATCGATCGTCGCGTGCCCGGACATCATGATCACGGGCATCGTCAGCAGCCCCTGCGCCGCCCATTCCTTGAGCAGCGTGACGCCGTCGGTATCGGGCATCCAGATATCGAGCAGCACGAGATCGGGCGCCTGCTTCAGCCGGTATTCCCGCGCGGCCTGCGCGTTCTCCGCCGCCTCGACGACATGTCCTTCATCGCTGAGGATCTCCGAGAGCAATTCCCGGATGCCCATTTCATCATCTACCACCAGGATGGTTGCCATTTACGCTGCCTTTGTCTGCTCACTTGCTTTTGTCTTGGCGGGCGTCGCCCCGTCCTGCGCGCCCGGTTCGGCGCCTGGCGTATCGCTCGCCATCTGCAGGAAAAGAATCGACACCTGCGCACCCTCGACGGTCTCGCCGTGCATGCGATTGCGCAGATCGATCCGCGCGCCGTGCTCGTCAACGATTTTCTTGACCGTGGCCAGCCCGAGCCCCGTGCCCTTCGCCTTCGTCGTCACGTAAGGCTCGAACGCGCGGGTCAGGATGCGTGCCGGAAAACCGGGCCCGTTGTCGGACACGGTCAGACGTACCGCGACGCGCGTTTTGCCTTCGGCGTCGGGGTCGCCATATTCTACTGTCTTGGTTTCGATCAACACACGCGGATGCGCGGACTCCGCGACCGAATCCTGCGCATTCTGCAGCAGGTTGTGAATCACCTGGCGCAATTGCGTCGCGTCGCCGCGAATCACCGGCAGCGACGGCGCGAGCTCGGCGACGATCGGGCTCTTGCCTTCGCCGACGCCGTACAGCCCGAGCACCTCGCTCGCCAGGTCGTTCAACTGCAGGTTCGCGAGCACCGCCGGCGGCGTGCGCGCGTACTCGCGGAAATCGTCGACCATCCGCTTCATCGCGGCCACCTGGTTCACGATCATCGTCGCGCCGCGCTTGAGCACGTCCGCGTCGGACGGCGCGAGCTTGTCCGACAGCTTCATCTGCAGCCGCTCGGCCGACAGCTGGATCGGCGTCAGCGGATTCTTGATCTCGTGCGCGAGCCGCCGCGCGACCTCGCCCCACGCGACCGACCGTTGCGCGGAAATCACGTCGGAGATGTCGTCGAACACGACGACGTAACCGGACGTCTGCGGATCGTCGGCCTGCCCCTCGACCGTCGACACGAGCCGCGTGCCGCGCACGAGCAGCGTCAGCGGATCGGTTTCGCCCGGCACCTCGATCGCGAACTGCTGCTGCCAGTGACCGCGATCGCCGCTGCCGCCGTCGGACGCCGCTTCGCGATCGGCGAACGCCTTGCGCACCATCGCGCCGAACCCGGCGGCCACGCCGATCCGGTCGAGCGTCGTGCCGATCAGCGTGTTGAACGGCTGCCGGAAGATCCGCTCGGCGCCGCGATTGGCCGTCGTCAACCGGAACTGGCGGTCGAGCACGAACACGCCGGCCGTCAGGTTCGCGAGGATGCTCTCGAGATACGTCTTCGAATGCTCGAGCGCGATGCGGTTCTTCTCGACCGCGAGCCGCGCCTCGGACAACTGGCGCGTCATCGCGTTGAACGACTGCGTGAGGAAGCCGAGCTCGTCGCGCGTCTTGATCTCGCGCTTCGGCGTGTAGTCGCCTTCCGTGATCTCCTTCGTGCCCTGCGCGAGCAGGAACAGCGGCCGCGCGAGCTGCTGGCCGAGCGCGAGCGCCAGCATCATCGCGATGAAGGTCGCGAGGAACAGCGCGAGCGTCAGCGTGCCGATGTACATCTTGCGCAGGCCGGTGCGGCCAAGCGACTTTTCCTGGTACTCGCGGTACGCGCGCTGCACGGCGTCCGCGTTGTGCGCGAGCCCGGGCGGCACCGGCTGCGTGAGCTGCAGGAACCGCTCCGCCGGCTGCAGCAGCGACGTCGTCGCATCGGGAATCGGCCGCACGACGCGCAGCCGCAGCGCGCCCTTCGCGCCGTGCGCGCGCGGGTCGCCGTCGACTTCGCCCTCGATCGCCGCATACGCGCCGTGTTCGCGCGCCTGGCTCAGCATCAGCGGCGTCGGCAGGTCGTCCGGAATCAGCGCCGCGAAATTGCCCGACGCCTGCGCGACGATGTGCAGGTCGGGCGCCGCGCCGGAGCCGCCGCGGCTCGGCTCGACGATCGTCGCGTCCTGCACGCCGAACTGGTCGCGCAGCCGCAGCAGCGTGAGCGTCGTGCCGTTCGTGTTCGCATCGACGCTCGCGAGCTGGTCGGACATCAGCCGCGCCTTCGTCTGCAGATCGGACAGCGATGCATCGAGCATCCCGCGGCCGAGGTTCAGGCCGGCCGTCAGCGCCGTCTCGACGTTCACGTCGAACCACGACTCGATACTGCGCGACACGAACTGGTACGACACGATGTAGATGATCCCGCCCGGCACCACGCCGACGAGCGCGAAGAACACCGCGAGTTTCGCGAGCAGCCGCGTGCCGAACTTGCCCTTCCTCAGGCGCGCGACGATCATCCCGATCAGCCCGAGCACCACGAGCAGGAACACGAGCGCGACGACGATGTTGGTCGCGTACAGCCACGAGTAGTAGCGGTCGAAGAATTCGGTGTTCGCGCTCGCGGCCGCGAGCAGCACGAGCAGCAGCAGCGCGGTCAGCGCGACGGTCGAGACGATCACGCGGACGAGGAGGCTCTTCCCGCTGGCCGCGCGGCGTACTTTATTTAGCACGTTCGGTCACCGTGAAGTTGAAGCGCTTCCAGTCCGACCCGAGCGTCCAGTCGCGGTTGTTCACGGCATCGACCTGGAACGGCTTCGGCATCAGCGCCGTATCGAGCTGCATCCGCACCGATGCCGTGTAGGTTTCGCCCGCGCGCACCTGGTTGCGATCGATCACGTGCCACGACGTGATGTGCCGGACGACCGCGAGCGCATCCTTCAACGACGGGAAACCGAGCTGCAGGCCGCCCGTCGACACGCGATACTCGCGCGTGAGCGGCTGGAACGACAGGCGGATCGTCTGCGTGACGGACACCGGCTGCTCGTCGAACCAGTACCAGCGCGCGCGGCTCAGCTCGAAGTCGGTCGTGAAGTAGAGCGGGATGCCCTTGTTGACGGCATCCTCGAGGTTCGGATTCAGCTCGAAGTCGAAACGCGCGTCGAGGCTCCAGCCGCTTCCGTCGGCCTGGAGCGACGCGCGCTGCACGGCGATCGATTCGGCATGCGCCGGCCGGACGATGGCCACGCATAGCGTCAACGCAACCAGCAAGACGGCCGCGAGCCGAAAGGGAAAAAGGTGTTTGATCGTCACCGTTTCTGAAACCGCGCGTAGAAAAATCCGTCGTGATCGGTGTTCTGGTCGAGTGCGCCGGCGGCCGCCCGTCCGTGCGCGCCACCCGGCAGCAGCTGGCCGGGGGCGTCCAATCGTACCGCATCTTCACAGGCCGCTTCAAACCAGCGGGCCTGCAATTCGCCTTCTTCGGGGAAGATCGAACAGGTCACGTACAGCAGTTCGCCGCCCGGCTTCACGAGCGGCCACAACGCCGACAGGATGCGGCGCTGCTCCGCGACCAGCGCCGGGATATCGGCCTCGCGGCGCAGCCAGCGGATGTCGGGGTGCCGCCGCACGATGCCGGACGCCGAGCACGGCACGTCGGCCAGGATGCGATCGAACGGGCGCCCGTCGTACCACGCGTCCGGCGCGCCCGCGTCGCCGACGCGCACCTCCGCCGCGAGCGACAGCCGCACGAGATTCTCGCCGATGCGCGCCGCGCGCGTCGCGTCGCTTTCGAGCGCCACGACTTCCGCGTCCGCGAGTTCGAGAATATGGCCCGTCTTGCCGCCGGGCGCCGCGCATGCGTCGAGCACGCGCATGCCGTCGCGCGCGCCGAGCCATTCGGCCGCGAGTTGCGCGCCGGCGTCCTGCACCGACACCACGCCGTCGGCGAATCCCGGAATGCGATCCACCGGCAGCGCCGACGCAAGCCGCACCGCGTGCCGGCCGATCGCGGTCGCGTCGATCCCGCTCGCGCGCAGCGTGTCGAGATACGCGTCGACGCTCGCGCGGCGCGCATTCACGCGCAGCGTCAGCGGCCCCTGACGCTCGCCGGCCGCGAGAATCGCCTGCCACGCGTCGGGCCATGCGCGCTTCACCGCATCGACCCACCATGCGCGGTAGTTCCAGCGCGCGACCGGGTCGTCCTGCATCGCCGCGACGAGCGCGTCGCGCTCGCGCAGGAAACGGCGCAGCACCGCGTTGACCATCCCCTTCGCGAATGCAAATTCGCGCCGCGCACCGATGACGGTGACGGCCTGGTCGACCACCGTGAACGCCGGGTACGCGGCCTCGTCCGCCGGGTCGAGCAGCAGCGCGAATGCGCCGGCGAGCACCGCGTGTACGTGCGCGGGCGGCGCCTTGCTGACGAACCGGCCGATCAGCCAGTCCGCGCTGCCGAGGCGACGCATCGTCCGGTAGGCGACGTCCTGTGTCGCGCCGCGCGCGAGCGCCTGCGCACCGGACGGCATCTGCGCGAACACCGCCGACAGCGCCGCCGGCAATGCGGTGCCGCGCCGCACCGCATCGACCGCCTGCGCGGCCGCGTCGAGCGCGAAGCCGAGCGAATCGGGCGCCAGATGCAGCGCGGCCAGGCGCGCCGGGCGGCCGGAAGGAGTCGAAGCGGAAGAACGGGGTCGTGTCATCGGTGCGGAATCGGCAAACAGGCGCGGCAAACAAATGCGGCAAACGGCGGGATCGCAGCCGCCAGACGGCCTGGCGACCCCAAACCGCGCATTGTAGCGTGCGGCCATGCCGCCCCTTTGGCCCCTTTACGGCGCACGCAAATGAAACACCCCGCAGCGCGGAGCATGCGGGGTGGCGGGGCGGCCTCCGCGCGGCAACGGCCGCGCGGTATGCCGGAGGTCAATCGAAGCGGCCGGTGCGCGCCATCTCCATCAGGCGCGCGATGCGCTCCTCGGTGGCCGGGTGCGTCGAGAACAGGTTCTGCAGGCCGCCGCCGTGCAGCGGGTTCATGATCATCATCTGCGCGGTGGCCGGATGCGCCTCGGCCGCCTGGAACGGGATGCCCGCCGCATAGCGATGGATCTTGTCGAGCGCGGTGGCGAGCGACTGCGGATCGCCGGAAATCTGCGCGCCGCCGCGGTCGGCCTCGAACTCGCGCGCCCGCGAAATCGCCATCTGGATCAACGCGCCTGCGATCGGCGCAAGCAGCGCGACCGCGATACCCGCGATCGGGTTGGCTGGCCGGCCGTTCTCGTCGCGCCCGCCAAAGAACATCGCGAAATTCGCGAGTGCCGAGATCGCACCCGCCATCGTCGCCGTGATCGTCGAGATCAGGATGTCGCGGTGCTTCACGTGCGCGAGCTCGTGCGCCATCACGCCGCGCATCTCGCGCTCCGACAGCACGCGCAGGATGCCCGTCGTCGCGGCGACCGCCGCGTGCTCGGGGTTGCGGCCCGTCGCGAACGCGTTCGGCGCGTCCTCGTTGATCAGGTAGACGCGCGGCATCGGCAGGTTCGCGCGCGTGGCCAGCTCGCGCACCATCCGGTAGAACTGCGGCGCCGTGTTCTCGTCGACTTCCTGCGCGTTGTACATGCGCAGCACCATCTTGTCCGAGAACCAGTACGAGAAAAAATTCATGCCGAGCGCGAACAGCAGCGCGATCGTCATGCCGCGCGAGCCGCCGATCATCCCGCCGATCACGATGAACAGGGCCGTGATCGCGGCCATCAGCATCGCCGTTTTGACCCAATTGAACATACCCACTCCTTATCCGTCAGGGGACCCGCCGCGCTTCACAGCGCACGGCGGAAAATTGTAAGCGATTTGTTAGATAAGGTCTCGCCGGAAAAATTCAATCTCAGCGTTGCGAAGCGGCAAGACGCAGGCCGAGGCCGACGAAAGCGCTGCCGACCGTGCGATCGAGCCACTTCTTGACGCCCGGCTTGCCGGAAAAGCGCTGCGTGACGCTGCCCGCCACCCACGCGACCAGGCTCGTCCAGACCGTGCTCATCGCGACGAACACCGCGCCGAGGGTCAGGAACGCCCATGCCTTGTGCGGACTGTCGGCCGATACGAACTGCGGGAAGAACGACACGAAGAACAGCACGACTTTCGGATTGAGCACGTTGGTCCAGAAGCCCTGCATGAACAGCTGGCGCAGCGGCCTGGCGGCCGGGACCTGCGCGGCTTCCGCGCCCGACGGCCCGGCGGCCGGCTTCGCGATGACCATCCGCACGCCGAGATAGATCAGGTACGCGGCGCCGACCAGCTTGATCACCGTGAACGCGGTTGCCGATGCCGCCAGCAGCGCAGTGAGCCCGAATGCGCACGCAAGGGCGTGGACGCAGCAGCCGGCCGAAATGCCGAACGCCGACATCAGCCCCGCACCGCGCCCCTGTGCGACGCTGCGGCCGACGATGTAGGCCGTGTCGGGGCCGGGCGTGATGTTCAGCAGGAAAACCGCGAACACGAAGAAGCCGAAATGGGTGATGCCGAACATGAAGACCTCGAAACCGGAAAGCGCAGGGAAATTCTACGCGCGCCTGCCGCACCGCGCGACTCGGCCGTCCGGCCAGTTGCGCCGGGCCGGCAGACCGGGTCGAATGGCGCTCGGGCCGTGTCAGTCGGCGTCGGGCAGCGCGAAACGCTGGCCGGCGGCGAGCGGCGAACCGGCGAGGAATTCGCGTGCGGGCAGCCGCTTGCCGCCCGGCTTCTGCAACTGGGTCACGCGCAGCGCGCCGCTGCCGCATGCAACCACCACGCCTTCCGGCGCGGCTTCGACGATCGTGCCGGGCGCCGCGTCGGCAATCGTGCCGCGCGCCGCCATGGGCTCGGCCGCCCACAGCTTGATGGCCGCACCGTCGAGCGTCGCGACGCCGCCCGGGAACGGATCGAACGCCCGCACCTGCCGCGCGAGTACGTCGGCCGGCTTGCGCCAGTCGAGCGCCGCTTCGTGCTTGCCGATCTTTTCCGCGTAGGTCACGCCGTCGGCCGGCTGCGGCGTCGCCGGCAGCGTGCCGTCGCGCTCGAGCCGCACGAGCGCGTCGACGATCAGCCGCGCGCCGTCGGCGGCGAGACGGTCGTGCAGCGTCGCGGTCGTATCGTCGGGCGCGATCGCCGTGCGCGCCTCGTCGATCATCGCGCCGGTGTCGAGGCCGGCGTCCATCTGCATCAGCGTGACGCCCGTCTCGGCGTCGCCGGCCTCGATCGCGCGATGGATCGGCGCGGCGCCGCGCCAGCGCGGCAGCAGCGACGCGTGAATGTTGATGCAGCCGGCGCGCGGGATGTCGAGCACTTCCTGCGGCAGCAGCAGGCCGTACGCGGCCACCACCATCACGTCGTGCGGCGTCGCGCGCAGCAGCTCGATCGCGTCGGCCGCCTCCGCCGGGTACTTGCCCGCGCGGCGCAGCGACGGCGGCTGCGCGACGGTCATCCCGTGCTCGACGGCGTAGCGCTTCACGGCGCTCGCCTGGAGCTTCATCCCGCGGCCGGCCGGGCGATCGGGCTGGGTGAGCACGAGCGGCACCGGGAAACCGGCCTCGTGGATCGCGGCAAGGGCAGCCGCGGCGAATTCCGGCGTGCCGGCAAAAATCACGCGCAACGTATGGGTCATGACAGCGTTCGGGGTCGGGCTGGGCGGACGCGCATCACATCGCGCGTTCGAGTTTCTTCATCTTCGTCTTGATACGCGTCTGCTTGAGCGGCGACAGGTATTCGACGAACACGCGGCCCATCAGGTGATCCATCTCGTGCTGGACGCACACGGCGAGCAGCCCTTCGCAGTCGAGCTCGAATGCCTCGCCGTGCTCGTTGAGCGCGCGCACGCGCACGTGGTCGGGCCGCTCGACTTCGTCGTAAATGCCGGGCACCGACAGGCAGCCTTCTTCATAGGTCTGCTTCGCGTCGCTCGACCACACGATTTCCGGGTTGATGAACGCGCGCAGTTCGTTCTTCTCCTCGGAGACGTCGATCACGATCACGCGCTCGTGCACGTCGACCTGCGTGGCCGCCAGGCCGATACCGGGCGCCGCGTACATGGTCTCGGCCATGTCGGCGACGAGCTTGCGGATCCGGTCGTCGACCTTGTCGACGGGCTTCGCGACCTTGTGCAGCCGCTTGTCGGGGTAATGAAGAATATTGAGCAAAGCCATGGTGTTCGGTATTCGGTATTCGGTATTCGGTATTCGATGGGGCGGCGCGCCGCATCGGCCATCCGGCCGGCTGGCGCCGCCGCCGCGAGGCAATGAAGATGAGGCGGATGCGTGGCATATCAATGCCGCGAATCGCGCCTCCTGCAATCGGCCGGGCGCCTGCGCGCACGGCCCTGTCGAGTATTTCGGATGATGAAAATTTTATCATGGCGTCACGCGCTGCGCTGGCCGCCGCATTCGAGGGCCGTCTCATGCCGCCGCAAGCGCTGACGCCCGCCGCGCTGCGCGCCTGGCTGCAACTCGCGCATGCGCCCGGCCTCCCGCCCGCCGTGCTGCAGATTTTACTTGCCGCGTTCGGCTCGCCGGCGGCGTTGCTGCGCGCGTCCCACGAGGCGATCGCCACCGTGGCCAGCCCCGCCGCCGCGCAGGCCGTGCGCGCGAGCGAGCGCGACGATCTCGATACGCGCACCGACGCCGCACTCGCCTGGCTCGACGGGCCGGGCAACGTGCTCGTCACGCTGAGCGATCCGGCCTACCCGCCGCGGCTGCGCGATCTGCACGATCCGCCGCCGCTGCTATATGTAAAGGGGCGGCTCGATCTGCTGCACGCCCGCGGCCTCGCCGTGGTCGGCAGCCGCCACGCGACGCCGCAGGGGCTCGCCGACGCCACGCATTTCGCACGCGGGCTGTCCGACGCGGGCCTCACGATCGTCTCGGGCCTTGCGCTCGGCATCGACGGCGCCGCCCATCGTGGCGGGCTCGACGGCCGCTCGGGCACGGTCGCGGTGATCGCGACCGGCGCCGATCTCGTCTATCCGGCGCGGCACCGCGCGCTCGCCCACGAGATCGCCGCGCACGGCGCGATCGTGTCGGAATGGCCGCTCGGCACGCCGGCCCGCGCCGCGCATTTTCCCCAGCGCAATCGGCTGATCGCCGCGCTCGCGCTCGGCGTGCTCGTCGTCGAGGCCGCCCCGCGCTCGGGCTCGCTGATCACCGCGCGGCTCGCGAACGAATTGGGGCGCGATGTGTTCGCGATGCCCGGTTCGATCCACGCCCCGCTCGCGCAGGGCTGCCACGCGCTGATCCGCGACGGCGCGAAGCTCACCGCGGCGCCGTTCGACGTGCTCGAGGAATACGGGCTGGGCGAGCCGGCGGCGCAAGCACGAGCCGGCACGGTGCGGGCCGGCAACCCGGGCCCGAACGCCGGCGAAAGCGGCGAGCCCGAAACGGCCGGCGGCGCGCCGGCGAATCGCGCCGTCGCGGCCGCCGCGTCGCCCCGGATCGAAGCCGCGTCACCGATTACCCCATCGGAACAGGCGGTGCTCGCCGCCCTGGGATACGGCCCCGTGACGTACGAATGGCTGGCCGAGCACAGCGGCCTGTCCGACGACGTGCTGCATGGCGCGCTGCTCGCGCTGGAACTGGCCGGCCGCGTCGCGAGCGTCGCCGGCGGACGGTTCGCGCGGCTTGACGCGGCGCCCACCCCGTCCGCGCGGAGCGTGCTACATTCCCCGCCATAGGGGCGGCCCGGCCGCCGACGCTACCCAAGGAATGCCATGCCCGCGCTGAATCTCGACACCGACGCAGATCGGATCGCCGAGCGCCTCGCCGATCCCGGCACGTTGCTGGTCGCCTGCCTGTGCGCCGAGTGGTGCGGCACGTGCCGCGACTACCGGACCGCCTTCGACCAGCTCGCCGACGCGCATCCGGATGCCTGCTTCGCCTGGATCGACATCGAAACCCATGCCGACCGGCTCGACGATCTCGACGTCGAGAACTTCCCGACCATCCTGATCGAGGATGCCCACACCGCGCGCTTCTTCGGCACGGTACTCCCGCACGCGGCGATCGTGGAGCGCATGCTGTCCGACCTGAGCGCGGTGCCCGGTGCGCCGCACGCACCGAAATTGCGCGACGTCCTGACCGTCGAAGCCTGAATTCGCGGGCCGGCGCGGCAGGTTTCGCGCAGGTTCGCGCGCTCCGCCGCGCCGGACGCTTGCCGCCGTTGCGGCCCCCCTCTATGATGAGCCGCTTTTTACACGCCGAGCCGCCGTCGCTGCCGCGTGTGCTATAAAGCGGTCGTAAAAGGGACCCACGCCGGCGAACCCGGTCTACCAACACACACCTGTCATGTCCAAAGCACTGATCATTGCGGAAAAGCCTTCTGTCGCGAACGACATCGCACGCGCTTTGGGCGGCTTTACCAAGCATGACGAGTATTACGAGAGCGACGATTACGTCCTTTCGTCCGCTGTCGGCCACCTGCTGGAAATCGCCGCCCCGGAAGAGTACGAGGTCAAGCGCGGGAAATGGAGCTTCGCGCATCTGCCCGTCATTCCCCCGCATTTCGACCTGAACCCGATCGCAAAAAGCGAGTCGCGCCTCAAGGTGCTCACGAAGCTGATGAAGCGCAAGGACGTCGACCGCCTGATCAACGCATGTGACGCGGGGCGCGAAGGCGAGCTGATTTTCCGCCTGATCGCGCAGCACGCGAAGGCGAAGCAGCCGGTCCAGCGTCTGTGGCTGCAATCGATGACGCCGCAGGCGATCCGCGACGGTTTCGCGAATCTGCGCAGCGACTCGGACATGCAGCCGCTCGCCGACGCCGCACGCTGCCGCTCGGAAGCCGACTGGCTCGTCGGGATCAACGGCACGCGCGCGATGACCGCGTTCAACAGCAAGGGCGGCGGCTTCTTCCTGACCACCGTCGGCCGCGTTCAGACGCCAACGTTGTCGATCGTCGTCGAACGTGAAGAGAAAATCCGCCGCTTCGTCCCGCGCGACTACTGGGAAGTGAAGGCCGAATTCGCGTGCGCGGGCGGCTTCTACGAAGGCAAGTGGTTCGACCCGAAATTCAAGCGCGACGAATTCGATCCGGAAAAGCGCGACTCCCGCCTCTGGAGCCTGCCGGCCGCCGAAACGATCGTCGCCGCCTGCCGCGACCAGATCGGCACGGTGTCCGAGGAATCGAAGCCGTCGACGCAACTCTCGCCGCTGCTGTTCGACCTGACGAGCCTGCAGCGCGAGGCGAACAGCCGCTTCGGCTTCTCCGCGAAAAATACGCTCGGCCTCGCCCAGGCGCTGTACGAAAAGCACAAGGTGCTGACCTATCCGCGTACCGATGCGCGCGCGCTGCCGGAAGACTATCTTTCGACGGTCCAGTCCACGCTCGAGATGCTCAAGGAGAGCCACAACTATCTGCCGCATGCGAAGCAGGTGCTCGACAAGGGCTGGGTGAAGCCGAACAAGCGGATCTTCGACAACTCGAAGATCAGCGACCACTTTGCCATCATCCCGACGCTGCAGGCGCCGAAGTCGCTGTCCGAGCCTGAGCAGAAGCTGTACGACATGGTCGTGAAGCGCTTCCTCGCGGTGTTCTTCCCGGCGGCCGAATTCCGCGTGACGACGCGGATCACCGAAGTCGCGGGTCATCACTTCAAGACCGAAGGCAAGGTGCTCGTCGAGCCGGGCTGGCTGCAGGTGTACGGCCGCGATGCCGAAGGCGCCGACGCGAACCTCGTGCCGGTGCAGAAGGACGAGAAGGTGAAGACGGACGAAATCGCCGCCGTCGCGCTCGTGACGAAACCGCCCGCACGCTACTCTGAAGCGACGCTGCTGTCCGCGATGGAAGGCGCGGGCAAGCTGGTCGAGGACGACGAGCTGCGCGAGGCGATGGCCGCGAAGGGTCTCGGCACGCCGGCGACGCGCGCGGCGATCATCGAAGGCCTGCTCGGCGAGAAGTACCTGCTGCGCGAGGGCCGCGAACTGATCCCGACCGCGAAGGCGTTCCAGCTGATGACGCTGCTGCGCGGCCTCGGCGTGAAGGAACTCACCGCGCCCGAGCTCACCGGCGAATGGGAATACAAGCTGTCGCAGATGGAGCGCGGCAATCTCGGGCGCGACGCGTTCATGCAGGAAATCGCCCGCATGACGCAGCAGATCGTCAAGCGCGCGAAGGAATACGATTCCGACACGATCCCCGGCGACTACGCGACCCTTCAGACGCCGTGCCCGAACTGCGGCGGCCAGGTGAAGGAAAACTATCGCCGCTTCGCGTGCACGAAGTGCGACTTCTCGATCTCGAAGATCCCGGGCAGCCGGCAGTTCGAGATCCCGGAAGTCGAGGAATTGCTGCAGAAGAAGGAAATCGGGCCGCTGTCCGGGTTCCGCAGCAAGATGGGCCGCCCGTTCTCGGCGATCCTGAAGCTGTCGTTCGACGACGAGACGAAGAACTACAAGCTCGAGTTCGATTTCGGCCAGGACCAGGGCGGCGAGGAAGGCGAAGCGCCCGACTTCTCCGCGCAGGAACCGGTCGGCGCGTGCCCGAAGTGCAAGGGCCGCGTCTTCGAACACGGGATGAGCTACGTGTGCGAGCACTCGGTGGCGAACCCGAAGACTTGCGACTTCCGCTCGGGCAAGGTGATCCTGCAGCAGGAAATCACGCGCGAGCAGATGGGCAAGCTGCTGGCCGATGGCCGCACGGACCTGCTGCCGAACTTCAAGTCGTCGCGTACCGGCCGCAACTTCAAGGCGTTCCTCGTGAAGCAGCCGGACGGCAAGATCGGCTTCGAGTTCGAGAAGAAGGAGCCGAAGGCGGCCGCCGCGAAGAAGACGGCCAAATCGGCGACGAAGGATGCCGAAACCGTGACCGAAGGCGCCGAAGAGAAACCGGCGCCGGCCCGCAAGACCGCCGCGCGCAAGACGACGGCGCGCAAGACGGGTTCGTGACGGCCCGGCCGCCGCGCGCCGCTTGCGGCGTGTCCGGCTCCGGCGCGCACCCATAAAAAACGCGGATCGATCGATCCGCGTTTTTTCTTCGTGCCGGCCGTCTTGCTACCGGGCGGGCGCCGGGCCGTTACAGCGGCGACGGCATCGCCACGCGCGTGCGCGGCGAGCGCGCAAGACGCGGTTGCAGGTTCGGATCGGTCGTTTCGGGCTGCTCGGCACGCATCTCGACGCCGATCGGCGGCGGCGTCGCGCCCTGCGCGGCCCATTGCTCGCCCATCGTCGCGTCGGTCGAGTGACTGAAATGCTCGACGAGATGATCGATGAACGTACGCACCTTCGCCGGCAGATGGCGCCGGCTCGGGTAGGCGATGTTGATCTCGACCTGCGGCAGCCGGAAATCCGGCAGCAGCCGCACGAGCGCGCCGCGCGCGATGTCGCTGCCGATCAGGTAGCTCGGCAGGATCGCGACGCCCATCCCGAGCAACGCGAACTGGCGCAGCATCGCGGTGTTGTTCGCGACGATCACGTTGGTCGGGCGCACGCGCACTTCGCCGTCCGGCCCCGTGAACACGCGCTCGTCGCCCCAGTATTCGGTCGGCAGGCTCAGCGCCGGGTGTTCGGCGAGCTGTTCCGGATGCGTCGGCACGCCGTGCTTCTCCAGATAGCTGGGCGTCGCGCACACGGTCATGCAGCCGGTGGTCAGGCGCCGCGTGACGATGCTCGCGCTGCGCATCTGGCGCGTGACGACGATGCCGACGTCGAAGCCTTCCTCGACGAGATCGACCTGCCGGTCGACCAGCGTGAGATCCGGCACCACCTTCGGGAAATTCTCCGTGTACGACTGCAGCACGGGGGCGAGGTTGTGCAGGCCGAACACGACCGGCGCCACGATGCGCAGCGTGCCGACCGGCTCGTGATTGCGCGCGACGACCATCTGCTCGACGTCCTCGAGCTCGTCGAGGATCTGGCGGGCACGCTCCAGATAGACCTGACCCGACTCCGTCAGGGAGAGGCTGCGCGTGGTGCGGTTAAGCAAACGCGTGCCGAGCCGGCCTTCCAGATCGGCGACATGGCGCGTCGCGACCGCGTTGGAGATATCCATTGCGCTCGCGGCCCGCGCGAAACTGCCGAGATCTGCAACCTTGACGAACACGCGCATCGACTGCAAATGATCCATAAACGACTCCTGCCGCTGTTACAACTTCAAAAAGATGAAGCAAATGCGTAATTCTCCTACGACAGCGGAAATGATGCAGAGTTGCTCAACAACGGGCCGGTTGACGATAAAAATAGTCAAAAATCCTCGCCTTTCGCGGATAGTTGATCCAATTATTCTGCTGCGAGCAACAATTGGGTGAACCTCGTCGAGTAAGCGGCCGAATCAGGAAGGACGTGTTTGATGCGACACAACAGCGCACCCTTGCGCACGGCGCGCGAGCGGCGTGGGGGTGGCTGGCGCCCATTGCGGCGGAGCGTAACAACCTGTTAAAAAGACCCCACGAAGGCGGCCGGCGTAGCATCATGTCGGCCCCGGCCGGGCGGAACAGGGGCGCAAGATGCGCCGCCGCCCTGCCCGCTTTCAACGCGCGACACCCCGCTCACCATGAAAATTGCCATCCTCGACGACTACCAGGACGCCGTCCGCAAACTGAACTGCTTCGAGATGCTCGCCGGCCACGACGTAAAGGTCTTCAACAATACGGTGCGCGGCTTGGGACAGCTCGCCAGCCGTCTGGCGGAAGTCGAGGCGCTCGTGCTGATTCGTGAACGGACCCCGATTACCTCGCAGTTGCTCTCGAAGCTGCCGAACCTGCGCATGATCAGCCAGACCGGCCGCGTGTCGAGCCACATCGATCTCGACGCGTGTACCGACCGCGGCATCGCGGTGCTCGAAGGCACCGGTTCGCCCGTCGCGCCGGCCGAGCTGACCTGGGCGCTCGTGATGGCCGCCCAGCGCCGCATTCCGCAGTACGTCGCGAACCTGAAGCAGGGCGCCTGGCAGCAGTCGGGCCTGAAGACGTCGGCGCTGCCGCCGAACTTCGGCCTCGGCCAGGTGCTGCGCGGCCAGACGCTCGGCATCTGGGGCTACGGCAAGATCGGCCGGCTCGTCGCCGGTTACGGCAAGGCGTTCGGGATGAACGTGCTGATCTGGGGCCGCGAGCATTCGCTCGAGGCCGCGCGCGCCGACGGCTACACGGCCGCCGAGAGCCGCGAAGCGCTGTTCGAGCAGAGCGACGTGCTGTCGCTGCATCTGCGCCTGCACGACGACACGCGCGGGATCGTGAAGCAGGAAGACCTGATGCGGATGAAGCCGACGTCGCTGCTCGTCAACACGAGCCGCGCCGAGCTGCTCGAGGAAAACGCGCTCGTCAACGCGCTGTCGCACAACCGGCCGGGGATGGTCGCGATCGACGTGTTCGAAAGCGAGCCGATCCTGCAGGGCTACAGCCTGCTGCGGATGGAAAACGTGATCTGCACGCCGCACATCGGCTACGTCGAACGCGAAAGCTACGAACTGTATTTCAGTGCCGCATTCCGCAACATTCTCGCGTTCGACGACGGCGACATGTCGAGCGTCGCCAACCCCGAAGCGCTGACGCCGATCCGCAAGCGCTGATCGCGCGGGCCGCGCGCGTCGCGTGGCCCCGTTGCCCGATTCCCGCCGTCAGGCGGCCACGCGGCCGCCCGTCATCGCGTCGACGCGCGTGAGGAAGTGCTCGCCGTCGCGCCGCCCGAGATCGTACGCATGCCGCATCTGCGACGGGCTCGTGTAATCCCAGCTCGAAATCGGCACCTTGCTCGACGGCTGCACGTACAGCCGCCGCTGGTCGCCATGCGCGACCGTGAACATCTGCGGACGCGGATACAGCCGCGTGACGAGCACCAGCACGTCGCCCGGAGACGGATCGAGCGCATCGACCGGCACGTTGTCGACCATCCCGCCGTCGAGCACCGGCCGGCCGCCGCGCCGCAGCACCGGCGTGAACGGCGGCGTGCAGGACGACTGGAGGATCAGGTCGGCGAGTTCGTCGACGTGCGCGCAGGCCTGCGCGCGCACGAATTCGGGCCGAAAGCCGAGCGTGCGCCCGAGCGTCGGGTGCAGCGTCTTGCGCACGTACTTCTCGATGTTGTACGCGACGAGGCCGGCCGCGACCGCGCTGCGCGCACCGAGCCAGCGCGGCACGTGCGACACGCCGATGCGGATTTCCGGCGCCGCGGCGAGCTTCGCGAACGGCTCGCCGTAGATGTCGAGGAGCGCCTGACGATAGATCCGGTAATGCGGAAACACCGGCTCGCGCCCGAACAGGTTGCCCCAGTACGCATTCTTCCGGTTGTGGCGCAGCGCCTCCTCGTAATAGCGCATCACCCATGCGGCGTCGCGTGTATACAGCATGCAGGCGGTCGCCGCGCCGGCCGAGATGCCGGTGATCACGCGCGGGCGCAGGCCGAGGGCCGGCTGCGCGACGTCCCAGAAGCCGGCCTGCCACCAGCACCGATTGCCGCCGCCCGCAAAGACGATCTGGTCGAACATCGCGCCGCTCAGCTGACGAGCGCGTAGGTCGACGTCGCGTGGACGGCCATCTTGCCGTCCTCGTCGAACAGCTCGACTTCGCCGAACACGAGGTTGCGACCCATCCGCAGCACGCGCGCGGTGACGAGCACGTCGCCCTTGCGCACGGGACGCATGAAATTCGTGTTCAGCGACACCGTCGTCATCGGCCGGAATTCGCCGAGCGCAGCCGAGATCGCGACCACCATCGCGGTGTCGGCGGCCGCCGTGAACACCTGGCCGCAGATCACGCCGCCCGAATGGCGGAACTCGCCGGAAAACGGCAGGCGCAACGTGACGCTGTCGTCGCCGATCGACACGGGGACCAGACCCAGCGAGCGGACCCACGGGGCCAGCAGGCGATCCAGCAATTCGCGGACTGCGTTTTCGTCCATCTTCGAATGTCCAGAAAACGTTGCGCGACCGCCGCGCAACGCGTGTGGCGTCATCATACCGGGAGCGCGCAAACTGCGACCGCTCGTTACCGCGCCGGCAACCGCCGCCGGCGTGACGAAATATTTTCGGGAAATTCGCAGAAAGGGCTTGCCATGCCCCGAAAACCCCGGCATAATCTTTCTTCTGTTGGGGGCGTTAGCTCAGTTGGTAGAGCAGCGGACTCTTAATCCGTAGGTCGAGTGTTCGAGTCACTCACGCCCCACCAGGAATTTCAAAGGCCGGTTAGCGAAAGCTGACCGGCCTTTTCCGTTTTGGCGCGCCGTATTCGCAGCGCGCGCCTTTCGCGGTACGCCGCCGCACGCCCGTCGCGCATCGTTTCCGCTAGAATCGTCCGACAAATATCACACGACCGGCGCGGGGTTCGTCATTTGCCCGCCGGCACTGAGAGAACATGGGACGTCAGACATGGAAGCATGTGAACGAGACGCGACCATTCAGAGGGCATGGTTGCGCCGATATCGGCCTGTCCGTCGCGATGGGCCGCTCACCCGGACCGGCCCCGATCCGCGCGACGCCCGAACCGGATCGCGTCATGCCGGGTAAGGACGCGCTGGTCGCACTGATGATCGGTGTCGTGCTGTTCGTGCTGGCCGGCGTGCTCGCCGTCACGGCCGGCCGGGAACCCGACCGCCTGGTCCGCGCGCCGGGCACGGTCGTGCGCATCGTCCAGGACAGCGATGCAATGCGCGCGTACCGGCCGATCGTCGCGTATCTCGCGAACGACGGCCGGCGCCGCGAAGTCGCCGGCAATACTGCATCCGCGGTGCCCGCGTACGACATCGGCGAGAACGTCGACATCCTGCTCGACCCCGACCACCCGGAGCGCCCCGCGCTGATCGACGATTTTGCGCAACGCTGGCTTCCGGTGGCCGTGCCGGCGCTGCTCGCCGTCGCGTCGTTCGCCATCGGCGGCCTGCTGCTCGCGGGCGAGCGACGCCGCCGGCAGTCGGGCCCGGCGCCGCGCCACGTCGAACGCAAGCCGGCACGGCGCCGCTGGGATGTCGCGATCGCGCTGATTCCGATCGCGATCGGCACGGGTTTCCTCGCCGGCGCCGGCGCGGCCGGGCTGCGTCAGTGGCAAATCGTCCACCACTATGCGCGTTCGACCGGCCATGTGGTCGAGATCGCGAAAAACGGGCGGCCGTCGCGGTCGCGCACGTCGCTGTATTCGGCCATCGTCGCGTTCACGACCGACAGCGGGCGGCTGATCACATTCGCCCAGGGCTCCGCGGCGTCGCCGCCGGGCCTCCACAAAGGCGATGCGGTCGACGTGCTGTACGATCCCGTCACGCCCGAGCGTGCGCTCGTCGACCGCTTCTGGGATCGCTGGGGCCTCACGGCCATCCTGTTCGCGATCGGTGCGCCGTTCCTGGCGGCCGGGCTGTTCGCCGCCGCGACGTTATGGCCCGACCATCGGCCGCACGAAGCCGAATCCGCTCGATGACCCACGCGCGGTGCGGCAACCGCCGCGCCGCGCGCGTCACCGCTCCCTGAACGCCTCCACCTTCGCGCGGTTCCCGCACGTGCGCATGTCGCACCACCGCCGCCCGACGCCGCGGCCGCGATCGACGAAGAACCACGTACACCGGCCGCATTGCCGCACGCGCGCGAAATCGTCGCTGCGCATCAGATCCTCGAAACCGAGCGCAGCCGCATCGATCCAGCGCGACGCAGCGCGCGCGTCGGGTCGCCACGCGAAGCGGCCGCCAACCGCATCGAACGCACTCCGCCCGATCGCCTCGCGGATCGCCAGCGCAAGCCGGTCGGCAGCGCGCGCGCCCGCGCCGCCGCCGCCCGAGGCCGTCAGGTGCACGATCGCGGCGTACGCGTCGTCGCGAAAGCGGTGTAGCGCCGCCAGCTCCTCGGGGCCATCCTGGCGCGGATGACGCAGCAGCCGCGCCAGATCGTCGGGCGCCAGCAACCCCGCTTTCCCGGCCCACGCACGCACGGCCGGCCAGTCGACGAGCTTGTCCTCGTCGCGCGTCTTGCCCGTGTCGGCCACCGTGTTGAGGAAGTCGAGCGCCGGATGGCCGCCGACGAAATCGGCCGCGCGCCATTCGTGCCCGTGCCGCGCCGGGTCGGATCGAGTAACCATTTATTTTCACCTATCGGTTTCATATCCGGAAAATCCGGCGTAACCTGTTAACAACCAAAACAGGTTAGCACGGAGAAGCCGATGCTCGAACTTCCGAACCGCTTCGATTTCGAAGGCCACCGGATTGCATGGGGTACGCTCGGCGAAGGCCCGCCGCTCGTGCTCGTGCACGGCACGCCGTTTTCGTCGCAGGTATGGCGCCGGATCGCGCCGTGGCTCGCGCGGCGCCATCGCGTGTATTTCTACGACCTGCTCGGCTACGGCCAGTCCGACATGCCGGACGCGGACGTGTCGCTCGGCCGCCAGAACGCGCTGTTCGGCGCACTGCTGAACGAATGGACACTCGCGCGGCCGCGTGTGCTCGCGCACGACTACGGCGGCGCCACGGTGCTGCGCGCGCACTTTCTCGACGGCATCGCGTATGCGGATCTCACGCTCGTGAACCCGGTCGCGATCGCGCCGCAAGGGTCGCCGTTCGTGCGTCACGTCGCGCAGCACGAAGCCGCGTTCACCGGCCTGCCCGCGTACGCGCACCATGCGCTCGTGTCGGCCTATATCGGCCAGGCGGTCGCGCGACCGCTGAGCGACGAAGCACTGTCGATCTACCGTGCACCGTGGCTCACGCCGGCCGGCCAGGCCGCGTTCTATCGCCAGATCGCGCAGATGCGCCAGCGCTACATCGAGGAAGCGGAAGCCCGCTACGCGCCGCCGGACTTTCCGGTGCGCATCGTGTGGGGCGAGGACGACGCATGGATTCCGCTCGAGCAAGGGCAGGCGCTCGCCGATCGCATCGCGAACGGCAAGCTGATCCGCGTCCCGCACGCGGGCCATCTGGTTCAGGAAGATGCGCCGGAGGCGATCGTCGCCGCGGTGCTCGACGCGCACGCGCCACGCTGACCGCCAGCCACCTCGCGTCGCGTCGTCAGAACACCGGCACGCCTTGCGCGAGCGTCGCGACGAACTTCGCGGTACGCGGGTCGCGCGGCCGGCCGAACAGGTCGCGCGACGCGCCGGCTTCGACGATGCGGCCATCGGCGAGGAACACCGCATCATGCGCGATCGACGCGGCCAGGCGCAGGTCGTGCGTGGCCATCAGCATCGTCGTGCCTTCGCGCGCGAGCTGGCGCAGCACCTCGACCACTTCGACGGACAGCTCCGGATCGAGCGCCGATGTCGGCTCGTCGCACAACAGCACCTGCGGAGACGGCGCGAGCGCGCGCGCGATCGCCACGCGCTGCTGCTGTCCGCCCGATAGCGTGGCCGGCCATGCGTCGGCCTTGCCCGCGATGCCGACCTTGTCGAGCAGCGCGAGCGCCCGCTGGCGCGCCTGCTCGCGCGGCCAGCGCTGCACGGTCACGAGCCCCTCCATCACGTTCTGCACGACGCTCAGGTGCGGAAACAACTGGAAGTTCTGGAACACCATGCCGGTCTGCTTGCGCACCGCGAATACCGCGTCTCGCGACGGCCGGCGCCCCGGCACGAATGCGATGCGCGCATCGCCGACCGCGAGCGCGCCCGCCTCCGGCACTTCGAGCAGGTTCACGCAGCGCAGCAGCGTGCTCTTGCCGCTGCCGGACGGGCCGATCAGCGCCGTTACGCTCCCCGGCTGCAATGCGAGGTCGATTCCGCTCAACACGCGATGCGAGCCAAACGACTTGTCGATGCGCTCGAGATGGATCATCGCAACTCCGCGTGGAACAGCGCATGCCGGCCGAAGCGGGTTTCGAGGCGACGTTGCAGCGTGGACAGCACCGAGCTGAACAGCAGATAGATCAGCGCGGCTTCGGTATAGAGAATCAGCGGCTCGTAGGTCACGGCCGCGATGCGCTGCGCGGCCTGGAAGATCTCGGGCACCGTCAGCACGGCCGCAAGCGACGTGTCCTTCACGAGCGAAATGAACGAATTCGACAGCGCGGGCAGCGCGACGCGCGCGGCCTGCGGCAGGATCGCGCGGCGCAGCGCCTGCGCGCGCGTCATCGACATCGAGTACGCGGCCTCCCACTGCCCCTTGGGGATCGATTCGATCACGCCGCGAATCACTTCCGCGTTGTACGCGCCGACGTTCAGCGAGAAGCCGATCACGGCGGCCGTCAGCGGATCGAGCACGATGCCGACGCTCGGTAGCCCGTAGAAGATCACGAACAACTGCACGAGCAATGGCGAGCCGCGGAACAGCCAGATATAGAAACGCACGACGGCCTGCGCCCAGCGCGGCCCGAACAGCCGCGCGAGCGCCGCGCCGAACGCGAGCAACAGGCCGATCGCGAACGACGCGAGCGTGAGCGGAACCGTAAACACGAGCCCTGCAACGAGCAGGGGGCGCAGCGATTCCGCCATCAGGTGCAGCCAGGCCGGCATCGTTCAGCCTCGCGTCACGGCTGCGACACGTCGCGGCCGAAGTACTTCTGCGAGATCTTCGCGTAGGTGCCGTCCGCCTTGATGTCCGCGAGCGCCTTGTCGATCGCGGCCACCAGCGCGGGGCTGCCCTTGCGCAGCAGCACGCCGGACGCGTCGCCCGCGCCGCTCGTGTCGGTCGCCGCGATCTTCAGTTTCGCGTCGGGCTTGTGCTTGCGGAAATCGAGGTACGACAGCGAATCGTTGATCGTCGCATCGACGCGTCCGGACGTCAGCAGGTCGATCGATTCGTTGAAGCCCTGCACGGGCACGACGTCGGCGCCGTGCGCGGCCGCGAGCTTGCCGAAATTGCTGGTCAGCGTGTTCGCGGATTTCTTGCCCTTCAGGTCGTCGAACGAGCGGATCGTCGTGTTGTCCGCGCGCACGATCAGCACCGCATGCGACGTGATGTACGGCGTCGAGAAATCGTATTTCGCCTTGCGCGCGTCGGTGATCGACACTTCGTTCACGACCGCGTCGTAGCGGTTCACGTCGAGACCCGCGATCAGCCCGTCCCATTTGCCTTCGACGAACTGCGGCTTCACGCCGAGACGCTGCGCGATCGCGGTCGCGATGTCGACGTCGAAGCCCGTCAGCTTGCCCGTCTCGTCGTGGTACGTGAACGGCGCGTAGGTGCCTTCGGTACCGATGCGGAACACGCCGGCCGACTTGATCTGCGACAGGTCGTCGGCAGCCAGCGCGCTGGTGGCCGCGGCGGCCTGCAGCAGCGCGACGATCAGGATGGAGCGGAGGAATTTCATGGTGCGGACCCCGAATGATTGGAGAGAATCATCCCGCCGGCACGCCTGCGCCGTTCGAGAGGTCCGCGAATTCTACCGATGCGGGAAGGCCCGGCAAAAACGCAAATCGGCTAACGATATGAGCCGATCGAATAACGACCGCGCCAACCTCGATGCCGACGCGGGCCGCTTACACGTCGCTTACCATGGCAACGAATACGTCTTCGTGTTCGTGAAGCTCTTCATCGCTTCCTGCACACCCTCCTTGTATCCGAGCCCCGAATCCTTCACGCCGCCGAACGGCGTCAGCTCGAGCCGATAGCCGGGCACCTCGCGCACGTTCACGCTGCCGACTTCGAGTTCGGTGATGAAGCGCGTGATGTGGTCGAAGCGGTTCGTGCACACCGACGACGACAGCGCGTAGTCGGTGCTGTTCGACATCCGGATCGCTTCGTCGATGTCGCGAAAGCGCAGGATCGGCGACACCGGGCCGAAGGTTTCATGCTTCACCAGCGGCATGTCGGGCGTCACGCGGTCGACGACGGTCGGCGAATACAGTGCGCCGTCGCGCACGTTGCCGACCAGCAGCCGCGCACCGCGTGCGATCGCGTCGTTCACCTGCTGCTCGCAGAACCGCGCGGCCGCTTCGTCGATCACGGTGCCCATGTCGACCGACGGATCGGACGGGTTGCCGTACGACCATGCGCGCGTCTTCTCGACGACGAGTTCCGTGAAGCGATCGGCCACTGCCTCGTGCACGAGAATCCGCTTGATCGCCGTGCAGCGCTGCCCGGAATTCCTGTACGAGCCCGACACCGCGAGCGTGCTCGCCTCGTCGAGATCGGCGTCTTCCATCACGATGATCGGATCGTTGCCGCCGAGTTCGAGCACCGCGCGCCGATAGCCCATCCGCGCGGCGATCGATTTGCCGATCGACACGCCGCCGGTGAACGTGATCAGGTCGATCGCCGGGTTCGTGATCAATTCGTCCGCAATGTCCTTCGGGTCGCCGGTGATCACCTGCAGCATCTGCGGCGGCAAGCCGGCTTCGTACAGGATGTCCGCGAACAGGTAGCACGACAGCGGCACCTTCTCCGACGGCTTCACGACGATCCGGTTGTTGGTCGCGACCGACGGCACGACCTTGTGCGCGACCTGGTTCATCGGGTGGTTGAACGGCGTGATCGCCGAAATCACGCCGAGCAGCGGGTCGCGCTGCGTGTACACGCGGCGCTTCTTGCCGTGCGGCGTCAGATCGCACGAGAAGATCTGCCCGTCGTCCTTCAGCACTTCGCCGGCGCCGAACGTCAGCACGTCGGCCACGCGGCCCGCTTCGTACGTCGAATCCTTGATGCACAACCCGGCCTCGGCCGTGATCAGCGCCGCGATCTCCGCGGTGCGAGCACGCACGATGTCGGCCGCGCGGCGCAGGATCGCCGCGCGATCGTGGCGCGTGAGCGTCGGCCGGTACGCCCGCGCGACCGCGAATGCGCGGCGCACGTCGTCGAGCGTCGCCTTCGGCACGGTGCCGACCAGTGCGCCGTCGTACGGGTTGCGCACGTCGATCACCGCATCCCGCTGAATCCGCTCGCCGTCGATTCGCAGTGCCTCGCGACGAATCTCGCGCACCGCCGTCGATGCTGCAAAGGCGTTCATGCCTGTATTCCCCAAAGACGCGCGTGCATCACTGCAGATGGTTGAGCGCGATATCGATGATGTCGAAGTTGCGCAGCCGCGCGCGGCCCGCGACGTCGGTCGCGACCGGCTTGCTGAAGATCAGCGGCACGATCTGCTCGGAGATCCCGCCGTGCGAGCGCAACGGCACGTCGAGGCCGGACAGATCGTGCTTGATGCGGCGCGTGCCGAGCACGACGTCCTGCCTGGAGATCACGATCAGGTCGCCCATCCGCGCGGGCGGCAGCTCGAAGCGCGCGCAGCCTTCGGCGCCCGTCAGCACGACGTCGATGCCGTCGACCGCGGCGAGCCGCGCGCGCAGCGCTTCGGCATCGGCCGTTGCCGGCACATAGACGGTCGCGAACGAACCGAGCGCACCATGGTGCACGACGTACGGATCGGTGATCGGCAGGATCACGCGCGCCGCATCGTGGCCGAGCCATTCGTCGGACAGCTCCTGCAGGTAGACGACGTTCGGCTCGCCGGTCGTGTCGTCGTGCTTCGCGTTCATCCCGTGATCGGCGGTGATCGCGACGATCGCGCCGAGTTCGTCGAGGCGCTTCAGGTACGTGTCCATCATCGCGTAGAACGCGTTCGCGCCTTCCGTGCCGGGCGCGCACTTGTGCTGCACGTAGTCGGTGGTCGACAGGTACATCAGGTCGATCGGGCGCGTCTCGAGCAGCCGCACGCCGGCCGCGAACACGAATTCCGACAGCGCCGCGCTGTACACGCTCGGCACCGGCTTGCCGACCAGCTCGAGCACGTTGTCGATGCCGTTTTCCTCGACGCTCGCTTCGTCGGCCTTTTCCGACGAGAAGCAGATGCCCTTCAGCCCCTTGCCGAGCAGGCGGCGCAGCTTGTCCTTCGCGGTGACGACCGCGACGCGCGCGCCCTGTTCGGCGAAGGCCGCGAGCACGGTGGGCGCGACCAGGTACTTCGGATCGTTCATCAGCACCTCGGCGCCGGTGTCGCGATCGTAGAAGTAGTTGCCGCTGATCCCGTGGATCGCCGGCGGCACGCCGGTCACGATCGACAGGTTGTTCGGGTTCGTGAAGCTCGGCACCACGCATTCTCCCTTCAGTGCCGTGCCTGGCTTCAGCAGCGTGCGCAGGAACGGCGCGACGCCCGCCTCGGCGGCCTCTTCCAGATATTCATACGCGCAGCCATCGACGCAGACGACCACCACGGGCCGGCTCATCCAGTTGTAGCGGCGGCCGTTCACTTCCACGGAGACGGGCGTTTCAGTCATGACGTTCATTCCTTTCGGGGCGAAGCGGTGAGCCGTCGGCGCCCGTGCCGCGCCGAACGAGTGTTTCGATGCTTGACATTAAAATGGACGATTTGTAGATTGTCAACAACATGCAAAAAGCAGGAAGCAAGGCGATGGCGCCCGGACGATCCAAATGACGACTTCAAGCGGTGTTATCAGTAGGTCAAAAAGCGCGCCTACATTCCGTATCCGGGCAAGCGGACCGAAGTGCAGACGCTCCGCGTCGGCTGCATCGGTCGCGTCGGCGAAGCCGGGATTCCACGCGCTGTCGCGGCGATCGCCGACACGCTGAAGGCGATGGATGTGCGCCGCAGCCGCCTATCGGCCGAAGCGGCCGCATGACGATGTGACGCGACGTACCGACCGCATACACATGTGGCCGCCCGTTTTTCCGGCTGTGCGCCGCACGGCCCTTTATCGACGAATGCTCCGATGCGCCCCTTCTGGATCGAACAAGCGCTGTTCAACGACGGCGATCTCGCCCCCGCGCTGCAAGGTGCGACG
Source organism: Burkholderia sp. AU39826 (assembly GCF_020419965.1). NCBI lineage: Bacteria > Pseudomonadati > Pseudomonadota > Betaproteobacteria > Burkholderiales > Burkholderiaceae > Burkholderia > Burkholderia sp. AU39826. The sequence goes on from NZ_JAIZQG010000027.1 coordinate 45,329, forward strand.
CGGGCCGACGTGTGCATCGTCGGCGGCGGCTTCACGGGCCTCTGGACCGCGATCCAGGCGAAGCAGCACAACCCCGCACTCGACATCGCGATCCTCGAGGCCGACCTGTGCGGCGCCGGCGCGAGCGGCCGCAACGGCGGCTGCCTGCTCACGTGGTCGGCGAAATTCCTGACGCTGCGGCGCCTGTTCGGCGAAGCCGAGGCGATCCGGCTCGTGAGGGCGTCGGAAGCGGCCGTCCAGCACATCGCCGACTTCTGCCGCGCGCACGGCATCGATGCGGACCTGCGGCTCGACGGCACGCTGTACACCGCGACGTCGCGCGCGCAGGTCGGCACGCTCGCGCCAGTGCTCGACGCGCTCGCCGCGTGCGGCATCCACAGCTACGAGCCGCTGCCGCCCGCCGAAGTCGCGCGCCGCTCGGGCTCCGCACGCAATCTCGACGGCGTGTACTCGCCGATCGCCGCGACCGTGCATCCCGGCAAGCTCGTGCGCGGCCTGCGCCGCGTCGCGCTCGAGATGGGCATCCGGATATACGAGCGCACGCCGCTCGTCGACTTCACGCCAGGGCAGCCGGCCGTCGTGCAGACGCCGTCCGGCAGCGTGCACGCAGGCAAGCTGGTCTTCGCGATCAACGCGTGGATGGCGAGCCGCTTCCCGCAGTTCGAACGCACGATCGCGGTCGTGTCGAGCGATATGGTCATCACCGAGAAATGCCCGGCGTTGCTGGCGCAGACGGGGCTCGTGGACGGCGTGTCGGTGCTCGATTCGCGGATCTTCGTCTACTACTACCGCACGACGGCCGACGGGCGGCTGATGCTCGGCAAGGGCGGCAACACGTTCTCGTGGCGCAGCCGCATCGCGCCCGTGTTCGACCGGCGCTCGCCGTACGAGGCGCAGCTCACGCGGAGCCTGCGCGCATTTTTTCCGTCGCTTGCGGGCGTGCCGATCACCGCAAGCTGGAACGGGCCATCGGACCGCTCGGTAACGGGCTTCCCGTTCTTCGGCCGCCTCGACGACGCGCCGAACGTGTTCTACGGCTTCGGCTATTCGGGCAACGGCGTCGGGCCGACCTACATGGGCGGGCAGATCCTGTCGTCGCTCGTGCTCGGCCTCGACAACGCGTGGACGCGCAGCCCGCTCGTGCGCGGCCCGCTCGGCCAGTTTCCGCCGGAGCCGATTCGCTATGTCGGCGCGCATGTCGTGCGCAATGCGATCCGCCGCAAGGAGCGCGCGGAAGACGAGAACCGGCAGCCGTCGGTCGTCGATACGTGGCTCGCGAAGTTTGCAAGTGCGGCGGGGAAGGCGGACAAGGCGTAACGGGCGGGGCGAATGCGGCGAGGAACGGGAGAGGCCGGCGGCTCGCCGGCACCATCATGTCGCCAGCCTCTGTCGAATCCGCACATCGACCGAACAACAGGTGAGGAAATCCCGCTAATAGAAAAAGTCCGATTCCAGGAGCCGCTTTTGTTTCGAAACGCAAAATCCCCCATGAGGACAATCACGCATCGACAAGACATGTCCCAGCTAAAATAAAACTTATAAAACGGCGCGCCAATCCATACGCTTTATTTTTGTCATTTCATTACCTCGGTTTTATTATCAAAAACAGCATGATAGGATTCAAACAATCCGACAAATAGAATCCCGTTTTTTCTTTCATGCACTCATCAACAACCATTGAAATCTTGATTAGCGATTCCCGATCCGTCTCGAGAGGGTCGCAGTTCGGACATGTCGCGATTGCAGTCGATGGGGTCGTATATGGCCGAGCGCAGCCGGGATGGGACGTAGATAACATCCTGAACTACTTAAATCGCCAGCAGACCAAGATGCAACGCGATACGATCGGCTATCTCCTTCATACATCCAGGGATGAGAAAAGGATCATCGTTTCCGAGATAAAACGCCGGCTACACGAAAACAAACCATACTCTCTCATCGACAACAATTGCTCCTCGAACATAGCCGAAGTACTTGGCAAAGCGGGAATTCTGGCTCACGACCCGAGATGGCAACTCCCGAGTATCATAGCGCCTGCGGATTTGATGACCGGTCTGCGCCATTCGAAACGCCTGATTTGAATCCGACGGTATCCGAAAAAATGACACGCCTGCTGCTACTTGTCGCGCTCACGATGATGATCGGTGCGTGCTCGAAATATAAAGACGAGAAATGGGCGGCGCTTCGCGACATGCCGGCCTTCGCCGAGCCAAACGACGACAGAACGCATCCGATCTTCACGGTCAGGAAAGGCGAATCCTGCGTCCCGGTGGCGGATCGGGCTGCGAAGATTTACGCGTACACGCAAGTGCGCTGCGAATCCGGAACGGGTTGGGTACTCGACGACTTCTTTGATAAGCAGCGCGGCCAATGATCAGCGGCGAGCGATCATCGCATTCGGACGAATATCATCGATGTCCTGCGGAGAGCGCGCCTTCAGCGCTCTGCCATGCAAGCGGGCGATGCGCACCCACTCCGTGCCGCGTCACCGTGCGGTGACAGCTAACGCGGCAATTCACGCGCCCGCCTTCTCCCGCGCCGCCTTGCCCGTCGCGGGCAACCCCTGCTCATGCATGCGGCGCATCCGTGCGAGACCATGCGCGACGTGCTCGCGCACGAGCGCGACGGCCTTTTCCTCGTCGCCAGCCGCGAGCGCCTGCACGATCCTGTCGTGCTCGGCCGCCGACACCGCGATCGCATCCTCCTCGGCCTCGATCGCCGCCTGGCGCAGCAGGCCGAGCTGGCGCACGAGCCGCCGGTAGGTATCGACGAGATGCGTATTGCCGACGCCGACGACCATCGCGTCGTGGAACTGCACGTTCAGCTCGGTATAACGCGTGACGTCGTGCGCCTTCGCGGCGTCCTTCATCGACTGGACGATGCCCTTCAGCACCTTCAACGTATCGGGCGAGCTACGCTTCGCGAGCGCGCGCGCGACCGATTCGTCGAGCATCGCGCGCACTTCGTAGATCTCCTCGGCCTCGCGCAGCGGCACGACACGCACGGTCACGCCGCGGTTCTTCTCATTGCGCAGCAGCCCAGCCTGTTCGAGCGCGCGGAATGCTTCGCGCACCGGGCCGCGCGACACGTTCAGCTTGGTCGCGATATCGACTTCGTTGAGCTTTTCGCCGGGCGCGTATTCGCCAGACACGATCGCACGCTCGAGCATGTCCTGAACGATCATCGCGAGCGACTGGCTTTGCAGGAGTTCGATGGCGCTGAGCGCGTTCGGGGCGGTCATGGTCGGGCAGGCGGCGGAGCTGTCGGTGAAAACGGGGGCGCCGTATCGGCGAATGATCGTTGTATACCGTCGCCCCGGCATATTGTCCACAGTTTTCAGTCGCCAAAAGCCCATCCTGCGCGCCGGAGCGCAACCAATCTGCAACCGGCACGCCGCCGCCGTGCGGTACGCGGCGGGCGAACGCGCGCTGAGCCGCCGCGCGCTCGCCGTTTTCCGCACGCTACGTGGCGCTTTTCCCGCGCCTTCCCTCGTTGTTTTCCTCGTGCCTTCCTTCTGTCGCGGCACCGTGCGTCACTTCGGCAGCGCCGGAATCATCCACGTCAACACGTGCTGCTGCAGGAACACCAGCACGCCGAGCAGCAGCGTCAGGACCACGCTGTGCCAGAAGGTGCGTGCGAACACGACGCCCTCCTGCCCTTTCAGGTCCGTCGTCGACACGCCCGTCGCGATGTTCTGCGGCGAGATCATCTTGCCCATCACGCCGCCCGACGAGTTGGTCGCGGCCATCAGCACCGGATCGAGGCCGAGCTGCCGTGCGGCGACGACCTGCAGGTTGCCGAACAGCGCGTTGCCCGACGTGTCGCTGCCGGACAGGAACACGGCGATCCAGCCGAGCGACGCGGACACCAGCGGGAACAGCGCGCCCGTCGACGCGACGCCGGTGCCGAGCGTGTAGCTGATGCCCGAGTAGTTCAGCAGGTACGCGAGCCCGACGATCATCATCACCGTGACGATCGCGATCCACGTTTGCCGCCACGTCTTCACCACGCATTCGACGAACGCGCCGGGGCCGGTGCGCGTCAGCGCGGCCGTGATGATCGCCGACACGAGGATCGCGGTGCCGGTGCCGAGCGGCTGGAAATCCCAGATCGCCGCATACGGCTTGTGGTACAGCGACACGTACACGGCGTTGTGCAGGCCCGGCCACTTGATCTTCACGTCGCCGATCGCCGCGATGTTCGCGTGCACCCACACGATCACGACCACCGACACGACGAGCCACGGCAGCCAGCCGCCGAAGCCCGCGCGCGCGGCGCCGGCGGCGGCCGGCACGCTGCGCGCGAGCGCGTATTGCGGATCGGGCTGCGGCTTCCACACCTGCAGGAAGCCGATCGTCACGATCAGCGACGAGAGCGACGACAGCACGTCGGTGAGCTGATAGCCGAGGTAGTTCGACGTGACGAACTGCGCGAGCGCGAAACTGCCGCCGGACACGAGCAGCGCCGGCCACAGCTTCGAGATCGATCGCAGCCCGCCATACGCGCCGACCACGTAGAACGGCAGCAGCAGCGCGAAGAACGGCAACTGGCGGCCGACCATCTGCGCGAGCGTCGCGGGCGGCAGCGACGTGACCGCGCCGAGCACGGTGATCGGCACGCCGAGCGCGCCGAACGCGACCGGCGCCGTGTTGAACAGCAGCGTATAGGTGAGCGCTTCGAGCGCGGGGAAACCGAGCGCGATCAGGAGCGCGCTCGTGATCGCGACCGGCGTGCCGAAGCCGGAAATCCCTTCGAGCAGACAGCCGAACGAGAACGCGACGACGAGCAGCACGAGGCGGCGGTCGTCGGGCAGGTTGTCGAGCATCCACTGCCGGAACTGATCGAAACGGCCCGACTTCACCGCGATGTTGTACAGCAGCAGCGCGTTGAAGACGATCCACATCACCGGCACGACCGCGAGCGCCATGCCGGCGCCGACCGCGTTGAACGCGAGGCCGGCCGGCATCCCCCACGCGCCGATCGCGACCGCGAGGCCCGCGACGAGCCCCGCGAGCGACGCCTGCCACGCGGGGCGGCGCAGCACGCCGAGCGCGATCAGCGCGACCGCGATCGGGATCACGGCAACGAGAAACGACAGGAGCAGCGAGTGCGCGACGGGCGTCAACGGTTGCGCGAAGACGATGCCGGGCGGTAGGGCGTCGGTGGGATTCATCGTGTCTCCAGAGTCGACCCGAATTCGCATGTCGATGCGCCGGGTTCGGTACAAGGCGATGTCCTGCAGTCACGGCCGCGATCGGGCGCTTGCATGCGCAACGACGTTGCGCGGCCAACCGATCGGTCGCTTAAAAGAGGTTAGGAGGCGCGGCACGCTTGTACAAGGGGGAGAAGCCCGATGCGGCGGGCCGATGCGGGCGGCCCGCCGCACGATGGCCGGCAGATGGCGCGCCGCTGTCGCGTTCGACAGGAAACCCGTCGCGGCCGGCTCACCGGTGCGCGCAATGTTGCGCGACCGGAAAAGGTGACTGCCAGCCGCGACGATGTTTCGTTGGGCATCCGAAGCCTAGACTGGCTGCATCGTTTCCGGCCGCGCCGGCGATGGCGCGGCACCGGAGTCTCACGGAGCACACACGATGAAGACGATGAAACACGCGGCATGCGCTTTCGTGCTGATCGGCGCGGCGTTCGCCGCTCACGCGCAAGCCGCGTCGACGCTCACGCGCGCGCAGGTCCGCCAGGAACTCGTGGAGCTGCAGGCCGCCGGCTACCGGACGAGCCTCGCAAGCAGTCCCGACTTTCCGGGCAACATGCAGGCGATCATGCAGCGTGCCGCGCAGGCGCAAGGTGAAGGCGACGCTGCCGGTTACGGCGGCGCTGCCCGGGCCCGCACGGAATCGGGCAAGCCGGCGCTGCCGCACGTGTTCGATCGCGGCACGTACGCCCATCACTGATCGCCGATGGAACCGGATGGCCGTCGCATCGCGGCGTGGCGCAGCATTCTGCGCCGGCCGCGTGCGCGATCGTCACACGCTGAAGCGGTTCAGCGTATAGGCGCGATAGGCGGCGACGAATGCGTCGAACGATCCGGCCTCCTTCGCTTCGAGCTCGGCCTGCTCGGCGAGCGACTTCGCGGCGAGCGCCTGCTCGGTACGCAGCGTCTCGGCCGACGGCGGGCGCGCGCGGAAATGCGCGGCATGCGCTTCGCTCTGCGCGAGCGCGAACGCGAGGAACGACTGGCCGTTCTCGCGCATCGTGCGCAGCACGCGCGCGGACGGCGTGCGCTCCGGATCAGCGAGCTTCTCGCGCTGCGCGGCAATCGCGCGCGCATGCGCGTCGCCGCCGCGGATTTCGTCCAGACGTCGGCCGACGATCTCGATATCGGCCATCAGCTCGTCGGCCCACTGCTGCAGCGTGACCGACTGGCCGTCGCGCGTCAGCGTGAGCCCCGGCTTGCGGCCGTCCAGCGTCACGCTGCCGAAGTTCGCGTTCGCTTCCTTGTACGCGTCGCAATCAAGCGGCGCGCTTTCGTCGAGCGCGCACGCGAGCAGGAACGCATCGATGAAGCGCGCGGTCTCCAGCGCGATGCCGGTCGGTTCGAACGGATCGATGTCGAGGCAGCGCACTTCGATGTACTGCACGCCGCGCGACGCGAGCGCATGCAACGGCCGCTCGCCCGAATACGTGACGCGCTTCGGCCGGATCGTCGAATAGAACTCGTTCTCGATCTGCAGCACGTTCGTATTGATCTGGATCCACTCGCCGTCGCGATGCGTGCCGATCGCCTCGTACGCGGGATACGGCTCGCTGACGGCCTTCGACAGCGCGTCGAGATAGCCGGGCAGCGTGTTGTAGTCGACGTGCAGCGCGGCCTGGGCCGTCGTGTTCGAGTAGCCGAGATCGCTCATCCGCAGGCTCGTCGCATACGGCCGGTACAGCGTATCGGCGTCGAACGTGTCGAGCTTGTGCGGCTTGCCGCGCAGGAATTTCGTGTCGAGCACCGGCGACGCGCCGAACAGGTACATCAGCAGCCAGCTGCGGCGGCGGAAGTTGCGGATCTGCGCGAGATAGCGTTCCGACTGGTAATCGACGAGCGTCGCCGTCGATTCCTCTTCCGCATGCAGGCGCCGCCACACTTCCTCGTGCAGCGAGTAGTTGTAGTGGATGCCGGCGATGCACTGCATCGTACGGCCGTAGCGATACGCAAGCCCGCGCCGGTACACCGTCTTCAGGCGACCGATGTTCGACGTGCCGTAGTCGGCGATCGGGATCTGGTCGTCGGCCGGCAGCAGGCCCGGCATCGAGTCGTTCCACAGCAGCTCGTCACCGAGCGACGCATACACGTAGCGATGCAGATCGTCGAGGCGTTCGAGCGTGAGCGCGGCGTCGCGCTCCGCGGGCGTGATCAGTTCGATCAGCGCTTCGGAATAGTCGGTCGTCAGCGCCGGATGCGTGAGCGCCGAACCGAGCGCGCGCGGATGCGGCGTGAACGCGATCATCCCGTCGCGCGTCACGCGCAGGCTTTCCTTCTCGATGCCGCGCAGGCCGTCGGGCAGATGCTGCCGCGTCGGGCCCGAGCTCAGCGCGTCGAGGCGTTTCAGCAGCAGTTCGGACTGGCGGTAAGTCATGGTGTTCGACATGGAGACGCAAGTGCGTGACGGCCCCGCGCAGAACGCCGCGCGCGGCCGGCTGGATTGTTGGTCGCTTCGTTGGTAGCGGGCACTTTAACATCTCGCCGGAACCCGCGCTTGAGGTGGCGCCGGGTCCGGCGCACGGGCCTGAGCGGGCCACCGGACAGGCCGGACGCGCCGGTCCCGGCCTCCATCTCCGGTTCCGGACAATGCCGGCCGGCACGCCGGTCAGTGGAATTCGTCTGACGGAACGTGAACGGCGAACGGCAGGCGCGCGGGTGCAACCATGCCGCTGAATGGATCGGGAAGCGACGCGTGCGCGGGCGTCGCACGCGCAGCATCGGGGCGGCGCCGAATGCGTGGCATCGCCATGACGGGCCGCGTCACGCCTGCGCTCGCCGCATGCCGGCATCGCGTGCGCAACGGGTTGCGGCACTGCCTGCTGGCGGTCGCACCCGGCCGGCCGCCGCAGTTACCCGCCGCGCGCGCCGCCCGCCCGGTCAGCCACTTCGTTCCACAGATGCAGCGCCGCATACGCGCGCCATGGCCGCCAGCCTTCGGTGCGGCGCTTCTGGCTGGTGAGCCGGTCGAGCGCCGGGTCGCGCGCGGCGATCGACTGCATCAGCACCAGATCGGATGCCGGCCACGCATCGGGGTCGCGCCACGCGCGCATCGCGATGTATTCGACGGTCCACGGGCCGATGCCGGGCAGATCGAGCCACGCGCGGCGCAGCGTCGCGAGGTCGGCATGCGCGCGATCGACCGGCACGTCGCCGGCCGCCACCGCGCGCGCCACGCCGGTCAGCGCCGCCACGCGCTTGCCGGGCATCCCGATCTTGTCGAGATCGCACGCGGCCAGCGCGTCGGGCGTCGGGAAACGCCACGCGGGCGCGCCGTCGTCTTCATGAATCACGCGTTCGCCGGCCCGTTCGACGAGCCGGCCGACGATCGTCGTCGCGGCCTTCACGCTCACCTGCTGGCCGACGATCGCGCGCACGGCCAGCTCGAACCCCGACCATGCGCCCGGCACGCGCAAGCCCGGCGCGGCCTCGACGAGCGGCGCGAACCACGGATCGCGCGCGAGCCCGCCGCCGATCGCGGCCGGATCGGCGCCGAGGTCGAACATCGTCGCGACACGTGCGGCGAATGCGTCGTCGACGTGACGCGCGACCGCCCCTTCGACGGTCGCGATCAGGCAGTGCTTGCGCGGGTGCTTCGTGACGGTGAGCCGGCCGGCATCGCCGTGCAGATCGACGATGCGGCGATACGCGCTGCCGGCCACCTGCTCGACGCCCGGAATCGCGCGCCCGCTGAAGAAGCGCAGCACGCGCGCCCAGTCGTACGGCGCCTTGTAGCGCAGTTCCATCTGCGCGGACGGCGGCACCGGGCCGCCGTTCGCGACAGACGTGATCGTTATCGTGTCGATGCTCAAACCGCACTGCCCTCCGTCTCGGCTTCGGCTTCATCGTTGTGAACATGGCGCGCCTCCGCCGCGAGCAGCGTCGCCTTGCGGCGTACGCCCCAGCGATAGCCGGCGAGCGCGCCGCCCTTTTGCACGACGCGGTGGCACGGGATCGCAAGCGCAACCGGATTCGACGCGCACGCGGACGCGACCGCCCGTACCGCGCGCGGCGAGCCGAGCGCCTCGGCGATCTCCGAATAGCTGCGCGTTTCGCCGTACGGGATATGCGTCAGCGCTTCCCACACGCGCTGCTGGAACGCGGTCGGCGCGATGTCGAGCGGCAGGTCGAACGCGTGCCGCGTGCCGTCGAGATACGCGCGGATCTGCGCGACGAACGGCGCGAGCCGGGCCGACGATTCGACGAGTTCGGCCCGCGCGAACGCGCTCTTCAGCTCGACGACGAGCGACGCCGCGTCGTCGCCGAACGCGATCCGGCAGATGCCCTGTTCGGTCGCGGCGACGAGTACCGTGCCGAGCGACGTCGACGCGGTCGCGTAGTCGATCCGCAGGCCGGCGCCCTGGCGGCGAAACGCGGACGGCGCCATCCCGAGCTCGCGCGACACCGACGCATAGAGCCGCGACGGCGAGTTGAACCCCGCGTCGACGGCCGCCTGCGTGACCGGCTGGCCGTCTTGGAGCGCCTGCCGCAGCGCGGCGCCGCGCTGCGCGGCCTGGTACTGCCGCGGCGACACGCCGACCACGCGCTTGAAGAGCCGCTGCAGGTGGAACGGGCTCACGTGCACGGCGTCGCTCAACTGCTGCAGCGTGAGCCGCTCGGCGTGCGCGTCGAGCACCGCGCACGCGCGATTGACGATTTCCAGCTCGCGCGGCAGCCCTTCCGGCTGGCAACGCTTGCAGGGCCGGAAACCGGCCGCGCGCGCGGCCGCCGGATCGGTGAAAAAGGACACGTTCTCGCGGCGTGGCTGCCGCGACGCGCAGGTCGGGCGACAGAACACGCCGGTCGTGCTGACGCCATAGAAGAACGCGCCGTCCGCATGCGGATCGCGCGCGGTCACGGCGCCCCAGCGGGCATCGTCGGTCGGATAGGCGGTTTTCATCTGAACCTCGCACTCTCTAGTGTAGATGGTGCCTACTCTAGCCATCGGCACATGCCGTCGCGCCCTGGATCTTGCTCTGTGATTCGGGCCGGCGAATCGGGGCCACATCCATGGGGATAAATGCGACGAAACGCGCGCGGCGGCTGCTCGCGCGCCGTTTCCGTCATCGTCCCGTCACCGTTTTGCTGCAGTGCGGATGCGACAAATCGCCGTCCTGACGTTTTTTTGCAATCGGAATATTGCGTCGCACCATCGCCGTGTGTATAGTTGGAACTGTCTCCTCCATGTCTCCTCCTGATATGGATTAAGCCCGTTCCGCTCTGCGTGAACGGGCTTTTTTTCGTCCGTCGATTGTGCCGCGTTCCGGCCGGCAGCGCAGGCGCGATGCGTCTACACTCGATGCTCGTCGACTGCGAAGGAGTCCCGCCCATGAAGCCCACCATCCGCGGAATCGATCACATCGTGCTGCGCGTGACCGACATGGCGGCCATGACGCGCTTTTACTGCGACGCCGTCGGCTGCCATGTGGAGAAGGAACAGCCCGATCTGGGCCTCGTGCAACTGCGGGCCGGCGATGCGCTGATCGACCTGCTGACGGTCGGCGGCCCGATCGACCGCCCCGACAGCGGCCCGCCCGGCGCCGGGCGCAACCTCGACCACCTGTGCCTGCGCGTCGAGCCGTTCGATCCCGACGCACTGATCGCCCATTTCGCCGCGCATGGCGCGCGGCCCGGCGCGCCGGCCGAACGCTACGGCGCCGGCGGCTACGGGCCGTCGATCTACCTGTTCGATCCGGAAGGCAACATGGTCGAATTCAAGGGGCCGCCGGCCGCGCTCGGCTGAACGCGGCCGGCGCGCGAGCCGTTACGCGTCCGCGCGCGCCTTCAGCACCGTCCACTCGACCGCGACCGGATCGTGGTCCGCGCTCGAGATCCATGCGGCGCCGTCCTGCACCGTGCACTGCAGGCGCATCGTGCGCTCCGCGAGCCGCCCGAGCGCGGCCGCGACGCCGTCGGCGAGCGACAGCACCTGCACGTTGCGCAGCCGTTCGACCTTGCTGCGCACGCCCTGCCACCAGATATCCGACGTCTTGCCGCCGTACGCGATCACCGTGACCTGCCCGGCACGCCCGGCCGCTTTCGAGATGCGCCGTTCGTCGGGCTGACCGGCCTCGATCCACACGTCGATCGCGCCCGTCAGGTCCTTCTGCCACAAGTCGGGCTCGTCGACGTCCGACAGTCCCTTGCAGAATTCGAGCCGCTCGTGCGCGAACAGCGCGAACGCGACGATGCGCACCATCATCCGTTCGTCGGTTTCCGACGGATGGCGCGCCACCGTCAGCGCGTGATCGGCGTAGTAATGCCGATCCATGTCGGCGATTTGCAATTCGGCTTTGTAGATCGTGGATTTCAGCGCCATGCGGATACGGCCCGGGCGGGCATTCGGTTCGGTCGGCCGTGATGATACCGAATGCGGGCCGTCGGGCGCGCGTCATGCGCGACCCACAGCGCAACGGCCCGGCATTGGGCCGGGCCGCGTTCGGTTCGCGCCGCCGGCTCGTCGGGCCGGCACGCTCGCGCGTCGTGCGACTGCGCGGGGAATGGACGGTTACTGCTTGACGAAGCGCGAATCGGCCCAGAGGCCTTGCTGGTCGCTGTTGTCGGCGCTGACGAACTGCACGTCGCCCTGATCGACCGACACCACGCGGAAGCGCTGGCCTTCCGGCACCGACAGGCAGCGGAAGTCGTCGAAGTACTGCTGCTTCGCCTGCGACTTGCCGTCACGTTCGTGACTCAGTACGGAGTCCAGATTGTCTTTCGACAGGCAGCCCCATGCGTTCTTCGTCAGCTGGATTTCCTGCTTCGGCTTGACGGCCGAATCGCTGCCGGCCTGGGCGATCGACACCGCGCAAAACGCGCCGACAAGGGCAAAAAGGACACCGGTACGCTTGATCATGTTCTGTCTCCAGGCTTGCGGGCACCAGGCTGGGTTAGCTATGTGTTTAAAGGTGATCGTGAACCCGCGTTTTTCACTTTAGAAGACCGGCAAACGATAGCAAGCACATTTGTTGTGCGACCGCAATAGCGGCGGATTGTCGCACCCCGTGCGCGGCCCGCTTTTCGCGGGCGGCGCGCGTCCGGCAAACGCTGCCGAATCGCGGAGGGGTCCGCGCCGCCCGGCGGAAAGCGTTATCCGACAAGGCTTTCAGCGAAGTTACAATGCGGCGATTGAACGGTTTGGATAATCCATTTCGCTATTCGGCTCATTTTGATGCGTTGCACATAAAGTCATCCAAAATGATTCGACTTTTACCGCAGCGCGGCAGCACCTTTACCCGATACAAGAAAAATGCCAGATATAGGCGCATCCGTATTTATCCGTAGGTCGCCGCCTCTATTCGGCGCGCTCGGCGCCCCGTCGCAAGCGCCTTTCGTCCGTGTGGTGTTTACCCTGCTTTATTCAATCCGCTTTGCTGGCGCTCGAAATAATCGCGCTGGAAGATGCACATGCGATAAGCGTTGTGATACGCGCCATTCCCGAAAAATTCTTCCTTCAATTCGGCCTCGTGCTGGAATCCGCATTTCTCGTACACGTGAATCGCGGCCGCATTCGACGTATCGACGATCAGGTACAGCTTGCGCATGTTCAGCACCTTGAACGCGTATTCGATCGCAAGGCGCGTCGCCTGGCCCGCATAGCCGCGCCCCTGGCACTGCGGCGCGATGATGATCTGGAACTCGCCGCGGCGGTGGATGTAGTCGAGCTCGATCAGCTCGACGAGGCCGACCAGTTCGTCCCGCGCATCGACCGCGACGAAACGGCGCTCGCGCTGATCGTGCACGTGACGGTCGTACAGTTGCGACAGTTCCGAGAAGGTTTCGTACGGCTCCTCGAACCAGTAGCGCATGATCTTCGCGTCGTTGTTCAGCTCGTGGACGAAGCGAAGGTCCTGGCGTTCCAGCGGCCGTAGCGCGAGCGTGTGGGTATCGTTCTGAAGTTGCATGTTGGTGTCCTTTTTGATGTCGCCGCATGCGCGGAATGCCTGCGGCGCGGCCGCGTTCCGGCCCGTTTCGCACTGTAAGAAATTGAACGCGGGCGAAGTTCAGAGCCTAGAATGGGAACAAGGGTTCCTGCCACCGCAAGGAGGCTATCGTGATCGAGCAAGTCATCCTCGGAATTTTCCTCGTGCTGCCGCTCGTCATCGTGGCTGCGCTGTTTTCCGACGAACTCTGGCAGGAGCATCGTCGCCAGCATCCGCGCGACGAGAACGCACCGCACATCGACTGGAAGCATCCGTGGCGCCGCGTGCGACGCGGGCATTGACTTCGATCATCGTCGATCCGCCGCATGCGCAGGGCCGGCCAACCCAGGCCGGGTAACATGCGGGCACGACCCTTGCGCTTCGACCCGATTCCCGCCCCACCCGCGAGACACCGACGTGAACGACAAGCCCGCCCTTCCTCCGCACGATATCCCGAACGAAACGATCGACCTGCAGATCGCCGATGTGCTGGCGGCCGTCCGCTATCCCGCGAACAAGGATGCGATCGTCGATGCCGCACGCGACGCCGGCGCCAGCAACGAAGTGCTGGCGATGCTCGACGGCCTGCCCGAACAGGACTACGCGGACGTCGACGCCGTCACGCGCTGGATTGCCGGCAACTTCGGCCCGGGGCTCGGCATTTGAGCGGATGCCAATAACGCGATAGGATCGGGCCGCACCGGTCGCGCCGCGATCGGGGAGCGCGCCGCCCGGCGCAAGATCGGGCGTTTCGCACGCGTGTCCGGGGGACTCCATGGAAGGCATCCTGATCCAGCACACGACGCAACGTCAGCTGTGGTTCGGCGCGCTGACGGCGCTCGTCATCCTGCTCACGCTCGGGATCGCCGTGCCGCACGCGAACGTCGCGCTGCCGGCCGTCGAGCCGTTCATGCCGATGTGCGCGCTCACCGTGTTCACGACCGCGAGCATCGCGGCGTTCTTCCTCGGCGCGCAGTTCACCGTGACGCGCCAGCCCGTGCTCGGTGCGCTCGGCGGCGCCTATGCGTTCACCGCGCTCGCCGTCGCGCTGCAGTTGCTGACCTTTCCCGGCGTGTTCGCGCCGCACGGCCTGCTCGGCGCGCGCCCGCAAAGCGCCGCATGGATGTGGGTCTTCTGGCATGCCGGCTTTCCGTGCTTCGTGATGGCCGCGCTGGTCGCGCGCGAGCGGCTGACGCGCGCGCCGGTCGGTGCGAAAGAAACACGCCGCTGGACGCTCGCGCTCGTCGGCGGCCCGGCCGTCGCGGCGGCGCTCCTGTGCGTGCTCGCGCTGAACGTGTCGCTGCCGCCCGCGTTCCATCCGCCTCGCGACGCGGCCGTGCTGCCAGTCAATGGCACCGCGCTCGTCGTGTGGATCCTCAACGTGCTCGCGCTCGTGGCCGTGCTGGTCACCGGCCGGCTGCGCACGACGCTCGACCTGTGGCTCGCGATCGCGGTGCTCGCGTGCCTCACCGATACGACGCTGAACCTGCTGTCCACCCATCGCTTCACGCTCGGCTGGTATGTCGCGCGCGTGTTCAGCATGTTCACGCCGGGCGTGCTCGTGTGCGTGCTCGCATGGGAAGTGACGATGCTGTATCAGCAACTGTTCGAAGCGCACGCGACGCTGATTCGCTCGTCCGCGCGCGACGGGCTCACGGGTGCGTTCAACCGCAGCCACTTCAACGACCATTTCCACACGCTGTTCCTGCAGGCGCGGCGGCAGGGCGAACCGCTGTCGCTGCTGATGGTCGACGTCGACCACTTCAAGGCGTACAACGATGCGTTCGGCCACGTGAAGGGCGATGCGTGCCTGATCGCCGTCGCGAATGCACTGGTCGGCGCGGTGCGGCGGCCCACCGACATCGTCGCGCGCTACGGCGGCGAGGAGTTCGCGATCGTGCTGCCGAATACCGGCGCGCACGGTGCGCGGGTGGTGGCCGACGAAGCGCGCGAAGCCGTATTGCGGCTCGACCTCGCGATGCCCGATTCGCCGGCCGGGCGCGTGAGCGTCAGCATCGGCTGCGCGACCGTGTCGGCCGACGACCTGTCGACGCCCGACGCGTTGATCGAGGCCGCCGATGCCGCGCTGTATCGGGCGAAGGATACGGGGCGAAACCGGGTCGTCGTCGCCTGAAACGTCTGCTGTTTGGCGAATTGTTACGGTCATTTTGACCGGAATAATCCGCCGTTACGGATTGCGGCGCGGGGATACGATCGCTTACAGCCTCGGCCGGAGCCGCTCGCTATGCTGGGTTTCATATTGAATCCGAGCAGGTGAACGCGATGAAGAAGGCCCTTTTGCTGATTGCCGGCGTCGCCGTGTTGTTGAGCGGCTGTATCGTGGTGCCTGACGGTGGCGGGTATTACGGTGGGGGTGGGTATTATCACCATCATCGTCATTGGGATTGATGCGGGCGAAGGTCCGGACATAGCGATCCGGGCCTGCGTGCGATCCAGCCGGCGTGATCGACATCGTTGAGATCGCCGTATGCGCCATACGATGCCCAGGCTCACGGCGTGTGCCAAATCCGGATCCAGTGCGCGCCGTCTATTTGTTTTGACGCGCGGATTCGACGTTGTGATATTTACCGGCCAGCGGATTTCATGACAGGCCGAGCAATGCAAACGGGGAAGCGATCATGAGCGCGTTTCTCGTTTAAAGACGCATGACGCGCCACGAAGGACTCTCGAACTTCAAATGCGCGAGCGTCACTTCCCAATACAAAACCTGCTGAAAATCACCCCCAGCAGATCATCCGACGTGAACTCCCCGGTAATCGCATTGAGCTGCTCCTGCGCGAGCCGAAGCTCTTCGGCAAACAGATCGAGCGACTGCGCGCGCTGCTCCGCATGATCGGCCGCCTGCGCGAGATGTTCCTGCGCGGCCCGCAGCGCGATCAGATGCCGCTCGCGCGCGAGATACACGCCCTCGGCCCCCGCCTGCCACCCGGCGATCCGCAGCAGTTCCGCGCGCAGCATGTCGATCCCGTCGCCGCGCTTCGCCGACAGATGCACCTCGGTCAGATCGCCTTCCGCCGCCGGATGCTCGACGCACGCCGGCACGCCGGTCAGATCCGTCTTGTTCAGCACGCGCACCACCGGCACGCCGGCCGGAAACCGCGCCGCGATCGTTTCGTCGTCCGGCGTCATCCCCGTGCGCGAATCGAGCAGATGCAGCACGACGTCCGCGCGCTCGATCTCGCTCCACGTGCGCGCAATGCCGATCCGCTCGACTTCGTCCTCCGTCTCGCGCAATCCGGCCGTATCGATGATGTGCAGCGGAATCCCTTCGACCTGGATCGTCTGCGCCACCTTGTCGCGCGTCGTGCCGGCGATCGGCGTGACGATCGCCAGCTCCGCACCCGCCAGCGCATTCAGCAGCGACGACTTGCCGACGTTCGGCTGCCCCGCGAGCACGACCGACAGCCCTTCGCGCAACAGCGCGCCCTGCCGCGCATCGCCGAGCACGTGCGCGAGCTGCGCGCGGATCTTCGCGAGCTTGCCGCGCGCGTCGGCCGCTTCGAGGAAGTCGATTTCCTCCTCCGGAAAATCGAGCGTCGCCTCGACCAGCATCCGCAGCGTGATCACGTCGTCGACGAGCGCGTGGATCTGCCGCGAGAACGCGCCGTCGAGCGAACGCCCGGCCGAGCGCGCGGCCGCCTCGGTGCTCGCCTCGATCAGGTCGGCGACGGCCTCCGCCTGCGCGAGATCGAGCTTGTCGTTCAGGAACGCGCGCCGCGTGAACTCGCCCGGCTCCGCGAGCCGCAGCCCGAAGCCGCGCCCCGCGTCCAGGCAGCGCTGCAGCAGCAACTGCATCACGATCGGCCCGCCGTGCCCCTGCAGCTCGAGTACGTATTCGCCCGTGTACGAATGCGGCGCCGGGAAATACAGCGCGATCCCGCGGTCGAGCGGCGCACCATGCGCGTCGAGAAACGGCACGTAGCTCGCATGACGCGGCGCGAGCTTCTGCCCGCACAACGCGTCGATCAGCGGCAGTGCGGCCGCCTCGCCGCCGCGCCCGAACGACACGCGGACAACGCCGATGCCGCCCCGGCCGGCGGCGGTGGCGATGGCGACGATCGGATCGGAATCGGTAGCGAGCATGGGAATCGGACGAATCTGGGGAGTCTGGGAAATCGGCGAGTAGCCGGTGCGCCGGCGCAACAGTTCGCGCATCGGAACGCCGGCATTGTAGCGTGTCGGCACCCGCGCCACCGGACGCGACGCCGAATTCGGACTCGCCCGAATTTATCCCGACGGGGATAAGTCGAGTATCAGTACCCCGTGCTGGCATACTCTTCGTTTCGGACAAGTATGCCTGCTGGCGGGGGCGGACGATTTGCCCCTCAATTCCGCCAATGTGCCCGTACGAGGCCGGGATTCGTCCGAACAGGATACGTTTATCCTATATGGTTGTCTTAGAAACGTCGGCCGAATTGCACAATCTCTCCCATGCCGACACCCGAAGAAAAAGCCGCGTTCTCGGAACGCCTGAAGTTCGCCCTGCGGCGCAGCCCGGAGAAGGTCACCGGCGCGACGGAACTGGCGAACCGATTCAATCTGCGCCATCGCGGAGCCCAGCCCGTTTCGCCGCAAACCGCGCACAAATGGCTGACGGGCCGCACGATTCCGACGCCGGACAAACTCGCGACGCTCGCCGACTGGTTGCGCGTCGAAGTCCACTGGCTGCATTACGGCCCGTCGCCAAGCGTGATCGAACACGCGACGCCGCAACCGCTGCCGCGCGACGAGCACTACCCGCCGACGCCCGAGACGATCGAACTCGCGTCAAAGATCGAAGCGTTGTCGCCGCATCATCGCTACCTCGTGCAGGAGTTGGTCGAGCAGTTCTACGGCGACGTGGGCGAAACGAAGAAGGGCTGAGCCGGGATCGGACCAGTAAAAGCAAAAAGCCGCACGGTCATGAACCATGCGGCTTTTTTGCATGCATCGCGAGCGGCGGACCGCCCGCGAGTACGACTGGCGTCAGGCCGGCTTCTTCTTCACGCCGCCGAGCTTGCGCGTGATGTAGTACTGCTGCGCGATCGACAGCACGTTGTTCACGACGTAGTACAGCACGAGGCCGGCCGGGAAGAAGAAGAACATCACCGAGAACGCGATCGGCATGAACTTCATCATCTTCGCCTGGACCGGGTCCGGCGGCGTCGGGTTCAGGCTCGTCTGCACGAACATCGACACGGCCATCAGCACCGGCAGGATGAAGAACGGATCGCGCTGCGACAGGTCGTGAATCCACAGAATCCACGGCGCGCCGCGCATTTCGACCGACGCGAGCAGCACCCAGTACAGCGAGATGAACACCGGGATCTGGATCACGACCGGCAGGCAGCCGCCGAACGGATTGACCTTCTCGGTCTTGTACAGCTCCATCAGCGCGGCGTTCATCTTCTGCGGATCGCTCTTGAAGCGTTCGCGCAGCGCCTGCATGCGCGGCGTGATTTCCTTCATGCGCGCCATCGACTTGTAGCTCGCCGCCGACAGCGGGAAGAACACGGCCTTGATCAGTACCGTCAGCAGCACGATCGCCCAGCCCCAGTTGCCGACATAGCCGTGGATCTTCTCGAGCAGCCAGAACAGCGGCTTCGCGATGATCGTCACCCAGCCGTAATCCTTCACGAGCTCCAGGCCCGGCGCGATGCCTTCGAGCATGCGCTCTTCTTCCGGACCGGCGAACAGGCGCGCCTGCACGTCGGCCGACTGGCCCGGCGCGATCGCGGCGACCGGCTGCTTCACGCCGACGCGGTACAGCGTCGGATCGATCTTCTCAGCGTAGATGTCGCGCTTCGCGCCCTGCTGCGGAATCCAGGCCGACGCGAAGTAGTGCTGCACCATCGCGACCCAGCCGTTGTCGGCGGACTTCTCGAAGTTCGCCTTGTTCTTGTCGAGGTCGCTGAAGTCGATCTTCTGGAAGTGCTTCGCGTCCGTGTACACCGCCGGCCCGAGGAACGTGTGGGAGAACATCGGCGTTTCGACGGCCGTGTTGTCGCGCACCAGTTCCATGTAGACCGTCGGCGTGACGGGCGCCGTGCCGACGTTGTCGATCTTGGTGTCGACGCCGATCACGTAGCTGCCGCGCGTGAACGTGTAGGTCTTGATCACCTTCACGCCGCCCTTCACCGGCGATTCGAACGACAGCTTCAGCGTGTTCTGGTCGCCCGTCAGCGACGTCGAGCCGGGGTTCAGCTGCGTATAGACGTCGTTGTGGTTCGGGAAGTCGCCGCCGAGCAGGCCCGTGCGCGCGAGGTACGTGTGGCCGGCCGTGTGGTCGAACAGCGTGATGTACAGGTCGGGCTGCTTGCCGTCGCCCTGCTTCTTCAGCGTCAGCTTCGCGAGCGTGCCGCCGCGCGTGTCGATTTCGCCGTCGTACACGTCGGTCGAGAACTTCACCAGCTGCGCCTGCGCGGCCGGAGCCGTCGTCGACGGTGCGGCGCCGGCCGCGGCGGCAGGCACGTCACCTGCGGTCGTCGTCGCGCCCGTGCCCGATGCGCCGCCGGCGGCGGCCGGGGCCGTCTGCGTGGCGCTCGGGAAGAACATCGACGGGCGTCCATGGTCCCGCTGCCAGTTGTCGTACAGCATGACAGCTGACATGAAGAAGATCACCCATAGGACGGTGCGTTTGATATCCATGCGTTGTCTCAGAGTCGATGGGACCGCGCGTCGGCTTCGCCGCGAGCGCGAGTGTCGGAGTTGGGCGGCGGGACGAGGTCGATGCCGCCCGCGGAAAACGGATGGCATCGGCACACGCGCCTGACGGCGAGATACGTGCCGCGCGCGGCGCCATGATACTGGATTGCCTCGCGCGCGTAATCCGAACAGGAAGGATAAAAACGGCAACGGTTGCCGAGCATCGGGCTCACGGCAACCTTGTAGAAGCGCAGCAAGGCGATCAATACCGTTTCCATACCTTGGGCGGCGCCGTACGACGCCGCGTCAAAACCGGCCGGGCGGGCGCGAACGCCGCACCGGGCACGGATGCGTCACTCGGACGCGGGCTTCGACGCGCGGCGCGCGATTTCCCGGGCTGCCCTGTCGAGCAGCTCGCGGATCTCGGCCGCGCACATCGCCGCGAGCGGGGCGGAAGCCGCGCTCGGCAGCGCTTTCTTGTCGAAGCGCGTGTGCTGCCGCAGCAGCAGGTCGTAACCGGCGAATTCGGCGCGGCGCAGGCGAAACGCATCGCGCGCCAGCCGCTTCACGAGGTTACGGGTAACCGCTCGCGGCGCATACTTCTTGCCGATGACGAGCCCCAGACGGGCGGGCTGACCGGTCGGCTTGCCGTAAATCACGAAGTGCGCGGAGCGCCGCCAGGGGCGCAAACGAAAAACGGATGAAAATTCATCCGTTTTCAGAAGTCGCGCAGCTTTCGGGAAGGCGGCTTTCGTCTGCGACGGATTCGCACCCGGCTCGACGGCACCTTCCGCAGGACTGCGGACGGCGGACACAGCGCGCAACCTGCCTTAGATGGCGAGGCGCTTGCGGCCCTTCGCGCGGCGAGCGTTGATGACCTTGCGGCCACCTGCCGTCTTCATGCGGACACGGAAGCCATGGGTGCGCTTGCGGCGCGTCACGGACGGTTGGTAAGTACGTTTCATGATGTTCTCACTTGTTCGAGAATGTCGAAATTCAGGGGACCGCGTGCCCTTAACCGGAGGCATTCGGGCGAACGCAATCGCCGGGAATACAGGATTGGTTTTCGCGGAACCCGCTATTTAAACCGTTTTTCCGTTGACGGTCAATACTTTAGGAGTCGCTCGCCTGTGCCGGGCCGCTCCGATCCGGCCCCGCGACCCACAAACACAGCCTGTGGATAAGTCCCGCTGTGGCCGCGTTTGGCGTTAGAATCTCGCCTTATCTCCAAGAATCCCGCACGCCGCTTCGGCTCGCGCCTGCCCCTCCAAGACTGTGACGCAGGCGTCCGAGGCACGCTCGCACGACCGCTTCGGGCCTTGTTGCGCAACCGCGACAAGGGCGCCGGCGAGCCGCGCCGTGCACGCAAAAAACGACAGTTACTTGATGAACGATTTCTGGCAACACTGTTCCGCACTGCTGGAGCGCGAGCTCACGCCCCAGCAGTACGTGACGTGGATCAAACCCTTGGCCCCGGTGGCCTTCGATGCGTCGGCGAACACGCTGTCCATCGCCGCGCCGAACCGCTTCAAGCTGGACTGGGTCAAGAGCCAGTTTTCGGGCCGGATCAGCGATCTGGCCCGTGAATTCTGGAACACGCCGATCGAAGTCCAGTTCGTCCTCGATCCGAAGGCCGGCATGCGCAGCGCCGCGGCAGGCGCCGCACCGGCCGCACCGGCCGCGCCGCGTGCGCCGCTGGCGCCGAGCGGCCCCGCCGCGACGGTCGCCGCGATCGCCGCCAACCTGACCGCGAATGCCGCCGCCGCGCCCAGCGCGCCGGCCGACGTGCCGATGACGCCGTCGGCGGCCGCAGCACACCACCTGAACGCCGACGACGCCGACATCGACTTGCCGAGCCTGCCCGCACACGAAGCGGCGGCCGGCCGCCGCACGTGGCGTCCAGGCCCGGGCGCCGCACCCGCGAACGGCGGCGAAGCCGATTCGATGTACGAACGTTCGAAGCTGAACCCGGTGCTCACGTTCGACAACTTCGTGACCGGCAAGGCGAACCAGCTCGCGCGCGCCGCCGCGATCCAGGTCGCGGACAACCCGGGCATCTCGTACAACCCGCTGTTCCTGTACGGCGGCGTCGGCCTCGGCAAGACCCACCTGATCCACGCGATCGGCAACCAGCTGCTGCTCGACAAGGCCGGCGCGCGGATCCGCTACATCCACGCCGAGCAATACGTGTCGGACGTGGTGAAGGCGTACCAGCGCAAGGCGTTCGACGACTTCAAGCGCTACTACCATTCGCTCGACCTGCTGCTGATCGACGATATCCAGTTCTTCTCCGGCAAGTCGCGCACGCAAGAGGAATTCTTCTACGCGTTCGAGGCGCTCGTCGCGAACAAGGCGCAGGTGATCATCACCAGCGATACCTATCCGAAGGAAATCTCGGGCATCGACGATCGCCTGATCTCGCGCTTCGACTCGGGCCTCACCGTCGCGATCGAGCCGCCGGAGCTGGAGATGCGCGTCGCGATCCTGATGCGCAAGGCGCAGTCGGAAGGCGTGAACCTGTCGGAAGACGTCGCGTTCTTCGTCGCGAAGCACCTGCGCTCGAACGTGCGCGAGCTCGAAGGCGCGCTGCGCAAGATCCTCGCGTATTCGAAGTTCCACGGCCGCGAGATCTCGATCGAGCTGACCAAGGAAGCGCTGAAGGACCTGCTGACCGTGCAGAACCGGCAGATTTCGGTCGAGAACATCCAGAAGACCGTCGCCGACTTCTACAACATCAAGGTCGCGGATATGTACTCGAAGAAGCGCCCCGCGAACATCGCGCGGCCGCGGCAGATTGCGATGTACCTGGCGAAGGAACTCACGCAGAAGAGCCTGCCGGAAATCGGCGAGCTGTTCGGCGGGCGCGATCACACCACCGTGCTGCACGCGGTGCGCAAGATCGCCGACGAGCGCAGCAAGGACGCGCAGCTCAACCACGAGCTGCACGTGCTGGAACAGACGCTGAAGGGCTGAGCGCGCGCACCGCGCTTGATAATTCGGCCTCCGCCCCAATTTAAGGGGGGCGGTTCGGTTTTGAGGCACAATACTGGTTTGACCGCCCCGGTGGTGGCGGGCCAAGAGCCCGGCCGGCGGGGCGCTGCGTGGCTGCTGCGCTGCAGGCCGTTACTCAACGAAGGAACTCTATGCAACTGGTCAAGACCGAACGAGACACCCTCCTCAGGCCGCTGCAAACGGTCAGCGGCATCGTCGAACGCCGCCATACGTTGCCGATCCTCGCCAACCTGCTGATCACCAAGAACGGCCCGGACGTTTCATTCCTGTCGACCGACCTGGAGCTGCAGATCACCACGCGCGCCGATTTCGGCGTCGGCGGCGACCAGGTCGCGACCACCGTCGCGGCGCGCAAGCTGCTCGACATCCTGCGCGCGATGCCTGACGGCCAGGTCACGCTGTCGCTCGCCGACAAGCGCCTCACCGTTCAGTCGGGCAAGAGCCGTTTCGCACTGCAGACGCTGGCGGCCGACGAGTTCCCGACCGTCGCGCAGGCCAAGGATTTCGGCGCCACGCTCACCGTTCCGCAGAAGTCGTTCCGCCAGTTGCTCGGCATGGTGCACTTCGCGATGGCGCAGCAGGACATCCGCTACTACCTGAACGGCATGCTGCTCGTCGTCGACGGCGACCAGCTGATGGCCGTGGCCACCGACGGCCACCGCCTCGCGTTCTCGTCGATGAAGCTCGAAGGCGGCACGTTCGGCCGCCAGGAAGTCATCGTGCCGCGCAAGACGATTCTCGAGCTGCAGCGCCTGCTCGAAGACATCGACGACACCGTCACCATCGACATCGCGCAAACCCAGGCCAAGTTCACGTTCGGCCAGGTCGAGTTGGTGTCGAAACTCGTCGAGGGCAAGTTCCCCGACTTCCAGCGCGTGATCCCGAAGGCGCACAAGAACACGTTCGAGATCGGCCGTGAAGAACTGCAGCGTTCGCTGCAGCGCGCGGCCATCCTGACCTCGGACAAGTTCAAGGGCGTGCGCTGCATCATCGCGCCGGGCCAGCTGAAGATCATGTCGACCAACGCCGATCAGGAAGAGGCGCAGGAAGAACTCGAAATCGCCTACCAGGGCGATACCGTCGACATCGGCTTCAACGTCACGTATCTGCTCGACGTGCTCGCGAACCTGAAGGTCGACACCGTGCAGGTGAGCCTCGGCGACGCCAGCTCGAGCGCGCTGATCACCGTGCCCGAGAACGACGAGTTCAAGTATGTCGTGATGCCGATGCGCATCTGACGCGCTCGACATCGCGACACACACCAGGGGGCGGCAAGCCCCTTTGGCGTTTTTATGGCGAACCGACAACCCGCCCTTTTGGTGCCCTTTCGGCGCCTGGGGCGGGCCAGGAAACTGGAGCGGCCCGGCGATTTCTCTCGCTGAAACGCACCGCGCCGCCACGAGAGTGGCCCCGCAGAACCGGAAGATATCCATGAGTGAACAGCACAATTCGCAACCCGATAACAGCAGCTACGGCGCCTCGTCGATCCAGATCCTCGAAGGTCTGGAAGCGGTGCGCAAGCGCCCCGGGATGTACATCGGCGACACGTCGGACGGCACCGGTCTGCACCACCTCGTGTTCGAGGTGCTCGACAACTCGATCGACGAAGCGCTGGCCGGATACTGCAACGACATCCACGTGACGATTCACGCCGACAACTCGATTTCCGTGGTCGACAACGGCCGCGGGATTCCGACCGACGTGAAGATGAACGACAAGCACGAGCCGAAGCGCAGCGCCGCCGAGATCGTGATGACCGAGCTGCACGCCGGCGGCAAGTTCGACCAGAACAGCTACAAGGTGTCCGGCGGCCTGCACGGCGTGGGCGTGTCGTGCGTGAACGCGCTGTCGAGCTGGCTGCGCCTCACCGTGCGCCGCGACGGCAAGAAGCGTTTCATGGAGTTCCACCGCGGCGTCGCGCAGGATCGCGTGATCGAGGTGGTGGACGGCGTGGAAGTGTCGCCGATGCTCGTGACCGGCGACACCGAGAACCGCGGCACCGAAGTGCATTTCATGGCCGATCCGACGATTTTCGGCACGGTCGAGTATCACTACGACATCCTCGCGAAGCGGATGCGCGAGCTTTCGTTCCTGAACAACGGCGTGCGGATTCGTCTTACCGATCTTCGTTCGGGCAAGGAAGACGATTTCGCGTTCGCCGGCGGTGTGAAGGGCTTCGTCGAGTACATCAACAAGACGAAGACCAACCTGCACCCGACCGTGTTCTTCGCCAACGGCGAGAAGGACGGCGTGGGCGTCGAAGTCGCGATGCAGTGGAACGACAGCTACAACGAAAACGTGCTGTGCTTCACGAACAACATTCCGCAGCGCGACGGCGGCACGCACCTGACCGGCCTGCGGGCCGCGATGACGCGCGTCATCAACAAGTACATCACCGACAACGAAATCGCGAAGAAGGCAAAGGTCGAAACGACCGGCGACGACATGCGCGAAGGGTTGTCGTGCGTGCTGTCCGTGAAGGTGCCGGAGCCGAAGTTCAGTTCGCAGACGAAGGACAAGCTGGTTTCTTCCGAGGTTCGTGCGCCGGTTGAGGAAGTTGTGGCGAAGGCGCTGGAAGAATTCCTTTTGGAAACGCCGATCGACGCGAAGATCATTTGCGGGAAGATCGTTGAGGCTGCTCGGGCGCGTGATGCTGCTCGGAAGGCGCGTGAGATGACGCGCCGCAAGGGCGTGCTCGATGGCGTCGGCCTGCCGGGCAAGCTCGCGGACTGCCAGGAGAAAGACCCGGCGAAGTGCGAAATCTACATCGTCGAGGGTGACTCGGCAGGTGGGTCGGCGAAGCAAGGGCGTGATCGCAAGTTCCAGGCGATCCTGCCGCTGCGCGGCAAGGTGCTGAACGTCGAGAAGGCCCGCTACGACAAGCTGCTGTCGTCGGAACAGATCGTCACGCTCGTGACCGCACTTGGGTGCGGGATCGGCAAGGACGATTACAACCTCGAGAAGCTCCGCTATCACCGCATCATCATCATGACCGACGCGGACGTCGACGGTGCGCACATCCGGACGCTGCTGCTCACGTTCCTCTATCGCCAGATGCCGGACATGATCGAGCGCGGGTACGTGTATATCGCGCAGCCGCCGCTTTACAAGATCAAGGCGGGCAAGGACGAACGGTATCTGAAGGACGACGTGGAGCTCAACGCGCATATGCTGCGGTTGGCGCTGCAAGGGTCGGAGCTGGTGCCGGGTGAGAATGCGGCGGCGATTTCGGGTGATGCGCTTGGGGAGCTGGCACGGTCGTATTTGCTGTCGCAGAGCGTGATCGAGCGGTTGAGCCGGTTGTATGACCCGGCTGCGCTGGAAGCGGTCATGGACGGGGTGGTGATCGATCTTTCCAATGAGGCTTCGACTGAGGCTTCGGCTAAGGCGCTGCACGCTGCGTTGCATGATGAAGCGCTGAAGAACGAAGTGCGTGTGGTGCCTTCGTATGACCCGGTTCGCGAACAGCGGGCGCTGCATGTCGAGCGGACGCATCACGGCAACGTGCGGGTTTCGGTCATCGACCAGGAATTCCAGCACACGGCGGATTATCAGCAGCTCGTGACCACCGCGAATACGTTCAAGGGGCTTATTGGGGAAGGGGCGGTTATCAAGCGCGGTGAGCGCAGCATGGCCGTGGCGGACTTCAAGAGCGCGATGAAGTGGCTGCTGGCGGATGCTGAACGCAACGTCTCGAAGCAACGCTATAAGGGGCTCGGCGAGATGAACCCCGAGCAGCTGTGGGAAACGACGATGGATCCGGCAGTGCGGCGTCTGCTGCGTGTGCAGATTGAGGATGCTATTGCCGCGGATGGGATCTTTACTACCCTCATGGGGGATGACGTCGAGCCGCGGCGGGCGTTTATCGAGTCGAATGCGTTGCGGGCGGGGAATATTGACGTTTGAGATCGTGCCCATGTACAGGGATACGGAATTAGTTGGACTCGAATGTACACAGTTGCGTTGGGCTGTCGCGCCGTTGCGTTGCAAGGATATGGCTGTTGCCGGCAAGCGATTGTGTGTTTGAGAGTGTTTTGAATCGCTGACTGGCATTCCGCAGAGTTGTCGCGCGACTCCTCAGGGCGAAAAGCCTTGTGGGTTGATTTGCGTCATAGGCGGAGGGTTCCAGCCCTGCCGACGTACCAAACCGATACGGGCTCCAGAGATGGGGCCCGTTTTTTTGTTCTACAATCTGAGGGCTGTTCTACAAACTGAGTAATAACAATCTCCGGTTGGTATCTTAATCCTCTATAAACCTGACAAAAACGGGGCAGAGATGACTTTTAACCTTACACTTCAACCGCACGGGGCTAGTCGGTTGGGTGATGTATTGGCGCAATCATTCGCCGACGCGCAATGGTCCGAGTTTCGGGCAGCAGTTGCGTTCGTAAAACGTTCCGGTACCAAGCACGTGTGCGTGCCGCTTGCAGCCTTCGTCCAACGTGGAGGACGGGTGAAATTCTCGGCTGGAATTGACGCTGGCGGTACATCGCGAGAGGGGCTGGAAGACCTACTTACCGCTATTGGGGAAACCGGCGAACTCTACGTATTCAAAAATGCTAACAGTTCGACGTTTCATCCAAAGGTATTCCTCTTCAAGAATGATGTTGCCGCGCGGCTTCTAATTGGGTCCGGCAATCTGACCGAAGGAGGTCTATATACGAACTACGAGGCAGGTGTAGCTATCGACCTTTCTATCGCAGAGCCAGAACATGCGGCACTGCTCAGTGAAGTTGAGGCCGCCCTAGACGGATGGAGCACGCCGGTCGCCGGCAATTGCTACTTGCTTGACCATGCGTTGTTGGGACGCTTGGCGCAAGAAGGATGGACACCCAATGAGGCATACGCTCGAGGCGGAGACGAGCGGGGCACGGGGCCGGGAGTGAATCGGAATGAGGAATCGCTCTTCGCAAGTATCGCAGTCCCTCGTGCACCCGTAGTCGCCGTGGCACAACCTGAGCCAGCAAGCCACCAGAATGAGAATGCACGGCGCATCTCGCACGCTTCCGGCGCGACCGATGCTGCGGTGGGCACACTGACACAAGAAATCGTCGGGGAGCCCGCAGGACTGCGTCAGCGCGCATTTTTAATGACGCTTCAGAACACAGACGTCGGCGTCGGGCAGACGCGGCCGGGTACACAACGACGATCCGCAGAGGTATTCATTCCGCTGGTCTGCCGAGATTGGGATCCTGAGTTTTGGGGATGGCCGAATCTATTTGTCGAAGACGAAAGCTACGCCGGTAACCGCGACGCACACGGTCGCGGAAAAATGGATCGTGTTGGCGTTCGTATTCGCATTGGCGGAGAAGTCGTTACCGCCACAATTTGGTACAACTCGGATAAGAAGGATGTTCGGATACGCAGTGAGGACCTACGAAGCGCTGGCAACGTCGGTGATATTCTGTACATGGAGATAAGCTCAGACCCCGCATATGACTACTATGTCGACGTAATTCCACAAGGGACGTCCCGCCACGCCGAATATTTGGCGATGTGCGTTAATCCCGTGCGGAATTCATTGAAGCGATGGACCTATATTTAGCATAACGGGCGCCGGAACGCTAGAATTTCCTCAGATTCCATCGCATTGTTTTTGAATATATCTCGCGAAACAAGCATTTCCATGGAAAGTGACGGAGAAATTTCAAATTCTAACGTTTCGGCAATTTGTGACAAGAGTTTCGCGGTGCATATATCGACTCGCTGACCGCCCGCAATCGTGTGATTATTTCCCACCACAACGAACGCGACTCCGCCGGGTTTAAGCAACTGCCGCACCCCCTCGAGCACCTCGCGCATATCGAAAAAATATTTTGCGAGCAGGGCCGGAAGATTCTTTCGACGAAAGCCTGCACTAGTACCCTCGTTCAGCATTTCGATATTATTAATCAATGCACGAACATCTGGAGGCAAAAGCGCACCATTCTCTAAAAATTGTGACCACTGCTGGCGTTTAAGGCGCTCAGTGATTTCACGATTCCCGATCATTTTCTGATCTCGCGTTCGATGCTCTGGCCTTGGTAGAAGCCCCAAGTAACAGAGGCTGAGTCGATCAGTGTCGAGATACGGAAGGGCAGTCGCATAGGGCGGAGAGGTAATTACCGTATCGACCTTCCCCTTATAAATTTCCCATGCCTTGTCGCACTCGCGAGCGTCGCCCTCACCGAGGCTAAATTGATATAAATTTTCCGTCCGCGTGCGTTGATAAAGAAATGCGAGTACTGCGCGAACCGAGCGACCAAGCTCCTCAAGAAACGCGCGTTTCGGATCAATTTCCACATCAAGGCGAATTTCCTTGCGAACCCGTAGATCAGCGTCCTTTTGCCAAGACACCGAGCGTAGGATATTACTCAAAGACACCCACATCAGATCGCGAGCCGGTTTATATTTCACATCGGATATTCGACAAGCTATATCATCAAGGCCCATTAAAACATCTTGAGCAAACCATTCCTCGAGATATCGCTGGTCTTCCAAAGGCAATGATCGGAAATAGTCTAATGTCTTAGTTGCACGAACCTCCGGTTGGAGCAGACTATCACGCACATTCTGATATGCGGCTCGCAGCGAGGCAGGATCTGCAGAAAGGAGTTCACACTTTGTCCTGCTCAAGAAAACCGACAAAGGATTCATATCAAGTCCGAGAGCTCGACATCCTGCGAGAGACGCTTCGACGGCCGTCGTTCCACTTCCGCTCATCGGATCGGCGACGATTCCGCCCGCGGGTGTGTTCGAAATATTTATTAACGAGCGAACCAATTGCGGGAAAAATTTCCCTCGATATTCGTGGATGCCATGTGTTCCGTATCGAAGGCAGCGACGATTCGGAAGAGGCACAAATTCGCCAAAAGGGAGTGCTTTTTCAAGCGCGGTAAGATCAATGCCATTTCGAACAACATTTACAGTCGCTTCGCGCAATGACTGTAGCGTGATAACCGAATCTTGCTCGTGAGAAACGGATTCCCAATACGCGAGTCGCCCTGCCAATGATTCTTTCGTTTCGGCAGTGGTTACTACAAAACTCGCACCATCCCCCCCGACCCCATCTAGGTATGTCGGCTCCGCGTTTGACAACACCCGCAACTCTTGCAAGGCAAGCTCTCGCTCAAACGGCTGAATGTAATCTTTAATTTTGCATTGCAATCGATTCACGACGCGCCTCCGCAATTTTCCAGAATCAAAATCTTTTCTGTCTTGATTTTCCCGATCGACGGATTGAAAGATTTTTTTGTCGATTGCAAAGTTCTATGAATTCGCGCGACTTCCGAGAATCCGGCAACTTTTCCGGCTTGAGAAATTATTTCTGCGTTATCAATTCTCTCACCTTTTAGTGTAGAGTCACCGACCACAAAACAAGCATATCCATTCTTTTTCAATTTATCGCGAAGCCACATCATGATTCCTTCAAACTCACGCCTGAATGTATCTGCGGTGGCTGCATTTTTACCATTGCTACTGTATTTTCGGTGGCTGCCGATTTCCTCTTTCTTGAATCGAGGCTGATCCATGCCTAGCCAAAGCATTCGCGTCATGTGGTAAAGGTGATAGCTAAATGCGTTCGGGTACGGCGGTGAGCAGACCATCAAATCGATCGGTGGAATTTGAGGGGCATCCAATAAAGTGGACTCGACTACTGCGCAACGAAAGCGCGGCTCGACAAGATCGGAATACTCGGATGCCGCTCGGACCGACACGTCAAGCGCACGCGCAAATTTTCTAAACACCTCACCCGCACTCAAGCCTTTTTCTCGCCGAACGTACCGCGTATCTGAGTCTTGCTTTGACACTGCCACGACGATGGAGGAAAACGAGGTCAGTGCAAGCATTCGGGCAGACTCGGTCAACAAGCAACGACACCGAGCCAAACACTCAGCGAGTTCTTCCACCACAAACGGCTCAAACCAGAACGAAAGCGTTTCGCCTTTCGGTCTCCATGCCGATGACACAAACTTTTCGGTCGGGAATAACTGACCATCACCACCAAGTGCGAGTGCGTCACCTACAGCGCGCAAATCCGTAGCCAATTGCCTCAGTGCAAGAGCGTCACTCTCTGATATCGCGGTTGTCTTGGCTCGACTCATAAGGCAAGCCAGCGGATTGGCGTCAATTCCGACCGCGTGCCGCTTAAGTGTGAGCGCTTCGACAAGAGTGGTTCCGCTTCCGCAAAAAATGTCTGCGACAGTGTCTCCGACGCTAGAGAGCTCTTGAATCAGCGCATTCGGGATCTGCGGAATGAATTTGGCCGGATACGGATGGATTCCGTGGGTTAGGTATCCGGTTTTTGCTCCGGTGAAATCCCAGTCGATGGCCTTCAATCGCTCGATGTACGTAGAGGACGTCTTGGCGTCGGCCGCCTGCGGACCACTCAGCGTTGATTGCGCAAGTGCGGTAACGGACCGCGCTTGCTCACGAGTGAACAGCCGCCATCCGTGCCGATCTCGGCCAGGTTCGGGGACCACACCAGAGCGAAGCCAGCGGAGAAGCGTGTCCTTGTGAATTCCGGCCTGTCGGGCGACCTCGGCGGTGGACAGTTGATCCCGTTCTGCTTTCATCGTTTACATATAGGTGCATATAGTCGCGACATGGTACCTAAAAAACCTCAATGGACCAAGGCCGATCAATCATGGTCGATCGCTCGCAAGCTACTGCCCACAACTACCGTGTCTAGGTGTATCGTGTCCCACAGTCGCGCGAAGACATAGTGACTCGGAGACGACCATACGCCAGCGGCGCTCGAACGTTCGGACGCCGCCTGGACTCTCAGCCTTGTGGAGCGTTTATGAACCTCAAGATAAGCGGACATCATCTCGACGTTACGCCAGCACTACGCGAATACGTGACCACAAAGCTTGAAAGAGTTTTACGGCATTTCGAGCAAGTTATCGATGCCACCGTATTACTGTCAGTTGATAACCATAAGCAAATTAATCGAAGGGCCGAAATCAGTCTTCACGTCAAGGGTCGCGATATTTTTGTCGAGAGTGTCAATGATGATCTATACGCTGCTATCGACCTGTTAATTGACAAACTTGATCGACAGGTCGTGCGACATAAGGATCGCATGCAAGATCATCACCACGAGGGAATTAAATACCGTCCGGAGAACTCACCGACCTCTGAGTGACAGAATGCCGTTGGTATCGCAGGCGGCTTTCCGAGCGTCAACGGCCCGCCTCCAATCGGCAGTACTGTTGCGCAGCGCCCGCGAAAACGCGGAGAACGGAATCTCGCGATCCCAGGCGTTGCGCCCCGCTGCACTGACCGTCGGGATGTGCCGTCGCCACATTTGTCTGAGCCACTTCTGTACTGGATGTAAGGTAGATCGGGCGAACCGCAGCGGTTATTTCCAACTGGCGTAATCAAGACTATTGCGGATCAAGTGAACGATGCAGGTCTGCAGCGTGGTGGCTCGAACCATGATTGCTAACACTTCGGGGGGCCCTTGAGGCCATCGGTCACGGCGATCAGGATGACGTTGCAAATGCGTAGATGCCAGTATGTCCCGTCCGCATGGCGTCGGGATAGCTCGGAACAGGCATGGAATGAAGCGTCGGCAGCGTACTTGCAAAGGTCTTGCGCAGGGCGTCCGGATTCGTCTGGAATAGTTGTGCAACTGCCGCCGCCTTCTGCTCTTCAAGCCGCGCACGCTTGTTCCGACACTCGCACACAAATTAATTGAATATTCGCTTCAACGACGACGCAATCTCCCCATCATCGGCCAATGATTTCATCCACGGCTGCGTTCGCTCCTAACCGTTCGACAACGCGGAACTCCAAACAGCTGACGGGCCCTATACCGTTCGGCCACTGGTCGCATAAAGCCCTCTTGTTCGGGTAGACTCAAACAGCGTCACCGCAAAAAGCGCGGGCCGCATGGGCTGCCACCCATACGACCCGCTGACCACAACCAACTCACCCAAGGAGTCGGAAATGGCTAACGCCAATCATAAGTCACGCCCCGTCGTAACGGAACGCTTCGTCACTGTTCAAGAGTCAGCGCGCCATCATTCCTTGTCTAGGGTTCTCCGTGCCATCAGAGCGCACCGGAAACTGAACACGACGTACTTCCCGTGGATCAAATTGGCTGGAGTATGGCTTGAGGATGCGGGATTCGAGGCAGGGGAACGCGTCCGGATCACTGTCGAAGACAAGCGGCTCATCATCACGCCGATGTGAACGGCGCACTGCCGATAGGGGGCGTCGCAAGTCATCATCCGTTAGTTGGCTCGGTGCCCGATACTCCGAACCGTTAGTAACTGTGACAAGCGACGATTGTTCTGCAATTGCAGCGGGCCGGCAACTCAGGCCCGCTGCCGTACAGCCGTCGAGATGACGCAAGCGCAGCAACCACCGCTGCCTGCGTGAATCACGCAAGCGCGATAGGATCGCCAAACGTAACAGTTATCAACAATGTTTCTCAAACATGGCCATCACAAACGTAAGATGTTGACACTATGGCATCAAGCAATTTAAGTCATTTTTAACGGATTGTAGTTAATCCACACGCCACAACGCACATGAATCGCGGGAACGCGTTAGTCCATCACATAAATCTCAATATCGAATCAGAATTAGTACGCTGCCCCGGCAATACTTCCCCCTATCTGAAACATTGCGGTACGATCTGCGCAAACGATTAACCAGATTCTAGGGCCGCTGATGTCTTCGTTCTCCCTTTCCGAGATCGCGAAGCAGTTTCTCGCGCTTCAAGCCAATCGACTGTTCACGATTGCGACACCGCTCGCCGGCCGGTCCGAGCTCGTACTGACCGAGTTCGACTGCGAAGAAGCGCTCGGCCAGTTGTTCGAGATCAATCTCAAGCTCGCATCGCAGGATCCCAACATCGAGCTCAAGAAGCTGATCGGTAAGCCTGTCACGATCACCCTGCAGCTCACAGACGCAACCGCCAGCTCGGACGAACGTTATTTCCAGGGCTATGTCACGGATTTCGAGCACACTGGCACCGACGGCGGTCTCGCAACATACGTCGCCATCGCTCGCCCCTGGATCGCCTTCATGGACCGTCGCCAGGACATTCGCATCTTCCAGGAGCAGACGGTCGAGGAAATCCTCGAGGCCGTACTCCATCGATATCGAAAGTTCGGCGACGTCGAGTTCCGCTTGCAAAAGCCGACAGCGAATCGCAGCTACTGCACGCAATACAAGGAAACGGATCTGGCGTTTGCACTGCGGCTGATGCAGGAGGAAGGGCTGTTCTTCTACTTCGAGCATGCGAAAGACGCCCACAAGTTGATCATTAGCGATACGTCTGTCAACGCGCAGCCCATCCCCGGTCGTAGCGCTGCTTTGCGCTACTCGACCGACGAGATTCTCGACGACGAACAGGTCATCACGTTGTTCGCGGCCCGCCGCCAACTTACCTCCGGAAGTGCGACGCTCAAGACAGTGGACTACAAAGCGCCGGGAGCAAGGCGGCAGGCCCAGGATGACACCGGCATCAATCAGGGTGACGTTGAGAACTACGAGGTCTATGACTACCTCGGTGCACACGGCTTCCCGGATAGCGATCGCGGCGAACAGCTCGCCCGGTTCCGTACCGAAGCGCTGGCGGCACATAGCAAGATTTTCGTCGGCAAAAGCTACTGTCGGCGCCTTACACTTGACCGCTACATCCAGATCGAGGATCACTACGATCACGAGCGTTCGCAGCCGGAAGACCGTCAGTTCCTGCTAACGTCGATCCGGCATCATGGAACGAACAACTACCAGGCACAGCCCGGCGTCGCGACCTACTCGAACGAATTCAAATGCATCCGCAAGAAGATCCCGTATCGACCTCTGCGGACAATTGCGCATCCTGTCATTCATGGGATCCAGACCGCGATTGTCGTCGGCCCTCAGGGACAGGAAATCTACACGGATGAACTCGGCCGGGTGAAGGTCCAGTTTCATTGGGATCGGCTGGGCAAGAAAAATCACGCGAGCTCGTGTTGGGTTCGCGTCTCTCAGCCGTGGGCGAGCGGCGGCTTCGGGATGATCCAGTTGCCCAGAATCGGCGACGAAGTGGTCATCGTATTCGGCGACGGAAACCCTGATCGCCCGCTGATCATCTCGTCCGTCTATAACGCACAGAACATGCCGCCGTGGCAACTCCCAGCCAATGCAACGCAAAGCGGGATTCTGACGCGATCGACCAAGGGTGGAAGTTCCGACACGGCGAATGCACTGCGTTTCGAAGATCGGAAGGGTCAAGAAGAAGTCTGGCTGCATGCCGAGAAGGACCAGCGCATCGAAGTCGAAAACGACGAATCGCACTCGGTAGGCAACGACCGCGACAAGTCGATCGGCAACAATGAGAGCGTGAAGATTGGCCGAAACTGGACGCTTTCCACTGGCGGCGTCAAGTTCGAAACAGTCGGCCTCGCGTCCGTGCAAAGCGTGGGGCTCGGCAAGATGCTCAACGTCGGGCTCGCATATAACGTCAACGTCGGCGGCCTCTATCTGCGCAATGTCGCGCTGGAAATGGCTACCACTGTCGGGCTAAGCCGTGTCGACCGAGTAGTGCAAGACTGGACCTCGCACGTCGGCCACACGTACGCCGTGACGGTGCGTGGTAAGGCAGTTGGAGATGCAGTTAAACGGGACCGGGAAACGCCCCTCGATATTTCGCCGGACTTCAGTCCGCAAATTCCGGCCCCTGTTCAGAGCTCGGACAGCAATCAGATCCGGATCACCGATCAAGGTCAGGCAAGCCTTTCTGGCGCGTCAACAGCCCAGCTGATTGGTCCGGGTGGCACGATCACCATTGACGCGGCAGGCATTCACCTGAAGGGCAAGGGAATCTACCTCGATGGCCCGGTCACGCAAAGCGGCGGAAGTGCGCGAGGTCTCGCTCCCGTCACCGAAGCAGACTGCGCGGAATGCGCGAAGAAGACCCAGTCTGCGCACCCTGTTGATGTTGCGACAGGGCAAAAGCTTCTCACGCACGACGACTTCACTTTGCCGGGGCGAGTGCCGATCCAGTGGAATCGGCGATATCGCAGCGCCGACCAGCGAAGTGGTAGCTTTGGCGTCGCGTGGAAGTTGCAATACGCAACGGAGGTCCATGTGCGTACGTCACCGGACGGCACCCGGAAGGTGATCTATGTCGATTTTGACGGTCGACAACTGCACTTCCCGTTTCTCGAGGCTGGACAAGAACACTTTCATCCGCTCGAAAAATACACCCTTGCGCGACTTGAGGATCGAGCAAACCAGCCGACGTACGCAGTCCGCTTCCCGAATGGACTTGTCGAAACCTATGAGCCACATCCGGTAGATCCGAATCGACATCTGCTCCAGCGCTCCGAAACTCGTGATGGACAGGCGCTTACTTTCACGTACACAACAACGGGGAGCTTGCAAGAAGTTCGCAATAACGTTCATGTGGTCGCGTGTAAACATGACGATCATGGGCGCATTATTGAAGTACATCTACTAGATGAACATGGCGATTCCAAAAGGAAGTTGGCCGCTTATCAGTACGACGACAAAGGTAACCTAAGTAAGGCGGTGGACCGCGGCGGTCAGATCTGGCAGTACAGCTACGCGAACCATCTTCTCACAAGCTATGAAACGCCCGCCGGCGCAGTGTTTGTCTCCGAATGGGACGGTGATACGCCATCCGCACGCTGTGTCCGAACGTATGCTTATACCGTTGGAAACAGCGAAAAACACGATATTACGCGGGACGCCCGGTTTGACTATTTGCCTGCTGCGCAGATCACTCGTGTCACCGATGCGGCAGGTCAAACGACAACCTACCGATACAACGGACTATGGGCGGTCGATCAGATCACTCATCCGGATGGCAGTACTGAATACATTGAATTTGACGAAGCGGGCAATGTGTCAGGTCGAGTCGACCCCTTGGGTCGCAAGACCCAAGTCATCAGTGACCCACACGGAAACCCCATCGCGATTCGCGACGCAGCCGGCCACCTCACGCGAATCGAATACAACGAGCACAACTTACCTACTCGAATAACTGACCCGGCTGGTCAAATTTGGCAGCGTGAGTACGATGCCAGCGGGCACCTAATCAAGGCAATCGATCCGTTGGGAAATGCAACCTCGACGGTCTACGAAAAAGGGCTGCCCGTTGCTCAAACCGACGAGCTCGGCAATGTGACGCACATGCTCTGGAACGATGCGGGTCAACTCGTTGAGCGTACCGATTGCTCGGGGTTCAAGACTCAATACGCATACGACGACTTCGGGCGCCAAACAAGCACGACGAATGCGTTAGGGCAAACGACCAAGGTTCTCGGCAACGCTGCCGGCAACACGACCGCAATCGAACCTGCCGGACTCGGGTGCTGGCGCACCGCGTACGATAAAGCTGGTCGGCCGGTCGCTTATACCGATCCGCTCGGTCGCGTTACGCGAGTTGGATGGGATGCCTATGATCGGCCACTCAGCATAATCGACGCGATGGGCGGCTCATATCGATTCGAGTACGATGTGCGCGGCAAGCTCATCGCACTGACGAACCCCAAGGGCGAACGTGGCACCTTTGCGTACGACCAACTCGGACGCATCATCGAGCAAATCGGGTTCGATGGTCGGCGCCAACAATTTCGATTCAACGTCGCCGGCGAACTGATCGAGCAGATCGATTGTGGAAACGACGGACAACTTCGCACGACGCTGATATACGACAATCTCGGTCAGATGATCGGTCGCCAACTGAGCGACAACACGCTGAGTACTTTCAGTTATGACGAGCGAGGCCTGCTTAAACAGGCCTACCACCATCAAGAGGCTGGCGCCGTATCGCAAATCACCTACGAGTACGATGCAGCCGGGCGACGTACCGCCGAAGTTCAAGCACATCACGGTCGTGTTTGGCGCCTTCAACATCGACTTGATGCAGTCGGAAATCTTAGCGAGACGCACCTACCCGGAGTTGGCAACCTGACATGGCAGCGGTATGGAAGCGGCCACATTCACGGCGTGCTGCTTGACGGTGCTCCGCTTGCGAGCTTCGAGCGCGATGCGCTACACCGCACGGTCACGAATGTACAGGGTTCAATCGCTCAGCTATTCGCATATACCGACTCCGGACAACTCGCGTCGCAACAGCTTCAGGATCTCGATTCGCAAGGTCAACCACGAGCGGACGCGCGTCCGTGGCGGGCGTGGCGCTACGACGCAGCCGGACAATTAACCGATTTGCACGATGCATGGCGAGGTGCCAAGCACTATAGCTACGATCCTCTTTCGCAACTGCTGGGTGTTGCACGCGAACGAGGGGAAACCATTCTCAATGTGACAAATGAGTCGTTTCGCTACGACTCGACAGGAAATTTGATCGCTAGACTGATGGCGAGCAACTCCCCGAGTGTTCCGTTTGTGGAAGGTGTACAAGGCGCGGCCGGGGATCGACTGCACCAATTTGCCACGTCCGAGGTATCCACTCAAACGCTGCTCCACTTTACTTACGACGGTCACGGGAACCGGGCATCACGTACGGCACAGGTCATATCAGACAAACCTGTCGTCAAAGCGGCGTCGGGTATTCTTGAGCGGCTTCTGCCACGACACAATGCCTCCGAGCCGAGCGAGGCAGCTCTACCATCGAATGTCACGCGCTATCGTTATGATGCTGCTCATCAGCTGATTGGTGTCGACCACGTCAATGGCGACCGTACTGAATATCGTTACGACGCCTTGGGACGCCGGATCGCCAAAATTCACACGCCGGCCGGGCAGGCATCGCGCATGACGTTGTTCGTCTGGGACAACGATTGGATGTTGCAGGAAGTACATGCCGGCATGAGCACACGAGGCGACACGCTCGTTACCTATGTTCCGCACCCTGATCACCGTGGACCGCTGGCTCAACTGACGAATGGCAAGTGCTACCACTATCTGAGCGATCATCTCGGCGCGCCACAGGAACTCGTCGACGACGCGCGCGAAGTCGTCTGGGCTGCAGACTTCGACGGTTACGGGCGGTGTGGCCAACAAATTGCCGCCAAAATCGACAATCCGATTCGGTTTCCGGGTCAGTATCACGATGCAGAGTCCGGGTTGTACTACAACCGTCACCGCTATTACGATCCAGAGGCCGGCAGATACATCAATCAGGATCCTCTCGGTTTGCTCGCAGGCCCCAATAAATACGCCTATGCCGACAGCCGCCCCTCCATGGCGATCGATCCGATCGGCCTGCTGTCGATCCCCGCTGGCGCTGAAATGGGCGCGGCTGCAGGGACGGCAGTGTTTCCAGGAATCGGTACGATAATTGGTGCCGCAGTTGGCACATTGGCGGGGATTGGCGTGTTTGTCTGGATGGCGTCTTCCGCATCATCGGACAAAGCCGGGAACAAAGTCAGTCCGATCGCAGACACAATACAACCGCCGGGCAATTGCTCCCCGGGCGAACATCGCAGGCTCCAGGATGAGGTCAACCGTGCATGCAAGCGCCCCAGAGCGTGTAAAGCTAACATGGACCAGCCGACCATTCTGCAGATGCGCGAAAACAACCGGGAATGTGCGATGGCGCGAGACCTGATCAACAAAAAGTGCTTCGCGGGTGGAGACGCCAACCACCGTAACGAAGCACTCGAAGCCTGGGCGAATGTTGCGAAGTGCGAGGGATTACTAAAATGAGCTTGAATTTCTCAATGTTTCCAAACGATCCCTTCCCGAATGGAGAGCCGATCACAGACAGATCGGGGATCGAGTCATGTGCTGTCGACGATTTTTTTCGAGGAAAGAAGCGCTTCGAAATAACGCTCAAGGAATTAAGAGAAGACTACGAATGCGACGAATCGGCTTGCCTCACTTTTATGAAGCCGAAGGCGTTTGCATTTTTTCTTCCGTTGTTCATGAAGATAGCAACATATGAGTACGACGAAGCGGACAATATCCCCGATTCTCTTGTCTACAAATTGCACCGAATGGCAACGGGTGGAGCGAGCGACTGGCTCGATGAAATTTCGAAGACGTATGCAAAAGATCAGCGAAATTGCATCATTGATTTTCTAGACGAGATGAGCCGAATCGAGTGGCGGCACCAAGATCCCGACTTGGCGTCAGATGCTGCCAGCCTGCTGCGTGAGATATTTTGATCAGCGTTTTTCGGTCGGAGCCGAATTTGAGGGTTCGAGTTGGGCGATCTGAATCAACGTGGTGCAGTGGGGATCCCGCTTTGCAGCTCGCCGCCCGAAGTCGGTAAGCTTAGTAAGAATGCCGAAATAGTCCAACTCGCCAAGACTCTTCGATGAAACCCATTATCCGCAAAGGCGACACAACGGATCACGGCGGCACAGTGCTCGACGGCTTCGGCCTTTCGAACTTGAACGGCCGACCGGCATCCGGTATCGGCCATATGGTCCTGTGCCCGAAATGCCAAGGTACCTACCCGATCGTTCAGGGCTCCAGCCAGTACACGATTGAAGGCCGCCCTGTTGCGCTGGACGGGATGAAGACTGCATGTGGCGCCTCGCTAATCGCCAGCCAACAAGAATTCCTGGCAAGCGAGTGATGCCGTCTGGCTCTAATTAAATCGAGCCTTATCTGCTCCACGCACATTTCGCGCCGCTCAAATGCAAAAACCCCCGCCTTGTCGGGCGGGGGTTTCTGGCTTAGGGAGCCTGACGATTACCTACTTTCACACGGGAATCCGCACTATCATCGGCGTAGAGTCGTTTCACGGTCCTGTTCGGGATGGGAAGGGGTGGGACCGACTCGCTATGGTCATCAGGCAA